>NZ_LMSJ01000010.1:49628-154020 GCF_001428105.1 Paenibacillus sp. Soil766 | reverse complement strand
CCCTTGTAGACGACGAGGTTGATAGGTTCGAGGTGGAAGTGCGGCAACGTATGCAGCTGACGAATACTAATCGGTCGAGGGCTTAACCAATAAACCTAAAAGTTCACTTTACGTAAGTTTCGTATCTAGTTTTCAGGGAATACTATTCCTGAAGTATATATATCTTGGAGAGATACCCAAGTGGCTATAAGGGGACCCTCTGCTAAGGGGTTAGACTGCGTAAGTGGTGCGAGGGTTCGAATCCCTCTCTCTCCGCCAGTTCCAAATATATATACACTTTTATGTGGCGGCGTAGCTCAGCTGGCTAGAGCGTACGGTTCATACCCGTAAGGTCGGGGGTTCGAGCCCCTCTGCCGCTACCATAAAACCAAAACACCAGATGGAGGCTTAGCTCAGCTGGGAGAGCATCTGCCTTACAAGCAGAGGGTCGGCGGTTCGATCCCGTCAGCCTCCACCATTATCTTTACGCCGTTGTAGCTCAACTGGTAGAGCAACTGACTTGTAATCAGTAGGTTGGGGGTTCAAGTCCTCTCGACGGCACCATTTTTATGGCAAGACCTTTTGTAGCATGGAGCTGTGGTGTAGTGGCCTAACATGCCTGCCTGTCACGCAGGAGACCGCGGGTTCGAATCCCGTCAGCTCCGCCATTTCTTTTACAATTAATGTAGGACATGCTATAAATAATCATTTGGCTTTGTAGCTCAGTCGGTAGAGCAGAGGACTGAAAATCCTCGTGTCGGCGGTTCGATTCCGTCCAAAGCCATTGAGATGGTTGTATTGCTTAGGCAATACGGGTATCTCGTATCCGGAGGCTTAGTGAAGTGGCTAAACACGGCAGACTGTAAATCTGCTCTCTTCGAGTTCGGTGGTTCGAATCCATCAGCCTCCATTTTCCCTTTCACCTACGAGTCATTAGCTCAGTTGGTAGAGCACCTGACTTTTAATCAGGGTGTCGTAGGTTCGAATCCTACATGACTCACTTTTATAAGAAAACGTACAAGACCGTGGGGTCTTTTTTTGTTTCCATTATATATAGAAAAAGCATCCCTTAGCAGGATGCTTTTTTTGCTGTTCATAGCTTGTCTGCGACAGACTGCATTTTTTGTTCCATGGAGGCGGGCTTGTCGCGGCGATCATCGATTTTGATGGAAGTGGATACACGCGCAGCTCCATGCAAGAAGGGAACCTCGTGAACGGCACGGATGACCTCGAATAAACGGTCTAAGGGGCCCTCGAGGATGGTGCCCATGGGTGTCATTTGAAAGCGGATATCGGGATGTCGCTCTAATTCTTTATGGAGGTCAGCGACATAGCTGCTAAGGCTGGTTGTGGCTGTCCCGATGGGGATGATCGTAAATTCAGCAATGGCCATAAGGATAACAAGCTCCTTCCCTTCGTGTACTTGCTGTTAAGGATAACAATCAAGAGCTAGCTAGGTCAATGATGTAATCAGCTGTTCGTGCTGCTAAGGCCATTACGGTAAGCGTAGGATTAGCTCCGCTAGAGGTGACGAATAAGCTAGCATCGCAAATGAACAGGTTGGGTATATCGTGACTTTGACCATACGAGTTAACTACGGATGTCGCGGGATCATTCCCCATCCGGCATCCACCCATCAAATGTTGGGTATCAGGAACGACGTAGGAGATCTCTCCACCAGCGGCGCGGAGAATCAACTTCATATTGTCAACAGCGTGCTCTAAGAGCTTGATATCATTATCGCAGTAATTGAAGGCCAATGAAGCCATTGGTATGCCATATTCATCTTTTTCATTAGATAACGATACGTGATTGTTCCAGGCGGGCAGTACCTCTCCTACCATTTTGAGACGACCATAGAAGTTGTAATCCTGCATAGCTTGTCTGAAGGACGAGCCCCATAGAGGCGCCTCAGTGGCCTTGCGAATGCCTTCTGCCATCTCAATAGGTCGAGAGCCGTGAGCGTGTATGGTATACCCTCGGACAAAGCCTCTGCGTGGATCAGTATCGTAGAAATCCTGTGTAGATGCTAGGACGGGTGTCCCTTTGTACAATCGGACTTCCTCTTCAAATTTGGCATAAACGTCGTGGCTGCTATGCGTCATAATTGATCTGCCCACCCATCCGCTGGAATTAGCTAATCCATCAGGGAATTGTGGTGTGGCGGAATGCAGAAGCAAACGAGGCGTTTCTACAACATGAGCGCAGAGAATAACGGTTTTGGCCCGTTGCCGATAGGTTGTGCCTTCGTGAACGAAGAGAACCCCGCAAGCATGTCCATAATCATTTACTTCGATTTGAGTGACTCTGCAATCTGCGAGAATTTCGGCCCCAGCCTGAACGGCTTTGGGAATATGTACGATTAACGTGCTGAATTTCGCATTGGGCATGCAACCTTGCAGGCAGAATCCCCGATTGGTGCAGGCAGAGCGCCCTTCTAACGGGTTAGAGAGGATGGCGAGTGGTGTAGGTACAGATTGAATACCAAGGGATTTGCAGCCTTTGTGAAATAAGACGGCATTGGGGCTAAGGGAATCAAGCGCTGGAGAAGGATAGGGACCCTGGAAGTTTCCCCAAGGATAATGCTTAGGTCCGGATACGGAGATTTCTTTTTCGATACGCGTGTAATAGGGCTCTAAGTCTTTGTAGTGAATGGGCCAATCTTCTCCAACACCATCAATGGCTTTCGTTTTGAAATCAGATTCATGAAATCGCAGAAAAACCCCCGTAAAATTCTGGGTGCCACCACCAATCCCTTGTCCAGACTGATGCTTTCCGGTAACGAATGACTCGGCTGCATCAACAAGACGTGTATCTTCCCAAGTCAGACGCTTCATACTTAGTTCATCACTTGCAAAATCCTTCTCAGGGTCGCGCCAAGGCCCAGCATCAATTACAACCACTCCGAGTCCAGCCTCGCTAAGCTCTTTGGCTAGAACACCTCCAGCAGCACCTGCTCCTACGATGACAATGTCTACAGTTTCATCTTCATAGCGCCACTTCATGATCGTTTCGCAGCCTCCCAGGACTCAAGTTGGTCAGGAGTATGTAATGTATATCCACGAGGATATGCAGGCCCTCCGAACCCAATTTCCGACCAGACCAACGGATGGGCATAGTAGGCTTCAACACTGAGTTGAAGCAGCTTTTGAAATAAGATTTTTTGAGGGATGCCATTCCAATTTATCGTTTGAGGATAGCTATCGTCGCTAATTTGCAGCATAATGCTTCGTTGGTTCATTTCATCTAACTCAAAGAACGGTTGACTATTTACGATCCATCCCGTTTCATTAATTGCTTTGAGTCCTTGACGTAAAAGTACACGAACCGGAGGTGTACCCACTTTTCGTTGTCCTTCACCTTTATTTTCAGATAATACCTGGTCGATATGGTTGATGACGTATTGAATGATTTCTCCGCGATAATCGTCCATAAGCAGTGAACACCAAGCACGAAGGGTTTCTGCCTCAACGACTGATATATATCCGTATGTGTGTTCACGAATAAGTCGAGCTGTCACAATGAATCTCGTGTGTATATCCCAATCCCTGCTTTCTTCCATGACATCAAAGGTTGGATAATGATTATAATCTTTCATGCTTGTCACCTCCATAACTAACGAGAATAGAAACCAGAAAAGTGCTACTACAATTATTTCCAAATTCATGAGGAATATGAGGGTGGACCTTATGAAGTTGTAATTTTGGAGGAATGAAGGAATTGGCACCATTGCCAATGTCATGGATGATAGGAAATATTTAAGGAATGAAAGTCTTTTCATTACCATGGTAATCTTGTACTAGTAACTGAGAAGTTTTCCATTTTACCCAATACACCCAAGAGAGCACGTACAGGAGGAAATACAATGTTAAAGAGTCTTGCACACCGCACGCTAGGAATAACTGCTGCGATCACGATCGCATTATCAGCAACAACTGCTGTTTCCGCTTATGCTGCAAATGATGATATGGATGCCGTTTCTTTGGCCAAAAAAATGGTTGGCGTAGATTACTCCAAAAGTGATGAAACACCATCTGCAGGGTTTGATTCATCAGGACTGATCTATTATGTCTTTGAAACGTTAAATTACACAGTACCTAGAACTTTAGCAGGTCAATTCAATATGAAATCAACGAAAATCACGAAAATAGATAAAGCTGAGCCAGGTGACGTCTTGTTCTTTGGTAGTGGTTCAAAGCCAACGTTTGCTGGGATTTATGTAGGCCAGGGTAAAATGGTCATGGCATCCCAGAACAAAGACGAAGTCGTCACTCGTAATGTAAGTGAGCTTAAAGGCAGCTTTATTGGGGGAAGAAGTATTCTTTCATCTAAGGATCGTTTGAAAGCCGAGTTGATTCTAACCGCTCAGAAATATCTTGGTACTCCATACGTTTTTGGTGCCAAATATGGTCAAACCAAAACAATGGATTGTTCTTCTTTTACCAAAACTGTGTTTGCTAAATACGGAATTACGCTTCCACGTGTTTCTCGCGACCAAGCGAAGGAAGGCACTTTCGTTAGTAAAAGTAATTTACAAACCGGAGATTTGGTCTTCTTCACAACAGTAGACTCCGGCAAGAAAATTGGCCATGTTGGTATTTATGTAGGTAACGGAATGATGATTCATACGTATGGTGAAGGTGGCGTGAAATTTACATCTATTAATAAAGATTGGTGGGCAGATCACTACGTAACAGCTCGCCGCGTAATTAAATAGTACGTTTACTTAAGGACCTTCTTGTCAATTTGGCAGGAGGGTTCCTTTCGATTCACAGGAATAGTCAGACATATGGTACAATAGAGAGATAAATATAGAAGATGCTATAGGCAATAAGGAGTGAAGGCAGATGATTTGGGAGCATGTCAAAGAGCGATTGGAAGCGGTTTTACAGTCGCCAATACAGATAAGCCTGATACCGGATTCCGAATGGCACCAGCTTGTGGAGGTTCAGGGAGAGCGCCAAGAAGCATTTAGTCGTAGTGTGAACCGGGGACAGGAAGTTCTGTTCTTCATTTCACAGGATCACAAAGAGGTCCGTGTCCTGAGAATGGATGGGAGTAAGTTGTCTGTATCCGAACGCAAACTCGTCGAACTTACGATTGAATCTAAACAAACTGTAGAGAAGAAGCAATTCGGCTCCTATTTGTCAGAAGATGAAAGAAAGTCGAATCAATTAAGAGACTGGCTGCTGCAGCAAATGGAACGTGGAGCAGGCCACGCTGAGCTGCCTGATGCGCTTGCATCACAGTCGTCGTTGTATTCAACCAAGATCCCTCTCTTGTTGTATGGGGACTATCCTCAGAACCAGCGTGTATCTTATACGGAGCTTAAGAAGCTGTTAGAATCTTTTTTTGAAGCGGAGATTATTCTGATTCCTTTGCTAGAAAAAGAGTGGTTAATCCTAGCGCCAGAGGTCCTTATTACTAGCGGCAGCGAAGAGCGCGATGGGGACGAGGAAGAAAGTGTTGAGCAAACCCTTGATGCACTTGGCTCAGGCTTGTATGAGATGCTGGCAAATGAATGGGTAGGCGAATGCCATCTAGCTATTGATTTCCCTGTGAAACCAGCGAAGTCTATGTTTGCTACCGTACTTAAGCTGCGTGAGACCATTATGCTGGGCCGATCCTTCCATGTCGGAAGCTTTATTCATCTGCGCTGGGAGCTTCGTCTAGAGAAGCTGTTGCACCTTATCGAGGAAGAGGAAAAAACAGATTTCCTGGAGCAGGTTCTCCGCGGCACAGATCATGTGCTGGATGGCGAGACAGTAACGACGTTAGAGCATTTCTTTACACTAGACTGCAATGTTAGTGAAACTGCGAAGAAGCTTTATATTCATCGCAATACGCTGCTTTATCGGTTGGACAAGTTCAAGAATGAGACGGGACTGGATGTTAGAACGTTTAATCATGCGGTTTTGGTACGACTGGCCTTGCTATTGTACAAAGTAACGAAAAGAAAGTGATTTTTTTGTAGGGATTGTGCATAGTCAGTCCGTCGATCGTAGGGTAAGATGTGTATATAGAAATGTTGACAAATAAAGCATTTGAACGATAAATTGTAGGGGGAATGAAATCATGGCAGGCGTACGTTTAAATCATATCGTTAAAAGATATTCTGGTGCAGAAGAATCAACAGTTAAAGATTTCCATCTTGAAGTTGCTGACAAAGAGTTCGTAGTTCTTGTTGGTGCATCCGGTTGCGGAAAATCCACAACTCTTCGTATGATCGCAGGTTTAGAGGAAATCACTGAAGGTGAACTTTACATCGGAGACCGCCTTGTAAATGACGTAGCTCCAAAAGATCGCGATATCGCGATGGTATTCCAATCCTACGCTCTTTATCCGCATATGACTGTTTATCAAAACATGGCATTCGGATTGAAACTTCGTAAATTCAAAAAAGCTGATATCGATGCTCGCGTTCGCGAAGCAGCGAAAATTCTAGATATCGTTCACTTGCTTGATCGTAAGCCAAAAGCTCTTTCCGGTGGTCAACGTCAACGTGTTGCCTTGGGTCGTGCGATTGTTCGTGAGCCACAAGTATTCTTAATGGATGAGCCGCTTTCCAACTTGGATGCGAAACTTCGTGTACAAATGCGTGCGGAAATCACAAAACTTACAAAACGTCTTGGTGTTACGACAATCTACGTAACGCATGACCAAATCGAAGCTATGACAATGGGCGATCGTATCGTTGTTATGGATAAAGGTATTATTCAACAAGCTGCTACACCAGAAGAAATCTACAACTTCCCAGTGAACATGTTCGTTGCAGGCTTCATCGGATCCCCATCCATGAACTTCATGTCCGGAACATTGACATCTGAAGGCGGCGGTGTATTCTTCAAAGCAGGTACTGTCAACGTTGAAGTTCCAGCTGGTAAAGCACAAGTTCTAAAAGACAAAGGATTTGTTGGCAAAGAAGTGATTCTGGGAGTTCGTCCAGAAGATATTCACGAAGAGCCAGTATTCTTGGAAGCTTCCCCGAACACAGTATTCAACGTTAACGTTGAATTGACTGAGAACTTGGGACACGAAATGTACTTGTACTTGAACGGTATCGGCGCTAACACAGTAATCGCTCGTGTTGACGGTCGTTCCGGAATCAAAGAAGGTACTAACGTTAAATTGGCACTAGACATGAACAAAGTTCATTTCTTCGATAAAGAATCAACACTTTCCATTTTGGTTAACCCAAACCTATAGGATTGTACTGAAAGGCCAGCCGTTATCGGCTGGTTTTTTTGTATATTTCGAGGTTCGTGAACACAGTAGTTGATTTCAATTAGGTATTCCATTACGATGAAACTATTGGAAGCCTGCGTGCAACAAAGAAAACATATGGTACATAAGCAAATTCGGAGGAGTTAGGACAATGGCCAAAAAGGTAAAGGTTTCCGAAATGGTGGAACAGCTACATATGGAAGTGTTAGCAGGAGAGGGTGGACTAAAGCGTCAGATTATAACAGGCGACTTGTATCGTCCTGGTCTTGAAATGGCTGGATATTTCAATTACCATCCCAAAGAGCGAATTCAGATGCTTGGTAAAACAGAGATTACGTTTATAGAGATGTTAACTACAGGTGTTCGGAGAAATCGGGTTGAACAGCTGTGTGCTTCTGAGGAAACACCTTGTATTATTGTAACGCGAGGATTGGATGTTCCCGTTGAATTGCTCGAAGAAGCGACTAAGCGTGATCTGACTGTACTGAGAACGCAGCTTTCAACGACGATTTTTGCAAGTCGATTAACTGGTTTTCTTGAAAATAAGCTTGCTCCCAGTACGACGATCCACGGTGTACTTGTTGATGTCTATGGGGTAGGTATGTTGATTACCGGTAGCAGTGGGATCGGTAAAAGTGAAACTGCCCTTGAGCTTGTGAAACGAGGGCATCGCCTGATTGCGGATGATGCGGTAGAAATTAGACAAAATGGCGATAAAGTATTAACCGGAAATGCACCAGAATTGATTCGTCATTTACTTGAGATCCGCGGTGTAGGTATCATTAATGTCATGACGCTATTTGGCGCAGGCGCGATTCGTAATGTAAAGAAGATATCGGTTGTTGTAAAATTGGAGAATTGGCAGCAAGAGAAGCAATATGATCGTTTGGGCTTAGATGAGGAGCTAACGCGTATTATCGATACGGATCTGCCTCTCGTTACAATACCTGTAAGACCAGGCCGAAACTTAGCGGTCATCGTCGAGGTTGCGGCGATGAATTATCGCTTAAAGCGTATGGGATATAACGCGGCGCTGCAGTTTACGAATAAGTTGACCGAATCGTTGAATGAAGATTTTGAGGATTTTGATTGACCACATAGGAAAGTCTAAGTTTTCGGTTTTCGAAAACCGCTCACCAAATAAAGGAGTGAAACTATGTTAGAAAGTATTGCGTTCTCCCTCGGACCGATTCATGTTCGATGGTATGGCATTATTTTAGGTACAGCAGCTTTAATTGGTTTAATGTTGGCGATCAGAGAAGGAAAGCGATTCAAAATCGTACCCGACTTCTTCATGGATTTATTGTTAATTGGGGTTCCTTCTGCCATTATTGGGGCTAGAATTTATTATGTGGCTTTCCAATGGGATGATTATAAGGACAATTTATGGGAAGTATTCATGATATGGCATGGTGGGATTGCGATATATGGCGCATTGATCGGTGCTATTATCGGTACATCATTCTACATGCGAGCTAAGGGATATAATTTCTTTCGTATTGCCGATATTCTAGCGCCAGGTCTTATTGTCGGACAAGCGATTGGTCGTTGGGGGAATTTCATGAATCAGGAAGCTCATGGTGGCCCGGTAGAGGAGTCATTTCTGAGAGAGAGCCTGCATTTACCCAACTTTATCGTGAACCAAATGAATATAGAAGGTACGTTCTATCACCCAGCGTTTCTGTATGAGTCGATTTGGAGTTTTGTAGGGCTGGCGCTTTTATTCTGGCTTCGTCGTAGACCGTTCTTAAGAGCAGGCGAGCTATTTCTAAGTTATTTCATCTGGTATTCCATTGGCCGATTCTTCATTGAAGGAATCCGTACGGACAGTTTGGACATCACGGGTCCAGGTTGGTTAGCTTCATTGATGAATGCATTATGGTCACCTATGAAAATTGTGTTTGAACCAGGTGTACTGACATATGGAGGGAACATTCGATTCTCCCAACTGCTTGCACTGCTGATTGTCATTGCGGCTGTGATCATGATCATCATTAGAAGGAAAAAAGGTTATGCCAATGAACGGTATTCAGATCCGATTGTATCTAAACTAGCGCTTGATAAAAACAAAGTAGTCAATGAAGAAGAGACAGATAAAGGAGTCAACTATGATTCAAACCGTACTATTTGATTTGGATGGCACGATTGTAGACACGAATGAGTTAATTGTACAATCGTTTTTGCATAGCTTGGAAGGCGAAACACCGGAAGCTATTAGCCGGGAGCTTATTATCCCCAATATGGGGCGCCCGCTAGTGGAGCAAATGGAGTTTTTTACAGGTAAGAAAGAAGTCGAAGCGCTCATAAATAAGTATCGTACGTTCAACCTTGCTAAACATGATGAGCTTGTGCAGGAATTCCCGAACGTGCGAACAGTCATGGCGAAGTTACACGAAAATGGTATCAAAATCGGAATCGTGACGAGTAAAATCAGACAGACCACGTTAATGGGACTCAAACTTTGTGGATTAGCGCCTTACGTCAGCGTTATTGTGACAGTGGATGATGTAAAAGAGCCAAAGCCGAGTCCTGAGGGTATCTTTGCAGCGCTGAAAGAGCTAGGCAGCTCGGCTGAAGAAACCATGATGGTAGGCGATAGTCACTATGATATCGAGGCCGCTCAAAATGCAGGAGTTACTTCTGTCGGTGTATCCTGGTCATGGAAGGGGCGCGCATATTTAGAGCAGTACAACCCGGACCATATTGTCGATGATATGTTTGACCTATTGCCTTTGGTGGGGATATCGTCGGATGTGAAGGTAGATTGAGGCAAACAGAGAAGTATCCCGTAGATGGCCCGAATGCGCTATGGCAAATTTACCAAACAGTTAGTAAATGGAAGGCCATGCGAAATTTCATTTGGATTCAAATCACCCGTTATTCGCCATCGTTGCGGTTGAAAAACTGGATATATCGTCGTGTTCTAGGAATGACGGTTGGTGAACACTCAGCATTTGCTTTGATGGTGATGGTGGATGTGTTTTTCCCGGAGCGGATCTACATTGGGAGCAATACAATTATTGGCTATAACACGACAATTCTGGCGCATGAGTATTTAACGAAGGAATATCGGTTAGGTGATGTGCGCATCGGATCTCATGTGATGGTTGGAGCTAATACCACAATCCTGCCAGGAGTGACGATAGGCGATCATGCGATTATTGGAGCGGGATCTGTTGTTCATAAGGATGTAGCCCCGAATAGCTTCGTAGCAGGTAATCCGATGCAAGTTATTCGGTCGGGCAGTGCTTAGTATAAGAAACTTAAAGTAGTGGACTCAACATCAATGTGATGTTGAGTCCATTTTTTGTTGTTGAGGAAAACCAAGCAAGCAATTTACCACCAAAGTATCTCAAGAAAACGACTATTAAAAATAACAGATTGGGAATAGTAAAGACGCAGTAAAATTATAGGTCAAGGGAAGGTGTCGATGAAGTGCAGCATTGGAATCGTAGTAAAAACGCAAAAGTGAAAAAAGGTAACTTTGGATGGTCGATAGGAAAGCATGTAGGTGTAGTGATACTTGCCTTTATGCTGATGCTATCCTTGCCAAACACGAGTTTGGCTGTAGGTAAGGAGGCGAGCGGACCTGATGTGTTCGTTATCCAAGGGATGCTGAAATCACTGGGAAGCTACTCTGGTGATATTAACGGTTACTACGATAATGCAACTGTGCAAGGTGTAAAGTATTTTCAGAAAAAACACGGGCTGCCGGTAACCGGCGCCGTTGATAGCCGCACGCTCGAATCAATTACCTATAGCTATATGAAGCATAAGGGGGTTGGACAGGGCCGAGGCGGCGGTAAAGGTGGCGGTGAAGGCACTGGCGGAGGCAAAGGCCAGGGTGGCGGTAACGGCGGAGGCAAGGGCCAGGGTGGCGGCGGAGGCAAGGGCCACGGCGGCGGTGAAGGCATCGGCGGAGGCAAAGGTCAAGGTGGCGGTGAAGGCACTGGCGGAGGCAAGGGTCAAGGTGGCGGTAACGGCGCTGGCGGAGGCAAAGGCCAAGGTGGCGGTGGAGGCACTGGCGGAGGCAAGATCGAAGGCGGCGGTACCGGAGGAAGCCAAGGTCAAGGGCCAAGTGCGACTCAAGCGCCAGGACCTAATGGTGGGCCGAAGCCCGTACCAAATGGCGGTCAAACGCCAGCGCCGAATGGTAGTGGCAACGGCAACGGACAAAACGGACAGGCACCGAATGGCAACGGCAACGGACAAAACGGACAAGCACCGAATGGCAATGGTAACGGACAAAACGGACAAGCACCGAATGGACCCGTAGAGGAAGATTAATCAGAGTAGTCTTAGAGGGCATGCTGCCGCGTCAGCATGCCTTTTCCTATTGGGGGAATTCTGACTGCCGACCAGCATTGGCGCCAACGCCCCAAGAGTCCGTATGGTTGGGTGAAGTTTACTACCTACCTAGGGGATATCAAATAACTGGATTTTATACATCTAAATAGACAGGATTTCGGCGGTTGAAGCAAATAGATGGATTTTCTGTTGTTAATTTCACCCTAACGAGCTTAACGAGCTACTTTCAGCGGAAATAGATGTAGAAAATCCATCTAATCGTTGAAAAGCGTAAATTCATCCCCAATTAACTGGAGATTTTCCAGTTAGTTTGGAATTCGTATTGCCTCATTAAGCATATACTCGATGGCGCTGCATATGCGAAAGCTGAGATGTTGTGAGTTAGGGTTTGACCTTCAACATGCACTGGAGCCCGAACGCGCACCAAAAGTTTCCCCTGGTGGTTTTTCTCAGTAGTGGAGGTAGTAGGACAGTTGACGACGTATGGGTTGATATGCCATTCTTAAAGCGCTGAACATGGCATAGACGATTGACGGTCCTAAAGATACATGTTAAAATAGCCGTACATTCTTTATTTTGGTAGCATGGTAGCACGTTAACGTGATAAAGTGACTTAGGGACAATAAAGTAAGAATAACTGATTATACTCCTACTTATAGAGGTGAGACGGTGTCGAAGCCAAAAGTATTTGAAAAGCCGTTAGGTGCGAAAGACTATTTGCCTGATGCGGTGACGAAACTCAGAAATATAGAATTCCGTGTATTGGCCTGTATGGAACGCTGGGGTTACAACCAGATTATTACACCTACACTTGAATATTACGATACAGTTGGGGTTGCTAGCTCCACAGAGGATAAGAAACTGTTCAAGCTGCTAGACCGCAAGGGGAAAACACTTGTCCTGCGCTCAGAATTAACGGCGCCTATCGCGCGAGTAGCTTCTTCCCTACTCAAAGAGCAAGAGTTTCCGCTCCGTCTATCTTATCACTCGAATGTTTTCCGTTCGATTGAAGAAGAAGCGGGCAGAGATTCAGAGTTTTATCAGACAGGTGTTGAACTGATCGGGGACGCTTCGTCTGAGGCTGATGCTGAAGTTGTAGCGTTAGCGATTGCTTCGCTTCAGGCGGCTGGCGTAGAAAAGTTTAAGATCGCACTCGGTCATGTTGGATTCCTGAACGGACTATTCCAAGAAACCTTGGAAGGGCGCACCGATGCGCAGCTTTCTCTGAAAGAGCATTTACTCGGACGTGATTACGTTGGATACCGAGAAGCGATTAAGAAACTAGACCTAGCGCATGACGTTGAACGTGAACTTAACGGTGTACTGCGCCTTCGTGGCGGCGATGAAATCTGTGAGCAAGCTCGTATGGTTTCGCAGCATCCAATCGCACAGGACGCGATCCGACATCTATGCGAAGTGTGGGATGTGCTGAAAGCTTATGGTGTTAGCGAGCACGTGGTGATTGACTTAACGATGATTGGGGATTTCTCTTACTATACAGGTATGACATTTGAAGGCTATGCTGCTGAATTAGGTTTTCCTGTCTGCAGTGGAGGCCGGTACGATAATTTATTGAGTCAGTTTGGACGCCCTGCACCGGCAACAGGATTTGCGTTGAAGACGAATCGAATCCTAGAAGTAACGGGTAAAGAGCAAGTGGATCAACCGAGACGCGTACTGATTGCCTACGATGCGGAGCATCGTGAGGAAGCGCTGAAAAAAGCGAGGATTATGCGGAGCATTGAAAACAATAATGTAAGAATCGTTATTACACAGCTTGTGACGAAAGATCAGTTTAATAAACTGGATCGTGCAGGATATGACGAAGTAGTCCCATTGATTGCGGAATAGCCTCTTGGTCAGTTGAGGTTCTCAAACAGCTGTAAAGAGGGAAGTTTGGAGGAGGTTGGAACGGTGGATGATATTCTTAAAGTAGCGATGCCGAAAGGCCGTATCTATAAACAAGCAGCGAAGCTGTTTACGAAAGCTGGTTTGCCTATTCCTGAGGATTTGGAAGAAGGCCGCCGTTTGATCATTCCTGTGCCAGGGGCGAGGATGGAATTTATTTTAGCTAAGCCGGTCGATGTACCGACCTATGTGGAATATGGCGTAGCCGATATTGGAGTTGTAGGCAAGGATGTTCTGATGGAAGAAAATCGGAATGTTTACGAATTGCTTGATCTTGGAATCGCACGGTGCCGCATGTCGGTAATTGGGTTACCGGATTGGAAACAGGTAATCAACCCGCGTGTTGCGACTAAGTATCCGAATGTAGCTTCTCAGTACTTCCGGGAACAAGGACAGCAAGTGGAAGTCATTAAATTGAATGGTTCGATCGAGCTGGCGCCATTAATCGGACTAGCTGACCGCATCGTAGATATGGTGGAGACAGGCCAAACGTTGAAGGAAAATGGTCTTGTGGAGCAAGAGGAAATCTTTCAAATCACGAGCCGCTTAATTGCGAATCGCGTGAGTTATCGGATGAAGAACGATTCCATCCAACGGTTGTGCGATATGTTGCAGGACGTACTGCCAACAGTGAGGCTATAGCTTGAATTAGTAAAGATGAGAGGAAGATGAAGATGCGGATTATGCCCGCCTCCGAATTTCAATTAAACCGTGAGGTCGAATACGGCTCACCCGAGCAAAATGAGTCCGTCCGCCGCATCATCGATGAGGTGCGGCAGGACGGCGATACCGCGCTGCGTCGACTAGCGCAGCAGTTCGACGGCGTAGACGTCGCTGAGCTTCGCGTCAGCGACGAAGAGATCCAAGCGGCGTACGCGCAGGTCGACGCCGCATTCCTGGCGGCGCTGCGTCAAGCCGCCGCTAACATTCGTGCGTTTCATGAGAAGCAGAAACGCAATTCCTGGATGGACCTGCAGCCAGACGGCAGTCTGCTGGGCCAAATCATCCGACCGCTGAAGCGGGTCGGATTGTACGTGCCCGGAGGGAAGGCGGCGTACCCGTCCTCCGTGCTCATGAACGCTATCCCTGCGATCGTCGCAGGGGTGCCAGAGATCGCGATGGTAACGCCTCCGTCCACCGCGGGTGAAGAGGGCATTAACCCGCACATCCTCGTGGCCGCGGCCGAAGCAGGTGTGAAAGAGATCTACCGCGTAGGCGGGGCGCAAGCGATTGCCGCGCTGGCCTACGGGACAGAATCAATCGCGCCGGTCGACAAGATCGTCGGCCCGGGCAACATTTACGTCGCGCTAGCGAAGCGCTTCGTGTTCGGCGTCGTCGATATCGACATGATCGCCGGACCAACGGACATTGTCGTGCTCGCCGACGAGCACGCCGATCCTGAATACGTCGCGGCCGATTTGCTGGCGCAGGCCGAGCATGATGAGATGTCACCGTCGATTCTGGTGACACCTTCCCGCGAGCTAGCCGAAGAGGTTCGGCTAGAGTTATGGCGGCAGCTGGATGTGCTGCCGAAGAAAGCCATAGCCGCTGTCTCGACAGCGACCAAAGGCGCGATCTTGCTTGTCGACTCACTCTACGAAGGCGTGGACGTCATCAATCGCTTGGCGCCGGAGCACTGTGAGCTGCTGGTACAGGATCCTTTCACGTGGCTGCCGCGCATTGAAAATGCAGGTGCCATTTTCTTAGGGGCCTACAGCACAGAGCCTGTCGGCGATTATTTCGCCGGTCCGAACCATGTGCTGCCGACGAATGGCACAGCAAGATTCTCATCGCCACTGAATGTGGACGATTTCCTCAAAAAATCAAGCGTCATTCACTATAGCAAAGAAGCATTACTCGCGAACGGCGACATGATTATGACTTTGGCTCGGAATGAAGGGCTGGAGGGTCATGCGCGTGCGGTAGAGATCCGACTTAAAAAAGAAGGGAAGTTGAAATAAATGGCGGAACAAGATCAAGTAAGAACGCGTTCAGCGAGCGTAGCTCGTAAGACCAATGAAACGGACATTAAGCTCGCTTTTGAAGTAGATGGTACAGGGATTTCCGAGCTCCAAACAGACGTTCCCTTCCTGAACCATATGCTAGATTTGTTCACAAAGCATGGTCATTTCAATTTGAATGTAGATGCCAAAGGCGATATCGAAATCGATGACCACCATACGGTAGAGGATATCGGGATTTGTCTAGGTCAAACACTGCGCGAAGCGCTAGGCGACAAACGGGGTATCAAACGCTACGCGAGCGTATTCGTCCCGATGGACGAAGCATTAGCTCAAGTTGTGATTGATATCTCCAACCGTCCTCATTTTGAATACCGTGCGGAATACCCTACAGCGAATGTTGGTTCCTTTGAAACACAGCTGGTGGAGGAATTCCTCTGGAAGTTTGCTCTTGAAGCACGTATTACCTTGCATGTCATCGTTCATTACGGCAAGAACACGCACCACATGATTGAAGGTGTGTTCAAAGCGTTAGGGCGTGCGCTAGATGAAGCAACATCGATTGATCCTCGTGTGCAGGGGGTTCCTTCGACGAAGGGAGTGCTGTAGGCATGATCGCCATTATTGATTATGGAATGGGCAATTTACATAGCGTGAGCAAAGCGGTAGAAAGACTCGGCTATGAAGCGGTTGTGACGGGTGATCCGGCGCAAATTCTGGCAGCAGAAGGTGCGATTCTTCCTGGCGTCGGCGCGTTCGGCGATGCGATGGAGCATCTGCGTGAAACAGGTCTAGGTGAGGTTGTGAAGCAGTATGCAGCGTCTGGTAAGCCTTTGATCGGCATTTGCTTAGGTATGCAGCTATTGTTCAGCAGCAGTGAAGAGCACGGAGAGCATGAGGGGCTGGGACTTCTTCCTGGGTCTGTTGTACGTTTCCGCGGAGACTACAAGGTGCCGCATATGGGCTGGAATCGACTCAGCTATAAGCAGAGTGACAGTCCTATTTTCAAAGGCATGGAGGAAGGGCACGTGTATTTCGTACACTCCTATCATGTGAAGCCTGAGCGGGAAAGCGATCTGTTGGCAGTGACCGACTACTATCAACCTGTAACGGCGATTGTAGGTCGTGATAACGTCTACGGCATGCAATTCCACCCTGAGAAAAGCGGCGATAACGGTATGCAGCTGTTGGGTAATTTTTTGACCTTGTGTAAATAAGGTGTAATAGTCTCAAGGAGGTGCTGAGCATGTTAGCCAAAAGAATTATCCCTTGTCTCGACGTCAAGGATGGCCGAGTGGTGAAAGGCGTGAATTTCGTGAATTTACGTGATGCTGGTGATCCGGTTGAGCTTGCGGCGATTTATGATAAAGAAGGTGCGGATGAGCTTGTGTTTCTCGACATTTCTGCATCCGTTGAAGGACGCGCAACGATGGTTGAGGTCGTTCGTCAGACAGCAGGAGAGATTACGATCCCTTTTACAGTAGGTGGGGGAATTTCAAGTGTCGATGATATGAAACGTCTCTTACGCGCAGGCGCGGACAAAATCGGAATCAACACGGCGGCGGTGCTGAATCCTCAGCTCGTATCGGATGGTGCACGGAAGTTCGGTTCCCAGTGTATTGTGGTAGCCATTGATGCGAAGTTCAATCCGGAGTGGGGCGAGTGGGAAGTGTACACCCATGGCGGACGCAAACCGACAGGCATCAAGACACTGGAATGGGCGAAACGCGTAGAGGAGCTAGGCGCTGGCGAAATCTTGTTGACTAGCATGGATGCGGACGGAACGAAGGATGGCTTTGATCTGAAGCTGACCCGGGCGGTGTCCGAGTTATTGACGATTCCTGTAATTGCTTCAGGCGGAGCGGGGAAAGCGGAGCATTTCTACGATGTATTCACCGAAGGCAAGGCTGATGCAGGGCTGGCAGCGACGATTTTTCACTATAAAGAGTTAACGATAGACGGGGTCAAAGCGGACCTGAAAGGTAAAGGGGTTGAAATTCGATGACATTTTCAGTAGATCAAATTAAATACGATGCGCAAGGACTTGTACCTGCCATCGTGCAAGATGCCGGAAGTAAAGAAGTGCTGATGCTGGCCTACATGAACAGTGAGTCTTTGCAGCGTACGATTCAAACGGGGGATACTTGGTTCTGGAGCCGTTCACGCAATGAGCTTTGGAATAAAGGGGCAACGTCCGGTCATACGCAAAAGGTGAAAGCACTTCGCTACGATTGCGACGCGGATACGCTATTGGTTCTAGTTGAACAAGTAGGACCTGCTTGTCACAATGGTTCGTACACTTGCTTCACTTCGAACATCGCAGTGGAAGGATCAACAGAACAAGCTGCACCTGCTGCTGGCGGCGATCGTTTCGCTATTTTAGCTGAACTAGAAGCTGTTATTGCTTCCCGTGACGCAGAGCGCCCTGAGGGTGCGTATACAACGTACCTCTTCGAAAAAGGGGTCGATAAAATCCTCAAAAAAGTAGGCGAAGAAGCCGCAGAAGTCATTATTGCAGCTAAAAATAAAGACAATGAAGAGCTTCGCTATGAAGCGAGTGATCTTATTTTTCACTTAATGGTACTCCTGCGTAATAATAAATTGCCATTGGATGATATTATGAAAGAGTTAGCTAATCGTCACGTCAAAAAATAAAGTAAACGACCTGGAGTGAATTCACGATGTTGATTGATTATCATACACATCATGTGCGCTGCGGTCATGCCTCTGGGGAACTGGAGGAATACGTCAAACGCGGCATCGAGATCGGGCTTACCCAGTTGGGGCTTTCTGATCATATGCCGCTTTTGCATGTCGACCCGCAAACGTATTGGCCGGAAATGGCGATGCCGATGGAGGAACTTCCTCGTTACGTGGAAGAATGCCTTCATCTCAAAGAGAAGTATAAGGATCAGATTGATATTCGCGTGGGTCTGGAAGGCGACTATATTGAAGGCTATGAGTCGGAGATTGCGGCCATTATTAACGCTTACCCATGGGATTACGTGATCGGTTCGGTTCATTTTCTGGGCGAGTGGGATATTTCTGATTTTAGGCAGCTGGCTGGTTGGGAAGGTAAGGATATTTTTGCAGTTTATACCCAATACTACGAGGCAGTGAAGAAAGCAGTCCGAACTGGACTGTATGACTATATCGGTCATATCGATATGATCAAACGGTTTGGTTACGTGCCAGAACGTGATACATGGGAATTGGAAAAAGCCGCGTTAGATACCGTCAAAGAGTGTGGGCTTGCGATTGAATTAAATGCTTCTGGCCTGCGCCATCCTTGTAAAGAGATGTTCCCAAGTCGTCGTATGCTTGAATACTGCCATAAGGTGGGAATTCCAGTGACACTAGGATCGGATGCGCATCTCCCGGAACGGTTGTCTCAGTATTTGGATGAGGCTAGAGAGCTATTAAAAACGATTGGATTTAACGAAATAGCCACATTTTCTGCTCGAAAACGACATCTTGTGACTTTTTAAATTCGACACATATCATGTATAATAAGTAGGACCATATAATCTATTTAATGAACCTTCGGAGGTAACCATTAACCATGCATAGCGACAATGTTAAAATTTTTTCCGGATCTTCGAATCCGAAGCTTGCGGAAAGTATTTGTAAAGAGCTCGGCCAGCCGCTAGGACAAATTAAATTATCGCGTTTCAAAAGCGGAGAAATTTATTGCCTTTACGAAGAAACGATTCGTAACTGCGACGTGTTTCTGGTACAAACCTTCTCCCATCCGATTAATGAGCATATGATGGAGCTTCTAGTCATGATGGATGCGGCGAAAAGAGCATCTGCAAAAACGATCAACCTTGTCATCCCTTATTATGGTTACTCTCGTCAAGAACGTAAAGCAGCTCCGCGTGAGCCGATTTCAGCTAAATTAGTCGCTGACTTGTTCGCTTCAGCAGGCGCAACTCGTGTTGTTACGATTGACCTCCATGCGCCAGCGATCCAAGGTTTCTTCAATATCCCAGTGGATCACCTGACAGCGCTTGACCTGATTAGTGATTGCATTAAAAGAAAAAATCTGCCTAACCCAATCATCGTTTCTCCAGATGCAGGACGTGCGACTACTGCTGAGAAAATGGCTAACATTCTCGACGCACCTTTCGCTATGATGATTAAGAAGCGCCCTGAACACAACGAATCTGTGATTACGCACGTCATTGGTGATGTTGCTGGACGCACGCCGATCATTATCGAGGATCTTATTGATACAGGTACAACGATCGTTAATGTTGTGGAAAGCCTTAAAGAACGCGGTGCGCTGGATGTTTACATCTGTGCGACACACCCTGTGTTCTCTGGCCCTGCGCTGCAGCGCTTGGATCATCCGAGCATTAAGGAAGTTATTATTACCGATTCTATTGCGATTCCAGAGGGTCATTCTGACAAGTTTAATGTGCTTTCAGTAGCACCTTTGTTGTCCGATGCGATTCGTATTATTAAAGATGGCGGGTCCCTATCCTCCCTATTCAAATACGGCGGCGTATAAGAAGGAAACTTAAAAAATCACCTTTGAAAACGAAGATATATCAGGTAGCTGATTCGGCATCGAATCTTGAACGAAATCCGGGAACTGCGGTACTCACGTAGGCTCACCTACGCTCCGTCCTCCTTCCTCGGATTGTCGTCCAACCTTCTCGGTTTTGAAAGGCGACTTTTTAAGTCTTTATTTGAATAGGATCAAAGCGAATTTCAAGACCATATCTTACCTTCGGATAATGTTTTTGGCTTCTAGGAGATCTATGGTATAATTTGATGGTAATCAAATTGCCGGAGGTGTCTTGCTATGGAAAAGAAAAAGCGTAAATCCGAAGCGCCAAAACCAAAAGTTATATCAATTAACATGGATGCCGCATTCTTTTTCGAGAGAGCGGTTCAATCTTTGGATCGGTTTCATTATGATAAGGCATTGAAATATTTCCGGCGGGCTGCAGAGTATGAGCAGGATAATCCTGTGAATCACTGCAATCTCGCAGGAGTTCTCTCCGAAGTGGGCAATTATGACGAGTCGAACCAAATTTTGCAGCATATCCTTGAAACCATTGATCCCGAGATGACAGAATGTCACTTTTATATGGCGAACAACTACGCCAACATGGAAAACTTCGAGCAGGCTGAACAGGCATTGGTTCGGTATTTGGAGAATGACCCAACAGGGCAATTCATGGATGAATCCGAAGAAATGATGGAAATGCTGAGCTACGAGCTTGATCGTCCCGCCCCTCTCACTAGCATCAAGAGTCGAGAAGGGCTGTTCGAGCATGATAAAGCCCGTGCGTTGCTTGAGGAAGGGAAGTTCGCAGAGGCCGTAAGGCAGTTGGAGAAGTTGGTGAAGACGCAGCCTGACTTCACAGCGGCTCGCAACAATCTGGCACTGGCTTATTATTACATGGGCCAATTCGAGAAGGCGATGGAAACGATCCGCGAAGTGCTGGTTATTGATCCTGGTAATCTGCACGCACTATGTAATATGGCGATATTCCATCAGCATTTTGGCAACAAGAAGGAACTGGCAGAGCTGACTACACTGTTAGGCAAGACGTTTCCGTTCCAGCAAGAGCATGTGTTCAAGTTGGCGACGACGATGGGTATTCTTGCTCAGCATGAGAAGGCCTACCATCTGTTTAAGCGTCTATTGAAGGCGGGAGACGGGGGCACAGACCCTTGTTTGTACCATTATGCAGCTGTTGCTGCCTGCCATATCGGTCGTTTCGCTGAAGCGTACCGCTTGTGGAAGCAGGTTCAGAAGCTAGATCCAGGTGCTGAAATTTCGAAGTTCTACTTAGAGCAATTGCGGATCAGAGAGAAGTCGGCGCTTCCACTTACTTGGAGCTATCACTACCATCTGCCGTTCGAGGAACAATTCCGAGCGCTGGAGAAATCGACACAAGGAATTCCAGATCAATTGAAGAAAGACCCACTTGTACGGTCATCCTTCTTCTGGGCTTTACGACATGGCGATGTAGAAACGAAGCTTCAAGTTATTCAAGCCTTTGGCTTGATAGCGGACAACGAAGTGAGAGACGCGCTTCAGGATTTCATTCTGGATCACAAAGAGGATGACTACTTGAAGAAGGTTGCCATTTTCGTTCTGCGAAGCATGGGCATTCGGGAATCACTTCCTGCGTATCTCGAGAATAAGGACATCATGGTAGAGGCTTCTCCGTATTCGCCCCATCTCCCAGTATGGGATGCTACATGGCAGCGAGTAATGGAAACAGCGCTATCACATATGCACAAACGTTACGATATGGTTCAACAATATGACTTAGAAATTCTGTGGGTTGAATTTCTGACGAAGGTCTACCCGAACGTGCCTAAGATTCACAAATCAGCAGGTTGGGCAGCGGCGTTAGAATATTTGATTGCCAAAATGCATCGCCGTACGATTTCCTATCAGGAAGTAGCTTCACGCTATGGCGTCACGGTTTCCACGGTCAGTCGACATGTGAAGCACATCGACGATACCTGTGGCTTACGTGAGAAAATGGACGCGATTTTCAATAAGTTTACGAGTCTTTGATAGCCGAGCTCGATGCATCATGAAAGCCTCGGCTTTCATACATATAGATGAAGGGATTGTTCTTGTCGAACCGGCAGAGCAATCGCTGATAATCATGCTAAGTAAAGATAGCTTTCCTTAGGAAAGCACCTAGGAGGGAAATCATATGTACAAATCAGTCGTAGTAGGAACAGGACCATCCGGTTTAACAGCAGCCATTTACTTGGCGCGTGCGAACCTAAGCCCACTTGTCATTGAAGGACCAGAACCAGGTGGACAGTTGACCACAACTACCGAAGTAGAGAACTTCCCAGGATTTCCCGAAGGGATTATGGGCCCAGAATTAATGGAAAACATGCGCAAGCAGGCTGAACGCTTTGGCGCTGAATTCAAAACAGGTTGGGTTAATTCCGTTGAATTGACGAACCGTCCTTTTAAGCTTCAAGTGGAAGGGCTTGGCGAGATCGAAACAGAAACACTGATTATTTCAACAGGTGCATCTGCAAGATTGCTTGGAATTACGAACGAGAAAGAAAACATTGGGCGCGGCGTAAGTACTTGTGCAACATGTGATGGCTTCTTCTTCCGTGGCAAAAAGATTATCGTCGTTGGCGGCGGTGACTCTGCGATGGAAGAGGCAAACTTCCTTACTCGCTTCGCGTCGGAAGTACGTTTGGTTCATCGCCGTGATGAGCTTCGTGCATCCAAAATTATGCAAGACCGCGCTCGTGGAAACGAGAAGGTGAAGTGGTCACTGAATAACACGCCGTTAGAAGTTGTAGCGGGTGATAAAGGTGTTACTGGCCTTAAAGTGAAAAATAACCAAACAGGTGAAGATGAGGTCCTTGAAACAGACGGTATCTTCGTAGCGATCGGTCATACGCCGAATACGAAGTTCCTCGGTGGACAAATCGACACGGATGAGCATGGCTACATCATCGTGAAGCCAGGAACAACAGAAACGAACATCCCAGGTGTATTCGCTTGTGGTGACGTGCAAGATACGAAGTATCGTCAGGCTATTACAGCTGCTGGAAGCGGATGTGCTGCAGCGTTGGAAGCCGAGAAGTTCCTTGAAGGCAACAGCGTACACGACTGGAGTATTTCCTTGTAAGTCATTATGGCAATTCAGTTAACGTGGAGGGCTACGCTTTCCACGTTTTCTCATTTAAAGAGGGTGCCGATGAATCTTGACCTCCCGGCAGGGTTGTCTTATAGTGGGAACAGGAGCATAAGCATAAGTAAACCCAAAGTGACGTATTGCTTTCGCAGCATATTGCAATTACTTTGCGGGGACCCCAGAGATTTTTGAAAATTTTATGATTATTCATGAGGTGACCTTGTAATGTCCAATCAAATTTATATCGGTGTAGATCTAGGTGGCACGAATATTAAAGTGGGTATTTGTGATGAGCAAGGTAAGCTTCTTAAAACGTTAGAAGGCCCCACTTCACCGGAACTAGGTGCAGAGTCGGTTCTTGAGCGTATTGCGCAATATGTACGTCAGGTTGTCGAAGAATCCGACTATTCATGGGAGCAAGTAGCTGGAATTGGCGCGGGATTGGCTGGATTTATGGATATTCCAGAAGGCTTCGTGAAATTCTCACCGAACTTGCAATGGCATAACGTACCAGCGAAGAAGACACTTGAATCGCTTCTGGGTAAACAAGTTAAAATTGATAACGATGCGAATGTAGCTGCGTTAGGTGAAGCGTGGTCTGGAGCTGGAGCGGGTATCCCGAACGTGGTGTGCTATACACTTGGCACAGGTGTTGGCGGCGGCATCATTATTAACAGTAAAATTTATCAGGGCTCTGCTGGTATGGCTGGGGAACTTGGACATATGTCCATCGTACCTGATATTGAAGCGATTCAGTGCGGCTGTGGTCAAATGGGTTGCCTTGAAACGGTTTCTTCTGCAACAGGTATTGTTCGCATGGCGAAGGAAGCGGTGGAACGCGGTGAGCGTACATCACTAGCTCTTCACGAGAAAATTGAAGCTAAGCATGTGTTTGATGATGCGAAAAGCGGAGATGAAGTGGCTTTGCGCATTGTGAATCGTGCAGCTTATTATATCGGACGTTCAATGGCGGCATTGGCTGTTGTCATTAATCCTAAGCGCTTTATTATCGGGGGCGGCGTGTCGAAAGCTGGAGAAATTCTATTCCAACCGATTCGTGAAACGTTTATCAAATTTACACCAGAAGCTGCAGCTGAGGGTGTTGAGATTGTTGCTGCTACACTTGGTAATGATGCTGGCGTTGTTGGAGCTGCAGGATTGAATTTACGATAGAAAGCTACACCGGGTTCGCAGATGTAGGTAAGAAAAGCCGAGCTGCGAAAGCACCCCAAAGGAAGGTGTCAGGCATGGAAGAAAACCACCCTTTAGCGAAACTGGTCATTATTACAGGGATGTCGGGTGCAGGCAAGACAATTGCAGTTCAAAGCATGGAGGATTTAGGATTCTTCTGTGTGGATAACTTACCTCCCGTCCTCATTCCGAAATTTGCTGAATTGATCGTTCAATCGATGGGTAAAATCGGCAAAGTTGCCTTGGTTATTGATTTGCGCGGACGTGAATTTTTCACTGCGCTTCAAGAGTCCTTGCGATATATTCAAGAAAATTACACGCTAAGCTACGAAATTTTATTCCTGGACGCAACGGATGGGACGCTCGTTCAGCGTTATAAAGAGAGCCGTCGCCGCCATCCATTGGCTCCAGACGGGGCGCCGCTTGAAGGAATAGGTCTTGAGCGTAAGCTGCTTGAAGAACTCAAGGGTCTGGCCACGCAGGTGATTGACACTAGCAGCCTGAAACCCGTGCAGTTGAAGGAAAGAATCATTTCCCGGTTCACCAATCTAGAAGCTAATCGCATATCTATAAATGTCATCTCCTTTGGTTTCAAGTATGGTGTCCCTATTGATGCTGATCTCATCTTTGATGTACGTTTCTTGCCCAATCCTCATTATGTGGAACAATTACGACCGCAAACGGGCCAGGATCCGGATGTTTATGACTACGTGATGAAGTGGTCAGAGACACAAGAATTCCTGACGAAGCTGCTCGATATGCTGAACTTCTTAATGCCTCAGTATAAGAAGGAAGGCAAGAGCCAGGTTGTTGTTGGTATTGGTTGCACAGGAGGCAAACATAGATCAGTTGCAATAACGGAATATCTTGGTAAAGTCATGGGGAACAGTGAGACTGAGACTGTGCGTCTGAGTCATCGAGATTCCGAGCGGGATCGGTTATAGACGGCTATGTCAGTAAGAGGGTGGAAGAAGTATGGAGCTTGGTCAATTACAACGCAAGCCCCGAATAGTCGTTATTGGCGGTGGAACAGGGCTCTCTGTTATGCTAAGAGGACTGAAAGAAAAGCCGGTTGATATCACAGCTATCGTGACCGTTGCAGACGATGGAGGAAGCTCTGGTATCTTGCGGAGTGAATTGCAGATGCCGCCTCCGGGGGATATTCGAAATGTGTTAACATCGTTAGCAGACGTTGAGCCGTTGTTGTCATTAATGCTTCAGTATCGATTTCAGAACGGTACAGGTTTAGCCGGACACAGTCTGGGGAATCTAATACTAGCGGCATTGACAGATATTACAGGTGATTTTGTTACTGCTGTGCAAGAAATGAATCGCGTATTTGCTGTTCGCGGAAGAGTGCTCCCGGCTTCGAATCAAGCGATTGTGCTGAAAGCCATTATGGAGGACGGGACTTTAGTTGTTGGGGAGTCCAAAATTCCGAAGGCCGATGGACGGATCAAGAAAGTATTCATTGAACCGGCGGGGGTAACACCACTCACAGAAGCTGTTCAAGCAATACGTGAAGCAGATGCTATCTTGTGCGGTCCTGGCAGTTTATATACAAGTTTGCTGCCGAATTTACTTGTACCAGGGATTGCAAAGGAAATCGAGGCATCGAATGCTGTGAAATTGTTCATTTGTAATGTCATGACACAGCCTGGAGAAACCGATGACTATTCAGTGAGTGATCATCTGGATGCCATTTATGATCACTTAGGTCAGCATTTGTTTGATTATGTGATCGTGAATAATGGTGAAATTCCACCGCAGGTGCAAGCGAAATATGCGGAAAAAGGTTCAAAAGCGGTTCATTTAGATTTGGATGAAGTGACGAAACGAGGGTATCGGGTCATTGCAGATCGACTTGTGTTATTCCGTACCTATCTTCGCCATGATGCAGAGAAATTGAGTGACCATATCTATCAGCTCGTCGAAAGCTGGCTGTTAAGGAAGAAGTGAGTCCCTTGTCCTTTGCGGCAACAACCAAAAAAGAATTAACGTTAATTAATGATTCGGATTCATGCTGTGAAAAAGCGGAGCTGTCTGCGCTCATTCGAATGAATGGCGCTGTTCAGTTAACGAACCAGCGCGTCGTGTTGGATGTATCTACGGAGAACGCTGCCATAGCGCGGCGGATTTACTCGCTGATCAAGAAGACGTATAATACACACACGGAGTTGCTCGTGCGTAAGAAAATGCGTCTAAAGAAGAATAATGTGTACATTGTTAGGGTGCCTGGTCAAGTACAGGAACTGCTCAGTGATTTGAAGATCGTCTCGGAGGGGTTCATTTTTACGACGGGGATTAACAAGGACATTATTCGCGGCAATTGCTGCAAGCGTGCTTATCTTCGAGGAGCCTTCATGGCTGGCGGTTCTGTCAATAATCCGGAGGGGTCTTCCTATCATTTGGAAATCGCTTCGATTTATGAAGAACACTGTAAAGCTTTAACACAGCTTGCGAACAAGTTCGACTTGAACGCCCGATTCATTGAACGTAAGAAAGGGTTCGTACTGTACATTAAGGAAGGCGAGAAAATTATCGAGTTTCTCAATATCATTGGAGCACATCAAGCACTGCTGCGCTTCGAGGATGTCCGAATTATGAAGGATATGAGGAATTCCGTTAATCGCATCGTCAACTGTGAAACGGCGAACTTGAACAAAACGATCGGGGCAGCCGTTAGACAAATCGAAAATATTCGATTATTACAACGTGAGATTGGTCTAGACAGCTTGCCTGAGAAGTTAAGAGAGGTTGCGGAAATTAGGCTTGCGCATCCTGACTTGAATTTGAAGGAAGTCGGAGACATGCTTTCGGGCAGTGTCAGTAAGTCAGGTGTGAACCACCGCCTGCGAAAAATAGACGAATTGGCCGAAAAACACCGAAATTCGTAGAGAATTTGGGGCTGAATAACGATTGTATAAGTTTTTCGCATTTTTTCTAGTGTACTTGAAGGAAAAATGCTATAATATTAAAACATAAGGTAAACGCTGTTATTAATAGTAATCCATATAAGCTCCACACTAGGGGGAATTAGTTCCATGTCCAGACGTCCAGTCGTTGTGAAGTTGAGAACAGGACTTCATGCCAGACCTGCGGCATTGTTTGTTCAAGAGGCGAATAAGTTTTCATCGGAGATCTTTGTTGAGAAAGATGAGAAGAAAGTGAATGCGAAGAGCATCATGGGAATTATGAGTCTTGCGATCAGCACAGGGACCGAAGTCTTCATAAGTGCAGAAGGTTCGGATGCAGAGCAGGCTGTAAACGCTTTAGTCACATTAGTCAGTAAGGAAGAATTGGAAAACCAATAATCCTTTAAAAGCCTACCTTTCGAGGGGGCTTTTTTGCAGTTTATAGGTGGGCATCTACGCTTTGCTAAAAGTGTCAAATTTGTTAACAAATATTGGGATTAGCAACCTTTTTCAATTGGCTACGTCTAATAAACGTGGTCGTGATGGATAAGGCTATTTGTATTTCTAAATAGTGCGCTTATCCCAAGCTTGAAGAAGGAGCCGAAGTGAAATGAATGTAGTAAAAAAAGAAATGATTGCTCTACTGGCCTTACTCGTATTTCTAGTAAGCACAATTACCGCACCAGCCGCGCATGCGGTATCAACAAGCTCGTCCTTTATTTTACTTTATATCGACAAGTCAGAAGCATTCGTTAATCAAGAGCAGATCCATCTAGAATCTCCTTCTACCATTATTGATGGAAGCACCTTCGTTCCAGCCAAATTCTTGGGTGATACATTAGGATTTAAAGTAGAGTGGAATGATTTATCACGCACGATTCAAATGGCGCCTCCAGGCTACAACATCGTGCTGGATTCCGATCACAAGACGGTGACAACGAATGGGGTGGATGTACCGTTTAATTCCGTAGCTGCTATCGTGAATGGCAAGTTGCTTGTGAAGCTGACATGGCTAGCGGATTACATGGGTGCCAAGTATACCTACAACAATGAATTAAGACGAGTAGAGATCGTGCATTTTAAAGCCCCTGAGGGCATCTATATCGATCAAGACAGCAATTCTCGTCCAGTTGCTAAGTTCGCTACTGCGAAGCCTACCTACAGGCTTGGTGAGCCTGTTAAATATTTGGATTTGAGTTATGATCCAGATGCAGAAGGCATCGTATCCTTCGATTGGACAGGTAAACAAGAGGCGTTCTTCAAAGCGGGTCAATATCCAGTAACCTTAACGGTTAAGGATGGTCATGGGCATGTGAGCAAGTTGTTCAAAAGTTTTGTGACTGTTGTAAATGAACCTTACTTGTCAGAAGTCGAGTATCCGATTTACATGAAGCCGGTTGGCGGGTTTATTAAAACCAATTGGACAACGATCTGGTCACATTTCAACGAGTTGCCGATGCTTCCGAAAGATGTGAAAGAAGTTCAAGGGCGCACACTGCTAGTTAGCGACAGCCCAGAAGAATTCACGACTAGCGGTATTTTGTATCAAGACAACATTAATGGTAAAGCGCGTTTGTACGCGGATCATATCAATGGTACTCAACAGAAGATGACGTTTGCCATTTTCGCGACAAACAACACGGATAAGCCGATTACGATTAAAACGACGAATAAAGGCGAAGTCTACCCTTCGGTTTATGCGAATTTGATTGGCAGCGAAGCTTCGGTTGATTTCCTTCTAAACAATGTATATACAGATGAGATGACGGTTCTGCCTCACGCAAGCTATGTGTATGCGAAGTTGCCTGAATTTTATCCAGGGCAAGGTGTGAATTTGTTCTATGATGTTGAAACGAACGGCGAGCTTCAAATGTCCTTTATCGCAACGGATAAGATGCTGACGCCAACGATCGTGAAGGAGTTGCCACTCCTTTCTTTTAACGGTCATGTTCGCGGTACGTTCCCCGTTTCCGAGATTGAATGGAAAATTGACGCCACGAGCTTTACCAAAGCCTCTGTGTTAACGATCGGTGATAATAAGACAGATCCATTCGTCAAAGGCTACGATGTGATGCGTAAGCAAGTCGTGGAGAATGGCGGGAATTATGGCGTAGTGTATAAAATCCATGCGGATAAGCCGCGCAAAATGGCTGTGATGATCATGGCTAGAGGCGGCGTGTTCAAGGGGCCGTTTAAAATCAACGGAGAAATTATTCCTGTACCGTATTCCGGTGTCATTACGGCATTTGATGGCTTGGAAGTATTAGCGCGCACGACAGGAACGGAAGAAGCGTTAGATATTGAGTTTACGCCTCCAGCGGGCTCAGCATTCCCGATTGATTTGATTTTCTATCCGTTGGAAGATTTGAAATAAGATAATGAATAGCCTTAGGAGACTGGTGATATCACTAGCGCTTCTGAGGCTTTTGTGCAATTAGAAGACGTGATGAAGTCAATGTTTCCACGGTTCTGAACTTCGTACAAGTCTTTTGTCTTTTCCCTCCATGAGCCTCCCAACTACTGGTTTTGGAAAAAATAGCGCTATGACGTCATCTTACTTGCTCCCACGACGATTCACTCGTGCAAATAGCGTTACCACATCACTTTATTCTGCATCATAAAAGTTCGAACGCAATAACCGTGAAAGTGTTCCTTATGTAGTCGTTCCACGAAACTCCCCGTACGCAGTGCCTGCCACATCGTGGCTGTCAGATCCTTGCTCCATTTCACCGTACTTATCCACCAATGAGAGCAGCCTGCGTAATTTCCGATACAATAAAAAACCAGCCTCACGGCTTGCTCCTAGAGCAATCGTAACAGGCTGGCTTGTTTGTTTATAAATTAGACGCGCTCGATGACTTTATCGATGAGTCCATATTCGGCTGCTTCTTTCGCGCTCATGAAGTTATCACGGTCCGTATCCTTCTCGATGCGCTCGAACGTTTGTCCTGTGCGCTCAGCTAGAATCGTGTTCAGGTTATCTCTCATTTTCAAAATACGCTTAGCGCGAATTTCGATATCAGAGGCTTGACCTTCTGCGCCGCCAAGTGGTTGGTGAATCATGACTTCGCTGTTCGGAAGCGCGTAACGCTTGCCTTTGGCACCAGCTGTGAGCAAGAATGCGCCCATGGAAGCCGCCATACCAACACAGATCGTGGATACGTCTGGTTTGATGAACTGCATGGTGTCGTAGATCGCCATACCGGCTGTGATGGAGCCACCTGGGCTGTTAATGTAAAGCGAGATATCTTTATCAGGATCTTGAGCGGCCAAGAAGAGCAACTGAGCAATGATGGAATTCGCCACAACATCGTTGACACCTGTGCCTAAGAATATAATGCGGTCCTTCAGCAAGCGAGAGTAGATGTCATATCCTCTTTCACCGCGCGCGTCTTGTTCGACGACCATAGGAATAAAACTCATGAGAATGACCTCCTTGGGGTTGAGTTACCTACTATTTGGGTTACATACTATTTACAGTATCTACAAGTATGATAACGAAAAAACGTCTGAAGGTCAAGAAAGGTCAAACTAAACACAAAAAAATCAGCTTCAGAGCTGATTTGGCGATTAAACCGTTTCTCTTGTAGCTGATTTGTTGGACGCGCCCGAAAGGAATCGAACCTTTATCTCAGGCTTCGGAGGCCTACGTCATATCCATTGGACCACGGGCGCATAGTTTAGAAAAAGTGAAGCAAGGGTTATTATAAGTCAGCTTTCCATAAAAAGCAAGGAGGTAAGCCCTTACAGGTCTATTTGGAGAAAAATGTTTGAACAAATGTTGAATGTTGAGGGAAAAGTGGTTATAATAAGAACTGTAAAAGAGATTTGAAATATGGAATTGCGCAAGGAACTTTTTTTTCACCCGGGTGGGACACAAAATGTATGCCCGGGACATAAAACGTCCTACAATGGATCGGGAGCGTTGAAAGTCGTCCTATGAGAGAGATTCTAGACATTCAGAAACAGCTCATGCCTGATCTTATGGACATCATGAAGAAACGCTACTCAATTCTGCAACACATCTTGGTTTCCGGCGTTGTCGGACGAAGGACGTTAGCGTCCTCACTCGACATGACGGAGCGCGTACTCCGCGGTGAAGTGGATTTCTTGAAGGAGCTAGGGCTTCTGGAATCGGACGCAAGCGGAATGAAGATCAGTGAGTCTGGTCGTCAGCTGCTGGAAGATATGCAGCCGATCATTAAGATGGCATTTGGCTTAACAGATTTGGAAGACAGCATTGCCAAAGCTTTTCACATCTCCAATGTGATTATCGTCCCAGGGGATTCCGATACTTCGGTATTTACGAAGAAAGAGCTTGGACGCGCTGGCGCGGCCGCTTTGCGTAAATATATTGCCAAAGATGATATTATCGCGGTAACCGGTGGGTCAACGATGGCACAGATTGCCAATAACTTGGCATTATCTTCTTCGATGAAAGGGAGCTTGTTCGTTCCCGCACGAGGAGGACTTGGTGAAAGTGTGGATATGCAAGCGAACACGATCGCTTCCATTATGGCCAAGAAGACAGGCGGAAAATACAGGCTGTTGCATGTGCCAGATCATCTTGGCGAAGAGGCGTATCAATCGCTGATTCAAGATCCACAGATTCAGGAAGTTGTGAACGCGGTGCGCAGTTGTCGCATTGTTGTCCATGGTATCGGAGATGCTATGGTCATGGCACGCAGACGTAAAGTAGATAGTGATACTACGGGAAGTCTGAGAGCTGATGGTGCACTTGCTGAGGCGCTCGGGTATTATTTTGACCGCCAAGGAAATGTGGTTCATAAGATGCCGACAGTCGGACTTCGACTGGAAGATTTGCAGCGTGTTGAAGTTGTGATCGGTGTTGCTGGCGGGAAGAGCAAGGGGGAAGCGATCGCTTCTGTACTACGACATGGGCAAGAAGATGTATTGGTTACAGATGAAGCAGCTGCCTTAGAAATCATGAAGCATGTCCAAGTAGGAAGTTAGACATCATAACGTGTGCCCTTATCGGCTTACGTTTTGAAATATATATAATGCATGTAAACCTAGGAGGAACTGACTATGACAACAAAAGTAGGTATTAACGGTTTCGGACGTATTGGTCGTAACGTATTCCGCGCAGCATTGAACAACCCAGATGTACAAATCGTGGCAGTAAACGATTTGACAGACGTTAAAACATTGGCTCACTTGCTTAAATATGACACTACTCACGGTAAACTAGACGCTACAGTTGAAGCTGGCGAAGGCGAATTGATCGTTAACGGTCGTTCCATCAAGGTTTTTGCTGAGCGTAACCCTGGGGATCTGCCATGGGCATCTGTAGGCGCTGAAATCGTAATCGAATCCACTGGTATTTTCACAGCGAAAGAAAAAGCAGAACTTCACTTGAAAGGTGGAGCTAAGAAAGTTATCATTTCCGCTCCTGCTTCCGACGAAGATATCACAATCGTACTTGGTGTTAACGAAGACAAATACGATCCAGCTGCACACACAATCATCTCCAACGCTTCTTGTACAACAAACTGTCTAGCTCCTTTCGCGAAAGTTATCAACGATAGCTTCGGAATCGTAAAAGGTATGATGACAACTGTTCACTCGTACACAAATGACCAATCCGTTCTTGACGTTCCACATAAAGACCTTCGTCGTGCTCGTGCAGCAGCTGAGAACATCATTCCTTCCAGCACTGGCGCAGCTAAAGCAATCGGTCTAGTTCTTCCTGAGCTTAAAGGCAAATTGAACGGTATGGCTATGCGTGTTCCTACACCTAACGTTTCCGTAACTGATTTGGTTGTTGAGCTTAAAGTTAACGTAACAGTTGACGAAGTAAACGCAGCTTTGAAACAAGCTTCCGAAGGCCCTCTTAAAGGCATTCTTAACTACACAGAAGATGCACTTGTATCCAGCGACTTCAATGGTGACCCAGCTTCTTCCACAATCGACGCTTTGTCCACAATGGTAGTTGGCGACAACATGTTGAAAGTTGTTTCCTGGTACGATAACGAGTGGGGTTACTCCAACCGCGTTGTTGACTTGGTAGCTTTCATCGCGAAAAAAGGTCTGTAATTTCATAATTCATCAACTGGAAAACCACATGAAGGGGAGAAGCGATTCTCCTCTTTATGTGCGATTTACACATAGAAAAAGATGGAACCGGTAGATAACCATACATGCTCAGGAGGCTTTTACGATGAATAAGAAAAGTGTTCGCGATGTTGAAGTAGCTGGTAAGAGAGTGTTTGTTCGCGTTGATTTCAATGTGCCTGTAGAAAACGGTCAAATCACAGACGATACTCGTATCAGAGAAACGCTTCCTACAATTAAATTCTTAGTAGAGCAAGGCGCTAAAGTTATTCTTGCTGCGCATTTTGGTCGTCCAAATGGACAAGTGGTTGAAGAGCTTCGTTTAACACCAGTTGCTGCTAAATTGGCAGAGCTTCTAGGTCAAAACGTGATCAAAGCGGATCAATCCGTTGGTGAAATCGTGAAAGCACAAGTCGATGCGCTTGAAAATGGCGATGTACTATTACTTGAAAACGTTCGTTTCAACGAAGGTGAAGAGAAAAACGATCCAGAATTGGCTAAAGCTTTCGCTGACTTGGCTGATCTGTTCGTGAACGATGCTTTCGGTGCTGCTCACCGTGCGCATGCTTCGACTTCAGGGATCGCAGCTTATATCCCAGCGGTTTCTGGTCTTTTGATGGAGAAAGAGCTTGATGTTCTAGGCAAAGCGTTGAACAACCCAGAGCGTCCTTTCACAGCTATCGTTGGCGGATCAAAAGTAAAAGACAAAATTGCAGTCATTGAGAACCTCCTGAACATTGCAGACAACGTCCTCATTGGCGGCGGTCTGTCCTATACATTCTTGAAAGCACAAGGCCATGAAATCGGTAAATCACTTCTGGACAACTCCAAACTTGATCTAGCGCTTAGCTTTATTGCAAAAGCAAAAGAAAAAGGCGTGAACTTCCTGCTTCCGGTGGATATCGTTGTTGCTGATAAATTCGGCGCTGATGCTAACGTGCAAATCGTTGACATCGACAGCATTCCTGCGGATTGGGAAGGCATTGACATCGGACCGAAAACGCGTGAACTTTACGCAGACGTTATCGCGAAGTCCAAACTAGTTGTTTGGAACGGACCGATGGGCGTATTCGAAATCGAACCTTTCTCTCACGGTACACGTGCAGTCGCACAAGCTTGTGCAACGACTGAAGGTTACACAGTAATCGGTGGTGGAGATTCCGCTGCAGCAACAGAGAAATTCCATTTGGCTGAGCAAATGAACCACATGTCCACAGGCGGCGGCGCTTCCTTGGAGTTCATGGAAGGTAAAGCATTGCCAGGCGTAGTAGCACTTAACGACAAATAAGAAATTATTTTCTCATAAAAAGGAGTCTAACCCATGAGCAGAACACCGATTATCGCGGGTAACTGGAAAATGTTCAAAACTGTCTCCGAAGCAATCAGCTTCGTGAACGAAGTAAAAGGCAGCACAGTAGAAGGCGTAGAGAGTGTTATTTGTTCCCCTTTTACAAACCTTCCTGCGCTTGTTGAGGCTACAAAAGGTACAGACGTTCATGTTGGCGCACAAAACCTTCACTTTGAAGATAACGGCGCATTCACAGGCGAAATCAGCGGCGTAATGCTGAAAGACCTTGGCGTGGAGTATGTGATCATCGGTCACTCCGAGCGTAGAGCTTACTTCGCTGAGTCTGACGAAATCGTGAACAAGAAAGTCGTTGCGGCGTTCAAACACGGCTTGAAACCAATTCTTTGCGTAGGCGAGAAGTTGGAAGAGCGTGAAGCAGGACAAACCAAAGAAGTTTGTAAAGTACAAACAGAAGCAGCTTTCGCTGGTCTGAGTGCAGAGCAAGCAGCACAAGTCGTTATCGCTTACGAGCCAATCTGGGCAATCGGTACAGGTAAATCTTCCACAGCGGAAGATGCACAAGACGTGATTGGTTACATCCGTACATTGGTGAGCGGCCTTTACGGCGCAGCAGTAGCTGACGTTGTTCGTATCCAATACGGCGGCAGCGTGAAACCAAACAATATTGCTGAGTACATGGCACAGCCTGACATCGACGGCGCACTTGTAGGTGGAGCGAGCCTAGAGTCCGCTTCCTACATCCAACTCGTCCAGGGGGCGAAGTAACATGTCCAGACCGAAACCGGTAGCACTCATCATTCTCGATGGCTTCGGACTCCGCTCGGAAGAGCAGGGGAATGCGGTTGCTCATGCCAAAAAGCCTAACTATGACCGTTACTGGTCTACGTTTCCTCATACAACCCTCACTGCTTGCGGTGAGGCTGTAGGTTTGCCAGAAGGCCAGATGGGGAATTCTGAGGTAGGACACCTGAACATCGGCGCAGGCCGTACGGTGTATCAGGATCTGACGCGGATTTCCAAATCGATTCGTGATGGTGAATTTTACGATAATCAAACGATACTCGGCGCTGTTCGTCATGCCAAAGAAAACGCTAAGAAGCTGCACCTCTATGGTTTGCTTTCGGACGGCGGCGTGCACAGTCACATTCAACATTTGTTTGCGCTATTGGACTTAGCGAAGAAAGAACAGTTCGTTGAAGTCTACATCCACGCATTCCTGGACGGCCGCGACGTAGCTCCGGATTCTGCGAAGGGGTACATGAAGGCCTTGCTGAACAAAATCGAGGAAGTTGGCGTAGGCAAAATCGCGACCGTACAAGGCCGCTATTATGCAATGGACCGCGACAAACGCTGGGAGCGTACGGAGAAATCCTACCGCGCCATGGTGTATGGCGAAGGCCCTGCTTACACGGATCCGATGCAAGCGATTGTTGAATCCTACGAGAAATCCGTCTACGATGAGTTTGTTATGCCAACGGTTATCGTTGGTGACGACGGCAAGCCGGTAGGACTTGTAGAATCAGGCGATGCTGTCATCTTCTTCAACTTCCGTCCAGACCGTGCGATCCAGTTGTCCCAAGTCTTTACAAATGAAGACTTCCGTGGCTTCGATCGTGGTCCTAAAGTAGCGAAGAACCTCTACTACGTGTGTCTGACGCTGTTCAGCGAGTCCGTAGACGGTTTCGTAGCGTACAAACCGAAGGATCTCGACAACACGCTCGGCGAGGTGCTGGCTCAAAATGGTCTGAAGCAGCTTCGCGCTGCTGAAACCGAAAAGTACCCGCACGTAACGTTCTTCTTCAGCGGCGGTCGGGATGCTGAATTACCAGGTGAAACTCGCCTTCTGATTCCTTCACCGAAGGTTGCTACGTATGACTTGAAGCCGGAAATGAGCGCTTACGAATTAGCGGAAGCGGTTGTGAAGGAAGTTGAAGCTGAGAAGCATGATGTTATCATCTTGAACTTCGCGAACCCAGACATGGTAGGTCACTCTGGATTGCTTGAACCAACGGTGAAAGCGATCGAGGCGACAGACGATTGTCTTGGTAAAGTGGTCGAAGCGATCCTTGCCAAGGGTGGCGTAGTCTGCATCACAGCGGACCACGGCAACGCGGATGTGGTTACGAATGCAGACGGCTCACGCAACACAGCGCATACAACGAATCCGGTGCCTTTTATTGTGACGGACAAATCTGTTACACTAAGAGATGGCGGTATTCTGGCAGATATAGCACCAACGATGCTAGATTTCTTAGGATTGAATCAACCACAGCAAATGACTGGGGCAACAATTCTAAACAAATAATTTATATTATTGAAGGAGTGTTTGATCACAATGACAATTATTTCTGATGTTTACGCACGCGAAGTATTGGATTCCCGCGGTAACCCAACGGTTGAAGTAGAAGTATACCTAGAGTCCGGCGCATTCGGCCGTGCTATCGTCCCTTCAGGCGCTTCCACAGGCGCATACGAGGCTGTTGAGCTTCGTGATGGTGACAAAGGTCGTTACCTTGGTAAAGGCGTTCTGAAAGCTGTTGAGAACGTAAATGAAATCATCGCTCCAGAAATCATCGGTCTAGACGCACTTGATCAAGTTGGCATCGACAACAAAATGATCGAGCTTGACGGTACACCTAACAAAGCAAAATTGGGAGCTAACGCAATTCTAGCTGTTTCCATGGCTGTTGCTCGCGCAGCTGCTGACGCTTTGGACGTGCCATTGTACGTTTACCTTGGTGGATTCAATGCCAAAACGCTTCCAGTTCCAATGATGAACATCATCAACGGTGGGGCACATGCTGACAACAACGTTGACGTTCAAGAGTTCATGGTTCTTCCTGTAGGCGCTCCTACTTTCAAAGAAGCTCTTCGCATCGGCGCAGAGATTTTCCATAGCTTGAAATCTGTATTGAAAGAAAAAGGCCTTAACACAGCAGTTGGCGACGAAGGCGGATTTGCTCCTAACTTCAAATCCAACGAAGAAGCAATCACGACAATCCTTACAGCTATCGAAAACGCTGGTTACAAACCAGGTGTTGACGTATTCTTGGGTATGGACGTTGCTTCCACTGAGTTCTTCAAAGATGGTAAATACCACCTTGAAGGTGAAGGCAAATCCTTTACATCTGCTGAGTGGGTTGACTTCATGGCTGCATGGGTTGATAAATACCCAATCATCACTATTGAAGATGGTTGCTCCGAAGACGATTGGGAAGGTTGGAAATTGCTTACTGAGAAATTGGGTAACAAAATTCAACTTGTTGGTGATGATCTGTTCGTTACGAACACTGAGCGCCTATCCCGCGGTATCGAAGAAAACATCGGTAACTCCATCTTGGTTAAAGTTAACCAAATCGGTACGCTTACTGAGACTTTTGATGCAATCGAAATGGCAAAACGCGCTGGTTACACAGCAGTTATTTCCCACCGTTCCGGTGAGAGCGAAGACAGCACAATCGCTGATATCGCTGTTGCTACAAACGCTGGTCAAATCAAAACAGGTGCTCCGTCCCGTACGGACCGCGTAGCGAAATACAACCAACTTCTTCGCATCGAAGACGAGTTGTTCACTGTAGCTCAATACGCTGGTAAAAAAGCATTCTACAACTTGAGAAACTTCAAGTAATAACATCCGTATTTAATTATATGGCGGGCAGGTGGCTTACACCTGCCCGTTTTGGCGTATAATGGAGTAAAGTCGTCGGATGTCATGGAGGTCATGCTTTTGAGCAACTGGGTAAAAACGATCCTGTTCCTAATTGGCACCGCGGTGCTCACGCACTGGATTCCTTCCTCGTTTTTTCGGAACCTGGACACAATGGTACATGAGTTCGGGCATGCCGCCGCGACACTTGCGTTGTCTGGCAAGGTCATGTACATCGAGCTGTACAGAGACCACAGCGGCGTCACGTACTCGTCCATGACCAAGTCATGGGCCATCATCCCGGTCTCGTTGGCGGGGTATATGACCGCCTCGCTGTTTGCTTGGTTCCTGTTCTCGGCTTATGCCAAAGGCAAGCAGCGGCTGGGGCTGCAGGTGATGACGGCGCTGTCAGCGCTGTCACTGGTGCTGTTCGTACGGAACAGCTTCGGTGTTACGTTCCTGCTCGGTTTTATTTTCTTGACCGTGCTAGCTTTGGCGTTGGCGCCGAAGTGGCTGCGCGATTTTTACTACCTGCTGCTAGCGTTCTTATGCTTGGAAGAGTCAGTATTTGGTCCGGGGTCGCTGATTGTATATGCCTTGCAAAACAGCCGAGGTGCAGGCGATGCGACTAACTTGGCCAACCACACGGGGATACCTGCTATTGTGTGGTCGATCGGGTTTACATTGTTCGCGCTGTGGTGTGCGAAGCAAGCGGTGAGTGCCTTCTTAGGGCGAAGTAAAAGAGCTAAACGTACAAATAGACCTGCTGCGATGGGATCTTATCGCGAGTAGGTCTGTTTTTTTAAATTATCATAATTCCCATTCTTAAATGAGTAGTCGATTAGAAACTCCCGAAATGTATCCACGACTGGCGGCAAGTGTTTTCCTTTTATCCATGCAAGGCCGATGGTCCGCTGGGATTGGTAATCGCTGATCGGCAATTTGACAAGGTTCTTCATATCCATTCCGGGTATTTCTGGCAACAGGGCAATACCTAGGTTGGCCGAGACAAATCCGAGCAGGCTGACAACCTCTTCACCCTCAAAAGCGATAATTGGCGCTTTATTCATGGATGCGAACATTGCATCAAAAATGGCTCTACTGCCATACCCCGATTTATGCACAATAAATTTGTCATCAGCGATCTCTTGGAGCCTTACGTTTGGTTGTGATGCAAATCGATGACAGTGATGGACGAATAGAAACATTTCCTCGGTCCATAAGGGCTTCCATATAATCTCTGGTGTTGTATCGGTAAGCGATGATAAGCACAAATCGACTTCTCCACGCTTCAATTGATCGAGCATAGATGAGGTGGAATTCTGAAATAGGTGAAAGTTCACATGTGGATGAAGTTCAAGATAGCTTCTGACCATAAGCGGTATAAAGCTGATGCCTAATGATTTAAGAAAGGCTAACGAGATGTCGCCTAATAAAGGATTTTGCATGACGATAATGTCACGCTTGGCTTCCTTCATCTCTTGTAATATACGTGTTGTATGTTCGAGGAATTTATGCCCATAGGGATTCAATAGGACGGAACGTCCTCGTCTATCGAATAAAGGAACGCCTAATTCATGTTCAAGTTGAGCGATTGAACGGCTTAGCGCCGGCTGTGTGATCGATAGCTGCTCCGCTGCGCGGGTAAAATGCTGCAATGTTGCTACCACCTGAAAATATTCAAGCTGCTGCCACTCCATCCGATGACCTCCAATGATCCTGTTAAACTCATTACATTATAACATGGATAAAATGCAAACTATGCATTATTAATCATTAGAATGTTGTGTTTAACTAAGTGCAGGGATGTAAGAGAGGGTGATTGTAGATGATGATCCAGATTGTACTGACCCTGTTTACAGTAGGTCTGCTACTAGGATTTGTTGGAGCTGGCGGGTCGGGGTTAATCATATCGATTCTGACCGTAGTGTTCGGTTATTCCATTCATACTGTGTTAGGCACCGCCTTAGTTGCTATGATGCTCTCCTCCATTTCAGGTGCTGTAAGTCATTACCGGGAAGGGAATATCCACATAAGAACCGGAGTTATCGTGGGTTGTTTCGGGGCTATGGGAGCATGGAGCGGCTCCATGCTGTCTACCTACATACCTGAAGAAAATTTGAGCTTGCTATCGGCAACTTTGTTGATTGTATCGGGATTAGTACTGCTGCTTCGATTCCTACTCGTCGCACGTATGAAACCCTCAGAGTCAGATATACCGACAGGGTTTGGTGTGAGGTTTTGGGTTTCCGCTATTGGCTTAGGGCTTCTGACGGGGATTCTATCTGGCGTTTTTGGTATCGGATCGACCCCGTTTATTCAAATTGGATTGATGGCGTTACTCGGTATGTCTGTGAGGCGTGCTGCAGGGACAACAATGCTCATCATTATTCCAATTGCATGGAGTGGGGGAATGGGCTTTTATCAAATGGGGTATTTGGATTTGCAGTTACTGGCACAGGTGGCAGTAAGTATCATGCTTGGCTCATACTTAGGGGCGAAATTCACGAAACGAGTGCCCAGCTATTACCTAAAGCCAGCCATGGTTATGGTTCCTATCGTTGGCGGTTCGATTTTACTACTATCTTAGGGGGAGGATGATTACGATGACGATCCAACAGTGGGTGAAGCAAACGGATCAAGCTTTTCGAATCTGTGCATTCGGTTCTAGCAATACAGAATTATCATTTGTTAATAATGGCAGACATAACTGGGTAGATTGGTTCCATATCAATTTGAGGAATGAAATAGGTAAACATGTTACTATTACTAATTTAGGAATTGGCGGTGAAACAACCATAGAGTTGCTCGATCGAATCGAGCGAGATGTGAAGCCTATTCAGCCTTCGCTTGTCATTGTGACCATCGGGGGTAACGATGCAGTTAGGGAAATGCCAGTCGAGCTGTATACCGAGCGGTTAAGGACAATTTGTTCGCTGATTCGTGGATATCATGCGATCCCTGTGCTTCAAACCTATTATTGCCCTATCTACCATCAAGGACCACTTCATTTCGAAGAGCGATTCCAAGCGAATATGCAGGCGAACAGAGACCTCTCTAGAGAAATGGGGTTGCAGTTAGTCGATCAGTATACTTTTTTTGAGCCGTTATACCGGAGGCATCCAGAAGATTACGAGAAGCTAATGCGGGACTGGTTGCATGTCAATCACTTGGGCAACCTTACAATGGGGCAAGTGATCTCAAGAAGCTTCGGGCTTCCCTTGATTCCTGTACCAGAGGATATGAAAGAAGAATTCGAGCCCTTATTTGATAAAATGACTGCACTTGCGGAGTGGAGATAAGTTATTTAAATGTTTTGGATTGGCGTGATTGGCTTTGTTGTGTTCCTGGACGAACTATGTTAGAATATTTATGCTAGTTGTATAAGGCAAAGAATAGGCAATTGGGGTGCTAATATGTTAATCTTTATGAAAATTTTGTTAATCATAGCTTCGGTTGGATTAATCGCGATTGTCCTTTTACAAAAAGGGAAAAGCGCAGGCTTGTCCGGTGCCATTTCCGGTGGCGCAGAACACTTATTTGGTAAACAAAAAGCTCGTGGTTTGGAACTATTTTTGTCTCGTGCAACGATGGGGCTTGCTGCTGCATTTTTTATTCTTTCCATTGTCGTAGCCTACGTAGTGAAGAGCTAACACACATAAAACGATAACAGCAGGGGAACTATACTCCTGCTGTTTTTTCATTTTAAGCAAGTGCTTACCGGATAGACTGATTGGTATGGGCATGTGCTGGGGACACTAATCTCCATATAAAATGAGGAGTCATGTGCGTATACCAAAACGCCGATACGGTGTGTGAGCAAGGGTGAGAAGATGGACATGAATGGCGTTTATCCTTTCCTTGGAAGTGGCATACTATGGAGTGAAGGAAATGGATACGGCGATAGAGAATGCTTAGTTCAACAACAACAAGAAGGTGAAATGAGTGAGTATGATAACAGACAAAGAGATTATTAGTTTGATGCAAGAAGAGGCGTATAAGCCTATGTCCTATAAAGAGCTTGAGAAGCATTTTGGAATAGGAAGCGCGAATGAGTTTAAAGATTTTATCAAAATGCTCAATCAATTAGAAGAAGGCGGTCATATCGTAAGAAGCCCGAATGATCGTTATGGCGTTCCGGAACGGATGAATTTGGTACGAGGCAAGCTACAGGCTCATGCGAAAGGTTTTGCATTCCTCATTCCTGAGGACCGTGAGCACCCGGATGTATATATCAATGCACACGACCTGAATACCGCGATGAACGGTGATATCGTTTTTGTGAAAATCACTTCTCGCAGTCAAGGCGGTGGTCGTTTAGAAGGGGAAGTTGTACGTGTAATTACACGCGCGAACTCGCAAATTGTTGGTGTTTTTCAAAGCCAAGAAACGTATGCGTTCGTCATTGCGGATGATAAACGGATGACGAGAGATATTTTCATCCCGCAGCATGCTTTTATGGGAGCCGTCTCAGGTCAGAAGGTCGTTGTGAAGATCGTGAACTATCCGGAAGGGCGTTCCGCGGCTGAGGGTGAAGTGATTGAGATTCTGGGTCATAAGGATGATCCGGGTGTAGATATTTTGGCTATTATTCGGCAACATCAATTGCCTGAGGCTTTCCAAGCGGACGTTTTGGCGGAGGCAGATGCCGCACCAGATTCGATTACAGAAGAAGAAATCATCGGGCAAGGTCGTCGTGATCTTCGTGGGAAAACTATTGTGACGATCGATGGTGAAGATGCGAAGGATTTGGATGATGCGGTCAATGTGGAGCTGTTGGAAAATGGCAACGTTCGACTTGGCGTGCATATTGCTGATGTAAGTTACTATGTGCGAGAAGGTACAGCGCTTGATATTGAGGCTTACAATCGTGGTTGTTCGGTGTATTTGACTGATCGTGTGATCCCGATGCTGCCGCACCGTTTATCGAACGGGATTTGTTCGTTGAACCCGCAAGTGGATCGACTGACTATGTCTTGTGAAATGGAATTTGACCAAGATTTGAAAGTTGTTAATCATGAGATTTTCACGAGTGTAATCAAAACAAAAGAACGAATGACCTATACGAATGTACGTAAGTTGCTGACAGGTGAGGCAGAACCAGAAATCGCAGAGAAATACGCGTATTTAATGGAAGACTTCAAACGCATGGAAGAGCTGGCAGCTAGACTGCGTTCCAGACGGATGAAGCGCGGCGCGATTGATTTCGATTTTGAAGAGTCCAAAATCCTTGTAGATGCTGACGGCAAGCCAACCGATATTGTTAAAAGAGAGCGCTCCGTCGCCGAGATGATGATCGAAGAGTTCATGCTAGCCGCAAATGAGACGGTTGCTGAGCATTTCACATGGTTGAAAGTGCCGTTCTTGTATCGGGTGCATGAGGATCCAGATTCCGAGAAATTGATGAACTTCATGGAGTTCGTAACGACCTTCGGCTATGCGATGCGCGGCGGTAAGGGTGGGGCGATTCATGCGCGTTCCTTGCAGGCATTATTAGAAGATATTAAGGGATCACCGGAAGAAGGCGTGATTAGTAAAGTCATGCTGCGCTCGATGAAGCAGGCCAAGTATGATGCGCAGAGTTTGGGGCATTTTGGATTGGCAGCGGAGTTTTATTCCCATTTTACATCGCCGATTCGTCGTTATCCGGATTTGGTTATCCATCGTGTTATTCGTGAAGTGTTGGAGAACGGTGGAACTCTTCCAGATAAACGCCATGATTATTTAGCTTCGCGTATGAATGATATTGCCCAGCAATCTTCCGAGCGTGAGCGCGTTGCTGTCGATGCAGAACGTGATACAGAAGCGTTAAAGAAAGCACAGTACATGTTGGATAAAGTCGGTGAAGAGTTCGAGGGTATTATCTCGAGTGTGACGGGATTCGGTATGTTCATTGAGTTGGACAACACGGTTGAGGGTTTAATTCGTTTGAGCGATTTGACTGACGATTATTACAACCATCATGAGAAACAGCATGCACTAATTGGTGAGCGTACCTCCAAAATCTATCGACTCGGCGACAGCATTAAAGTGCGTGTTGCACGCGTGAGTATGGAAGATCATACGATTGACTTTGAATTGTTGGATATGAAGCCTCGCAAAGAGGGCGGATTTAACCGCGGCGGCGGTGGTGGAGGCAAGTTCAAGGGTTCAGGTGGATTTAAAGGTTTCCGCGGTGGAAAAGATACGGGCGGATCCGATAGAGGCAGGGGTAGATCGGACGGCAGATCAGACAAGGGTAAGGGCGGTTACAAAGGGAAAGGCGGCTTTGCGAAGGCACAGCCCGTGGTTGGGCAAGGAGAGGGCACGAATAAGAGCGATGCTTCTGGGAATCAGGCAACAGGTAATCCAGTGAAACGCGGAGACTCAGGGACAGGTCAAGGGAAGAAGCGTGGGCGTGCCAATACTGGTGCGGCTCGGCGGATTGAAATGGCTGCTCGTGGAGCTGCCGTAGGCGCTGTTGGTACAGAAGGCGCGGCAGGAACAGAGCAAGGTCGTAGAAGATCTAGGGGTAGAGGCGGCCAAGGAAGAGGTCAAGGTGAAGACCAGGGGCAATGGCAAGGTCAAGGCCAGGGACAAGATCAAGGAAGTGCTCAGGGGCAAGGAAAAGGGAGAAGAGGTCAAGGACAAGGCAGAAAAGGCCAAGGAATAGATGGGGGCTTTGCTGGAAGTGGAGATGGCAAAGCAGAGCACATTGCTGGCATTGGAACTGGCGAAGGGCAAGGTGGAGCCTTCCAAGGTAATGCAGCAGGTCAAGGGAAATCGCGCCGCGGCAAGGGTGGTAGTAAGCCTTGGAGCGACAAGCGCGACAAAGGCGGTAAGATTGGCGATGGCGGCAGCTTGCGCCAGCGGTTGCAGTCAGTCGGCGCAGGGCGGACTGACAGCGGGGTTAGTCGCGGCGGCGAAGGCAAGCGCGGCGTTTCGCTTGGGGGCGAAGCCCAAGCGGGTGGTGGCGGTGGCGCTGCTGCGGAGCGCAGCGGCATGGATTGGGCGAGCGGCGTGAACGCGCTCGCCAAGGGCAGTCGTCGCCGGAGCGACGACTGCGATGGTAGCAAGAAGCGGCAGAGATAGTCTCCGGTTCTTGCTTTTCGGGCTTGATCTTGCTACAATAGGTTGCACATTGTAGCAAGATTTACCTGCATTTAGCGTGCGGGAGGAGGATCTCACGTGGCAACTAAGAAGGCTGACGGCAAACTACTTGCCCAGAATAAAAAGGCTTCACACGATTATTTCATTGAAGATACGTATGAATGCGGTCTTGTCCTTACCGGCACGGAGATCAAATCCTTACGGGCAGGTAAAGCCAACATTGGCGATAGCTTTTCGACGATTCGGAATGGCGAAGCTTTTGTACACAATATGCATATTAGCCCTTTCGATCAAGGCAATCGCAGCAATCCCGAAGATCCTACACGGACGCGGAAGCTGTTGCTGAAGAAAGTGCAAATCGCCAAAATACTAGGCCAGGCTAAGCAAGAAGGATATACCGTCGTTCCACTGAAGGTATATATCCGGAATGGTTATGCGAAGCTGTTGATTGGCATTGGTAAAGGGAAGAAACAATACGACAAGCGGGAGTCTGCTGCTAAGAAAGATGCACAACGCGATATTCAACGCGCATTGCGTGAGAAGCAGAAGATTGCTAGATAGTTTGGTAGTATTGGAAGGTAACACCTTGTCTTCCATGAACCTAGTGTTCACTTTGCTGAGGCATGTGGTATACTAGTAATTGTAACGAAGAGATTTCGAGTAACTTGGCTCTACAGCTTTTCCTTTTAACCTTCACCGTCTCTGACGGTTACGAAGGCAATCCGGGGGTGTTCTTGGATTCGACGGGGATAGTTTGAGCGCGGGTTGCGGGTAGTGGGGCCGCGTCCACTATAAAACGCTAAAGCCTATTAAATGGCAAACAACAACAACCTTACGCTTTAGCAGCTTAATAACCTGTTAGCGTGCTTCTACTCAGCATCGCCCATGTGACTGGGATAGGGGCTCAACTATAGTGGGATACGACGTGTGGTCTCCGCCTGGGGTCGGACGTAGGAAGACAATCAGGCTGACCCAACGCATAGCCGGTTACGGGGCGCTGCTCGGGTGACATCAAAACTGTGACTACACCCGTAGATGCCTGTGTGGCGATATTTTCGGACAGGGGTTCGACTCCCCTCACCTCCATACTGAAAACCCGCTCTGGGAGCGGGTTTTCGCCTTTTCAAGAGTGGAATTGTAGACTGAATGTAGACATCAGATATTTAGGTGGTCAGAATGAAGATTCCTTGTAGACGTAATGTCTACAATCGTGGATTATATAAGGCGACCACAAGTCATCTAAAGTAGCCCGTCTCCAACTTACATAACCACGTATCTAGTAAACAAATTTGTTTGTCTGTGGTTATTGTCTAAATTAAGTCTTAGGAGGCGATAGAATATGATAACAGTGCTCAATGTGGATGGTCAGCAACTAACCCCATGTGTGCTTGACCGGGCTTGGCGGGAAGTTAACCGAGCCCGTGCCGTCTGGATTGACGACCAGACAATCCAATTACTTTACAACCCCTTCTCATTCCGAGACTATCGAAAAACTGCATTAAAACGGGATAAATACACTTGTTTGTGGTGCGGACGTCCCGCAACGACGGTAGATCATATTGTCCCCTCAAGTAAAGGCGGCTCAGATCTGCCCCAAAACTTACTCGCTGCTTGTGTGGAGTGCAACACGAAGCGGGGGAACCGTTCAGCGTTCTCATATTTTATAGAAAAAGTATTTTCCGTGCCGAATCTTATAAAGCTCTCTTACCGCATCATGAAAGCTAAACATAATCATCGTCAAACGAACCACAGTAAGTACTCATTCACTGCCTGAAGACGGTTTTACTTTTGTAGGTCGTCCAATCTGCAAGGTTGTGTCGTATCGAAGGGAGAAGGATCCTGATTCGGTAGGTTATTAATAGACACCCGTTTAGCTGAGATGCAAATACACTTGAATTTAATGTATCGGGGTTCGATTCCCCTCGCCTCCATATGCTAAATCCACAACCGCATGAGGTTGTGGATTTTTGCTGTTTTGCTTGATAATATCGTTATAGTAGGAGCAAGCGTATTAGCGTACATATTGAACGGGGAAGGCGGCTGAAAAGATGTCGTTAAACATACCTGGTTCCGGAGTTGAATGTGGATGAATATCAGGTTCGAGTATCCTTGTTCGCTTTTGCAGCCGTTTATCGAATGTTATTGGTCTTGGGAAAGTGATAATTGTGAGTATGAACTGCACCATCTCCCAAGAATCATTCCAAGCATGAATATGGAAATGATACTTTTTTATAAAGAGCCGTTTTCCATTTCGGATCGTAAGGGAGACGGTCATCGGCTGCCGCAAAGTCACTTTGTGTTTTGGATGCGTGAGGCCTATTCATTGTCGCTTCCCAAGGGGAAAGAGATTGGTTTTGTAGCTATAAGGTTCCGACCGGGCTGTTTTTCACATTTTTATAAAGGAACGATGGATGAATTAATTGACCCCTTTCTTCCTATACCTGAAGTGTGGGGGGCTTCCGGTGAGGAATTGACTGAGCGTGTGATGGAGGCAGCCGATTTTGAGAAATTAACGCTGGAAGGTTTTTTAGATATCGGCTTCATCAAACTAACCGAGAGAGTCAGAGAAGAAATTGTATTGGCTGAAGTGGGTAGACCGTGGAAGGCAAATGGTGATTTGCGAGAGCTTAATGCGGATCAGTTTTGCTCATTTAATGAGAGTGGTTTTGTGAAAATAGTTTGGAATTTTCACGGGAAGGGGAGAGGAGAAGGAATGAAAAATGTTTGGAAGTACAGTGGCTGGTACTTGATTGTAATTGGTGTAATCCATAATGCTGTTGGACTGCTGCTTGGTCAAGACATTTTGCTTGAGATGCTTGCCGATGGAGTAATCAACACGGTTAACATGGAGTATGATCGTAACTTTTTGTTTTGGTTTTTAGCGATAGGTTTCGTTTGGATTGGAACGGGTATCCATTGGCAAAGTATATTGCGAACATTCGAAAAACCGTTGCCTTCTTTTCTTGGATGGGGAGTGCTTCTCTTTGCTTTGATTGGCGTAGCTTTCTCTCCGGCGTCTGGTATTTGGCTCTTCTTTCCACTAGCATGGATGATTCTGCAGCCACACTTGCTTCATCGAGCATGAAAATAACATAACGCTACGGCGAATAGTGGATTTACCCAACCACGCTTCACCTCCATTCAGAAAAACCGCTCACTGAGTGGTTTTTTTAATTATAGTCGGCAAGGCAGTAGGTTGTTGCTTTTTACCCTGTACCTTCAGAAAATCTTCTTTTGATATGATGGTGGGCATGCCGCCTTCCACGCAGATTACGTCCTCATGGGACTTATGCCGGTTGCTGTTTCGTTTTTCTTCCATGTCTTTGGAATCCATTTATCTTCATCTAAGTGATTTAAATTTTAAATACTCTCTTGTGTAAAACAAGAGACACGGCTTGCGTGTTTAACGAAAGGATGAAATTACGGAAGAAGCTGCCTCATTGCTAGTTAGCTTTTGGGGATTTCCTAGATAGTCTGAAAGTTGTATGGTTCAACTTCGTTGGACTTTTTTTTACGCTACGGCTCCCCCACATTTAACTTATTATCTCTTACCTTTTAGGGTAATTGAGCTCAACTAATTTTAGAGAAATAAGGTTATATTGTGACAATATGCGTAAAAAACGTGCTTACTGTGTCGGAAGAGGTCGGTTTATTTATATTGCAGTTATCCCTATTCCAAATGTAAGATATTGTTAGTAGGAGGGACCTAGCAGAAAGGTCCTAAGAGTTAGTAGAAAGGTCCTAAGTATTCGAATGGCAATATAGAAACCGGAGGGAAAGGTAAAATGAGGTATCTCTTAAAAAAGCTATTAGCAGTTTATCTAATTCTTAATTTACTAGCATTTATGTTGCCAGACTTCCCGGGTACAGTAAAAGTAGTTCATGCGGACTCGCCATCTTGGTCATCAGTGGGATTATCATCACCGAACGATGTAACTACTTTGCTGAATGTCAACGGCACGCTATTTGCGGGGACAGATGGCACCGGCATATGGTCATACAGTAACGGTACATGGACGAAGATGAGCGGCTCGCCGGACAGAGTACAAGAGTTGGAGAATGTTGACGGTACACTATATGCGGGGTCATATGGTTACGGCAGTTTATGGTCATACAGTAACGGTACTTGGACGCAGGTGAACGACTCGCCGTACAGTATGAAAGCTTTGGAGAATGTCAACGGTACGCTGTATACGGGGACGTATGACTATGGTGTATTGTCGTATAAAAACGACGAATGGGCGCAGATGAGCGGCTCGCCGAGTAAAGTATATACCTTGCTGAATGTAGGCGATACGCTGTATGCGGGGGCGTATGGCATGGGCCAGGATAATGGTATGCCAGGCGGTGTATGGTCATACAGTAGCGGCACGTGGACGCAGATGAGTGGCTCGCCTGACGGTGTAATTACCTTGCTGAATCTCAAAGGTACGCTTTATGCGGGGACGGATGTCAACGGCATATGGTCATACAGTAACGGCACGTGGACGAAGATGAGTGGCTCGCCGGACAGAGTGGAAGTCTTGGAGAATGTAGACGGTACGCTGTATGCGGGGGCGTATGGCTACGGCATTTGGTCTTATAGTAATGGCGGGTGGACGCGATTGAGCGGCTCGCCGAGCAAAGTATTTTCCTTGCTGAATGTCAACGGTACGCTGTATGCGGGCGGACCTGGAGGAGTAGTGCAACTGACAATATCTTCTTCCAGTACACCGGTTAATCTGAATGCCAGTAGCACGACGTCCGTATCTACCACGCTGACGTGGAATGCTGTGCCTGGAGCGGATGTCTACAATATCTACATGAATGGGAGCAATACGGCGATTGCCACCGTAACCAATACTACCTATACAGTGAGTGGATTAACTTCGAACTCCAAATATACGTTTACGATGACTGCATCTAATGGAGCCGACTCGGATCAGAGCGGCGCAATCAATGTCTTAACTACACCGAATAATCCGACGGGCCTGAAGGAAACGGACGGGGACAAACAAGTAATGTTAGCCTGGAGCCCTGTATCGGGAACAGAGACAGTAAACTATAGTATTTATGAGGGGACAGCCCCCGGTTCGTATGGTACGACTCCCATCGCGATGGTGACTGGCTCGACCTTTACAGCAACAGGTTTGGCGAACGGCATTACATACTATTTTGCGGTAAAGGCGAGCAATGAAGGGGGGAGCAGTGACTACTCCAACGAAGTGAGTGTAACGCTGCCACAACCCGTCCCATCGGACCCCGGCCATGCAAATTCGCCAACTTGGTCGTCGGTGGGACTATCATCGCCAGACATTGTGAATTCCTTGCTGGATGTCAACGGCACGTTGCATGCGGGGGCAAGCGATGGCATATGGTCTTACAATAATGGCACGTGGACGAAGATAAGCGGCTCGCTGTATAATGCAAATCATTCCTTGCTGGATGTCAACGGTACGCTGTATGAAGGGGGAGGGAATGATGGTGTATGGTCATACAGTAACGGTACGTGGACACAGATGAGCGGCTCGCCGCCATATGTAAATTCCTTGTTAAATGTCAATGGTACGCTGTATGCGGGAGCATATGGCATGGGCCAGGAATACATGCCAGGAGGCGTATGGTCAAACAATAACGGCACGTGGACGAAGATGAGCGGCTCGCCGTTCATGGTGAATTCCTTGCTGAATGCCAACGGTACGCTGTATGCGGGGACATTCAACGGCATCAATGACGTATGGTCGTACAGGAATGGTAAGTGGACGCAGGTCAGTGGATCGCCGCCTTATGTAAGAACCTTGCTAAATGTCAACGGTACGCTGTATGCGGGGACATATGGCAGCGGCTCAGGACATGATTTGGCAGGTGGCATATGGTCATACAATAACGGCACGTGGACGCAAATGAGCGGCTCGCCGGGCAACGTACAAGCCTTGGAGAATGTTGACGGTACGTTGTATGCGGGGACAGAAGAAAGTGGCATATGGTCATACAATAACGGTACGTGGGCGCAGATGAGCGGTTCGCCGTCCTATGTAAGATCCTTGCTGAATACCAACGGTATGTTGTATGCGGGGGGACTTGAAGGAGTAGTACAACTACTGTATTTACACAGTGCAGTAACTACGCTGACGTGGGATGCTGTGCCTGGAGCGACTGTCTACAACATTTACCAGGGCACTACAGCGATTGCCACCGTAACCAGTCCTATATATACAGTGAACGGATTAACTCCGAACACCACATATACGTTTAGGGTGAGTGCTTTCGATGGAACCGAATCAGATCAGAGTGGCGCGATTAATGTCTTAACTATACCGAATGATCCTACGGGCCTGACGGCAACAGCCGGAGACGAACAAGTAACGTTAGCCTGGAGCCCCGTATCAGGAACAGAGACGGTAAACTTTAGTATCTATGAGGGGACAGCCCCCGGTTCGTATGGTACGGGTCCCGTCGCAACGGTGACTGGCTCGACCTTTACGGCAACAGGATTGGCGAACGGCACAAGATACTATTTCGTGGTAAAGGCGAGCAATGCAGGGGGAAGCAGTGACTATTCCAATGAAGTGAGCGTAACGCCACAACCCAACTCTTCAGTCATTTACAACAGTAGATCAGTATTTGTTAGCGCGAGTCAGGATCCGAGCATAGGTAAATGGACGGATACCGGTTTCGACATTAGTGCTGGTTCCCTCATTACGATTAGCAGCAATGGTTCAGGCATGTTTACTCCCGGTGGGAGCACGAATCCGGACGGTTATTTTTATTCTAGCAGTGGAGGTATTACGACACAGCAAAAAATGGATTCAAACGCTTTTGCACCGTCTGCCCCAATTGGTGCTCTGCTCGGTGCCGTTAATAGCGGAAGCGGCCATATCGGAGCAACATTCCTCGTGGGCAGCAGCTATAACTGGACTGCTACGGAGAATGGCAGACTACTACTAGCCTACAATGATGACCCAGGAGCGTATGGCAACAACTTAGGCGGATACGAAGTTACGATCCAAGGGCCGGTAGCGTCGCCAATCAAAGGTACAGTATCGGGTAAGGTTACAAATACTAACCACCTTCCGGTTCAAGGTGCCCAGGTTGAAATAAATGGTAACGTATATGCAATGACAGATGCAGAGGGGAATTATAATATCTCGAACCTCGATGCAAGTACTTATACGCTCTATGTCACAGCGAACGGTTATACAACTCAGTCTAAGGGTAATGTGACCGTTACAGACGGACAAACGACTACTGTCGATTTTACAATGGCCTCATTACAACTAACTAATCTAAAAGCCAGTAGCACTACGCTGACGTGGGATGCTGTGCCTGGAGCGACTGTCTACAACATTTACCAGGGCACTACAGCGATTGCCACCGTAACCAGTCCTATATATACAGTGGATGGATTAACTCCGAATACCACATATACGTTTAGGGTGAGTGCTTTCAATGGAACCGAATCGGATCAGAGCGGCGCGATTAATGTCTTAACTATACCGAATAATCCTACGGGCCTGACGGCAACGGCCGGGGATGAACAAGTAAAATTAGCCTGGAGCCCCGTATCAGGAAGCGGAGAAAGAGTAACGTATAATGTCTTTGTGGGAACGGCCTCCGGTTCATATGGTACGACTCCCGTCGCAACGGTGACTGACTCGACCTATTATATGGCAACGGGATTGGTGAACGGCACAGGATACTATTTTGCGGTAAAGGCGAACAACGGAGGGGGAAGCAGCGACTACTCCAACGAAGTGAGCGTCACACCACAACCTAACTTATCAGTCAGTTATAACGGTAATAATGCTACGACCGGTAAGGTACCGATCGACAACAATTTCTATACACCGGGAGTCACAGTTCCAGTGTACGATAACATAGGAAATCTGGCAAAGTCGGGCTATACATTCGCTGGATGGAACACGTCGGCGGATGGTAGCGGAATGAGCTACTCCCCTGGTGCATCGATAACGATGAGCGCGGCGAATTTGACGCTTTATGCGAAGTGGCTACCGAAGGGGATAATTTCAGGGAGAGTTACAGATAGTGGGAATAAACCGATTCAAGACGCTCTTGTTTTTGCAAATCAAGGACCGGACCAGTGGGGCAACGCGGTCACGGATGTAGAAGGAAACTACACGATTTCCGATCTTGATGCGAACAATTATCGGGTAAGGGTCGTAGTGGAAGGGTACACAGAGCAGTGGAAGGACATCGTCGTCACGGCTGGCCAGACGACAACCGCCGATTTTACAATAGATAGTGAGGCACCAAGAGTTATTAGTATAAATCCCGCTGAATCTTCAATGCTCCCTGCAAATCCTGTAATAAATGTACTTGCTTTGGATAACTACAAGCTTTCAAAAGTAACAATAGAATACCAGAAAGTCGGGGCACAGGCTGACCAATGGAATGCGCTAGGAACTAAGGATTTGGATGTCTCTAGTGATGTTGTATCACTAGTTTGGAACACATCTTCATTAATAAGTGGTACTTACAAATTGCGTACATCGGCGTATGACCAGGCAGGTAACAAAAGTGCGCCGATAAATGTTACATATGGTCTTGATGTAGACCCTCCAACCACACCCATTGTTACCACTTCACCTGGCGGTTGGAAGGTAGATCTTTCATGGACATCCGGTAATGAAACAGACCTTGCCGGGTTCAGGGTATATAAGAGCCTAACACCGGGGGGGCCATACAGTCTTCTTACCGAAACGATGTTAACTTTGTATACGGATGTCCCACTTTCTCCAGGAAGTGATTACTACTACAAAGTTGAAGCGGTGGATCGGTACCATAATGCAAGCATGAGTGTAGAAACGGCCGCCTCTCCGCTTAGTCAGGATCCCTTTGCCCCGGAGGCAAAGGCGGGTAACGACCGAACTGCAACTGCCGGAGCGGAAGTAGCTTTCGATGGTACGCGATCTAAAGACAATGACAGGGTTGCTGCCTATTTGTGGGATTTGGGAGACGGGACAATCTCCAACTTATCCCAACCGACACACATTTATGCATCGGCAGGGAGTTATACCGTAACTTTGACGGTTACAGACCCTTCTGGAAATACAGCAAGCGATACTATGATCTTGACTGTTTATCCAGGGCAGCAGGTTGGATCATTACAAGTTAGGGTAATTGATAGCGATACCGGAGCGGTCATTCCCGGGGCAAATGTGTATGTTAATTTCCCTGATAATGTGCCGAAGAATTTTATTACTGATGGTAACGGTATGGCTACAGTTGTAGCTATACCAGGTAAGTACGGGGTTTCTGCATACAAAACGGGGTATTTGCCAGCTGAAGTCATGTCGGAAGTTAAACAGTACCAGGGAACTCAGGTTACAGTAAGAATCAAAAAAGCAAAGCTTGTTGTTGGAGATCTGAATGTTCATCGTATGTCATTGGAAGAAATCGTAGCTGAAGGTATCGATGTTAACGCTCCTGAAAACCAACATGTATTTAAATTTGAGGTTCACCTGACGTTTGCCCAGCAGCCACTGCCTGTAGAATATATCATATTAAACGGATATGGAAACATATTAGGCGGCAGTGGTCCTATATCCTATGGGGGAGTCGGCGGAAATGGGAGTGTAGGATACGCTTATCCGAAAGCTATTGCGTATGAAAACCATCCTGAAATACCGCCAACCCTTGCGTTCCTTACCATTCCAAAGGAAGTCTCGTGGTTAAAAGAGTTTTTTGAAGTAGGGCTATCCATGTATAATATGGCAGATCCGCAGTTTGTAATTGCGGACTCAGCAGCTACATTAAAGCTTCCAGATGGACTTACACTTGCTCCAACAGAGGAAGAACAAAGCCCAACAATTCACATAGGAGATATTGCGGGACAGGAAACAAAAGAAGTTAAATGGATTGTTAGAGGAGATAAGAAGGGCAGCTACAATCTTGAAGCGGATTTCAACGGAGCATTGATGCCGTTCTCCGCTCCTGTAAGCACTACTTTTAAGACATCAGAACCACTCCGTGTTTGGGGAGGGGATGCACTGCATATTTATGTAGAGGCGGAAGATTCAGCCTATATTGGTGAGCTGTATTATGCACAGTTCAGAATTACGAATGAGTCTGACATACCGATTTATAACCTAAAGACAAACTTTGGCGCATACAGCGAACCAACAACTGTACATGAAGTAGTTATTATCGATCCGGATGGGAATAAAAAGAAGGAAAGATATGAGGGCGGCGCATCATTCTACATAACATCAATCGATGCACAGAAGTCTCTCCCGTTCCTACAGACAGGCGACTCGGTAGGAGTTGGCGTGCTCAATCCAGGAGAAAGCTTGTACGGAACTTACGTTACAAACTTTAGTGCTGTGGGAGACCGGGATGAAGTTTATTACAGGCTGAAAGAAGCATTCTCGGTCACATCAGGCGATAGTACCACGGAAGTTCCCGTGACCATAACAACCATACCTAGCCATGTAACCAAGTATAAGATTCAATATATCGATGATGGTTCACTGTGGGGAGACCCGGTAGATACAACCAATGGAGCTTATGTACTTGAAAGAGAAGCGCTTAGCGCTTTTGGTTCAAATGTAGTCCCCTTCAGCCTCCGGTACAACTCCTTGCTATTAAACGAAGGTCAATTAGGGAAAGGTTGGAGCCATAACTACGAGACAAGACTTGAACTCCAAGAAGATGGAACGATCGGGGTTCGTTGGTCAGCTTCAAGCTACACCCAGTTCTTTAGCAAGGACGCAATAGAAGGTAAGGTACATGGCAGTAAGAGAGCGGACGGTGCTATTCTGCTTGCAAATGAGCAAGGAATGGTTGAGCAGGAATACTACTCCAAAACGCTCAATGCCAATGACAATGCGTTAAAGCGACATGCAGACGGAACGTATACTTTGACATTCGGTGACCAGAACACTTACTTCTTCGATCCATCAGGTAATCTGACGAAAATGCTAGACAGGAATGGCGGAACCGTTACGGTAACAAACATGGAAGGGAAACTTCTTATTACCGAGCCGCAATCGGGTCAGACATTAACTGTAAAATTCAACGCTCTTGGATTGGTTGAAAGTGTGTCTGACCAATTGGGAAGATCGGTCAACTTCCATTATGACTCCACTCACATGTTAACGGAAATAACGGATGCGAATGGTAAGGCGACTACCTATACCTACGATTCGGAAGGACGCGTCCTTACAGAAACATCTGCTGAGGGAGTTATCTTCTTAACCAATACGTATGATTCCAAGGGCAGGGTTGTTACACAGGATGATGGCGTAGAAGGGAACCTCTTGACTCTCTACAGTTATGATGACACATCTGAAAGCTGGGAGATAACCGTTACCATAACCGATCGAAATGGCAATACGAGAAAACATAAAAGTAACCGGTATGGTCAACTGTTAATGATCGAAGACGAGCTTGGTCATAGGACTACCTATACGTATGATGGCAATGGCAACCGCACCAGTCTGACGGATTCAAATGGGAATACGGCCACTTATACCTATGATGGCATGGGTCATCTTTTGGCCGTTACAGATGCCGAAGGTAGAGCTACTACGATGACTTATGACACGAATGGAAATCTATTGACTGTCGAAAATGCCATCGGAGAACGGACGACGAATACCTATAATTCAAAGAACTCCCTCATGTCGAGTGTTGATGAGCGGGGCATTACAACCGTATATACCTATACTGAGTACGGTCAATTGCTCTCCAAAACCGTAGATGGAGTAGGCACCATTTCCTACTATTACGAGAATGGTAGATTGATAAGTATCTCCGACTATCTCGGAAATACAACAACATTTGGATATGATTCAGCCGGCAGGGTAATCAGCATAACGGACAGAGAAGGGAAAAAGACGTTGTATGAGTATGACGCGGCAGGAAACGAATTATCCCGAACCAATTCCGCCGGCCATAAAACTTCTTACACCTATGATAGCCGCGGCAATGTCCTTACCGAAACGGATCAAAGAGGAAATACGACACGATTTACGTATAACGGTAACCGAAAGATGATTGAAGCCATTGATCCAAAGGGTAACAAGACCTTCTCCGAGTACGATGGCGAGGATCGGCTTACAACGGTGACAAATGCGTCGGGGAATACGAGCGGAAGCACCTACGATGCTGCAGGTCGTGTGGTGACAACGATAGACGCTTTAGGAAATGTTACGACACTCACTTATGACAACACTGGAAATTTACTGAGCAAGACCACAGCAGACCAAGGCACGGTGGGTTACGCGTACTACAAGAACGGAAAGCTGAAGAAGGTCACGGATGCAGCAGGAGGAGAAACGTTCTACGATTATGACGCAGCCTGGAGAATAAGCAAGATTACAAATGCTGCGGGCAAATCGAGTACCTTTACCTACGACTCGGCGGGTAACCTTCTTAGCGTGAAAGATCCGCTTGAAAATCAAATTAGCTATACCTACGATAATAGTGGTAATAGAATTACCATGACAGATGCCAGAGGGAACACAACCAGATATACATATAACGCTAATGGTAAAATGACAAGCATAACGGACGCATTAAATTATATCTCCGAATACAACTATGATAACGAAGGCAGACTTACTAAAATCACGAACGCCAAAGGAAACTCGCAGACGATGGCATATGATGATTCAGGTAATCTAGTTTCAATCACAGATGCGCTTGGCCATGCCGTGACGATGGAATATGATGCTGTAGGTAGTCCGGTAAAACTTAAGGATGCTTACGGAAATGAAATCCAATCGACAACCTATGACTCTACGAATCTTCCTGTCCTTGTTGAAGATGCGTTTGACAATCAGGTGATTAACCACTATGACAAAGTGGGACGGCTTATTGAATCGATTGACGCCATGAACCGAAGCACAAAGTATGTTTATGACAAAGTGAACAGGCTTGTTTCCACAGTTGATGAATTGGGAGGCGAAAGTAAACAGACTTTTGATGCAAATGGAAATCAAAGAACGCTTACGAATCCTAACGAAAATACAACAACCTATGGTTTTGATGTAGCTGGAAGGCTTGTTTCAGAAACAATGGCCATCGGAATTACGAAAACCTATGGGTATAATGCGTTGAACCTGATGGCTTCCATGAAAAATGGACGTGGGCAAGAAACCACCCACAAATATGACGATGCAGAAAGGTTAATAAACTTTAGTGACCCTGTAGGAAACGTAGCTTATACGTATGATCCTAATGGAAATGTGCTCACTGTATCGGATGGTAAGGGTACCATTACCCGAGAGTATGATGAATTAAACAGGGTTGTTAAATATACGGATAGTAAAGGTAATACAACGAAGTACTCTTATGATACGGTGGGTAACTTGGCAACCCTGACCTATCCTGACGGTAAAGATGTCAACTATGAATATGATGAAGCAGACAGACTTGTGAAGGTAACGGACTGGGATAATAGAATTACCCGCTACGAGTATGATCACAATGGTAGACTCACCAAGACCGTAAATGCTAACGGTTCCGTACTGACTCAATCCTATGATGCAATGGGTCGAATCCTCAGGCAAAAGGAAATCGACGCCAAAGGAAATGTCATTAATCAGAATGATTATTCGTATAATTCGATCGGCAATATCACTGTTGAAGAGTCATCCAATGATCCGCAGCCGATTACAATGAACAACGCAGTCATGACCTATGACAAGAATAACCGCTTAATCACCTTTAACGGTCAAACAGTCAAGTATGATGCCGATGGTAACATGACCTATGGACCGTTAAACGGAGTTATGGTGAATTTCCACTATGATTCCAGAAATCGGCTTATCGAGGCTGGTAACACGACTTATGAATATGATGCCGAAAATAACAGAATAGCGGTGATCGACAACGATGAGAGGATTGAATTTATCAATAATCCTCAGCCTGAGTTAAGTCAAGTTCTAGCTATGAAAGATGCCAAGGGCAACGCAACGTGGTTTGTTTATGGTATTGGATTAATCGGACATCAAGAGACTAGTGGCGCGTTTAGCACCTATCACTACGACGTGCGTGGAAGCACAACCGCTATTACAGATGACACAGGTATGGTTACAGATCGATTTACGTATACGACATACGGTGAGTTGATCGAAAGGACGGGAACAACTTCGACTCCTTTTCTGTATAGTGGTCGCGATGGCATCATGACGGATGACACCGGGCTGTATTACATGCGGGCCAGATACTACAATCCTGAGATAAAGAGATTTATGAATCAGGACATCATTCAAGGCAGCATACTGGATGGAAGAAGTCTGAATCGATACGCCTATGTAAACGGTGATCCGGTCAATAACATCGACCCTAGCGGACAAGTTCCTATCGTTATTGGTGTGGCTGTAGTTGGAGGGGTATCAGGTGCTGCTGAAAAATATTTTAGTGATGTCGTGCAGAATGTTTCGGATGGAAAAAAAGGTTGGTCAATTCTAAAACCAAGCAGTAGTTGGAAGGAATATACGGTGTCAACTTTGGGTGGTGCTACTACAGCGGTCATAACCCGGTCAATTGGACCAATAGGTAGCATCTTCAAAAATGAATTGGTAGGTAGATTTGCTAATAAATTAGTAGACAGTACAGTTGATAATTCGGTTAAGAAAATTATGGGTGAAGAGGTAACATGGACAGATGTTGTTAAAGATACCGTTGTAGGTACCTTTATTACAGTGAAAATAAAAGGTGTAAATGATGGGAAAGTAAATAAGGTAAATAACTGGCTAGGTAGTTATAACTCAGTAATAAACAATAAGAATAACAAAAATATTAGTGTTAAAACGATAGCAAAAGGATTTGGTGGTAATCTTCCAGACACACTTACGAGAGGGATTAGTGAAGTGATTTTATCATGGGATGAGTGATCAATGTACATTAGCATCGCCAATGAAGATGCAACGAAGTGAGAGATCATCAAAAGAGGGCTAGTAGAATGAACTCACCAGACAAGGAGCGAATCTACTATGCCCCAACAAAGACGAAAGTTCAAGACCGAATTTAAAAGCTAGATGGTACGGTTGTACGAGAGTGGAAAGTCCCGTAGCGATATCGTTCGAGAATATGACTTAACGGCTACCGCGTTAGAGCGCAATGAGCTCACTTTCCTCAGGTGTTCTATTGGCTATTAAGCGGTGATAAGGTGTACGTTATTTCTAGAGCTTATATTAAGTATGTTGTTGAGCTATTTGTTGGTTCTTCCAGTGATGCTTTATAAACCTACACAGTTTATTCAAACTTTAGAAAGTATTCTTATATACTCGAGGTGAGAGCGATAAAGACGTTTCGATTATGGTTGTTCCTATTTGTCATTTTTTTCACCTTCAATACCGTGACTCAAGCTGCTACCTATACTTACGATGAATTGAACCGTCTGATAAGCGTTACTTATGAAAACGGAGCAACCATTAACTACACCTACGACCCTGCTGGAAACTTGTTAAGCGCAACAAAAAGTGGGCTTGCGCCGGTCTGGCCGCAAAATGCAGCATTGACGTACTCGAACCTTGGTCAAATCAGCCTGACTCTTAATTGGCCGGCTGCTACGGACGACTCCGGTGAGGTCAATTATGCGGTGTATAATGGCAGCACTCTGCTGGCAATGGTTAACGACTCCTCCTACGAAGTGACCGGCTTAGCTCCTGGTACAGGATATACGTTCTCAGTTGTAGCTAAGGATTTGAGCGGCAACGCATCGAGTGCCCTCACTGTTGCGGTTACTACGATCAAGTCGAGCAGCGGAACGACACCGGCAGGAGCTGTAGGCGGCGGTTCATCAGGTCCCCCTGCCTCGACAAGTAGTGGAGCCCAGGTTACAGCGGATAAGAACGGTAACGTAGATTCCAGCATACTGAAAGCAGCTCTCTCTACTGCCAGCAATGTAACGATTTCGACCTCCGGAACTTCCATCAGCATGCCGGCGGCAGCGCTGTCGGATGCCTCGAAAGCCGGCGGAAGCGTCACGGTTACTTCAGGCACTTGGTCTTATACGCTCCCGCTTGCCGTGCTGACTTTGGATGCACTTGCAAAAGACCTTGGCGTTAGCACAGCGGATTTGACGATTAAAATAACCGTTCAGAAGCCAACCGGAGACAGCGTGAAATTCGTCACCGCGGCGGCTTCCAGAACCGGCTTGACAATTTTTGCTGATCCTATCGACTTTAGAGTTGAAGCAGTGAGCAAAGATGGGAAGTCGGAAACGGTAGCCTTCGGCAAGACGTACGTGTCGCGTACGGTCATTTTAAGCGTGATTCAGGACTTCAGCAAGTTCACCGGGGTTATGTACGACGAAACAACGAAAACTCTTGTGTTCGTGCCGACTTTTTTCGAAACGAAAAACGGATCGACTATAGCGACATTCAAGCGTAACGGCAACAGCATTTACACCGTTGTTCAGAACAACAAGACTTTCGATGACATTCAAAATCACTGGGCTAAAGCGGACATTGAGCTGCTGGCGAACAAGCTGATAGTCGACGGTGTAAGCAGTCATACATTTGACGCCGACCGCAGCATCTCCCGCGCCGAATTTGCTGCACTTGTTGTTCGCGCGTTGGGTTTGACCAGCTCTGTGGCTTCTAACGGCTTCAAGGACGTGGCTTCCACTGCATGGTATGCGCAAGCAGTAGCGACAGCGGTGAATGCCGGCCTCGTCAACGGCTACGAAGACGGCGCGTTCAGGCCGGATGCATCGATCACGCGTGAGGAACTGACCGCGATGATGATCCGTGCCATCAATTACACCGGCACCACCACTGCAGTTTCCGCCGACGAGCAAAGCACTTTGTTGGGTCAATATCAAGACGCCAAGTCAATCAACTGGGCGCAAGCGGAGATGGCAGCTGCTGTTCAAGCTGGCCTGATCTCTGGAATGACGGATGCGACCATCGATCCAAGTGGCCAAGCGACCCGTGCCCAAGCGGTGACAATGCTGAAACGGATGCTGACTGCAGTGAAATTTATTAACTGAGCCCCATAATTTTACTTGTAAGAGCAACGAAGCACGGTTCCAATGAATTGGGAATACCGGGTTCAGTCCGCGCGGACCGGAGCGTATGCGGAGGGAGCACGGCATTGAAATGTACCGCTAAGGTAGTCATCGGTGAGTGGGCTTCGGAGCAAGTTAAATGGACATTTCAATACTCCCCTCACCTCAAAAGACACCCATTCGGGTGTCTTTTGTTTTCATGGTGGGACAAACAGAGAGTTGAACCCCTAGAGGGTTCACTTTAGTACTATTAGTTTTACAGGTTGCTGTTTTTTTTACATATTGCTGGTTTGTCGTAAATAAATGTGTGTCAACTAACAGATTTCCAAATAATTATCTGCTATAATGATACAGTGTGTATCAATTGGTGGAGGGAATCTTGTATATGAGACTAGGTTTTTTTAAATCTTTGAGGGAAAAGCTTTCTGTTATTTTGGTTGTGACATTGCTGGCAACCAGTGTGGTGCCTGTTGCGGTCGGTGCGACGGATTCAGGCAGCAGTCCATCACCATCCATAACTGAGGCCGTGTACGGCCCTGGCGGAAAGAACGCAGCAGTTACGTCAATACCCGAATTCACAGGAACACCACTTTCCTGGAATTTGCTTAATAAGCTGAACCATGGGTTCTTTTCCATGATCTACGCCACCTATGACACACCGATTACGATGCTCAGCGCGGATGAAAAGTACTTGGCAATGATGACCTACCCGTTGGATGACGAGCAGGCGAGCAGGCGGAAGGTAGTAGCTTTACAGGACCGCAGTACGGGTATAATTCAGATCATTCGTACGCCGGATATAACCGGAACGGTCATTCATTTTGCGATGTCTTCCGATGCTCGATATTTTGCTTATACGTATGCAGAAGACATTTCAAGCGCAAAGGTTAAAGTTTACCGGTACGACCGCGTTGCGGATACGTTGGAGTTGGTTAATGGTACCATCTCTGCGAATGAGAACAGATTAGAAGATAGGGACTATGTATCCATCAGTGCCGATGGCCAATATATCGCATTTGATACGGAGGCCAAGGGCTTGGTGCCAGGAGATACGAACGATAACCGTGACGTGTATCTCTATAACCACTCAGGATTAGGTTCGAAGTTGGAACGTATCAGTATTCCTAAAGAAGATACTTACAACAATGACAGCTGGGGTCCTTCCATCAGCGTGGATGGCAAGCAAATCGCTTTTGTCTCGAAGGCGAAGCTGACGGATCTTGAGGATCATGTCGGGACGAACAGTGTGTATATATACGATCGAAATGCCGAGGCAGGAAAAACACTGCAGCGTATCTCGGAAGGAAACTCGCCTTCGATTAGTGGAGATGGCCGTTATGTGGCTTTTGCCACGCTCAGCAGTAATTTGGCCCCAGGGGATAACAACAACAAAGCAGATATCTATGTGTATGATCATATCGAGGAAAGTTTCAGTAGGGTTTCCAATCGTGCCGATGGGTCTCAACACCCGGGAGACAGCCAGTTTCCTTCCATTAGCCGAAATGGTGGATATGTCGCTTACGAGGTAAAAACGAATGAAAGCCAAGACGATTCGGATATCTATGTGGCGGACAATAAAGGTTATGCGTCTACGAAAATGGAAGTCCCAGGCTCTACCTTCCCGCTATCAACGGCTAGTAAGAGACCTACGGTAGGGGATACGGGAAAAACGGTATCTTTTTTCTCCACCTATTTAGAGAAAATCGGTACGGTGGAAATTAAGCTTTACGATTATTTCATTGCAGCTAACGGAACAGTTCCGGTATGGCCGTCTGGAAGTACCTTGGTGGCAACCAACGAAGGTGCGGATCATATTACCCTTAGCTGGCCGCAAGCTTCTGATCCGGATGGCGTGACGGGATACGCGATTTATAAGAACAGCAAGCCTATTGCCTATGTACCGGCATCTCAAGCCAGAACGATAACGTTGACCAATCAGGTGCGTGAGGATGGCGACGATTACTTATTCCAAGTGGAGGCTATTGACAGTCGTTATCACATGAGCATGAACGGCCCTACTTATAATTGGGCCGGAGACGGAAATCCTGGCAAGTTTTTTACGTGGTTGGGGGAACGGGGCAATGGCCAAGGTGCCTTAGTGAAAGGAAGCAAGATCACCATTTATGCAGGAGGGACTCCCGGAAGCGAAGCTAAAGTGGATGTATCCTTTAAGGAATGGGAAGGAAATGTCCAGAAGTCGAAAACCATAACGATACCTTTAAGCGAATCACTAGGGCTTGGTGGTTATTATTCGGGCTTTTTCACTCTTTCATCGGAAGCGACAGAACTAACGGCTATGAGATTGACGCTGACCAGAGCGGGGAACGTGGAAGAAGAAGCTGCTGATAATCTACCGATTCCGGTAGGCGGAGGGCTCCAAATTAACTTTACCGGAGTCTCGCAGGCGGATCTGGCCGGCGCGATTCTAAGTATTGACAACCCTGAAACCGGACAGGAAACCTTTACGATAGGTGACACTGGAATTGAAACGCTAAGCGGAGTCTGGCCAAGCGATGAGTATCGTGTTGTCCTCCGAACACAGGATTATCTGTACGAGATGGGCAGTTTAGACCATGTTCGCGTTGAGCCGGGTAGAACAACTTCGATAACGCTTCCCGTTTCGATGCCGGCACAGTTCAGGGTAAAGGTGTTGAACTTCGAAGGGAAGCCGGTGCCTTATGTTCCGGTTACACTGTGGGATGAGAAACATGAGCTCCTGGATACAAGGGCCACAAGGGAAGACGGTATGACAGATTGGCGTGAAGGTTTACTTCAGGGGCAGACGATTACGGCCGAACTGGACCTGAGCGATTTGTACTATGAACTTCCTGCCGGCTCTAATCTAAGTATGAAACTCGATGGCGGAGACAATGTATTAACTGTCAATGTTGTTTCTCTCGATAGAGGAAGCTTGGATCTAACCGTGAAGAGCCCGGATAATAAGCCGGTATTCAATGCGTATGTAACGGCTACCCAAATCTACAAGGGAAAACCTGTCGTGGCCAAAGCGCGCACCAGCTTAGACGGTAGAGTGCAGTTTGAGCTTTTTGCTGGGGAAGTGGTGCTGGAAGCAGCAGAGTATTCGTACGGGTACAGCTCCGGTCTGATCACGGCGCAAGTTCCTGCCGAGCTTACGACAAAGATGGACATTCCGGTGAAACAGCCGGAGAAAGGGGTTATTAACCTCAAAGTGTTCAAAAAGGCGCTGGACACCGAGTGGCAAGGTCCGCTCGATATGCAAAACGAAAATCTTTCGTCCACGATTAAAACCAATTATGGATGGATTCATACGTATTATTCCAATGCAGTTACGCTAGGCGGAACGCCAGGCACTCCGGTGAATGTGTGTGTATCCGGTGTGATATACGCTTTCGTGAGCGTTTGTAAAAATGTCATCATGGATGAAAACTCGAATGCCACGGCCGAAATTCGGTTAGAAGAAAAAGGCGCTCGTGTTCAGGGGAAAGTGCAGCTCGACCGTAATATTTATTATAGCGCTACACTTTATGAACTGAAGGCAAACGGGAATAAGGTGACGGTAGCTAACGTCTGGGATGATAATTTCCGCACAACGCCCTTTAATGTGAATGTTCCGAAGGCCGGCAGTTACCGCATGGAAATTTACAAAAGTATACGAGAACAGGGATATAAATATCGGTACGAGTATGCAACAAGAGATTTTGTAGTTGCAGAGAATCAAATCTTGAACTTGGACTCGATCTCGTTTAGTACATCCAGTTACTTCCTTAACAAAGCGGGTAATCATTTCTCGGCTCAACCTTCACGTGCGATTCCAGGCAGTACCATCACGCTAAGAGCAGCCTATCGCAACAATAATGAGCAGAAGGCCATTAAAGCCGCGTTGGAGCTGGAAATTCCTGAGGGAATGACATTGGTATCTGATTCCAATGGAAATAAGGCGGTGACCGGAGGAAACGGTAATCCTATTACTGTGGATGAACGTACGATAAGTGTTCAGTTAGGTGATTTGGCTAAAAATGATAACGGGATGGTTACTTACAAGCTAGCGGTATCTCCTTCTTTTGATAAAAGCAGCGTTTCTGTCTCCGCGAGGATGAAAACGATGCTTGGTACCGAATCGGTCGACGAAATCATCGGCGCTGTGCAAATGGATACACCAAAAGTGACGTTGGATGCTCCGAAACGTGTTTCGGATGCCAATATGCAAACGGTGCTTAGCGGCTATGCGCCTGCCGGAAGTACCATCAGCATCTATGATACTGATGTCAAAGTAGGCGGAGCCGTTACGAATGCCGCAGGTATCTGGAAGACTATGGCGACGCTTGCGGATTTGGGCAATCCAAGTATGCACGCATTGTGGGCAACAACAACCGTGAACAATGTGGACCTACAATCGGAAAAGGAATATGTCCAGATGGACAATGGAGGGCCGCAGTTGCTTAAAATGGCTTTCGCTCAAATGCCAGACCGGAAATGGGTGACTGTTGAAGCGGGCAAGGAAGCTCCGAATTTTTCATATACCGTAGTTCCAGGCCATCCGTTCCAATTCGATTTCGAGTTTACTAACCCAGATCTGGTGGAGAATGTTCGCATTTATATGGACGGTCAGGAAGGGGAGCCGATATTCGCCTTAAGAGAGGGCAGCTTATTCCGAGCGATTGTGCCTACTACGCATGACGCGTTGGGTGGTATTTATGTTGACTATGACGTCAAAAAAACACAACGCACCTACGATGGTGCACTGCCGAACATGGAGCAGATTCGAACGGCGTTTCCTCCGAAAATGAGGGATTTCGAGGTCGTATCTACGACTCCTTTTGAGAAAATCAATGGTGTCTACGCGGGGACGGTAGAACTTAGCTTTCCGCAGCTTAACAATAAGAAGATGAGCATTAAGCTTACTTTAGATCCTAACTCGACCTACAAGCCCTCCGAGGAGGAAAAAGCGCTGGCTGTACGCTCCGGGGTGCCAGCTATACAGAAGAACGTCGAGGTCACCGAAACGGATACATCGTTCACGATTGCTATGAGTGGATATATGCCAGGAGATCTGGTAGGTAATGAGTTGCAGCCTTTGGCTGGAAGCAGCGCAATGGCGGCTACCAAATCGGGGGACTGGGGTCATACCGCGGAGTATTTTATGGAAATAAAAGGCGATGTGGATGGCGTGAAAGAACATGTCTCTGGCATCAAGGAGCAGTACGAGGGGTATAAAGGCTATGCCGAGAAGATTAACAAAATCATGTACAACGTTGAGTCGAGCGGGATGGACTGTATCGAAGAAATGCCAACGACCGCAAAGCTGGCCGGTAAGGCTTTAGCAGCAGTGGTCATTGGTGAAGTTGCGAAAACCGCGCTAGGTGCATGGACCGGAGCTATGGCATTAACAGGCCCTGGCGCAGTGGTTGCCGGTGCAGCTACGAGTGTTGCGGGAGACAAGATTGATAATTATGTTGATGAACAGATCGATGCCGTAGGTTCGGGATACAATCAATGCGACGATAATCCGGATAAGAAAAAGAGGAAGGGCCGCCTAATAGCCAATCCTCAGTGGATTTATGACCCGAGCGGATATGTCTATGAAGCTGTAAAGAGCAACCCACTTGCGGGTGTAACGGCAACCGTTCAATATCTGGATACGAACTCCGGTGAATGGAAGGTTTGGAAAGCTGAGGAATATGATCAGATTAATCCGCAATTAACCGATGAAGCCGGTAAGTACGGGTGGGATGTGCCGCCTGGGAAATGGAGAGTTCGCTGGAGTAAAAACGAAGACGAAGATGGAGATGGAGACCGAGACCCATACGAGCCCCTTACAAGTGCTGAATTAGATGTGCCACCTCCGCATACGGAGGTAAATGCCGGACTGGTTTCACGAGTCTCACCTAAAGTCACAACGGTAACCGGTGTGACTTACAATGGGGGCAGCTATGTTGATCTTACATTCTCCAAATACCTCAAAGTAACAGATCTTACGGGAACTGCCGTGAAGATCACTGATGTGAGCGATGCTGAAGTGGAGGGGGCTGCTCAGTTCATACAGATCGAAGAAAGTGCAAGTGAAGCCGGTGTTATGCTGTCCCGAACGGTCCGTTTCACTCCGAAGAACCGGTTTGTAGAAGGTGGAACTTACAAGGTGAAACTAAGCAAAAGCTACTACACCAGCTATGCGAATACGGGGATTCTACAGGGTGATACAGATCCGCGTAGTTTCACAGTGGTGAAACTTGATACTACCGGGCCTATTGTGGAAAGAGCCAAAGTGGAGAGCGGCGGCCGGATCATTCGACTGACGTTCAATGAGCCCATCCAAATGACTGCTGATCCTGCCAAGTTCCAAGTGAATGGCATGGTGGCGGATATCGTAAGTTCTGCTGTTGCTGTAATGAAGCGAGATGAAACAGAAACGCCTGAGTTGCTCTTGACAATGAGTGAACCTATTATCGAGCAGTCCACCCTCGCCTTGTTAGACGGAGCTGTAAAAGACCGTAAAGGGAACAATTCGACAGCGGGGAACGTGTCATTGACTTCTGATGTTAACGCAGATCTCAGCAGTCTGACGGTTGGAAGCGGGACACTATCGCCTGTGTTCGATTCTGCTAAAGTTGATTATAGCTTGCTGCTCCCTAAGGGAACGAAGGAACTTACAGTGACTGCAACTGCAGCGCATAGCAATGCTATATTGAAATTTGGCACAGATGCGGTATTGAGCGGGATTCCGAGGACCATAACGATACCGGAAAATTATATAATTCCTATTACGGTTTCGCTTGATGGTGGGAAGCTTGTGAAGACGTATAGGTTAAACGTTAGCTACAGTAGTGACAGTACTGGCAGTTCCGGAGGTTCAGTTCCGGCAACGAAGGACCCTCTAAACTTAGGTGAGACGGCCCGTATGGAGAAAAAGACAGCCTCAAACGGTGGAACCGCCCTAGTTGTGGATATCCGCCAGGATGCTGTTGCCGAAGCCTTAAAAGATGGCAAGAAATCGAAGCAGCTGTATGTCGAGGTGCAAGAGTCTCTGGATGAGCTTATCCTTCAATTGCCAGTGGAAAGCATGCGTGAGCTGAATGCAGCACAAGCTGAGTTAATCGTGAAGACAAAGCTTATGCATGTGAAACTGAATGCGGGATCCGTTCAAACCAGTGGCTTGGCTGAAGGTTCGAAGATTCGTTTGGTTATTGTCAAAGCTGAAGAGCAGTTGGAAAAAGCCGCGACAGAAGCGGCACGCGCACAAAGTGATGCGGTGAAGATGCTGACGAGTGCGGTGTTCTTGCATGTAGAAGCGGTTAAAGGAGATCAAGTTACACCGATTTCCCTGTCCGAGAAAAACATGCTGCAAGGGGAGTATCCTGAACTATACGAAAAATCTGCAGAGGTATATCGCTATGATGCAGACTCCAAATCTTGGATCTATGTCCCAAGCAAAAAGAATGCGGATGGCAAGGGCTTGCTGTTCGATATCAACGCTCCGGGTCCGTACGCTGTGATGAGCTTTACCAATCAATTTGGGGACACTACGGGACATTGGGCTCAGCAGGATATCGATTGGATGGCAAGGCGTTTGTTGGTGAACGGGGTATCACCGACAGCGTTTAGACCGGAAGGCTTCGTCACAAGAGCTGAATTCACCGCCATGCTTGTTAGAGCTTTGGGTATTGGGGTAAACGGGAACAGTCAAGACGAACAATTTACGGATGTAAATAAAGATGCATGGTACCGCGAGGCCGTACTGGCGGCTGCATCCAAAGGTCTTGTTAACGGTTTGGAAGCGGGAATTTTTGCCCCAGATGAGACGATTACTCGTGAACAAATGGCCGTTATGATCAGTAGAGCTTTCGTATTTACGGGTCTCGACAGAAGTTCGTCTATAGATACAATTTCAATAGATGACTTTGCTGATAGCGATAAAATTCAGAACTGGGCAAGAGCCGATGTAGAGCTCGCGTTGAAGGAAGGACTTATCCGAGGTATGAGTGACGCAGCATTTGAACCAGCAGGGATAACGACTCGTGCGCAAGCCGTTGTCGTGATCAGGAGATTATTAAATAAGTTGGAATAGGGAGGAATAAGCAAAAAGAGGCAAAACCACAACAGGTAGTGCGTAACAGGGGATAAAGCCTCAGTCACTCCAAGGATATTGTCTCTGTGTCAGTACCGTCAGTACCGTCAGTTGCGTCCCATTGACGCTATTGACGGTATTTTCGCTTTTCGAGGCCTAGTTAGAATGTATTAAAGTTAAAATGTTAAACCATATGTCGTGTAGTATGTATTTACATATTGTATTACATATGATAATCTTATATTAAGATAATGATTGGAGGAAGGGTCGAATGTCCAAATCACTTCAAGAAACCATTAGAAAAGCATTGAATGTTAGCAAAGAGGAAGGAGCCAAGAGGCAAATTTCTCTCATGATTGATGAGAGAGTACTTCAAATGACTGATGTTGTCGTTGAACAGTTCAAAGGTCTAACAGGCGGCAAACTGGTAACTTCGCGTAATCAATTGATTGAGACAGCTGTGGAGGAATATGTTAAAGCGGCTGCGGAAGTACTGCTGCAGGATCATTTTATTAACATTGAGGAATTACTCGATTCTAAAGATAAAAATGGTGAAGATGAGTTAGAAGAACAAAGATTAGGGGAGGAGGCTAAAGGGACGAGAGATCTAGCTATATTTCCGGCTAGAAATGAAGGGTTTGAACAAGTGTTCCTTAAAAAGCAACAATGGTATTCAGTTCGTATCGCAGAGTGGCGTATTCCAACCATTAAGTATATTGCTTGCTATCGTGGAGCACCGTACAGTGGAATTACACACTACGCAGAGGTGCAGGAGATTAAACATTTTCAAAATACGAACAAATACATTATTTACTTCAAGGGACCAGCTATTGAATTAGAGCAAAAAGTAGGTCTTGGTAGTAGTGATGTGATGGAGGTTCGGAAAGCGCGGTATTCGAGTCTAGATGCGCTGCTAAAGGCAAGTGAAGTTTCTGAGTTATGGTCATAATAACGAGTTCACAAAGATATGGGGGAATTGTATATGAATGATATTCAGGTGTTCCATAAAGGTGATATTACGTTGGTCAATACAGGAGTCCTTGTTAGTATAGGCGATCAGGCTTATGGTTGGTTCGATAAAACAGGCGATAAAATGCGGAGGATTGCAGTATTACCTAATTCTATCTTAAAACCTAATCTGAAGCCTAATACACACAAAGGTGAATGGTTACCGAATGAAATAGAGGAAATGTTAACTACTGGCCATATTAGTGCGATTGGAAATGGGCAGTTTAAGGTCTTAAAGGCATTTCAAGGATCGGTAAGCGGGACGAAAGTAGCTGTTCATGACGAAGGGTCAAATAGTGGTTACAAGCACTGGACTGATCCATTAGGGAAGTTGATAGTAAATCCGGATAAAAATTAAGACACGAGAGGAATCTCCTGTTATTGTTGTTAGTTCTCTAAACGGATTAATTCACTTTTTTAAAGAATTCATAATATAAGAAAAGTGAGCATGCACAAAAAAGCTATCCCCAACCGGAGGATAGCTTTTTGATATATGGCGTTATTGAGTGACCACTCGCAAGTTTTGCTCGGCTTCCTTAATACGAGCCAAGTTCTTGCGATTGTTGACGAGCAGGGATTGCAAGGTTGCGGACAACTCTTCGAGTGTCGCAGATGCTTCCTCAGAGATCGCCGCCAAGTTGGTCGTGGAATCGCTGATCGTTACGGATGAGTTGGTGATCCGATCCATAAGCTCGCCATAACTCGTGGAGAGTACCTTAAGCATCGTGACGGAATCGGTAATGGACTCGAACGATTGCTTTGTTTGGCCTGTAATCTCCGTGCTCTGCTGCATGCGCAGAGAGACTTGATCCATGCGGGCACGGGTTTGGCTAGACAGTTCAGTGAATTCCTTCAATTGCTCGGAAATGCGAATCGCAGATTTAGCTGTCATATCGGCCAGCTTACGGATTTCATTAGCGACGACTGCAAAGCCTTTGCCATGTTCGCCTGCTCTTGCCGCCTCAATGCTGGCATTGAGCGAAAGGAGGTTCGTTTGATTCGCGATATCCTGAATGGTGTCGCTGAATTGGCTTGTTTCATCTAAACGCTCGATCAGGGAAGTTGTGTCGTGCGAAACCGCCTCAATATCTTTGGTGAAAGCTGAGAAAGTATCCGAAAGCTGCTCCATACGGCCGAGACCTTGGTCGGAGAGCGTAGCAGCTTCGGATGTTTTTCCAAGCAAGTTGTAGATCGAGTCGGACATTTCTTTGATCAGCTCATTCATGTGATTCACGGACTCATTAATGGATAGAGTGGAGTCGACTTGGTCGCCTGCGCCTGTTGCAATATCCTGGAAGGCGTTGTTCATTTCATCAAAGGAAGAGCTGTCTTCCTCGGCTGATTGTGTGATGGAATGCAGATGCTCGGTGACCAACGTAACTTGCTTGGCGGAGATTTCACGTTGCTCCTGCTGAAGGGCAAGGAACTGCTCCGCTTGCTTCCGGGCTTCTTCCATGCTTTTGTTCATATAGCCAGTAACCTTCAAAACGGCGAACATCAGAAGGCTAATTAAGAAAAAATAAATGAGATAAGTAGGTACTGTTTGTGGATCTATTTGCAGCGCATCTTTTTGGCCGACGAATTGGTAGAGTACCAGAGCAAGTCCCCATACAGCAGAGATGAGCCAAGGCAGCATTTTCATGAAAATAAGCGCCATGAGCATCATGTAATAGACGGAAAAGACGTTGGTGACATCCGATGTTCCTGTCATCTGCACGGTAGTCGAAATGCCGCTGGTAATGACCGCGAAATAACATAAATAATGAATAAACTTTTTGGAGAAATGCAAGTAGGCAAACGTCAACCAAATGAGTGTTTCAAATATAAGCGTAAACTTAAGACTAGAGTCCATCGCACCCGCGCCTAAGGCAAGCACACTCATATATATGAGAAAAGCAGTTACAGTAATAGCCAGAAAAACAATAAAGTTCCGTCGGATGACGTCTTGGTCACGAAGCGAAACATGTGATTCTTGCTTTGAATTGTGCGTGTTGAACACGGTCGAAATATTCATCTTCATCCCCCATTTTGTATGCCGATCATTGTCGGTCTGCTCTATGAGGGGAATTCTGCACAGCTTGGAGGAACTCCTTTTAAAATGATGCTTAACATGCACGCAGACACGTGGCAAAATGGCTGCTCCTGAGTAGATTATAACCTAGGAGCAGCCCCAAGCTGTCGACTGTACTGCATCCTACACTAGACCTCTATTTCCGACTAGGCAGCAGTCGTGTCGCAATTCCAATTCGATTCCAACTATTAATCGTATTTATGGCCATAAGCAGCACCATGAATTGTCGCTCATCAAATTCTCTTCTCACCTGTTCATATACTTCATCCGGTACTCCTGCATCTGCGATTTGAGTCACTGCTTCGGTTAATGCCAACACGGCACATTCCTTCTCGGTATAAAAAGGTACCTCTCTCCATACAGGAAGCAAATAGAGCCGCTGGTCCGTTTCGCCTAGTTTAACTAAATCTTTCGTATGAGAGTCAATGCAGTACGAACAGCCGTTGATCTGAGACGACCTTAGCTTAATTAACTCGTATAAATGTGCATCTAGTCCATTACTTTTGATAAACGCTTCTAGCTTTAACATCATGTCTGTCGCCTCAGGGCAGGCCTTGTAATAATCAAATCGTGTACTCATGATAAATCTCCTCTTTCCGTATTTTTTTTGGTTACGCGTGATCTAGACAATTGAGGGTAACTTTTCGTGACAACAAACATTTCTTTTTTATGAAAATCCACAAAAGCCTTTCGGAATAGACGGATTTGCTATATGGAAAATTTTTCTTTTCGCTGATATACTAGGTCTGCATCTGCTATTCCATGGGGATAGAGCAGAAGGGGGAATATTGTGACTATACACTTCCAAACGGTTTATACTACGTATTATTCATACCTGAAATCCGTGGCATATCATTTACTGGGATCGGTTTCGGACGCGGAAGATGTCGTTCAAGAACTATTCTTGGACGTTCACGACAAGCTGGATCGGATTGAGCATGTGAAGACGTATCTGACGCGTGCTACGACGAATAGGTGCCTGAACATATTGCAATCAGCTAGGAAGAAAAGGGAGGTATACCCCGGAACCTGGCTGCCGGAACCAACCTCTGAAGCTTGGCAGCAGCCGAATCAGTTGGCGGAGCAACGTGAATCGCTATCGTATGCCTTTATGATCATGCTTGAGCAGTTGGAACCGCTAGAAAGAGCGATTACTGTGATGCGGGAGGCTTACGATTATCCGTATGCAGAGATTGCTCAGCTGTTGGACAAATCAGAGGCTAACTGCCGCCAGATATATAGTCGCGCTAAAAAGAAGCTAAACCCTAATCGCTTACAAACACCAGTCAGTCAAGCGCAGCAGGCTTCGCTGGTTGAGCAGTTTGTGACTGCGTTCCAAAGAGGAGACTCGCATGCATTGGTTCGATTATTGACCGATACTTCGAGGCTGATATCCGATGGAGGCGGGAAAGTTAGCACAGCGATTAATCCGATTTATGGCAGGGAGCGTGTGGTGTCATTCTTGATTGGAGTTTCGGCCAAGCGGTATACGCACTTGACGTATGCTATGACGATGTGGAACGGGCAGCCAGGGGTGGTGTTTTATGAGAAGGATACGCCAGTTTCGTTGCTAATGTTGGAAATGGATTCGCAGGTTTCTCAAATCCAACGTGTCTATTTCGTTATTAACCCGGATAAAATTCGGCTAAATCAGTCGTCGGAGAGCAGACTTGGTTAGTGAATCCCGCCTCCAGTCCAACATTGAGCAACCCCCACCTCGTATTCCTGGATGAAACAAAGATGGATGTTTGGAACGATTGGTCAGGTGTGATGACAAAGTTCGGTGAAATGCTGGGGCAGGAGGAGCTTGCGAAAAAGCAATCGAGCAGTTCACCACGGCGTTTGCTCAAGCGAAGGATCGGATTAAAGGCGTGGAAGGAACCGTTGCTTACGCACAGGTTAGAGAGAAAACGATGTGGCTGCAAGGCACCAAATATGTCGGTCATTACTACGAGCCGCTCGGTCTGAAGCCACCAGAGCAAGCGAATGGAGATGGCGCACAGCTTAGCCTTGAAGGCTTAACTAAGATCAATCCGGATTATATTTTCCTAGGATACTTCAATTAAACGGATAAATCCCTGCCTGCCATTGCAGATGCGCTTAAAAAGTAGTCCGCGACATCCGCGACACCGTGCTATATCCCTTTGCAAACAAGAAGAGGCATTCGTTGAGGATGCTTCTTTTTTGCTTCTTCTACACAGAGTAACAAATCTATTTAAATATGGTAAACTGTTCTATATAGGCATGTCCAATATATGATGTGAAAGGTGAGATAACTATGTCGATTGATTTATCCAAAGGTCAACGCATTGACCTAACCAAAACGAACCCAGGTCTAACCAAAATAATTGTAGGACTTGGCTGGGATACCAATAGATATAATGGCGGTGGAGATTTTGATCTCGATGCCTCCGCATTTCTTCTGCATGAAGATGGCAAAGCGAAATCAGCGGCTGATTTTGTATTTTATAATAACCTTAAAGCGTATGATGGCGCTGTTGCTCATACAGGTGACAATCGCACCGGGGAAGGCGATGGTGATGACGAGCAGATTTTGATCGATTTCTCCAAAATACCTGCCGCGATCTCTCGTATCGGTATAACCGTTACGATTCATGATGCGCAGCAACGTGCCCAAAACTTTGGCCAAGTGAGCCATGCCTTCGTAAGAGTAGTGAATGAAGCGAATAAGAATGAGATTCTTCGCTATGATTTAGGTGAAGACTTTTCCATAGAAACAGCGGTCGTCTTCTGTGAATTTTATCGTCATGGAGGCGACTGGAAATTCCAAGCGGTAGGTAGTGGTTTCGCAGGCGGATTGGCTGCGCTAGTAACGAACTATGGCTTGAGTTAGATGTTGGCTTGTAAAGGGTGGTTGCCTTCTGGTTGCCACCCTTAGGTTTACATATTTTATGAAGAAGGGTGAAGTCAACATGACCGTCGTTGCTGTAATCAAAGGACAAAAGGTAGATGTAACGAAAACGCACCCAGAACTTTCCAATATAACTGTCTTTATCGGTTGGCAGGCCCCCAAAGAAATTGAGCTCGATACTTCGGCCTTTTTGCTTGCGCAGAACAGTAAGGTTCGTGGTGATGAAGATCTTATTTTTTACGGAAATCCGAGTAACAGCTTTATGACATACATCGAGAAGCAGACAAATGAAAGACAACTGAATATCGATCTGAAACGTGTGCTGACGGCCGTTGATAAGATTGCTTTTACACTGACGATCTATGAAAGTGAAGCCAGGCGTCAAAACTTCAGCGGGGTGGGCAGCGTCTATCTCCGTTTCGTGAATGGAGCAACAGGGCAAGAAATACTTCGTTATGACTTGGGTAATCAGTTCTCCGTAGAATCGGCCATTGTTATAGGAGAATTATATAGATACAACGGTGAGTGGAAGTTCAGCGCAATCGGTGCTGGATATGCTGGAGGCCTTAAAGCGCTATGTGCAAGCTATGGTGTTGTTGTAAATGATGAGCCAACGTTGAAAGCACCGGACATTCAGATCGCGCCGCCGAAACCAGAACTGAAACCAGAACCGAAACCAGAGCCACAGATTAATCTTTCCAAGATTGTATTGGCGAAAAAAGGGGATAAGATCAACCTCGAGAAGAAATCGGGCGGTCTAGGGGAAATCTTAATCAACCTGAACTGGAATCAAAAACCAAAAGATGACGTCGCCTTCTGGGTGGATTCACCAAACGGAATCGATCTTGATTTGGCTTGTCTGTATGAACTTAAGGATGGCAGAAAAGGTTTAGTTCAGGCGCTAGGCAACACATTCGGATCGCTTACGCGTGAACCTTATATAGCTCTCGATGGTGATGATCGAACTGGCTCGGTTAAAACGGGAGAGAACATTCGAATTAATGGAACCAAGCTGGCAAATTTCAAACGCATACTCATCTTTACCTTCATATACGAGGGTGTGTCGAGATGGTCTGAGGCGGATGGCATTGTCACGATAAAGCAAAATGGCGGACCTGACATCATTGTTAAACTCGATGAACACGACAACGATCTCCCGATGTGTGCCATCGCCTTGTCTCAGAATGTGAAGGATGAAACGTTGAGTATTGAGCGAATTGTACGGCATTTTAAGGGTCATCCCGAAATGGATCAAGCCTATAACTGGGGTTTAAGATGGGTTGTAGGAAGCAAATAAACCAAGTCATGGCGTAAGACAAGGGTATCGTTCGGGGAGGTCCGTCTATGTTAGAATTCTCTTTTGAAATCATGTCAGATTCAAATATTAACATCGAATATATCTATGGCAGCGAACTGTTCAAGTTAAATCTTTTTCTGAAAAATGGGTACTGGACCATCCATCCCTTTGACGGAATGCTCCTTCAAAATCGAGAGCTATGCAAACTCGTCATCATTGATTTATTCAAAAATAAATATTTTCAAATCATGCTGGCCAAAGAAAATATTGCATTATCGAGCTTACGAACATCGATTGAATTGGATCCATCGAGCGAGCCTGAGGGATTGAATCCTGCGGAACGTAGAGGGGGCAGGCGGGACGCTCCTATTGATGAAACAGAAGAATTCATTGGCAATCATTCTATTGAGGAAATCATTCAGATTGAGCATGATTTGCTTGAGCAGAGAGTTACCTTTTATGGGGAATTGTTGAAGAAAATGTTCATGGACAACTATGGTCCTGGCGATTATGAGTTTGATAAGGTGCAATCCCTAGTACGTATATTCAAAGAGTCGCAAGGTAAGATGATCGAGCTCGCGAATGCCAAGTAGTCGCTAGGGATTACTAAGGAATAGACCTCACCTGCCAACGAAATGGCTAAGAGGTCTATTTTTTCATGCTTTTATACCCTTTTTATATACGAGATCAAGAAAAGAGAACTTTAGTCAAAAATGTCATATATCTGCCAAATGGTATCCTGCAAGAGAATTTCATTTTTAAAGAAATGTCTAATAGACGGCGCAGCTAGCCAAGTCCTACAGTTAGTACACGGGCCAATCATACCAACAGGTATGAGCTGTAGGGGTCAACGCTTTGGATTCTGTTTGGCGAGGGGGGAAGAGGGAGCAGTTCTGACGGATGGCAGCAAGTGATTCTTAGGATATGCAAAACCTTGCACGATGAGGAATTACCGAGAGAATGCACAATACTCTCATAGCTCGAACAGAAGGAGTGAAAATAACAATGCGAACTAACAGACAATGGAGAAAAGTCGTTTCGTTACTTCTTGCAAGCGCTCTCTTAATACCGAACTGGTTGGTGGCGTCCGCCGCTGTTGGTAACAACGGGACTGAACTCGATAGCGTTTATTATAGTGATTTCGGTGATTCAGTCGCGCCGGACCCTATTAATTGGGGATTTGTAACAGCGAATGCTACGGTATCGATTAATACATATGAAGTGATGGGGAATACCACTCCCATGCTGCAGTTCACTCAGACGAACCAAAGCGGGGGGCGCGTAGCGACTAAGAGCTTCGGCACTTCGGTGAAAGGCAGCCAAATTCTTGTTGAATTTGATTGGTATCCTGGCAAGGTGAATGATAAATCCGCGAGCAATCCTAGTGAAAACGGCGGTGAGTTTAGGATCCTCGATAGCACGGGCAATACGGTATTTACGGTAAACAATACGAATAACGCACCTTTGCAATATTTTGCAGGAAAGCAGCCTGCCGCGAGTACGGGTGTTACGAATCCTCAAGCGTGGTATAGGGTAGGGATTAATCTTGATGTGGAAAATGAGGTTGTCAAATTCAAGCTTACCGATAAAGCTGCGGGCACAAGTCAAGAATTTACGTCTTCATTGAATGGTGTAGCTTTTGACGGTTCCGTCGCTTCGGTTAAATTGGTGGGCATGCGGACATCTGGCAATAATATCGCTTGGACGACGTACCTTGATAACTTCGGTGTGTATCATATGCCGATTCCAGAAAATCGAATTACGAAAGTAGATAAGTTATCCTATCATACGGTGTATGTTGATCAAACTACGTCGGATATCCATTCCATTGGTTTACCGCAATCGGTTAGCGTTACCCTAGCAAATAATAGTAAGGGAATCGTGCCTGTAAGTTCGTGGGTTAACGTTGGCAAGCCTTGGAATCCGCATGAAGCGGGCGTATACACGTTCAAGGGTGAACTAGCGGTTCCTGCGAGTCTGGAAAACGGTTTTGGTCGATATGCAACCCAATACGTATACAACCGTCTTACACCGCCAAACACGGCAAGACAGACAGAGTGGCTGGACAGAGGCATAATCGCATTGAAATCAAATGAGGGCATATTCGTTAGCTGGCGTCTGCTTGCAGACGAGTATGATCGCGATGTGAAGTTCAATATTTACCGCAACGGGCAAAAGCTGAATACATCACAATTGTCTGTTACGAATTATGTGGATACAGCTGGTGTCCCAGGTGACGCCTACGAAGTGGAGACACTTGTAAATGGAAAGGCAATAAAGGGCAGAGAGGAAACATTAGCAGCAGCTAACGATTATCTATCAATCCCTATGCAAAAGCCTGAAGGAGGAACAACGGCTACTGGCAGCTACACGTATAGTGTTAATGACGCTGGTGTAGGAGATTTGGACGGTGATGGTGAGTACGAAGTTGTTGTGAAATGGTACCCTTCTAACGCCATCGACAGCTCACAGAACGCGATGACGGGGCCGACGGTTTTTGATGCTTATAAAATGGACGGCACACTATTGTGGCGGATGAATATGGGGCTTAACCTCACATCAGGAGCGCATTATCATCAATTTATCATTGCCGATTATGATGGGGATGGCAAAAGCGAATTCCTCATTAAAACGGCAGATGCAACGACCGTCTATGGGACAACGGATGGGAAATTTGACAGCAGCAAGGTAATCAGTGTCATTGGCAATGCGGCGGATAATGGCAAATGGGTAAATGAGTTCGGCCATATTTTCGGGGGGCCAGAGTACATTTCCGTTTTCAAGGGTGAAACGGGTAAGGAGATCGACACCATTGATTATGCATTCCCGTTGGGTGATGTAGCTTCATGGGGAGACACTTGGCATAATCGTTCGGATCGCTTCCTTGCAGGGCTGGCTTATTTGGACGGTAAGAAACCGAGCGCCATTTATGGCAGAGGCTATTATGAACGGACGACGTATGTGGCCTATAGCTTAGTGAATGGCAAGCTCAAAGAAGAGTGGACCTTCGACTCCGCACAAGCAGGCAGGGGGGCAGGTCTAGGCTTCCACAATCTGGCCACAGCGGATGTTGATAATGATGGTTTCGACGAAATTATCGCAGGTTCGTTGACCCTGGATCAGGACGGCACCATCCTCTATGAAATGAATGGCGAGATGCAGCGTGAACAGGGTTCGCATGGCGATGCGCTTCATGTAGGGGCATTTGACCCAGCCCGTGAAGGTTTGCAGGTCATGGCGGTACATGAAGTCCCATCTGTTGCATCGGTTGAACTGCATGATGCTGCAACAGGGGAAACATTGATGTCCTACAATGGTTACGTGGATACTGGACGCGGCTTGGCGGCCAATATTACCGCAAGCCCAGGCTTTGAGTTCTGGGGCACAGGAGGTACCACACCAGCGTCGGGCGGAGGCATTTACAACGTACAGGGGCAGGTCGTTGCGGATAGCTTTAGAACGGCAGGCGTATCTGTGAATTTCGCCCTTTACTGGGATGGGGATTTATTGAGTGAATTACTGGATAATACATCCATTTCAAAGTTTAATCCAGTAACGAAGAAATCGGAGCCCTTCAAAAGCTTCGCAGACGTAGTCAGCAACAATGGAACGAAGGCGACTCCGACCTTACAGGCCGATATCTTAGGAGACTGGCGCGAAGAAGTTCTTTTGCCTACAACAGACAGCTCGGAACTTAGGATCTTCAGTACAACGATTCCTACGGAGTACCGGATTTATACACTTATGCATGACCCGGTATACAGAAACGGAATTGCATGGCAGAACACGGCGTACAATCAGCCGCCGCATTTAAGTTTCTACCTCGGTGAAGACATCAGAGAGATTGTCCTGGCAGGCGGATTGCAGGCGCCTAAAGTCGATTATACCGATAAGCATCACGATAAGAAGCCTAAGAAACCGAAAGATCCAAAAGATCCAATAGACCCAAAGGACCCAAAGGACCCAAAGGACCCTAAAGGAGCTTAAAGGAGTTTAAAGGAGTTTAAAGGAGCTTAAAGGAGCTTAAAGGAGCCTAAGATTCAAAAGACCACTAGGATGGAAAAACCCGCTCATGGAGCGGGTTTTTTCTTACCACATAAACATGTATAAGTTTCACATGATGAGGCGGCAATATGCGGGTTGGGAGTTTCTTAACTATACGGTGCTCCAGGCAAATAGATGGATTTTATACAGTTATATTTCGGAATTTTCCGATCAAAAGCTTATTAGATGGAGAAAATACAGTTAATTTTATACAGTTTGGCTGATCTGTCCAAAAGGGGCAGTTTTAACTACATATTTTACAGTTAAATCGAGTTTTCGAAGAAATTCCTCGTAAATAGCTGTATATTTTCCAGTTAATACAAATGTGTAGCGTACGTGGCCCCTCAAACGCCACCAACGCCACCAACGCTACCAACACCGTCTGAAATTCCGTTCGATAGTTGTGTGAAAATCACAAACAGAAACTCAACACGACCGTAATATCCTTCTCCGTTAGATCGATATGCCCGTGTTCGTTTCGGTTTAATTGATATCCGTTTTCCTCGATCCCTTTACATATACGAAATAGCCGATGTTCATCCATTTGGATTAGCTTCGCGAATTGTGCTAAATACATGGGCGTATCATTTAGAGAAATCATCTTACCTACCTACTCTCTGTGAGGGTTATTTGCGACTTAGAATTAAATTAACAAGAATGGGTTGAAAAGTATCAGGAAAATTGTCGTCGATACGTTCAAAATAGGGATTGTTTGATAGTTTGTCACAAACCATGGCCAGGCAGTTCGAGATGAGCACGAAAACAACAAAAGGCCGCCGCATCATAGCGACAGCCTACTCACATAAATTTTTCTGAGAATGTACCAAATGGTTATCTACAGAGCCGCGAAATACACCGTTTCGGCCGTTCCTCTTGGCTTGGTAAAGGGCCTTGTCACACGTGGAGTAAAGCTCCTCGAGATGTGTTCCCTCATCCGGAATGATCGTGAGAACTCCTAAACTGATAGTATAGGAGAGTTGTAATTCAGGAACTTGTGCGCCTTCTGCAGCCTGTCTAAGTTTCTCAGCATAAAGCGAGGAATCTCGTTCATCCATGCCGGGTACGACAATGGCAAATTCGTCTCCGCCATATCTTGCGAAGAGATCATCAGCGCCGAGCTGCCCTTTCATTCGTGTCGTGAGGTCAACAAGTACTTGATCGCCAGTATCATGACCGAATGTATCATTGATGGACTTGAAATTATCAATATCAAACAGCAGCAGGGTGATGGGTTTCTGCATTTTCGCGTAGGCGGTAAGATATTGATTGGTACGTGTGATAAACGATCTGCGGTTCAATGCACCCGTTAAATCGTCATAATTGGCCATCCGAAGAAGGGCTTGGTCGGTTTGTTCTTTCATCAAGAGAATGAATCCCGTATTTCCCGCAATCATGACGAAATATTGGCCTAGCAGCACCATGCTCTGATTCCCGTTGAGATGATAAAAGCTGATCAATGTATCGAAGAATACGGCACTGAAGGCACGAATTAGAAGAAATACGAGAATAGTAAGATAAAGATAACCGAGGACATAGCTGACCATGGATTCGGCTCGTCGTTGAATCATTTTGTATGCTGGTAGGAAGAGTCCTGCAGCTATAGCTATGGAAGTAAATGAAATTCTAAACTTCTCGTCATTGTCGAAAAATAGGATGGAATGGAAGCCGGCAATGTTGAAGAGGGTCAGCGCAATATATACATTTCGTCCGAGCTTGCTCAGGATATTCTGAATTTTTAGCACGGCAATAGTTTCAAAGGTATAACCGATAAAAAGTGAAGAGTTCACAAGAGAGATTGTAAGTGGATCCATAAGGCCGCCACGAAGAATTAAGATCACCCACGCAGCAGCCTGTAAGCATTTTCCATATAAAAAGTATCTGATTGTGCTTTCGTTCTTATGTTGACGCCAGTAAGCGATAATGAACACGGCTGTAAATAGGTGGCCGATGACCAGTGTCACCAGGATGGTTTTCATATCCAAAAGTAGACCCATTTCGAACCTCATCTGACTGTTAGAAGTATTGGATGTTATCAAAAAATGTCGAATACAAATACTTTACCATATAATTGAAGCGATTTGCTTCAAATTTTTGACCACATAAGAATTTATAAGTTTCCGAGGCTCGGAAGAACAAATTCTTATTGGCGATAAAAACCACCTTTGAAACGCGGTCGCTCTTCCTCGAAGGACTTCGATAGAAGTTTTTCTCATTGTGATAGTTTTCGAGCCAATTCGACGGTATAGTCCAAATATTTCTTGAAATGTATGGAACAAGTGTGTCACTATAGACCTATATATACATAAATTGGATGATGGTGAATGGGATGAACTACTCGGGACGAATCGTTATAATTTCGGTCGTTATAGTCATGATTGTAGCCTTAAGAGCCTACGGTACGCTGTATTATAATTTCCCCTCTCTTCAATTTCCTGTCGTTGGCGTATTCATTTTATTGGCAAGTTGGGTGCTAGGCACGCAGTATGATCGATTGAAGTTCCTCTCTGAAAAAGATAACCTCACGACGCTGTATAACAGAAGATTCATCCTCGAGGCTTTTCCTAAGCTCATTACTTCGGTGGAGCGAAGACAAGGGCAATTGATTTTATATTTCATTGATGTAGATAATTTCAAATTAATTAACGACTCTCGCGGGCACAAGATCGGTGATCAAGTGCTACAGCGCATCGCGAATGTTTTATTGCTCGATTTACAGAAAAAGGATTTAGCCGCACGGTGGGCGGGGGATGAATTTTTGATTCTTTCTACAACTACGGATGCGTCCAAGAAAGAAGTATTGATCCGTCATATTCAGAACGAATTAAAGCAAGCTTCGAGAGAGTTCAATTTGGAAATATCCGTGTCGATCGGAACGGCTGTGTATCCTGACGAGGCACGGACCTTGGATGATTTACTACATGCCGCAGATCTCGATATGTATTCTTTGAAGTTAGATAGGAAAAATACGAACATTGTCGCTAGAATCGATAAATAGAATTAGAAGAGCCTGTCACTTCAGTAGAGTGACAGGCTCTTTCTTTAAGTCGGAGTAGCTCTTGTGTATTTTATAACGCCCGCATCCGATTATTTCTTGGATTGTGTTCGACTTCCGCAAGACCGAGTGCCTCCATTAATGGGGGGACATACATGCCGAATCTGCCGCGTAAACCTTTCTTCAAGCCATACCAACCACCAATTGGGTTTTCAGGAGAACGCCCCCAAGCTTCAACCGTGCCTTCTTTGGCTGGCTTCTGCTCATCAGCGCTGCCCAGCTCAATCCAATCTCCATGCTGCTTGAGCATCGCGTGTAAGTCATTAATGCAACGGTAGTCGTAATGCAGAACGGTTTTACCTACCGTGCAAACAAGGATATCTTTGCCATCTTTTTCATCTTTATACATTTCAAATTCGGAGGTTTGTGGGGGTGTTTGTAATGGCCACGGATGTTCTTTTGTACCGATCACTGTCGACATTGGAATGGCTCCTCTGATTATTATTTGTACGCATGTACAGAATATATCAAATAAGGAAGCAGTACAACAAACCATATTTAAGTTGACACTTAATTTAGTCTGTGCTAAATTAACGTCATGATAGATAAAGCCATTCAAGCGATAACGGAGCCTAGGCGCAGAGATATTTTACATCTTGTCCGTGATGGAGAACTGACCTCCAGCGCGATTGCGTCACACTTTGACGTATCTGCACCAGCCATTTCACAGCACCTGAAGGTGCTGGAAGAAGCAGGACTCGTTGTAGTTAGACGAGATGGAACTAAACGATTTTATGGCATAAGGAGGGAAGGGTTTGCTGAGTTGATGCTGTACATTGAGAGCTTCTGGGATGACAGCTTGATGCGATTGAAAGAAGCCGCGGAAGAGGAGGAAAGGAGAAAACATGACGCAAATCAGTAGCAGTGACACGATTAAGAAAGAAATTTTTATCGAATGCCGTCCGGAGACGTTGTTTTTATTTTTTACGGATCCTGAGAAATTAGTTCGTTGGATGGGACGCCACGTATTGCTTGATCCAAGTATCGGGGGCAAGTATCGCATTGATGTGAATGGCAGTGACATTGCGATGGGGGAATATAAGGAATTGGTTCCGAATGAGAAAATCGTGATGACGTGGGGTTGGGAGAAATCGAAAATGGTTCCACCGGGGGCAAGTACGGTTGAATTTAAACTGACACCGAAAGATAACGGGACGCTTTTGGAATTGACGCATTATGATTTGCCAGCAACCGAAGTTGCTTCGCATGTACAAGGATGGACGCATTATATGCCTCGCATTCAAGCGATCGCACAAGGCCAAGATCCAGGTGTCGATCCATGGTCAGAGCAAGCTATGCATTAAGCATTGGCATATATCATAAAAATGATTACGCTAATTAGAAAATAGAGGGGGTGCGAAATGATGAGTGGAACGATTCGTCAAGAAGTGACATTTACAGCTGACCCTGCACGTATCTACGAAATTCTTACGAGCAGCGAACAGTTCAGCAAAGCTAGCGGCGGAGCTCCTACGGAGATTAGCACAGAAGAAGGCGGGGCCTTCTCTTGCTTCGGAGGCATGATTCTCGGTCGTAACATTGAGCTTGTGCGGAACAAACGTGTTGTACAAGCGTGGCGTGTAGCGAATTGGCCGGAAGGTATGTATTCGCTAGTTAAATTCGAGCTTCAAGAGAAAGGTTCTGAGACGTTGCTGTTATTTGATCATTCTGCCTTCCCGGAAGAGCAAAGCGAGCATCTTGCAGCAGGTTGGTATACGAATTATTGGGAGCCGATAGCGAAATTATTAGCTTAATTGAGTGAAGAAGCGCGCTGATAGTTGGCGTGCTTTTTATATTAAAATGGAGGTTGTCAATATGGTTGATGTTTTCACAGAAATAACAATCAATTGTCCTCGTGAGCAAGTATCGGAATATGCGGCTAACCCAGATAAGGCACCGGAATGGTATGTGAATATTAATTCGGCCGAATGGCACACAGCTAAACCTCTCCAGGTAGGGTCAAAAATTGCTTTTAAAGCCAACTTCTTGGGCAGACAACTAGCCTATGTGTATGAAGTCGCGGAATATAGCCCTGGTCATAAACTTGTGATGCGTACCGCCCACGGCCCTTTTCCCATGGAAACGACGTATACGTGGGATTCAGTGAATAGTCGTACCACACGGATGACTTTGCGCAATAAAGGAAATCCGACAGGCTTCTCCACGTTATTTTCTCCGTTTATGTCTTTGATGATGAAAAGGGCTAATCAAAAGGACTTGAATAAAGTGAAGTTGATTATGGAAGCGCGCTCGGAGCCACACTAATCAAATATTCTAGGTTACAGCGAAATAATAAAAGTAGAAGAAGCACCCGCGAGGGTGCTTCTTCTTGTGATAAGTGCTAACGCCGCGACTTATGGTTTGTTCGGGACCACACATGTGCCGTCCAGACAAGCCTCATCATCGCTGGTTGATTCTACAACCTGTGGTGGCTGCTCAGCATCCCAGAGCTGTTGCATCGCGTTCAAGTATACGCCGCTTGCTTGGGCCCCGGATATGGCATGTTTGCTGTTAATGACATAATACGGAACGCCGCGGATTCCCATGCGGCTGCCATTCTCTTCTTCGGTCCGCACCGAATCGGCGAACTGATCACTCGCGAGAACGGACATCGCTTCTTCCCGATCAATCCCAACGGCTGCAGCGATGTCAGCAAGGATATTGTGGTCGCTGATATTCTTAGATTCGGTGAAATAGGCGCGGAATAACAACTCGGATACCGCAGCGCCATGGCCATATTTCTCGGCAAATAACCGTAAACGATGAGCATCGAATGTGTTCGTCAGCACGAGGCTATCGAATTGAAAGTCGAGCCCATCTGCCGCAGCTTGTCGACGCATCTGCTCATTCATGGCGATGGCTTCCTGACGGCTCATGCCGTAGCGGGATGAGAGCATATCATAGACGTCATGCGGGACGCTTTTGGGTGCGTGACGGTCTAGCTCGAAGCTGCGATAGATAACTTCAACCTGATCGCGGTGTGCAAAGCCTGCTAGAGCTTGCTCGAAGCGGCGTTTGCCAATGTAACAGAACGGACAAGCGAAGTCCGACCAAATTTCAACTTGCATGAGGTTCACCTCTTTATTGGGTTATATAACGACTATTTACTGAATAATAGCGCAATACTTTCATGAATGGAAGTCGGTTTTTTCCCGATGAGCTTCTCGAGGTCTGTGGAGGTGCGCCCTTCAGTCCCTGCGGCCATTTTGCTGTCAATGGCAACTAAGAACTGAACTAATCCTTCAGGCAGTCCAGCCTGAATCATACCAGCGGAAGAGTCAGCGTCAGAGACAGATTGATAAGTTACTTTTTTACCAGATACGTGGGATAAAATGTCGGCTAATTGCACATAGCTCCATGATTCGGATGAGGCTAACTCGTAGACTTGGTCTTGATGTCCGTCTTCAGCCAGAACAGTTGCCGCAGCCAATGCTAAATCATCACGTGTCGCTGTATTAATTTTCCCTGTATCTGCTGAATTTATGATGCTGCCGCTATCGATGTAAGCTTGCAAGCTTGGGTTCATGTAAAGCTCCTGGTACCACGTATTGCGCAGGATGGTTGTTGGAATGCCCGATGCCTTCAGCGCGAATTCGGTTGCTAGATGTACGTTAGCCAGAGGGGCGAAAGCATCAACATCCGCAAAGGCGAAACTCGTGTAGACAATGTGTGGAACGCCAGCTTTTTTGGCGGCTTCAATCGCACTAACATGTTTGCGAACACGACTGATCGATTCATCTTGTGGGGAAGAAATCAGCAAGAGCTTGGATGCATCCGCATAAGCTTGCTCCAGTGATGCGGGAACATCCCAATCACCATATCGAACTTCAATGCCTAAATCTGCAATTTCAGCAGCTTTCTCTATATGACGAACACTCACAGCAATCTCACTTGCTGGAACTCTTGCTAATAAATGCTTGACGACTAATTTCCCTAATTCACCTGTTGCTGCGGAAACAATGATTTTTGACATATTAAATGTCCTCCTATTTATATAAAATGGTGTTGGATAATTCGGCATAGTCATATATTATTATAGTAGCTCGAAATATGTAAGTAGTCATTATAAAGTGACCTAGTCATAAAAATAGAACCATCAAGGAAGGAGCGAGATTGTGCATGTCTCGGACAACGTTTCAGGGAGAAATTCCAGAGGAACAAATCGAAGTTTGCCCCGTTACCGCAACCCAAAATGTCATTGCAGGGAAATGGAAAATCCTTATTCTGTGGCATTTGAGGGAAACGAAGAGATTTGGTGAGCTGCAACGATTGGTGCCAGGGGTATCCAAAGGCATACTTACGTCGCAGTTGAGAGAGTTAGAAAAGGATGATATGGTTCATCGGAAGGTCTATCAGGAGGTCCCTCCGAAGGTTGAATACTCACTGACGGAAGCAGGACGTAGCTTTATACCGATCCTAGAGAGCATGGGAGAGTGGGGGAAGAAGTACGGGATGACGAGTAGGAAGAGTGAGGAATAGAATCCGCCACAATTGATCTATTAGTAGAACCCCCGACTGCCAGAGTCGGGGGTTTATTTGGGTTAACTAGTCAAGTTAACGTCTATGTAGGTGAATTCTCTTATTGTGGATTCGCAATAATCTTCCCGTTTTGCCACTCGAATTCATACTCGAATTGTTCCGTGGAGTCATAAAGGGCTGGTGAGTAGGGAGGAATAATATGTTTGTCTGTACGTTGATCCATAAGCTGATCGGGCTGAGTCTCTTTGGCAGCAACACCTAGAACCGATAGGGACACGATACAGAAAAATACGAAACCTATTTTGGCTATCATCGTCGGATGCCTCCGTTACAATAAGATATTTTCATCATACGTTGCGTATGTCATGGCAGTATTAGCTGGAAGTAAAGAGTTTGTATGTACTATTATTCTTACCCAACTTACCAGAAGTGAAACAAAGAAGCAGAAGATCGTCGAAATCATCAGCTAACAGGTGCGTGGCAGAGGCAAAAAGGGGCTGTAAGCTCCGTTAGTCCGATTTAGCCGAACTAAAACGAGGATTACTTGTGAAAGAAGGCCAATAGTCCGATTTAGCCGAACTAATTACCCGGTTTCCTTGTGTGAGAGTGTTTTGGTCAATTTAGTTGGGTTATTTAGGACTAATAGACATGTAAGGAGGCAGACAGGGAAATTAATTCGGCAATTTCGAACTAAAATGTCCTGGTTTATTTCATTTTGCCACCTGTTCAAACTCTTATAGAAAGAAGTCATAGATTCATATATAATTTAGGAGAAAAATGTCGAAATCATAGATATAATCTACGTTTTACATAATGGGGGAGCAGGCTAGCGTGAAACGTAAATTATGGCAGCAAATCGGAATAGGAATTGTCGGTGGTATTATTGCAGCCATTGCTCTTGCCGCATATATCCCTTCGACTACAGAGACGAATAATTCTCCGAATATGGGTAAGCGTCATGCTATGATTCGACTGGAGGATGTCGGACTTGGCGGGGACTATAACACGCTCGAAGGCTTAGGGAAATTGCGGGCCGTCATGACCTATTTAGAGTCTGAGCATGTACCTTTTCATGTCGCTGTGATTCCAAGAAGGATGAGCTTGCAAGATGACGGTGTCTGGAAGGAAAAGGGGATCGACGACCCAAATCCAGACGAAGTAGTAAGCGCATTCATTAAGCTACTCCAACAGGCAGAGCATCAAGGCGGCGTATTGGGTATGCACGGATACCGACATCAATATGGTGAGACATATCGCTCAGATGGCGAACAAAATTCTGGAATTGGCTCAGAATTTAACATTAAAGATGCACCGGAAACGCAAGAGCTGTCGTATGCGGCGGAACGGATGAAAGAAAGCTTGGCTGCCTTTGCCGGAGCGGATTTACACCCAGCGTTCTGGGAGTCCCCCCACTATAAAGATACCCATGAGCAGCAAGGCGTGTTTCGTTCCTTCGTCGGCCTTATGTATCAACCGGATCTCTACGCTCAAAATGCCCGTGAAGATATGAATGCCTATGATACGATCAATACGTACGGACAAGATAGTTTGGGCTCAGTCTATATCCCTGCACCCTATCGCTATATAAGCGATGCCCAATCGGTCGACCAGATGTTGGAGAAGGCAGCGAAGGACGATGGACTCGCTTCCTTTTACTTCCATCCGTTTTTGGAATTCTCGCACCTAGAGCCTGTTATGGCCGGAGATGGAAATCCAGAAGAGAAGGATGGCATTCCCATCTATCAATATAAAGAGGGAGATAACACAAGCTCCTACTTGCATAAATTGCTTACTGGCTTCAAAAAGCTAGACTATCGCTGGATGTCCCTGCATGATATCGTCCCTTTTACCCCAGCGCATCGCGTGATGCTGCCACCTAGAACGAGGTTGCAAAACGTCATGCTTGGTGATGTTACAGGCCGCGGACATGCGGATGTCGTTGTACGCCAGCTGCATCGTGTTCTAGTTATTCCGGGAAATTACGATATGCCACGAAATCGCCAGCAGGAAGCTTCACAAGTGTGGTTAAGAGAAACGTTTTCGCCCGATGAGTCACTTCTGCTTGTCGATGTGAATGGCGATGGGAAGCAAGATTTGCTCGCGTATAACACTGAAACGGGGAATGTGCGGGTGGCCATAGCGGATAAGCGACAGTTCCTGCCAGTCCGCACAATCGGTGCTTTACCATTGGGACTTTCTTCTGTTCGCGCGCTCCGATCTAGGCATAGCATGGGTTTAATTGCCAAAGGTGACAAGGGACTAGTGCAAGTTAACTTGTTAAATCAGCAGTTAACGTATACAGAGTCAAATACGAAGCTGCCCGAGGATACAGAAATTTTCACGGCCCCAATGCAGGATACGGATGAAGATGATGATATCGTGTGTGTCTCACATAAGGATCGGCGCGTATCCATTATGTATCATCAAGGGCAAGGGGGGTTCTCTGAGCCCCAGACGGCAGGCGGGGTTTCCTTTGGTGATAGCGACCAACTGCTGGTCGGCGATACGAATGGCGACGGACGAGGCGAATTAATTGCTTATACGGCCGAGACGGGCATTTGGCGGGTATTCCAGAATGAGGGAGAGAACCATTTTCAGCCGCTGGATAACGAATTCGGCCCTTGGGCAAAAGGGAAGGAACGACGGGCTATGGTCGCTGATTTTGACGGCAATCGGAAGCTGGATATTGGCTCTTATAATGAAACGGAGCATGTGCTGGATTTGGCGCTTTCGTTTCGAAGCGGAACGCCGTAAACATAAGAAAAAGCACCCTGAGGGGTGCTTTTTTGGTTTGTAAATTTATTCCGCTAAGGAGTGGCAATGCTCACGGATAACTTGAGTAAGCTCTTGAAAGGAATAATGGTGATTTACCATATCGACGGTAAGATCCTCAGCAATTTTCTGATCCATTTCGAAGCTATATCCATTTAATTCTAGAAAAATGACGAAAGCTGTGAAGGCAGTTCGTTTATTTGCATTTTGGAAGGGATGATTTTGACCTAACGATTCGAATAGAGCGGTAGCTTTGCCAAAAACAGATGGATAAGCGTCTTCACTAAAGGCAGAAGATTGAGGACGTAAAACAGCAGATTCTAACAATGGTGTACTTTTGACGCCAATATCCTCCCCAGGGCTATATTTCTGGATAAGAGCTACATTGATCGCGATAACTTCTTTAACGGACAAATAACGGATTGCATTCATACTATCGATCCTTCAGACCTTTTAGTGTATCCTCATAACGCTCCATGACGTTGGATAATGTCTCAATAAAGGCTGGACTTATCCCTACAGGCAGGGAAACTTTATTGGCTTTCCTAAGAATGATCTCTCCATTTTCTTCATTTACAGCAATTTGAACGGCATCTCCTAGCTCAAGGCCTATTTGCCTCAATGCCTCCGTCATAGTGATACCAAGACTATTTCCGAATTTCGTAACTTTACGCTCCATATCGATCACCTTATTCATCGGAATTCCCCCTTATCATATTATTCAATTGTTAGTACAATTATACATTTGATGATGTGTATAGGAAAGAGGTATTCATCTACATCTTTTTATGATTTCCGGGTGCCGAGTCAGATTAATGAGTTGGAGGTTGGATGTTCCGTGTTTCTACTGTGCTCCAATGTAAATAAATGGATTTCATACAGTTATATTTCGGGATTTTCCGATCAAACGCGCATTAGATGGATAACCTACAGTTAATTTCATGCATTTTAGTCAATTGGAACAAATGGGGCGATTTTACCTACATATTTTCCAGTTAATACAATGATTAACGTAAGTGTCCATCCAAACCTCCCATCGCCTCTGCCAGCACCATCACCAACACGCACCACCAGCTAAATATCCCCCATTTACTCGTCCTAAGAGGACGTAGCCGTTATTTATGCACTTTTCTTTACATGCTTGACATCTCCCTGACATCTTCTTCCTATATACTCAGCTGACGAATGGGCTCGATCATCGACATACTTCGACATAGAACGAGGAATACGCCTACTTCGTGTGGAATAAAGGATGAGCTGAAAGCTTGATTTTTGGCCAAATATAATATGTTTCACTTAATAAGTAGGTTATATTTCTCCATAAACACTGTGATACGTCCTGTAAGGAAGGTGTAGCCGTTTATTTTGGATGAGGAGAGAATCTTTTGAAAAAAGTATTAGTTGTTGAAGATGAAATGGCGATCGCCAGAGTCATAGCAGCCTACCTGCAAAAGGAGCATTACGAAGTCGTGACGGTGCATGATGGGGCAGAAGCTGTCCACGTATTCGATAGGGAACAACCCCATCTAGTGCTGCTCGATATCAATTTGCCAGGGATGGATGGCTGGGAGATCCTTACCTATATTCGCGAAAAAAGCGCGTGCCCCATAATCATGCTGACGGCACTGTCCGAAACAGAGCAGAAGCTCTCCGGTTTGAATCTTGGTGCGGATGATTATATAACGAAACCGTTTGTGGCAGCCGAGGTTGTGGCGCGTGTTAATGCGGTGTTACGCCGGTTTTCCAATGTGATGGAAAGAAAGAATGTTCGGCATTACGGCTCATTGAAGATTGATTTTCAATCCCATGAGGTGTATTTGAACGGAGCGAAGGTGCTGCTTACACCGAGAGATTTATCTGTTCTGATGCTGCTGGCAGAGAATCCGAATCAAGTGTTTACACGTGAGCATCTGCTCGATAGTGTGTGGGGCATCGACTATGACGGGAGCGACAGGGCTGTGGATCTTGTAGTCAAAAGGGTGCGAAAAGCGCTCGAAAACTGGCCGCCGAGCGAAGGCGAAATCAGAACGATGCATCGATTGGGGTATCAGTTCTATGTCAATGACAAGTAAGAAGCAACTATCGTTGTTGCAAGTTTGGTCCCGTACGTATTTGATTTCCCTGCTAATCGGCATCATGGTGATTGGATTTATCGCTGTGCAATGGACGGAGTATATCACGCAACAAAATCGCATCCAGTCCATTCAGCACATTATGGAACGTATGGCCGAAGAGGTTGTTACTAGCAATGGCGAATTTATTCCTACAGACGAGATTTATGAAGTACTTCGTAGTAATCAGCGGGATCTAGAGTTCAAAAATCCGGTGAAAGCTCATATAAAAGCAGCGGATCATCGCGTCGTATTTCCCCCGCCTCCAGGTTTTGATCCACCACCAGGTGGTGGTCCTCGAGAGGAGGTTCTTCCAAGAGACATGGAAGGGGGATTTCCGAATCCTAGGGGTCAACCGCGCGACGAAGGAGGGCCCGACGGACCTAGCGGAATGCCCTTACTTCCGAAAGAGATGCGCGATGGACTTCTGCCGGAAAGCTCCACCTATGTGAAGGAAAAAGGGGAAATGGGCCGGAGTATTTTTATGTTTTCGGCACCAATTTTATTTGAAGACAAGATAATTGGCGCCATTTATGTCAGTATCCCGTCTGAGGTAGTTACGAATGTTAAAGTCGATTACGGCATGCTGTACGCACTCTTAACAGGCGGTGCTGTGTTAGGCTGGTTCGTCATTTATATGCTTACTCGGCGTCTCGTCAAGCCTATTAAAGAAGTCGCAGATGCAGCGGAGCAATTAATGCGGGGCAACTATGATGTGACGTTCAAAAGCAACAGCAAAGAGCAGGAAGTTGCACAATTAATTGCAACCTTTCAGGATATGTCGAGTCGATTGAAGCAATTGGAATCGCTCCGCACACTGCTACTGGCAGGTGTTACCCATGAACTGAAGACGCCCGTTGCGTCAATTAGCGGTCTCCTCCAGGCCGTTCAGGATAAAGTAGTTGATGGCGCTGAAAGCGAGGAATTCATTCAGCTTTCCTTGAAAGAAGCGCAGCGCATGCACCACATGGTCGAAGATTTGCTTGATTTTAATGGCTTTGCAACAGGTGCGCTTCGTATTACGAACGAGCAGATCGAGTTGAATGCTTTTACACGAGAAGTTGTGCATCAGTGGCAAATCGCCCAGGAGGAGCATCAGAAGCTGGACATCCAGGTGCAGAGCGTGAGAGATACCATTCAGATCGAAGGTGATTCAGGCCGCATCCAGCAGATTCTCATTAATTTGTTGAACAACAGCTTACATGCCGGAGCCAGCCGTGGCGCCTTACAGATTTCTCTTTACGATTATAGCTCTAGCCATGTCGGCATCGATGTGACCGATCAAGGGAAGGGCGTTCCGGAGGAGGAGCAGCCGTTTATTTTCGAAAGATTTTATCGTGGAGGCGTGAAAAAACATAAGGTGAGAGGCCTAGGTTTAGGCTTGCCTTACAGCTTAATGTTAGCCCAAGCGCAGCGAGGGCAGCTATTTTTACGTGAGAGTAGCGAGCGAGGTTCGACCTTTACGCTGACGTTAGTAAAAATAACATCCTGACATCTGTCTGACACATCTCCATCGTATGCTAGTCACAACAGCAATAACAAATGACAAGTAGACATGGAGAGATGTAGAGATGATTACGATGGCTAGCAGACAAAAAGTGCAAACGCGCAGACAAGTGGAAGAAATTTGGATGGCGAAGCATCGTCTTGAAGCTTTAAACAATATACAGAACTTTGAGTTTCTGGAACTGGAATCCGAAAGAATGCATATGCTAGATAGTCTAAGAGAGAGTATTAGACACCAGATCTATGTGAAGTATGATGTGATTTTGTAAGCGTATTGGTCTAGAAGAGTATCTCTGTGCATAAGTGGCCTAATGGGCAAATCCAGTACGATACGACAGCGCAAGCCGTTTTTTTTCATGCATTGGAATTCATCCTGGTCTGAAGTCTGCTATACTTTCATAGACAGATAGAAACAGTCATCATTGGGAGGATTTCATGATAAACGTGCAAAGAAAGATCGTGGCTGCTGGACTCAGCCTACTTATGCTGCTGGCAACGGCTTGCAGCGCTTCCGAGGTAGAGAATAGTCACGCGGCTGCACAAGGCAGCAAGTCTTCGACCTCAGCTACTTCAGGATCAGCGTCATCGACTAAGGAGAACAGCAAGCGTATACCCGCTAAGGTTGTCCGCGTCGTTGATGGCGACACCATGAAAGTGTCATTTGCTGAAGGTGGCCAAGTCAAAGAAGAGACGATCCGTCTCCTCCTAGTGGACACGCCGGAGAGCGTAGACCCGGAGAAGCCGGTTCAGCCTTTTGCATTGGATGCGTCCAACTATGCAAAAACGATGCTCACGGGTAAAGACGTCCAGCTGGAATTGGATGTGTCGGAGCGGGATAAATATGGACGTTTACTGTGCTATCTCTACATTGGGGATCACATGTTCAACGAACTCCTGCTCGAAAATGGCTACGCCAGAGTCGCGTACATTTACCCGCCGAACGTGAAATATGTCGATCAGTTCCGTGAGATTCAGAAGAAGGCTCAGCAGAAGGCTCTGAACATCTGGAGCGTAGAAAATTATGCACAAGAGGATGGGTATCATGAGGGTGTGGTGAAAGGGGGCGCTACGGCATCGCCGAAGTCAGCAACCACAACGACAACTCCGAAACCCGTGACTACGTCGCAACCGGCGACAACAACGACTTCGAAACCATCGGCGATTTACAACTCCTGTAAGGAGGCCAACGCGGCTGGTGCGTATAATATCCAAAAAGGTGAGCCTGGCTACAGTGCGAAGCTGGATGGGGACGGGGATGGCGTAGCTTGTGAGCGTTAAATTGCTGCGGGTCAAGGGGCTTTGTTTAGATGGATTTTCTCCATCTAATTTCTAGATTTTTTGCACATTGAGATGAATAGCTGGATTTTCTACATCTAAATGTATCCATTCCGTCGGAAAAGTGAGATCGGAGCGAAAATAACTGTATGTTTTCCAGTTAAAGTTAATTTATAGAGAAAATCGTCGAAATTAACTACCTATTTTCCAGTTATTTGATCAGACGAGTAAGATGTAGCCCTTTTCTCCACCACCTCAGATACCATAACCATGCACATGTTGAAGAAAAAGCACCCTCACGGGTGCTTTTTCCAACTTCCAACCTACTGCACCGCAGTCTGCTTATCATACTGATTAAACATCATGTTATAGATGGCTGCCGACAATACAGCAAGTGCCGCCAACAAGATGAACGTCCAAGTAAAGCCGATCCACGAGCTGATCGGGATCGATAGCGGTGCTATGGTGCGCCCGAGTGTATAACGCAAGCTCGAGGCAGCAAAATATTGGCCGCGAATATGGTCCGGCGCCAGTCTGGACACGAAAGCTTGCTGTGGTCCTGCGGACATGAGCTCAGCAAGCGTGAAGACAGCTATGGCGATGGTTAATCCCCAGAAGGTAGACATCTGGCAGAACATCACCATGCCCAGCGCATAGAAGAGGGCTCCGCCGATGAACACATAGCGATCGCGGTACGCGAGCATCCATTTGGTCACGATGACCGTAAAAATGGCGACGAATAGACCGTTCTCGGAGACGATCAAGCCGAACAGTTGTTTACCCGTGAGCTGGAGATCCCAGTCATTGTAGGAGAAGATCGTCGTGAGTGGCATTGTTTCTTCCAAGAAGACGGGAAAAAGTAAGTCCAGCTGCATGAAGGTCTGCGAAAGCAGCACGCCAGCGATGACGAACAGCAGGAATACGCGGTCCGTGGCGATGATTTTGTAGTCGCGCAGCTGCACCGCGATGGCATGGTACCAAGGGGTGTCCCCCTGTGCGCGATGGCGATCCGCAAGCTGCTTTGGCAGCGTTTCGTGTAAGCGTCGTGCCATCATGAGTGCGAGTAGTACGCAAACCACAGCAGCTGCGGCCAGTACGAGATACGGATTATCCTTATAGAGGAGGGAGCCGAGTAGAGGTCCTACAACAACAGCCATGTTTGCGGTTGTATAAAAGATAGCGAACACGCTCGAACGATGCTCCTCATCCACCACATCCGCCACCATAGCTTGGCTGGCAGGCCAATACAATGATCCGCAAAAGCTGGCGAAACTGAAGCCGATAAAGCTCATAACTGGCATGGCCAGCCATGGAGAAGCGGCCAGTGCGAAGATGCCATAACCGAGCGCTTGTCCCAAAGCGGCAATCACCATCATTCTTTTGCGCCCGAACCGATCTGCGCTGTAGCCGCCGAGTAAATTGCCGAACACAGAAAGCGCCTGCGATAAGACAAGAAGAATACCCGTCCAACCTTTACCGAACGAATTGGCGAAGTAGATCGATAAGAACGGAAAGAATGCCCAAAAAATAACGTTAAAAGCGGTTTCTCCGCCGAGGCGGATTTTTAAATTAATGTCCCAATCTCTCATTTTCATGATTTAATTTACCTCTGGTTAATTTAAGTATCTCCCTATGATACTACCATTCTTCGTTTGGAAACAAGGCAGTTATGAGAATGAATGGTTCCAGTTGTGCCAAATATTAACGAGAAAAGGAGCTCGCCACAGTTGATCTGTGACAAGCTCCTTCTCATTTAATCGAGGGTAATCGAGGTGATGCTGCCATTTGTCTTAAAATCTTGCGTATACGTCACCACGGCTTTAGCCGTCACGGTGCCAGTAGGCCCGGTAATGGTAACTGTTGGCGTGGAGGAATAGCCGGCTCCCGGATTTGTGATCGTAACGCCAGTCACCACACCTTCAGTGACGATGGCTGTTGCGGTTGCGGAGGTCTTTTGCCAAGTAGCTGTTCGACTCCCGTTGTAACGGTAGAAGTTAGACACCTCATCCAGACGCTCATTGGTGATGCCGTAAGGCCCAAGTACCTTCATTAAAGCGGCTTTGTTGCGCTGTGCGAGTTCATGACTCGGTTGGCTGTCTAACCCAGATGGCGTCACTCCGCTAAAAGCTTCTCGAAACACCTCGGTAGGTACGCCAAGAGCGGCGGCAATCAGCACAACGGGCCGTCCTTTGTCCTGAGGATCTGTGGTGAGACCACCTGATATCACGACGGAATAGGTAGAAGGATTCGTAATTCCGCTAGTTGCTTCACCAGTTGAAGGAGCAGAGTTGGCAGGAGTTGTTGGTGGAGCTCCTTCTTCTTGCCCCAGGCAATCCACACCATCACGGTTATGCGGAGGCGGATTGTGACCATTAACGCGAGGGTCGCCTGGCTTGCCGGCTTCTCCTTGTCTTGGTTTCGGCTTAGCTGGCTTATCCTGCGGGGCAGACGTTTGCGTTGTGTCGGTTGCAGCGAATACTTGGCTATTCGCGCTTAAAGCAATTACGCTGCTGCCTGCTAATACAACGGAAAATGCGCTTGCTAGAATGATTTTCATTTTTGTTTTCATGGGGATCTTCCCTTCGTTTTCGTAGATTTGTTGTTCCATGAGACCTATCTTACCCCCACTTGGTGAAATTACGGTGAAAGCCCGAAGGCGATAGATTATACTTGAAAGTAATAGAGCGAATGAGAGAAGGTGGCGGGAGATGAAGCTTTTATTAGCGGAAGATGACGTGAAATTAGGCGAGCTAACGACGTATATGTTGAAAAAGAAGACAGGCTGCAGCGTCGATTGGGTGCAAACGGGGAACGATGCCTTCGACTACGCCACAGCCTCCAGCTATGATGTGGTCATTCTCGATTGGATGATGCCTGAGGGAGATGGGCGTGACACCTGTGCTAGGCTGCGTCAGGCTGGATATCGCGGAGCTATTCTTATGCTGACAGCCAAAGATGGGCTGCGAGATCGGGTTGATGGACTGGATGCGGGAGCGGATGATTATCTTGTGAAGCCTTTTGAAATGGACGAGCTGTTGGCACGCTTGCGGGCGTTAATGCGCAGAAGCTTCGTTCCTTTGCAGGACGACGTTGTGCGCATGGGAGAGCTGGAGCTGCAGCGGACGAATCAGATTGTTCGGCAGGGCGGACAAGAGATTCAGTTGTCTCCGCGTGAATTTCAGATTCTAGACCTGCTGCTGCAGAATAAGGGGCGGACGCTTACGCGTGAGGTTATTTTAGATAAAGTATGGGGCTTAGATGCTGATGTGAATTTAAAATCGATCGACGCGATCGTCAAATTAATTCGTAAGAAGCTGGAGTCTTCCGATGCACGGGAGCTCATTCAGAGCGTGAGAGGCGTAGGGTATAAAATTGAAGCGTAACAAGAACTGGCTGGATAAGCGCCTGTCTGAAGGGAATTTATTTGACCAGACACGCAATAAACTTACGCTGCAATATAGCGGTGTGCTGATGATTTTTCTCGGGCTATTTGTAGTTATTGTGTATGCGTTGCTGTATGTGTTCATTTGGAGCGATCAACGCTCCCGTCTGACGGAGTTAACGAATAGTGAGCTGCAGGTTTTGCAGAAGTGGGTGGATGGGGACACCAACCCGAAGCGTCAGCCGCCACGCTCGGTGGAGGATGCTTTCTCGATCAGCGCGGATCAATCGTTCTATTACCTCATATCCGATACAGGCAATGTGCAATTAGGTGATGAGACACAGCCGGAACTGCGAGAGCAGATGATGGCTTTCATCGCGAAAGGTCAGTTTAAGGGAAAGCGGACTCAGCAAGCGACATTGCAGACGTTCGATCAACCCTCGGTAGATGTGCAAGGTCGGCCGCTGAACGGGGAGGATGCCCGGTTTCTAGTGACCACTCGGGAACTTAAGAAGAACGGACAGTTGATTGGTACCTTATATGTGGGGAAGGAGGTTACCTTTCAGCATCAGCTTTTTCGCTTATTGCTCATCCTGATGCTAGGAATGGCGTTGCTCTTCTTCGTGCTCGCGCTGTGGTTCAGTCATCGGATGGCGCGTAGAGCGATCATTCCGATTGCCCAAGCGTATGAGCGGCAACGCGAATTCGTTGCCGATGCTTCGCATGAGCTTCGTACCCCGCTCAGCGTCATGCTTACCTCCATAGAGGCGCTGCAGCTCGATGCGGATGAGGCCAATCCCTTCACGAATAACGTGTTGAAGGGCATGAAAGATGAGGTCAACGCCATCACGAAGCTGACCAGCGAGCTCTTGCAGCTGGCTCGGTCGGATGCTGACGAGTTCGTGTTAGAGCTGACAGTTTTCCAGGTGAAAGCAGCCGCCGAAAGCGTAATAGCGAAGCTGCTGCCCGCAGCGCAGTCCAGAGGCTTGACGCTGCAGCTGCATGTGCCTGACCAGCTGAACGTGGAGTGGGATCGAGGTAAATTGACACAATTACTCGTGATTCTTATCGATAATGCGATTAAATATACGCTGGATGGTGGAGACGTGCACATTATCCTAGCGGACAAGGTGGATAAGGGAGTTCGTTATCTTACGCTAGATGTAAGGGATAACGGAATGGGGATTGCGCCGGAGGCGCTTCCGCGTGTTTTTGATCGGTTTTACCGGCAGGATAAGGCTCGGACCCGGCAGGTTGGCGGTCATGGGCTGGGACTAGCCATCGCGAAGAACCTGGTGGATGCCGCGCAAGGGACGATCCAGGTAGAGAGTCAGCAGGGGGTTGGCAGCACATTTCGCGTGCGGATCCCTGTGTAGAAAGAGAGGAACGCTTAGACACTGTTGGTGTCTGGGCGTTTTTGCGTTGCGACGATTGCAGCTCGAGCGACTAGGATGTTCACTGCACTCTTTGTGACAGGTAATACGGCTGGTAGTATCACGTTCAACCGTGTTCAGCATTTTTTCAGTTGATAAAATCATCAAAACGCAGTATCATTCATTAATAATGATTCTCAATCGCAATTGGTGACTTAAGGAGTGGAATGAGCATGGAACAGAACGAGTTGTTTGATGTCACGGTTATTGGCGGGGGACCAGCGGGTTTGTACTCGGCATTCTATAGTGGACTCCGTGAAATGAAGACCAAAATCATTGAATTTCAACCGCACCTCGGCGGCAAAATACATGTATACCCCGAAAAAATGATTTGGGACGTAGGTGGCGTCACGCCGACGCCAGGAGCGAAGCTGATCAATCAGCTTGTAGAGCAAGGACTTACGTTTAGCCCTGAAGTGGTGCTGAATGAGAAAGTTGAAGCTATCGCTAAAAACGAAGAGGATATCTTCGTCCTGCGCACGACATCAGGTCAGCTTCATTACTCCAAAACCGTGATCGTCGCTGTCGGCTCTGGCATCCTTAACCCGAAAAAGCTAGAGATTGAAGGTGCAGAGCGCTACGAAGTTTCGAATTTGAACTACACGGTGAAATCGCTTGGACGCTTCAAGAACAAGACTGTCGTCATTTCAGGTGGCGGCAACTCGGCTGTCGACTGGGCGAATGAATTGGAGCCTGTCGCCAAGCAAGTCATTCTCAGCTATCGCAAAGAGCAGCTGACTGGACACGAAGCCCAAGTGAAGCAGCTACAGAACAGTTCCGTGATCTGTCACTTGAATAGCTCCATTACGAAGCTATTTGCTGCTGGTGAGGACGCATCGATTGAACGCGTTGAGCTGACGAATCATGAAACAGGCGAGATTTCATCTGTGTTGGTGGACGAAGTGATTATCAACCATGGCTATGATCGTGACACGACCTTGCTGGAGAATAGTGAAATCGAGATCGCGCGAGCGGAGAATTACTATATCGCGGGTAACGCGAACAGTGAATCCTCTGTGCCAGGACTATATGCAGCTGGGGACATTCTTAATCATCCAGGCAAAGTTCATCTGATCGCGGGAGCCTTCCAAGACGCGGCGAATGCGGTAAATAAAGCAAAACAGTACATTCAGCCTACAGCAGAGAAGTTCGGGATGGTCTCTTCGCATAATCAAGCCTTTAAGAAGCGGAACAAAGAGTTAGTGAAGCAAATGTTTCAATCGTAATCTGGAAAAGCTACATACAGCTACTTAAACAGGCACCCTGAGGGGTGCTTTTTCCAATTTTTTACCACATAAGAATTGATAAGTTTCCGATGCTCGGAAGAACAAATTCTTATTGGCGATAAAAACCACCTTTGAAACGCGGTCGCTCATCCTCGAAGGACTTCGATAGAAGTTTTTCTCATATCGGATTGCGTAGTGTCGGTCTTAAGACGGAGGTAAATCCTAACGAGTAACCGTATAATTTCTGTAGAACTTGTTATCGAAAGGGGCACTAGGATATGAATGCTGAAACACTCATCGGTTATGGAATCGGTGCAGTAGTTATCATTTTAGTTATTTGGCTTAGAACGCGAGGGAAAGCCAAACCAATTCGCAACAAAGGGAGAGGCATGCTCATTCCTGTCTTCCTGCTGCTCATTGTATTTGGGCTTAGTATTAACTCTTTGACACATGTACCGGATCATCCTTTTCATATACCAGCTATTTGGGAGTTGCTGTGTGCAGGCGTCCTCGGCGTGGCATTAGGCAGTATTATGCTGTACCACACAAGGTATGAGAAGCGGGAGGATGGTTTAGTCTATTCGAAGCCTAACCCCAATTTCAAATATGTCATCATTGCCGTTATCGCGGTCCGATTGATATTATCTCAGTATTTCAAAGGTTTGGATCCCTCGGAATTCGCTGTGTTAACGATGGTTATGGCGTATTTGTACATTTGCGTGTGGCGGATTGGCAGCTTCCTCAAGTATCGGAAAGTGAGTGCGAGTTAGCACAGATAGTTGGATTGAAAAGCACCCTTTGGGGTGCTTTTTTTTCGTGCGCCTCACAGTCGCGCAATCTAAGTGGTTCAAATCCACTCGGTAACTTTACCCTTTAAAGTGCCGTAGCCGAAGCAGAGATCCTACCTCTAATAGGAGAAGGATTGGCAGGGTGTCCCCCGCGAGGGGGAATCCGAAGGGCCTGCAGGCAAAGTCCAGCCCGGAATGCAGTGAACCAGAGGTGGCGGAGATGCTGGGTGACCCGCCGATAAAACGGGGAAATCTATGCCTTGGCATATCTTACAGGAAAGCACGAAAGGGATACGACCTGTAAGACTCATCGACGTGATTAGGGTCAGGATGGATGGAACAGAATGCGCAGATAACTGAGGGAAGTCTCGTAGTTTCCTCTACGCTAACGCGTGTGAGGTAGGCGAGGTATAACCCGAAGGGGAAAGCCAAATCGACGAACTGCGAGATGGCGGATCATTCCGTAGTAGTGAATAAGTCTGAGCCGATGAAAGCTGGTAACAGTCTGGAGGATAAAGCTCAGATGAGTATGCGCGGAGTTTTTTTTTTTGGAGCAGTTCAAGGCCGTGGAAAAAAAATCAAGTCGCATAACCTGCTTCCACTCCAAAAGAGGGAAGACAGAGGCAAAGGGAATGTGCTTCGTCAAAGACTGTGAGTTCTAGTGAGTGGAGATCGTAAACGCCTTAAACGTAAGGGAACAGTTCCAAGAGGGTACGTCCCGCCGATGGCGAAAGCACGTCAAAGGATAAAGGGCTGTTGGCGACCTGAGTACGCCTTGCGAGACAGAAGCGATTGGTGAAAACCTAACACGCAGTCAT
>NZ_LMSJ01000010.1:0-49575 GCF_001428105.1 Paenibacillus sp. Soil766 | reverse complement strand
CCAATGGGACAATCTTCACGAAGCATGGCTAGCGGTAAAGAAGAATCAAGGCAGTGGCGGAATCGATGGAGTAAGTATCGACATGTTCGAGAAGAACACAGACATAAACTTAAAGGAACTCCAAAGGTTACTGCAACAAGATCGGTACAAACCTGATCCTGTCAGGCGACACTATATCGAGAAAGAAAACGGAAAGCTAAGACCGTTAGGGATTCCAACAATCCGAGATCGCGTATGCCAGCAGGCTGTACGTCAAATCATCGAGCCGATCTTTGAACAAGACTTCTATTACTACAGCTTTGGTTTTCGCCCTGGATACTCGGCGCACCAAGCCATACAAACGATTCGACGTGCAAAACGCGGCGGATATAACTACGTGGTTGACCTCGACATTATGTCCTTTTTCGACGAAATTCCGCATAAACTGCTGATGGAAAAGGTGCGTGAACGAATAACCGATGGTAGAGTGCTGACGCTCATTCGCGGATGGCTTACCGCAGGAGTCATGGAAGATGATCAGTTCCATGAAACGGTAGTCGGGTCTCCACAGGGCGGTGTCATCAGTCCATTACTTGCGAATTTGTATCTAAATCACTTCGACTGGGAGATGAAGGAGAAAGGGTTCGCTGTAGTCAGGTATGCCGACGATGCTGTTATCCTATGTAAAACAAAGGAGCAAGCAGAAGAAGCATACCAGACTGCAAAAACCATTCTAGAAGGGGAGCTTCAGTTAAGGATGCATCCTGAGAAAACGAAAGTGGTGCAATTCGATGAAGGATTCCGTTTTCTAGGATTCCATTTTTGGAAAGAATACCTCATCTTGCCAAAAGGAAAAGTGAAGAAGTACAAGGAGAAAGTTCGTGAGATCACTCGAAGGCAACAAGGAAACAACCTCGCAGAAATGATTAAGAAGTTGAATGAAGTGTCACGAGGATTTGGTAACTATTTCGGGATAGGGAACGTAAAGAAGAAGTTTCAACGCTTGGATGAATGGATGCGTATGAGGGTGCGAGCCTTTATGCGCAAAAAGAAGTCTACAGTTTCTAACTCGCTAATTCCAAACAAAATGTTGGAAACAGCGGGTTTGGTATTTCTAACAAACTTACTCACCACACGTTTCTAATTCAGGTGTGAAATATGCAACTCGGTGACGGGTGAAGAGGACTCACTCCTGAAGATGGGGAACTGACGAAGGAAAGCCGTGTGCGGGAAATCCGCATGCACGGTTTGATGGGGAGTCCGAGGAAGTAATCCCTCGTCTTACCCTACTGAGTCAGATGAATGGTGGTGACTGGAAGTGTCGTAACTATAGGGAGCTTCCGGGCAATAGATGGATTTTATACAGTTATATTTCAGGATTTTTCCGATTAAATGCCTGATAGATGGAAAATCTACAGTTAATATTATGCAGTTAGTCGATATGAACGAGGAAAGTTAATTTTAACTACATATTTTCCAGTTAAATCGAGTTTTTGAAAGAATTTTTCGATAATAGATTGATATTTTCCAGTTAAGACTGTAGGGGGCAGCAAAGGCAACACCAGCACCAGCACCAACACCAACACCAACACCCTAGTATCACGCTCTCTGGTAACCCAAGTTTCCCCCACGACACTGGACTTTGCTATAATAAAAAGAACTACATATAAGCAGGTGATGTCCCATACTAGTGATCAAATCAACCGAAGTGCAAGAGCTGCTTGCGATGTCAGCCTGTATCGAGATTATGGAGGCGGTCCTCACCGATTTGGTGAATGGACATGCCGTGCAAGCACTACGTTCCGTTGTTCCGCTGGAAGGCGGCAATGTAATGGGGCTGATGCCGACGTATTTAAAAAGAGATGAGAAGGTTGGCGCCAAGGTGATCACCGTATTTCCGGGGAATCATGGAAACGGCTTTCCTTCGCATCAAGGCTTTGTCTCACTGTTCAATTCGACCAATGGTCAATTGGAGGCGATTGTGGATGGCACCCGAATCACCGCCATCCGTACTGCAGCGGTCAGCGCAGCAGCAACGAAGTTGCTGGCTAAGCCCGAGGCCGCGACCCTTGCCGTGATCGGCACGGGCGAGCAGGCCCGGACGCACATCGAGGCGATGCTGCTGGTGCGCCCGATCACGAAGATCAAGGTATGGGGGCCGAACCCAGCCCATGCCGACAGATTGAGAGCCGAGACGGCAAGCCGCTATCCGGCTGTCCTCGTCTCGTGTGCACCAACCGCACAGGCAGCTGTGGCAGATGCGGATATCATCTGCACGGTGACGGCGTCGACGACGCCGATCGTGCAGGGCGCTTGGATCAAGGAAGGCGCGCATGTGAATGCCGTCGGCGCCTGCCGAGCCAGAGACCGCGAGCTCGATACCGAGCTGGTGCGCCGAGCTGAGCTGTTCGTGGACCGCACGGAATCCACCGTGAACGAAGCGGGTGATTACCTGATCCCTCTGCAGGAGGGAGCGATTGGGGAGGGCCACATTTTAGCTGAAATAGGTGAGCTGTTGGTTGGTGCGAAAGAGGGAAGACGCTCTGCCACGTCCATCACGTTATTTAAATCATTAGGGCTTGCTTGCGAGGATCTGGCGGCGGCCACATACATCTATCAGGAAGCGATTCGCACGCACAAAGGAACCCACATTGACTTCTAGGAGTGAGCATCGATGAACGCGACAGAGGGACTATATCCTTTTAACCTTACATTAGAGCAAGAGGCAAGCGCACGGGAGCTGCATGAGAGCTCGATTATAATAGATCTTTTGTTCCAGGGACCGCTGTCCCCTAAGGCGATTCCAGAGGCGATTTCCGAGAGCATTCGTGAGGCATGTGAGCCTTATAAAGAGGATGCATGGACATACAGCGCGATGCCGAGCAAAATCATTCACGACATGGCGGCTCGCGGAGAAATCTCCGAGTTCAAAGATGAGTGGTACCGTTCGGGCATCACGGCAGGTAATCGTCAGTTAGATGTATCTAGTGTGGACAAAATCCTGATCAGCATGGGCGACATTCAGCGTCAATTCGACGCGAACGAGTGGCTTGTGAAAGCTGTGACGGCGGAGCAGATCCGCGCAGCGAAGCGGGACAACTTGAAGGCAGGAATCGTTACCGCGCAGGAAACAGACGGCTTAGGCAAAAATCTCGAGCTGCTCGAGGCGATGTACAATTTTGGGCTGAGAGTGCTGCAGCTTACCTATAACAATCAGAATTACATAGCTTCCGGCTGTGCGGAAGAGGCGAATGGCGGCGTGAGCAAGTTCGGTATGCGTTTCATTGCAAAAATGAATGAGCTAGGCATCCTCGTCGATACGAGTCATTGCGGCAAACAAACGACACTAGATGCGTGCCGTCTTTCTACAGCGCCAGTGATCGCTTCGCACACGGGTGTTGAGGTGATTTACAACCATATGCGCTGCAAAAGCGATGAAGAATTCCAGGCCATCGCCGCAACGGGCGGCGTGATTGGCGTGTTTGCGATGCCGTGGTTCGTCCACGGGGATCCGAATGATACGACGATTGAGCATGTGCTCGATCACATGGATTATCTCGTCCGACTAGTCGGGGTGGACCATGTCGGCATTGGCACGGATTGGCCGATGAGTGATGTGGCGTGGTCCTTGGTCTATTTTAAAGAGCACATTGCGCCTCGCATTGGGTTTGCCAAAGGGGATGGACCCTCGACGGAAACGGTAAAGGGGCTGGAGAAATATAGCTATTTTATTAATTTTACGCGTGGTTTGGTGGCAAGAGGCTACTCGGACGAGGATGTTCGCAAAATGATGGGTGGAAACTGGCTGCGCGTGTTTGAAGCGGTGTGCGGATAGGAGATGGCGGAGTGAGAGAGCAATGGACGAGCAGTTATAAGCTGTATGCGGCTGGTGTGTATGAGGGAACGATTCGGTTTACGGAGAGCGCGATTATGCATGCCAAGGTGGATTCACGTCGGCGGACGCAGCTGCAGGAGAATGTGCTGTCTGAGCAGGCAGGCTTTATTATTCCTTTGCACAAAATTAAGGGTAATCAGTCCCACTATGCAGTAGCGGAGTGGCAGGGCGAATCCATTACGCTAGGGAACGGTGAGCTGTATCAGAAACATATCCAGTACACGGGTGAAGTAGCGGGCAGAGAGGTCGTTGCGCAAGTATGGGCTTTGCGTAAGGATACCGCGCTTGATATCGTGACCGTGGATGGCTGCGTGGTGGCATTCGTGGCACCGAATCGCTATGGTATGGAAGTGCTGGTCGTGGACGGTTATGAAGCGGTGACACCGCTTGTGGAGTATGCGGATTCGCTGCTTTCGGAGGCACGGTATGGGGTGAATGACCTCGGAACGGACTTGGTCCCGATGCGCGATGGCGTTCGTTTGGCAACGGATGTGTATTTGCCGGAGGGGGTAGCGCCAGGTATTAAGCTGCCAACGATTCTGATCCGCACGTGCTATGACCGTAATCTGCGGAAGACGTTTTTCATGCGGTGGGCGAACAAAGGCTATGCCGTCGTCAACCAGGACGTTCGCGGGCGCGCCGATTCCGAAGGGGAGCTCGTACCGTTCTTCTATGAGCGTGACGATAGCTCGGATACGATCGATTGGATCATCGCGCAGGACTGGTCCGACGGTAACGTCGGTATGTGGGGCGCGTCGTATTTGGGGTATGTGGTTACCGCTGCTGCGACTAGCGGGCACCCGAACTTGAAGGCCGTCGTGAACGAAGTGAACGTCGGTTCGCCGTTCGTTGATACAGTGCGCAAGGGCGGTACCGTGTGTTCGTGGCCTTTGCTATGCTGGACACTGGCACAGTCGGTGGGGACGCGGACGGATTTTGACATCTTCGGGGGGCGGACAGTCAGCCCAGAGAAAGCCGTTGATGCGAGGCCGATTCGCGAGATACCGCAGCAGATGATCGGGAAAGCTTCGGGACCTTGGGATCTGTGGAGCGAGCATCCGGATTATGATGATTTTTGGCGCAATTGTACGTACAGCGAGCGCGGGGATCAAGTGAAGGTGCCGATGTTCGTCATTTCGGGTTGGTACGATGGCGACAGTGCAGGCGTATCTGAGACGTGGCGAATGCTCACCAAGCACGATGTGCCGAACCGCAAAATCTGGCTCGGCCCCTGGGAGCACGGCCCGAATCGCACACGTGATCTGCTGGACACCAGCTTCGGCAACGATGCCGTTGTGTATAACTACGATGTGAACGTGCTGCGCTGGTTTGATCGGTTTTTGAAGGGCATTGCCAACGGCATCGAGCAGGAGCCACGGGCTCGTTATTACGTGGTCGGCACCAACGAGTGGCGGACCTCGGATGATTGGACGCCGAGCGAGGCGACGGCGACGAGGTGGTTCTTGGGCAGCGGCGGGCGAGCCAACTCCAGTTATGGAGATGGCGTGCTAACGCTGGCGGGTGGCGCGCACGTGGAAGGCGAGTCGGACACGTTCGTGTACGACCCGGAGGAGCCCGTGGCGGACAGCGGCGAGCGCGAGCCGGAGAACATGCGGCGGCATGAGCTGCGCAGCGACATCCTCGTGTACACGAGCGAGGTGTTGGCAGAGGCTGTAACCGTGGCGGGCGAGCTGTCTTGTGAGCTGTACGCGTCGAGCAGCGGCGTCGACACGGATTGGGTTGTGACCTTGAGCGACGTGGACCCGAAGGGGAACTCGATCAAGCTGTCCAACTATATCGTGCGCGCGAAGTATCGGAACGGCTTGGACGTGCCGGAGCTGCTCACGCCAGGGCAGGTGGAGAAGTACGATATTTTTATGCAAAATATCGCACATACCTTCCCGGTCGGGCACCGCTTACGCTTTACGGTGACTTCGTCCAGCAAAATGATTGCGTTCCCCAACACAAACACAGGCTTGAATCCGTATGCGGATCCGCAGCCTGTTGTGGTGACGCAGAAGATTTACCACTCGGAGATGTATCCGAGCCATGTGAAGCTGCCGATTTTAGCCTAGGCATGGGAAGAAAGACACCTCGTTGGGGTGTCTTTTTTGCTAGGCATGGAGGGTAGGCACCAGTTGAGTATTCGACCTTTTCGTCATATGCAAAGTGCGATGAATCATCACGATATATACAATGTCCGCAATCGTGGTAAGCCAACACAGCAGCAATAATAAGATGGAGTCCGGATACAGCGAGTAGCAGAGCACAGATGCGCACAAGGTGCCGATCATTTTGTAGTAGGCGATGTAGATCGTCTGGCCTTTGAGGCCCTGTTTAAAAAGTAGCTGTATAAACAGGACTGACATCATTAGATTGATGCCAAATGCCGTGTATTTCCCCTCTTGATCGTGGAATTCGACAATCATCCCGACGTGGAGCAGCAGAGAAATAACAAGCAAAGAGAAGATCGCAGGCAGGAGCAGGCGGGGCGGAAACTGGCGTTTAGCAAAGTAGACACCTTGGAACAATATGACACAATCGAGCAGGAACCAGACCAGCGAAATGATCATCTGCAGCGGATGAAACGGCATCACGAATGCAAAAAGAAACTCCCAAGTAATATTAGCGCAAATAGCTGGCAGCGGCATACCACAGGCGCGATCCTTAAACCCTTGGATAATGATGAGGATATAGGTGATTGTCCAAAAAATAGCTAGTCCATATTGCAGGAAAAGCTCCATTTGATTAGACAGCAAGTGTTGCATCGCCATAGTGGAAAAGCACATCCTTTCGAGGGTGTCTCTTTCCATTTCTATGTACAACCTGCGGAAAAAAGAAGAGGCATCTTGTCTTCTCTTACGATTAGGATGATAGGGGAACGCAGAAGTGTAATTCAGGGGTTGGTGGGCTAGCAAGCTGGGGCAGATGACACGTGTGGAGGTTAGGCTGAGGAGGCGCTGAGAGTGGGGTGGTGGTGGTCTTGGTGGCGACTGAGGGTGGAAGAGTGATTAATGTAAGAGTAGTTGAAGGGAAAGGCGAACTGGTGTGAACGGTAATACTGGTGGCGACAGAGGTTGGATGAGTGAATAAAGTAAGAGTAGTTGGTGGTGAAGGAAGAATGATGATCGGAAGGGATAGGGAGGTAGACATCTGGCTGAATAGGAAGGTTGCCGTAGGGTAGGTGAGTTTGTTTTGCATAATAGATGTAAAAAGTACATCTATTTTACGCGATTTCAGCTGAAAGTGTAAAATAAATGGAAAATATGTAGTTAATTTTGCACTTATCCGCCAATTGAAGTGAATTGCTCGAATTTAGCTGTAGGAAATCCAGTTATTCTATAAAATCGGCTAGTTTTTATAAAGTTAACTGTACTTTTTACAGTTAACTGTCTGGGTGCCCTGCTAGCGCATCCCGTCCGCGCGCTCCGTCCGCGCATCCCGTCCCGGCGCTCCGCCGCACTCCGCATTCCCTCCCCGCCAACTTCACAACCACTCCCACCACTTCTTTGAACGTTTTGTGACCAGAATTGGATAAATGTTAGTTGAACTCATACCGAGTTAATAGTTTCTATTGAATTCTCTTTACATTTTGCCGATAAGATAGGCTTGGGATGAGAGAGAGAGTTTCCATAAATTGAAATTTCGGAGGATTTAGATGCAAGCGACAGCTAGATTAGAAGAGTGGATGAGACGTACGCAGGTGAAAATGAATTTGAAGCAAAAACTGATTGGTTCCTTTGCAATCGTTCTACTGTTTATGGGTATTTTGGGCATTACCGATATGGTAAGAATGAAAAACATGAAGCAGGATATAACGGAGATTGCTCAGAACTGGATGGCCGGAACGCAGCTCATCCAAGAATTCAGTTATTTGACGGAGCATTTTGCTAAGGACCTCGTAGGTGTTCATAATCAGAAGGATGCTTCAGTGAAGTTAGAGTTAACGCGTGACATTCAAGCGACGATTACCAAAGGTGATAAGGCGATAGACAGCTACAGCAAGACATTAGCTAATGAAGAAGATGAGAAGAATTACAAGATGATTCTAGAACATTGGGGCAATCTAAAAAGCAACTATATTAAGTATAGTAAGGCAACAGACGAGATTGAATTAATTCGGCTCAATGACGAGCTAACACAAAGTTATAATTTTGTACAAACGATATGTCGCAAAATGGTTGCCTTTAACCAACAGGGTGCAGATGAAAGTGTGGAAAAGAATGCATCTTCCTATCATAGCAGTATCATAAGTGGTATTAGTCTTCTGATCGTCGCTGTATTGTTATCCGTTGCGATTACGTGGGTCATTGTCCGTAACATTACCAGACCCGTTATTGCCGCCTCTCGTGTGCTAGATCGTATGGCAGAAGGGGACCTGACGGTTTCGGAACTGCGTTTTAATAATAAAGACGAAATAGGCGTCCTTGTCACAGCGGTGAATGGTATGACGCGTCAAATGCGCGAGGTCATGGGCCGTATGCAGGAATCCTCCAGCGCAGTGGCATCTTCTTCGGAGCAGTTATTTGCCAGCTCGGAGCAAAATAGTGAAGCCTCCCAGCATGTCGCTGTGGACATTCAAACGATTGCCGCAGAAGCGGAAACACAGCGCATCAATGCGCTGGAGTGTGCCCGCGCCATGGATGAAATCGCAGTTGGCGTGCAGCGTATTGCTGAGACGACGTCGGATGTATCGGATCTATCGATCAACGCATCCGTACAAGCACGCAACGGTCAAGCCGACATTCACCATGTGACGATGAGCATGAACGCATTGAGCAGCACGGTGACACAGGCGAACCAAACGATTCACCAACTGGCTGAGCATTCCCAGAATATCGGGAAAGTCTCGCAAATGATAGGTGAGATCGCGACCCAGACGAACCTCCTCGCCTTGAATGCGGCGATTGAAGCTGCTCGTGCGGGTGAAGCGGGCAAAGGCTTCGCGGTTGTTGCGGAAGAGGTCCGCAAGCTCGCTACACAAACGGGTGAGTCGGTTGGCGCGATCCGAGGTGTGGTCACCAGCATACAACAGAATACGCAAGAGGCGGTCAAAGCGATGGATGCGGGGCTTGCCGAGGTGCACAAGGGGCTCCAATCCGTCGATCGTACGGAGCAAAGCTTCCAAGCGATCGTTCGCTCCGCAGACGAAGTAGCTGCCAAAATTCAAGAAACAGCAGCGGCTGCACAGCAAATGGCTGCAAGTTCTCAGCAAGTCTCCGCAACGGTCACGAACATGGAGCATGTAGCGAAGATGACTTCGGAGTTGTCGCAGAGTGTGGCTGGAGCCACCGAAGAACAGCTGGCTTCTTCTCAGGAAGTAACGTCCTCTTCCCAGATGCTCGCTAGCATAGCCCAAGATTTACAAGACGTAATTAATACGTATAAAATGAACTAATATACATACAACAGACACTTAAGACACCCTAGTGGTGTCTTTTCTCATCGCTGAATTTGCTTCGAGCGATCTCCATGATTTAAACTAGCAAAGCATGGGAAAATAACCATAACCAAAGGATGGAATTTCGTATGAATATGATGACGAGTCAGTTTTCGATGAATGATTTGAAAAAGTTTAAACACGACATCACACGCTTCATGATGACCTATAAGTTCGCGCTGGATGAAATGGAGACAAGGATCGATATCCTCGTTCAAGAATTCGAGATGCTGCATGAATATAACCCGATTGAACATACGAAGTCTCGGTTGAAATCGCCGGAAGGGATTTTTCAAAAGCTGATGAGAAAAGGTGGAGAACTCTCTTTTGAAGGCATAAAGGGCAGTGTGAAGGACATTGCGGGTCTCCGTATTACATGCTCCTTCGTCTCCGATATTTATGTCATTTCTAAAATGCTGAGAAATCAGAATGACCTTCATATTTTGAGCGAAAAAGATTATATCAAAAACCCGAAACCTAATGGCTACCAAAGCTTGCATTTGCTCATTGAAGTGCCTGTACATATGTCGGACCGTGAAGAGCGCGTCTGTATGGAAGTGCAAATTCGTACGATTGCCATGGACTGTTGGGCAAGTCTCGAGCATAAGATATTCTATAAATTTAATGAAGGCAACCAAGCTGTACCTGCCCGTCTCTTAGAAGAGTTAAAGCAAGCAGCGGCCTCCGCGGCAGCACTTGATTCACAGATGGAACGGCTGCATGCCGAGATCAGTGTGATTAAGGAAGAGCAGGCGGATATTGCCGAGGATGCCTTGAATCAGATCATGATAAGCAATCAGAAGTTTGAGTTGCCCAAAGCACTGCTGGCTCTCATGAGCGAAGAAGAGTCCTAGGTGGCAGATGAAGGTAATTGGGTGATGTAGGAGTTTTCGTGCTATAATGGAAGGATCGGATTGAGAAGGGTGCGAAAACATGCAATCATTTGAAGACTGGAATCAAAAGGTGAAGACAACGTTCAACGCGACTAGCAATGAAGCGGTACTCACGGTAATGGAAGCGGGTAAAATCTTAGGTCTATCCAAAGATCAGATGAAGCAATATGTGGACAAAAACAATTTGACGAAAGTGCCGATCATGCGAAGTGTGCACCGTTATCTATTATTAGAGAGTGAGATTACTCAGATTGTGGGGAAATAAGTAGATGAAGGTTCAGAATTATGTCAATCATCGACGTATGCATCCGTTGTTTCACTATGTATTTTCATTGCTGGCATTAGGCTTAGTGGTCCTATCCATTATGCAGCTTGTGAATGCCTTGCAGGCCAACGATCAGGTTCTGCCAGCAATCATCTATGTTCTCATAGCTGTTATTGTGGTTGTGATCTTTTTGCTTATTCGTTCCTACCCAATCAAGGCGCAGGATCGGGCGATTCGGGCTGAAGAGAACCTTCGACACTTTGTGCTGACACAGAAGCTGCTAGATAAGAAGTTGACGATGGGACAAATTACGGCTTTGCGGTTTGCATCGGATGAAGAGTTTCCTGCACTTTGTAAGAAGGCAGCAGCAGAGCGGTTGACTCCGGATGCGATTAAGAAAGCAATTCGCAGCTGGAGAGGCGACAATTTTAGAATATAAATGTTATTTTAAGAAGACACATCCACGGATGGTGTCTTTTTTTGTATTTTTCTACGTTATTTTGTTGAAAATGTAGTTATTTTTTCCTAGGACTTCTGATACAATTTTAAGTGAGAATCATGTTCGTTTAAATGCAGAATGAGGTGTCGTGTGAGTAGCTCTATTAGTAAAACGTACCGTTCCTTTTTAGATAAAATGACAGAGGATAAGAAGGAATACAGGAAAGTATTTCTGTTATTTGCTTATTTGTTCTTCGTAGTATCGGCATCAACGATCGGACGAACAGCGGCGGATACACTCTTCTTGAGTCGGTTCGACAATTCGTATTTATCTTTGATGTACTTGCCGCAGGCACTCGTCATGATTACGGCAGGTATCGTGTTCCAACGTTTCTCTCCCAAGGTGCGCTTAGAAACACTCCTCAAGCTGATGATTCCACTGATCTCGACCTTCGTACTGATCTCTAGATTCGGGGTTGGCCTGGAGCTGCGATGGGTGTTTCCCGTCATTTATATCGGCTATGATGTGTTCAACTTTCTGATGATCGTCTGCTTCTGGCAGTTCGCTACATCGGTGATGGACCAGCGTAAGGCGAAGCAAATGATCGGTCTCGTAGGTAGCGGGGGGATTATGGGCGGGATTTTAAGCGGATTCGGGCTGAAAGTCCTTGTTCCACTCGTCGGAACGGCGAATTTGATCTATGTGTATGCCGGACTGCAATTACTCGGTCTTGTCGTTGTGTTTGTCATCTTGGCCATGACCAAAGATCTTGGTGATTCAAAGCCAGCGCAGGCACGCAAAGCCGCATCGAAGTCGTCATCTGTTCAGCAAAAAGGCGGGCTTTTCGCGAATGTGCCGCATCTCAAGTATGTCGCAATTTTGGCTGCTGCGCTCGTTGTTTCCCTAACCCTAATTGATTATCAATTCAAAGTTATTCTGCGTGGCACCTTGCAAAACGAAGCATTAGCCGGCTTCATGGGAAGCTTCTACGGCTTCTCGGGGTTGATTGCCCTCGGTGTGCAATTGTTCGTGTCAGGGCGTGTGATTACGCGGTTCGGCGTGATGACAGCTCTGTTAATTTTCCCGATTGCACTCTTCGCGGGAAGTCTCGGCATACTCGTATTGCCTGTCCTTGCTATGGCGGTTGTTGTCAAAGGAAGCGATAAAGTCGTCGGGGACACGATTTACTCCTCGGTCAGTCAATTAGTGATGTTCCCCGTTCCTCCGGAATGGCGGAATAAAGCGAAGGGTTTTTTGGATGGCATTGTCCGCAACGGTGCCAAAGGACTTGCAGCCATCTGCCTTCTCCTCGTTACACGATTCGTAGCCCCTGAGAAGTTGAGTTATATCGTGTTAGTATTGCTCGTTGTGGGGATTTTTGCGGGCATCAAAGTAAAGAAAGCGTACTTGACGACGCTCTTGTCCAATCTCAAAACAGGCGGCGACGACCTGCAAAAAGTCGAGCTTAACCTCATGGATTCCGTGACCCGGCAAATCTTGATCGATGCATTGAACGGTTCGGACAAGGGGCAAGCGCTGTACGCGTTCGGTCTTTTGAAGGAGACAAGCTCATTTGACTTAACTCCGCATTTAGACAGTTTGTTGCGTCATTCCATCCCTGAAATGCGTTTAGAAACCTTGGCGTACGTGGAGATGAAGGTTCCGGAAGGTTTCGAACCTATTCTCCAGGAACAGATAGCATCTGAGCATGTACAAGTTAGAGCCAAGGCGATTATCGCTCTCTCCGCATATGCAGAAGAGGACTATGTTGATGAGATTACTGTGCATTTGGATGACCCATCAGTTGAGGTTCAAGCAGCAACGATTGCTGGTTTAGTCAAATATTATAGTATTGAAGGCATGTTCCGCGCGGTTGGGAAGCTGAAAGATATGATGGAAAGCGGACACGAAGAGGAACGGATCGCCATGGCCGCGTTATTCGGACAAATCCGTGTGAAAAACTTCTACAAACCACTCATCTCTCTTTTGCAGGACAACAGTCCGTTGGTTCGAATTCGGGCATTGGAGTCCGCAGCTATTCTGCACGTGCCTCCGTTACTTGTACCGATTATTGGTATGCTAAAAGATAGCAAAACCCGGCGCTACGCCATAGACGCGCTCGCCGCGTACGACGAAGATGATGTGCTGCTACAGCTGGCGCCATACTTGGAGCAGCAGGAAATCAGCTTGTATTTGCCTGCGGTTTTTGAACGCATGGGTACCCAACGTGCGATGGATATGTTGTTTGCTTGCTATGAGGCAGCGCCTTACGCCTTGCGTGACCGTATCTTGGAGTCTTTGCAACGGATGAGCAAGCAGCTGCTTCAGCCGGATAGCAGCAAGGTGGAGGCCTACATCTTCCAAGAGCTTACGCTGTACGCACAGTTCGCTGAGCATGGTGCATGCGTTGTTGGCGTAGATGACTATGCGGAAATAGAGAAGATGATCGACGAAATTCGTACGGCGATTACTCGGCGTGTGTTTCTATTGCTGGCGCTTCTGAAAGATGGGCAAACCATGCAGGCCGTGTTTCTGGATTGGTCGGAAGGGGATTCGCGTCAGCAGGCCAATGCCGAAGAGGTCATTGATCAGACGCTGCAAGGGACTTTGCGTACAGAGATGGCCAAATTCATGGCAGGTTCCCGCAAGCTGCCCAAGGTAGCCGCAAGCAAGGTCGAGCTTAATCTGCATTTGAGCTGGCTAGCCGAGCAAGGTGATGAATGGCTGACTCCAACGATTCAGTACCATACACTTCGAAAGTCGGAGACAGTGGTGAACGCCGAGCTCGCAGATCTTATGCATCGGGTGCAATTGCTTCGCCGTGTTTCGTTATTCCAAGGTCTCACAAGTAGAGACTTATCTGTAATCGCCAAGCGACTGCATAAAATGACTGCCGAACAAGGCAATTTGATCATTAAAGAGGGCGATCCAGGCGATTCCCTAATGCTGATAGACGAAGGTCGGGCAGGCATTTATCGCAATAAGCAGCTCCTCGGTGAGCTGAATCTCGGCGATTGTTTCGGTGAGATGGCCATTCTTACGAACAGTGCGCGGACGGCAACGATTAAAGCGGAAGAAAACATGGTGCTGTGGCGTCTGGATTCGTCCGTGTTCTACGACATGATGTTCGATCAGACGAGCATTGCCGTTGAAATGATGAAGCTTCTTTCGCGCAGACTGCGTTCGGAGCTGGAGCGGGGTCAGGGGAAAGGGCAGGCTTCAGTGGTGGAGCAAGTAGAAGAGCAGGCGGGAGATCAGGGGCAAGCTCTGGTGGAAGGTCAAGGAGAAGTGCAAGAGCAAGTGCAAGAGCAAGGAGAAGATGGGAATGAAGCTGCTCGGTCAGAGCTTGTTCTTGCTCAGGCGGAGGCTGCCGCAGCGTCATTACAGGAGCCCCAGGCTGCGACGGAATTGACGAGGGATGAAGTGATATTACGCCGAATCCTCGTCTTGCAAAAAATCGATCTCTTTGCCCATCTGGGCCCGAATGACTTCATGTGGCTGGCTCAAATGGTCGAGGAAGTTGCCTATGAGCCTGGAGAAGCCATCTGCCGTGCGGGTGACTTCGGAGATACGATGTATGGTATCATCGAGGGCAGTATCCGCGTCCATCGCGGTAGTGAGGAGTTCGCGCTGTTGGGAGAAGGCGCGTTCTTCGGCGAAATGGCCATCATCGACAGTGGTCCTCGATCAGCAGATTGCACAGCGAAGGACTCAGCCGTGCTGCTCCAGCTGCACCGTGACCTCGTGCTGAGCTTCTGCTTCCAGAACATCGATGTACTTCGCAGCATGATGCGCGTTATTGCGGATCGGCTGCGAGGCATGATCTAGCTTGTAATAAGAAAGAATGCCAACCGTGTGAATGGAGTATTGAAATATCCATCTAACCCAAAAATATTGCCAGACAGGTATCTACGGGTGCAGTTACAATTGTGTGTCACCCTTGTAACAAAACAAGTAGACGATTAACCTGTTCAAAAGTATCTCGCATAATCAACGATTTTGCGGGCTCTGCGGAGAAAGCTGAAAATTGCAATATGAAGCAGTAGCACACAACATAAAAAGATCGCCCGCCAGCTTGCGAAGTTTGCAAGGTTGAGGGCGATCTTTTTTAGTTAACACGAAGATAAGACAACGTGGGAAGGGATAAAAAGCTCATTAGACACGAATAACTGGATTTTCTCCATCTAATTGAGCTCTGTTTCACGCTTTTGAGGGATTAGAGGTGTTTTCTACAGTTAATTCTCTGGTTTCAACCAGATTCTTCGAAATTCCAACGAATTAGCTACATGTTTTCCAGTTATTCAGCAGAAACGAGTGAATCCATAAGAATTAACTGTAGTTTGTACAGGTAAAGATGAAGATAAGGTTGAAGTGGAGGCATTTCACGTGAATGCCTCGTCCATATTAGCTAGTTTGACACAAAAGCAGCTTAAGAAGCGCAAATGAACCAAAGGTAGCGATAGGAGTTAATTATGGAATTCCTTACCGCCGCCGCCGCTCGCGGCGCAGCAAGTAAATAAAGTACGGCGTCCCGATGACCGCCGTCATAATCCCCACGGGGACCTCTCGTGGGAGAATAATGACGCGGCCGACTAAGTCGCCGAGCAGCATGAGATCTGCGCCGATCAAGGCGGCGAGCGGGATCAACCACTGGTGCCGGCCGCCGACGAGGCTCCGCGCAATATGAGGCGCGATCAGGCCGATGAAGCCGATCGCTCCGACAGCCGACACGGAGATGCCGGCTAGGGCTACTGCGAGCAGCAGCAGCCAGAAGCGCTGCCGCCCAATCCGCACGCCCAGTGCGGCGGTCATCTCGTCACCAAGCTGAAACACGTTCAGCTTGGCGAAGTTCGCCCATACGATGGGCAACAGCACGGCAATCCACGGCAGTAAGCTGTACACGTTGTTCCAGCTGCGGTTCCATAGGCTGCCGGATAACCAAAGCAGCGCCGCATTGATGTCACTGGGATGGCGAATAATTAAATACTGGATGCCAGCCTGAAAGATCGACCCAATCGCAATGCCCACTAGGGCAAGATGGGAGGGACGCAAGGTTAACCGGCGACTTAACAGGAGCAGCATAAGGAAGGCAGCGAATGCTCCAACGAAAGCGGCAATCGGTAAGTAATAGCTTGGCAGCTTAGGGAACAAGAAAATGACCCCGGCGGCCATAAAGCCAGCCCCTTTGGTAATCCCGATCACATCGGGGCTCGCTAAGGGGTTTCGAATGACGCTTTGGAGAATCACGCCGCCAACGGCTAGTCCAAAGCCGGCTAATATAGCAACCAGTATACGGGGCAGGCGCAATTGGTGAACGATAAAATACGAAGGATGCTTCGCATCCGTAAGAGCTGCCCATACATCGCGATAAGGAATGCGAACCGCGCCGACATGCGCATAGATGATAGCTAGGACGATCATCAGCGCAAAAGCTGTAATCACCGAAATAACGGGGATACGCCATGTTTTCAGAGTCATCCTCGTGCCCTCCGTTGCTTCAGTGCTAAGTATATGAAAAACGGAGCGCCAATCAATGAAGTTACGATTCCTACGGGTGACTCGAACGGAAAGGCAATAAATCGGCTAAGAAAATCAGCATATAACAGTAGAATACCGCCAAATAAAGCCGTTAACGGACCGAGTACGACCAAATTGGTTCCCACCAAAGCGCGTGCAATATGCGGAACGATGAGGCAGACGAAGCCAATGGGACCACATAAGGCAACTGCGGAGCCTGCGAGCACAATGACGAGCAGCACACTGATACCACGTACGAACGTGATGCGCCCGCCAAGCCCCGTCGCAATCTCATCATCGACAAGCAGCAGTTTAAACGAAGGGAGCATGAACGCAAACAGCAGCATACCTCCTATAAAAAACGGAAGGATCACGCTCACTTCAGTCCAAGCGGCTTGACTGAGAGAGCCTACCAGCCAGAAAATCATGCTGTCAGTCGCATGTTGATTAAGAATAATGACCCCTTCCGTTAGTGAAGACAGGAGGAAGTGGATTGTAATGCCAGCGAGCGCAATATAGACGTATTGTTTGCTCCCCGTTCCAGCGAGTGACCAGACCAGTAAGGCACCTAGGGCAGCGCCGACAAAGGCGAAAGCAATCAACCCCATATTGCCGAAATGTGGCAGGAACACAAGTCCAACTACAACCGCTAAAGCACCCCCCGCATTGATGCCGAAGATGTGGGGAGAAGCTAGCGGGTTTTTGGTCGTGAGCTGGGTGAGCAGCCCAGCGAGCCCCAGCTGCATCCCCACGATGCATGCCATGATGGCGCGCGGTAAGCGCAGCGTTTGGATATACAGATGGGTCTTATCACTGCCTTGATAGGTCACAGCTTCATACAATGTGTGCCATGACACGGGGGATTGGCCCCATTTTAAACTAGAAATAATCCCAATGAGCATCGCTAGTAGACTCGCAGAAAATAGGAAGAGCAGAGGCCATTTACGGCTCTGCTTCTCAAGGTTAAGGGGTTTGTTCATCGAACTACTGCCTCAAATTCTTCACGATATCGTCGAGGATTTTCTCTGACCCGATCATGCCACGGGATAAGGACCAGTCACGTCGCTCTACAGTGAATACTTTTTTGTTAGCTACAGCATCAATTTTCTGCCATAGTGGATTCTTTTCCCATTCTTGCACGATGGTAACTTTCTCAGTCGGCATCACGAATAGTACTTTTGGATTCGCCTCAACCAATTGTTCGAGGGTTATCTGTGGATAAGCTGTCGCATTTTTAACCGGATCATTGTACCCAAGCATAGAGAGGAAGGAGCCGCTGTATGCATGATCCGAGTGAGCGAAGAAACCTTTGGGATTCACAACCGCAGGGAGTACGCTAATATTCGATGCGGCAAGCTTCTTTTTCATCGCTTCAACTTTCGTTTGGTGCTCAGCTAGGCGCTTTTTGCCTTCTTCAACTTTACCAACGGCTTGTGCGATAATGCCTACGTTCTTAAGCATTTGATTGTAGTCCGCTTGGAAGTCATCCAAGACAAGGACAGGTGCAATACCTTTGAGCTGTGGAATCGCAGCTTTATGTTTATTAATATCAACGATAATTAGATCTGGTTTAAGGGAAGAAATAAGTTCAATGTTAGGCTCGTAGCGTGAACCGACGGATGTGTAAGTTTTCAGCAAAGCTTTTACGGAGTCCATCAAAAGGTCTGGGGAGCTATCGTCCGCAACACCGATCGGCTGTACGCCAAGAGAGACAAGGATGTCTGTGAAGCCGAATTCCATAGCTACGATACGTTCAGGTTTTTTAGGCAATTCAACCGTGCCCACCGCATCTTGAACAGTTATCTTTCCATCTGCTTTAGCGGCAGGGGTTGGGCTAGCAGCTGCTGGTGTCGTTGTTGCAGCTGATTCGGTATTCGTCGTTTTGCCACAAGCAGCAAGGCTTAGTGCAAAAACGCTGATCAGTGCGATAAGGCTAATACGAGTAAAAAGGGATTTCATTTCAGCATTCCTCCGTGACAATGATTATTATTCTCAATGAGTATAATACCGAATAATAAAGGGATAGAACATGTCCAATATGCAGATCCGACATGTCTTAATTTTAGATTTTGGGGTGGCGAATCATATATTCGGAGGGCGTACAGCCTGTCTTTTTCTTGAAAACTTTGCTGAAATGGAAGTAATCGATGAATCCAACACGGCTCGCAATCTCTTTGGCCAGCAGATCGGTCTGCTGAAACATGATCTTCGCTTTCTCAATACGCAGGGCATACAAGTAGCTCATCAGCGTTGTTCCTGTCATCTTTTTAAACAAAACCGTAAAATACCCCACGCTCATTCTCGCACGCCGGGCCAGCATAGGTAAGGTAAGTTCAAGCATGTAATGCTCATTGATATAGGAGATCGTTCCCTCGATCGATTCGGAAGCTGACTTTTTCTCATGAGTTAAATCCGATTCATGTAGATAGATAAATAAGATGCGCTCTAACATCATTCTCATTCGCATAATATGCGTCGTGTCTTCACAGGCTGCTAATGGATCAAGGTCCTGCGTTCTTCGAATAATTTCATCTAGCATATAGTGAATTTTGATTTCGCTTAAGGTTGTGAGATGCCCTTGCAGGGTCCATTCATGCTCGTCTGGCACCATGGTATACGTAATAATGACGTAATCGACGATCTTCGTTCTGGGTACTTGAATGGTGTAGTCGCCTTGATCAGGATGACAAGCATAAGCTTGCGAGCAAATAAGGGGTTCATGGCTGTCGAAGTGTAGCGTGAGATGACCTTGGCGTACAATAACTAGTTGATATTTGCCAGGTGAACTTGTGACGGCTAAGGTGGACGAAGCCACTTGAATATGATTAATTAGCGGAACAAGCGGGATCATTTGATGGAAATTCACAGCGCATGAACTCCTTTCTAAGTAGCGTAGGTAGTAGTTTCATAGTGACATAAAAGCAGAACAGCAACAAGCCTTCGCTGACAAAAAAAGCACCCCGATTGGAGTGCCAAGCGCGATTACATCGCATACACACTTTTACTAATGATTTCCGGTAGTTCGGCACGCTGGGCAAGATACTGCTCAGGTGTGATGCTGCCATTGAACAGTCGCAACTGCAGCTGCTCCGTTAGCTCCGCTAATTGGAGTTCAATGACCTTCTGAACATCAACCTGGTTAGCTTTCGCGATATCGGCTAAAGAAAATCCGTTAACCTGTGCTGTATAAATGTCTTCCTCTGACGATAATTTCAGGACATGCAGTAAATCTTCTTTGATTGGTTTAGGATCACGTCTACGAATATGAATCTCCACCCCTACAGATCATGTACTCTATTGTATTCAGATGAGAGCCAAGTGGAATGGGGAGGTATCACTGAATTGCCGAGAAAATAGGGTTGTTTCTAGCACATGGTACGAAAGTATACCAACGGCTCCCGCGAAGGTAGTAGCCATAAATTATCCTTAAGGGCGAGGGCACAAATTGGATAACAAGATACAATTTGTATGTAAGCAAGCGCAGCTATCGAGGAGGTAAGTAATTGAAATGATACGAAAGACTCTCAAGTTGATGATCGTTTCTTTAAGCTTATCGATACCCCTCGCAATGGGTACAGCGGCTTATGCCTATACAGATGCAGGGTCAACCTTGCAGGTATGGGGGAAATTAGGCATACAACTTGATAAGCATGAGATCAGTGAAAAGCTTCAACAAAACACCGTTACTGCACTACAAACATTGACTCAAGTGAAGGATGAAGGTGTAGCGCATGCAGGAGCTCAGATCGAGCAGACTGCGGTGGATGCAGGTCACAAGGCTTCAAAGAGTATCGTACTAGCGCAACAAACTTACGAAGCTCAGCTCGACGGTATCGCGATCGAGTTGACCAAATCCAGTAGTGAAAATTTCAATATGTTTGTACAAGCCTCATCCAGTCGAATGAGTAAGGATCTCGAGGAATGGGCAAGTGAAGCGATTCAAGGGCTAACGGAACAGTTGAGCAACTAGCTTACAGCATGAGTTCTGGGTTCACACAAGGTGAACGCATTAAACAATAAAATATGATTAAGGGAGAATGAGAAATGATGAAATCATTGAAAAGCAAGTTGGCGATTGGTGTTGTAGCAACAAGTTTAGTAGCAGGTATGGGTACAGCCTTTGCAGCGAAAACAGATGCAGGTGCGCAACTGCAAACGTGGTATACCACAGCTTCTGGTTTAGCAAAAGCTGCAGTTACAGGCAATCTTAATACGTATTATGGTACGAAAACAGAAGAATTGAAAACAACGGTTACAACTGGAATTAATTCAGCTCGTACGAATATTGCCGCAACTGGAAGAGCTGAGTTGGCTGGTGCCAATAAAGCGATTAATGACCAAAATGGAGAGTATCTAGGACAAATCAATAGTGCAAAAACCGCTATTAACAACAGTATCGAAAATGAGTATGATTCTTTTGTAAGTACAACTAACGATAAAACAAATACCGATTTAGCTGCTGTTGGCGTAAAAGCTGAGAAGGATATTGCAAATGCAGTTAGAAATCATGAAAATTACTACTCCAACAATGTGCTGACACCTGGTGTAGCTACAACTAGCACCAAAGCACAAACTGATTTAAATACTGCAATTAGTACAACGAAATCAAATTTGAATGGCTCCATTACTACGCAAAGTGAAATAGCAGCAACAGAAGTAACTACGAATCTTAATAATACAATCGGTGCGCTAGAGACTCAACTTGCGAACTCAACTTCAGACAAACAAATTGCAGCTCAAGGAAGAATTTCCACGCTTGCTGATAAGCTTGAAGGCGATGCACTTGATGAACTAGATGCAATTGTCCAAGGAATTACAGCTCCATAATCGATACAAGCAGCCGGAGGTCCATCCGTGGATCTCTGGCTTTATATACGAATCAGAAGGAGTTGCCAGGGTGAAAAGTAGAATTGTGAAAAAACAGTTGTGGACAAAGCGTAAAATCGCTGTTGGAATTGTCTCTTTAACGGTTGTCATCTCAGCAACTACTGGAATTTCTTATGCGGATACAGATCTTGCAGGCGCAATGACCTCTTGGTTTGCGAAGAAAACAGATCAGGTTATGCAAAGCTTGGACAAATCCATGCAAACCGAGATCGCTGCACAGAAGGAATTGTTAAAGAAAGAATTACAACAACGACTTGAAGCTTCGTCGTTAAGTTTAGAAACCTATGCAGGTGAGCAGAAACAAATTCGTTTAGATACTTTGTCAGCATATGCGCAACAGTTACTGTCCCAGATGGATATTCATTCTGGTCAAGACCGCGAGCAACTGGTACGCAAGCTACAAGAAATCGTCATCAGTGCACAGGCAGCCATGGAAGACTTAACGAATAGCTATGTGCCTCCTGCTCTTGTATTTATAGATCCTCTTGTGATAAAGACTCCAAGTCCTATCACGGTGGTTTCTGATGTATATGGGCAACCACCCCTTCCAGAGTCAACCACAGTAACCGAGGTTACTTACCAATAATACATATACATTCTTGTGATCGAGGGGAATATCAGTATGGAAGAAGGCTTAATCGTTCACGTAGGTGCGAAGAAGAAGAAAAGTGAAGTGTGGGGTTGGATTCGCTTTAGTTTGCTCATGGCACTGCTCTTTCTTGTGATTCATAATGTGGCAGGGATTACGAAAGTGTCAGGTAATTCAATGAATCCATCGTTACAAAATGGGAATATACTGTTAATGAACAAACTTCCCCTGTTTTACGGTTCACCTAAGTACGGTGATGTTGTAGTGATTAAAGACGAGAGGCTCGGTTTCAATATTATTAAACGTGTCATAGGGGTGCAAGGAGACCATGTCCTTATAACAGATGGAACGATTTATGTAAACGGACAACCTCTCGCGGAACTGTACACCGTTGGTGAATCGGAAGATTTGAATGAACAAATCGTACCAAACGGCTATTTGTTCGTTGTCGGTGATAATCGCACACTAGGGGAAAGCAAAGATAGTCGGGATCCTTCTTTAGGTCCTGTTCATATCCAAGATGTAAAGGGATATGCAGCCGTTTCTCTATTTCCAATGCATAGAATTTCGATGCCGCTCGAATTGAAATAATGAAAGATCCGGCGGGGGTTCCCGACGGATCTTTGGCGTTCTAACGCTGAAGTTCAAACTGAACTAATCCCTTGGAGAGGGCATAAAGGGCTGCTTGTGTGCGATCTGATAAATCAAGCTTCGCCAAGACTTGACTCACATGCTTCTTAACCGTGAATTCAGTAATATACAGCGCGTTGGCGATTTCTTTATTCGAAAATCCCTTACCTAGGGCGAGCAGAACCTCAAGCTCTTTGGGAGTCAGATCGGATAGGACGTTTTCTTGATCCGCTGAGGTATTATCCTCCATGAAGGAGCTCATTAAATCAGGATCGTAGTATTTACGTCCACGAGATACGACCTCGATCGCATAGATGAGATCCTCAGGAAAGGCTTCTTTCAAGCAGATTCCCTCGATCTGTTGGGATTGGGCTAGCTGAAGCTCGCTTCGTGTGATGGAGGAGGTTAATATCATGAATTTGCAAGTATGTCCGGCACGACGGACTTCTTGGATCATGTCCAAGCCATTATCGCTCCCTAAATTCAAATCAACGAGGATGAGATCAGGTTTAGATTGTTCGAGGAGGCGTAGCGCTTCTCTGGTGCTGGCCGCTTCTCCGAGCACATGAATGAGTGGGCTGGATGAAACGATCGTACGAATGCCTTGTCGAACAAGCGGATGGTCATCGAGGATAATGATGTTTATCATGTGGTTACCCCTCCTATATATAGCGAAACTATGTTATAGTTTTTATAGTTCTAAATGCCTATGACCTTAAGACTAGATAATTCACTATTGTATAACACATTCTTCCAAATTACCATTAAGATTACCTAAAGTTTAGGAGCAGGTAGACATGTTTTTGCAAAGGAAAACTGGCTTATATGTATTTCTTGCCTTCAGATGGGCGTTGCTACTGATAGGGCTCTTAATACATGCCCGAAATAACCCAGTTACACCTGAGTTGCTGTTGACGACCGTTCTTTTCCAAACGATATATAGTTTTGCTCAAATTAGAAACATGAATCGAACAAGATGGCTAACAGCGCTAGCAGATGTATGTTTTGGTCTTTATGTGATTAGCCAAACGGGGGGGATTTCGAGCCCAGTTCTGGTATACAGCTTCGCTGGTTTGATTATGTTCAAAAGGTTTGTAACATGGAACATATATTATTCCATCCTACTCGTGTATTCGCTGCTTATTCCCCTGTTATTTTCCCGTTCAGCTTCATTGTCGATGTATGGGTATATGATGGAGCATTTTAATTATAGCTTTGTTGTGCTCATCTTCTTTATTTGTATGGGCTCGATCCATTACGGGATAAAGGTTGTTCGCCAAGAATACAGGAAGCTCATGATGGTCTATGCAACTAGTTCTTATGCGGCTTCGGCTAAGAATCAGGGCGTGGTCGCTTATTCGGAAGGTGTGCTGAAGAAGGTGTTAGATGACCGCGAAGTCATTCTATGCTTAGCTGGTGCAAGCGATTCTGAAAAGCTTCAAAGCTGGAGACAGACGTACTATACGAATTATTTGAAACAAAATAGACCCTATTCTTTCAAAGTGTATGCGGACGTGCCTTCTCCCGCAGGAGAGGTTGTGCCATTTTATATTGAAACGCTTAGGGATCGTCAGGGGAATGTCTACGGTTGGTTACTTGTGAAGGCACATAAAAACGAATTGACAGTTCTACATAAACTGTATATTCACTTTCTTCTCATCCGATTGGAAGCAGATCAGTTTGTCAAAGGGGAATTGGCGTATGCAGCTGAGACGGCCGTTGCGAAAGAACGGGACATCATCGCGCAAAATATTCATGATGGGATCGCACAGGAACTGTTCTTTATCTCTATCCAGCTGTTCCAATTAAAACAAGCTCTTCCGGCAGATGCTCGTGAGGAGACACTTCCTTTTGTCATAGAAGTTGAGAAAAAGGTCAAAGAGAGTCATCGTGGAATTAGGCAGTTCATTATTGAATTGAAGGATGAGAAAAGAAAAATTAATCTTCATCATGCTATAGAGAAGCTGCTGCAACGAGTGACAGAGCATACTGAGGTAAAACCGACTTTTGAGAAAATAGGTTGGATTGCACACGAACAGCTGGATATTGAGGAAGCGATATATCATTTGGTTGAAGAAGCGGCGAATAACGTCATCAAGCATGCCAAAGCCAAGCATATTTATGTGCAAATCGAGGTTACGAGTGTGCAATGGGCGATCACAATCAGGGATGATGGGGTGGGAATGAAGTTGTCTAGAGGGAATTCAGGAGGAAGATACGGACTGGGAGGCATGGAAAATCGAATTAAATCCTTGAATGGCGCGATTTCTTTCCACTCAGAACCCGGTAAGGGTACTACGATTACGGCTTATATTCCACGTGAGAGGAGTATGGCTTATGTTTAAAGTCGTCATTGCCGATGATCGGAAGATGATTAGGGCAGGCCTTCACATGCTGCTTGAAAGTTGTGGCTCATACACCGTAGCAGGAGAAGCATCTGACGGCAATGAAGCCGTAATACAATCACTGGCACTAATGCCTGATTTACTTCTTACAGATCTCAAAATGCCTGGGCGATGCATCATTGAGGGTGCCAGAATATTGAAAGAGCGGCTACCGCGTATAAAAATTATTATCTTAACCGCATTCGACGAAAGTGAAGATATTTATCGTGCCTTTAAAGCGGGTGTGGACGGATATTTGATGAAAGACACCAGTCCAGAGACGATTCTGTCTACCATCCATGAAGTGATGAAGGGGACCTCTATGTTTCAACCCAAAGAGAATAGTTCTAACCTGACGAGGGAGAATTTGCTATGAACATTGTGCAGCGATTTAGTAGTCAACCGATTCATCAGCTATGCATGTTTATCATTGGCAGCATGGCTACACTATGCACATTGAGTGGTTTATGTTACTGGCTTATTAGTAGAAATGCAGAGTCTCATTTATATATGTTGACATCTGCAACAGTATCCCTATTCGGGTGGGCGATGTTTGGCTTACAGCACCTTATGCCCAAACACAGTCGGTATTCGAAGATGATTGCTCCTGCCTTAATATTTCTGGTAATTGTTATGATCACCTTATATAACCCGTTGACCTTACAGCAAATGTGGGTCGCCCTTATTTTTTTTCCAATTATGCTTAGTTTGTTAGTTGAATTCAGGATTTACATGTATGGCTCGCTCTTATTCTTGCTTTATTTTATTAGTTTTCAAATATTGGGGCCAAGCGTTACGTCAAATGGCGATACTTCATCTATTATCATGGCGACAACCAAAGGTGTTTATGCACTGGGTTGTATCATTTTGGGAGTTATTATTCAAATCTCCTTACATCAATATAAACGTAATGCAGAAGCGACTGCTTTTCAGAGACAGAAGCAGCAGGTGATCAATATGCTCCAATCCTTTATCTCTGTAGGAGAGCGGAAAACGCAAACCTCACGCAAAGAAATTGGTGAAATGAGTGCGTTGCTGAAGAAGCTGGTTCATGCCTATGGCGGTCTGCGTGTGCAGGAGTGGGAAATTGATTTGCTTTCACTGATGCATTTTGTAAGCAGAGTGAAGCTGCCGGATTATATGTTTGAAAAAGAAGGTAAATTGACGGAATTTGAGTTCGAAGTTGTACAAGAACATTGCTATATGGCGAGGGAATTATGTGAAGGTATTCCGGAATTCCGGGAAGTAGAGAAGGTATTCTTGTATCATCATGAAAAAATAGATGGAACCGGCTATCCGTTTCGTCTAGAAGGTGCTCAAATTCCTATCCTATCCCAGATGCTTGGTATTGTAGAAATGTACCTTGCTATGACGACGCCGCGTTCCTACAGGCAGGAAACCTCGAAAAAGGAATCCTATGCGGAGATTCAAAAGCTAACTCATTTGTCGTTTCGAGCAGACATTGTAGAAGCATTCGGTAAAGTGATCGATTGAGGTACAAACACATAATCTCCTGCCGTGGTGTGGCATATTAGTAACAGTCCCAGTTGGCTGTAACTCGCCACAACTCATCACACAAGGCAAGGAGTGCATGACATCCATATGAAAATCTTGCGTATTTTCCTATTTTCCCTAGCTCTTATGGCCGGGCAAATGACCATGGTCTCCGCGGATGGAACCTACCACTTTGGTTTCAAAAAGAGTGTCAACGGCCAGCCGCCATCGATCGATGAAGAGGGATTCAAGGGCCTCTTGAAGCAGCACGGCGCTGTTTTTACAGGCGATCAGTCACAAAAGGAATTGTACTTAACCTTCGATAACGGGTATGAACAAGGCTATACAGGTCGAATTCTGGATGTGCTCAAAGAGAAGCAAGTGCCGGCTATATTTTTCGTAACGGGTCACTATATTCGGACAGAACCAGAACTTTTGAAGCGCATGGCAGCCGAAGGCCATCTGATCGGCAACCATTCATGGAGCCATCCCGATATGAGCCAGATTCCGGCGGAGCGCATACAGAAAGAGCTGAACCAAGTGAAAGACGAGGTCGCCGCGGTGACGGGGCAAAAGGAAATGCACTATCTGCGCGCTCCGCGAGGCATATTCAACGACCGCTCGCTGGCTGTCAGCCAAGGACTGAACTACACGAATGTATTCTGGTCCGTTGCGTATCGCGATTGGGAGCCCAAGCAGCAGAAGGGCTGGGAGTATGCCTACAAAAACGTCATGGCGCAGCTGCATCCAGGCGCTGTCATTCTGTTGCATTCCGTATCCAGCGACAATACGGAAGCGTTGGGCAAGATCATTGATGCCGCGCGTGCGCAGGGCTACCAATTCAAAAGCCTGGACGACATGAAGCTTCGCACACCGTAAAAGTATAAGAAACCCCCCCTTAGCTGCAGCTAAGGGGGGGTTGGTGTTGTTAGGGGAGCGGGTGTCGAATTCGGGCAGCAGGTGGTGCTCCAATCCGACAATCCACCGTCGTACCCGAGAGTAACTAGATGTTTGCCAATCCACCGTCGCGCCTGAGAGTAACTAGTTGTCTGTCAATCCACCGTCGCACTTGGAGTCGCCAGTTATCCGCCAAACCACCGTCCACCGAACTCATTAACTGGATTTTATACAGCTATTTCTGCGGATTTAGCTTAAATTTTCGAAATAGATGGATTTCATGTAGCTAAATGGCGCCATTTTACTAGGAAAGCAGAAATTAGTTAGGAATAACTGGATATTTTCCATCTAAATTGGATTTCAGATGAAAAAGGCACAAATTAACTACTTATTTTACAGTTATTTCAAACAGACTCATCAATCCTGTCGGACGCAGGGCGGTCGCCCGCTCATTTCAGCCAGAACTAGGTTGTCTAAGCTAAGTCGGCCAAGTTGTTTTCAATCTTTGCTTCGGATTTCTTTTGTTCCAACCAAGTCTGGGAAAGCGTTGAGATCTTCTGATCGACTAATGTTTGTTTAATCGTAGCGGTTTTGTCTGCAAGCGTTGGTGTTGAAGCAGCTTTATGATCCGTTACTTTAATAACATCATAGCCTGTTGCCGTTTGTACTGCAGAGCTTAGACCGCCTGTTTCCAAAGCAAATGCCGCGGCTTCAAACACCGGATCTCCTTGTCCTGCTGAGATATAGCCAAGATCTCCACCTTTATCCTTCGATGCTGCATCCGTGGAGCTTTCCTTCGCAAGTGCTGCGAAATCTCCGCCGCTCTTTAACTTCGCAATAATGGCCTCAGCCTCAGCTTCCGTCGCTACAGAGATATGGGAAGCTTTCACTTGTGCGGGCACTTTTAATGATTCTAAATTGTCATCATAATATTTCTTGATTTCATCGTCAGTTACGGTGACTTGTGGTTCCAAAATCTTCTTCAGCATCACTTGGGATTGCATGTTTTTCTTCAAATCGTCTAATGTCATGCCATAGTTGGCAAGCGCTTGGTTAAATTCATCCTCCGACCCATACGTAGCTTGAATCGTTTGAATTTCGTTCGTCACATCGGCATCCGTAATCTGGATTCCGGCTTTCTTACTCTCTTGGTTGATAAGTTCTTCGGTGATCATGGAGTCTAATGTTTGCGCTCCGCCACTTGTTACCAAAGCGTTATACAGCTTAGTCGTGCTAATTTCAACCCCGTTGACTTTGGCAACGGCTTTCTCGTCGTTATTTTTAGAAACAGGTGGAAATACCGAAGCGTAAGCGATCAAACTGACCAAAAGGGCGGATGAGGTCCATACCCATAGGCGATTATTTTTTGAATTCATGTATATACTTCCTCTCGTGATGTGGCTGTTAGTGTCGTTCTCGTTCTGAACCCCATTATGCCTGACCAAGCTGAAGGAAGTATGAGCGTAAGCTGAATGTGAGCTTAATAGATAATGGTAGTGCGCATCGTTAAATTGTACACAATTAAATTGTTGACAAAACAAATCGAAATTGATATGATTCGTTCATAAGATTTGTTGAAAATTTAATTGCACGCAATGTTAATCTGCGACATCAGCACCACCATAGTAAAAAAGGAGGAATTCCTATGCATCACAAAGCGATCATTATCGGAACAGGACCTGCGGGACTAACCGCAGCCATTTACTTAGCAAGAGCGAACATCTCACCGCTTGTTATAGAGGGCATACAGCCAGGTGGTCAACTGACCACGACAACAGAAGTCGATAACTTCCCAGGTTTCCCTGATGGGATTACAGGACCTGAGCTAATGGACAACATGCGGAAACAAGCGCTTCGCTTCGGGGCAACGATTCAGTCGGGGCGCGTAACAGAGGTGGACTTCTCTAAACGTCCATTTACCTTATTTCTTGAGGATGGCGGACAATTGACCGCAGACTCGGTGATTATTTCAACAGGTGCAACTGCTAAGAAATTAGGCATACCTGGTGAAGCCGACAATATTGGCAAAGGGGTAAGTACTTGCGCAACGTGTGACGGATTTTTCTTCCGGAACAAGAAAATCATCGTCATCGGCGGTGGAGACACCGCAATGGAAGAGGCACAGTTCCTGACTCGATTCGCTTCCGAGGTGCGTGTGGTCCATCGTAGAGATGATCTCAAAGCTTCGAAAATCATGCAGGATCACGCTCGCGGCAATAGTAAAGTAGCTTGGAGCTTGAATCGCACACCACTTGAAGTGGTGGCAGGTCCGATGGGTGTGACAGGACTGAAAGTCCACAATAACGCGACAGGTCAAGAAGAGTTGCTTGAGGCGGACGGGATTTTCCTAGCCATCGGGCATACCCCGAACACGGGTTTCTTAGGCGGGCAGTTGCCAACCGATGAGCTTGGTTATTTGCAGGTGATTCCGGGTACGTCTCAAACGACAATCCCAGGGGTGTTCGCTTGTGGCGATGTACAGGATCGAATTTACCGCCAAGCGATTACTTCGGCAGGCAGCGGCTGTATGGCGGCGCTCGATGCCGAACGCTTTATCTCTGAGCAACAAGCGAATGTAGAGCACGAAGTACAAGGAGGAATGAGCTATGTCCGTTAATCATATATCTGATGCTACTATTCAAAATGAAACAGGTGCCGGTACCGTCCTCGTCGATTTCTGGGCGCCATGGTGTGGTCCTTGTAAAATGATCGCTCCGATTCTAGATGAACTATCAGCCGAAATCGGTGACGCTGCGAAAATCGTTAAAATCAACGTCGATGATAACCCAGAATCCGCTGCGAAATACAACGTGATGAGTATCCCGACCTTACTTGTTTTTAAAGATGGGCTAGTGGTCGATCAGCTGGTTGGGTTGCAGAGCAAAGAAAAGTTGAAAGCTGTTATTGCAGCGGTTTAAGTTAAGCCGTACATCATAAAACGTAGGAACACATTCACGAAAAACAACCATTCACATATATCTTAGGAGGTTTATGATATGACACAGACACACATACAAGAACGCACAGGGGTAGCTACCCTTGGAGGAAATCCGATCACTTTACTGGGGCCAGAAATCAGAGTAGGGGATCAAGCACCAGATTTTAAAGTAAATAAGGACCTGATGACCGAAGTCAGTCTGGCGGATTATGCGGGCAAAGTGAAGCTCATTTCCGTTGTGCCATCCGTTGATACAGGAACATGTGACGCTCAGACGCGCCGCTTTAATGTAGAAGCCGATAAACTTGGTGACGACGTCGTTATTTTGACGATTTCGGTGGATCTGCCTTTTGCACAAAGTCGTTTCTGCGGCGCTGCCGGTATCGATAAAGTCGTTACTCTTTCCGACTACAAAAATCGCTCATTCGGTCAAGCATACGGTGTGCTTATCAAAGAGATCCAGTTGGATCAGCGTGCAATCTTCATCGTGGATGCGAATGATACGGTTCGCTATGTGGAGTATTTGACTGAAATGAGTAGCCATCCGAATTATGAGGCGGCTTTGGAGGCGTTAAGAACGTTAGTGTAAAATGTCTATGTGAAATATCGAGATGAAAGAAAAGAGCAGTCATCCCTTGTGGGATGGCTGCTCTTTGTGGTGCAAGGGCATGGGCCGGGTCGGCGGAGTTGCGGTAGCGCACAAAAATTGTGCGCAAGGGTAGTAGCTCGGCCGGCGGAGGGTAAGCTAGCGCACAAAAATTGTGCGCAAGGGCAGTAGCCGGGCCGGCGGAGGCAAGCTAGCGCACAAAAATTGTGCGCAAGGGCAGTAGCTCGGCCAGCGGAGGCAAGCTAGCGCACAAAAATTGTGCGCAAGGGTAGTAGCTCGGCCAGCGGAGGCAAGCTAGCGCACAAAAATTGTGCGCTAGGGCAGTAGCCGGGCCGGCGGAGGCAAGCTAGCGCACAAAAATTGTGCGCAAGGGCAGTAGCTCGGCCAGCGGAGGGTAAGCTAGCGCACAAAAATTGTGCGCAAGGGCAGTAGCCGGGCCGGCGGAGGCAAGCTAGCGCACAAAAATTGTGCGCAAGGGCAGTAGCNGGCGGAGGGTAAGCTAGCGCACAAAAATTGTGCGCAAGGGCAGTAGCCGGGCCGGCGGAGGCAAGCTAGCGCACAAAAATTGTGCGCAAGGGCAGTAGCTCGGCCAGCGGAGGCAAGCTAGCGCACAAAAATTGTGCGCAAGGGCAGTAGCCGGGTCGGCGGAGGCAAGCTAGCGCACAAAAATTGTGCGCAAGGGTAGTAGCCGGGCCTGTGGAGGCAAGCTAGCGCACAAAAATTGTGCGCAAGGGTAGTAGCCGGGCCGGCGGAGGCAAGCTAGCGCACAAAAATTGTGCGCAAGGGCAGTTGCTCGGCCTAGTCCGGCCAGCTGATGTTTAACGGCTCCTGTAGCAGGGTAATGTTGTATTCAATACAACATTACCCTGCTACAAGCCGCTACCGCCGCGCCAGCGCGATCTCGCGGCTGCCCTTGACCATGCCCGCGCCGCACAGCGGGCACGCCTTCGCCGCGAGTCGTGCCTCCTGCGGCGAAGAGATCCGCGACCAGGCTTTGCAGCCGGTCGCGCCGCACAACCAAGCCGCGACCCGCTCGGTCGCGGTCGCAGCAGTTCCAGCCACGGCTACGCCAGTGGCTGCCCGCCCGGCCGCAGCTCCGCCAGCGGCCGTGAACCCGCCAGCCGGCTTGCTGCGGCTGGTCACAGCCCCAGCGTCCGAGCCAGGGAACGCGGACAATAGAAACCGGGAAGGCTCCGCCTTCTTCCCGCGGTAGAACGCCGGCGAGCTAATCAGCAGCTCGCCTTTGGCCCTTGTCACGGCGACATAAGCCAGTCGCCGTTCCTCCTCGAGCGCGGCAGCAGCCTTATCCCGCGCAACGACGCCCGCCATTTTGACATCGTCCAAATGGCGGGCATCGAGTGCCGATGAATGCGGCATATTGCCTTCAATCGCACAGAGCAGGTACACGATCGGGAACTCCAGTCCCTTCGATTTATGAATCGTCATCAGCGAGATTTTATCGGCGAATTGTTCTTTGTTTTGCATCCGCATTTCCGTGCGTTTTTCCGCTACTTCATGGATAAAATAAAGGAACTGCTCGACCGTGTTGAACCGCTTAGCGGAAGACTCCAGCTCATCCAGCGTTTCTTTCAGCATTTCACGATGTTGTGTAAGCTTGCTACGCTTATTGGTTTCCAGAAACGCATCGTAGAAATCCTTACGAATCGCTTGAATGGCCGCGAGCGGTGTCATCTCTACGAGGGTTTTGATCAGACGGATGCGGGCTTTCAGCTTTTCTTTCTGAAATTCCTTTAACTGTGGAAGCCCTAGCAGATGGATTAAAGGCCACTTTTTCGCCTGAACCGCTTCTTGATCTTGAATAATACGCATGCCTTGGTCTCGTCCAATATATAATGAGGGGAGGACCCCTTCGATGGCTTCGAAATTTCGACGCTCATGGGCAATCCGCAAATGGTCAATAATCGGCTTCACCATCCACTGTTCATAGAAGGAATCGTTCGTACCGTAATCGACAAAAGGGAGGTTATGCAAAATCAGCGCCTCAATGATAGCCCGACTGTTGCTCGCCGTCCGATACAAAATCGCAAAATCCCCAAACTGTTTGCCGCCCTCAGCCACCTTAAGCCGAAGATCGCCGATCAACCAATCAGCCTCATCATCGCTGTTCGCAGGTTTCACATAATGTGGCTTTAGCATGCTTTCCTTGGTGGCTAGAAGCGTTTTGGATTTGCGCTGCACGTTATGCTTAATAATCGCATTGCCTAAGCCAACAATACTTGACGTCGACCGATAATTAATATCTAGCGTAACGGTTATTGCAGTAGGGTACTGCTCATGGAATTGCAAAATAAATTCATTTCTCGCTCCATTAAACGAGTAAATCGTTTGGTCATCGTCACCTACAACCATTAAATTCTGATGGACGGCTGCAATCATTTTAATAATTTCATATTGAACGGTATTCGTATCTTGGAACTCATCGACACTGATGTATGTGAATTTGCGCTGCATAGAGCGGAGAATGTCGGGATTTTGGAGGAGAAGTTGATACGCTTTGATCAAAATATCATCGAAATCGATCTTCTGTTGCTCCATTTTCCACTGTTCATACTGTAAGAAAATTTTCTTTACTTCCTGTTCTTCTTCCGTACCTTCAGGGAGATCTTCAACTTCGATGAGCTGCATTTTGTAAGAGGATAGCAGGGAAATAAGAACTTCAGGCTGATACGTATCCTGTAGACCCATACTAAGCATAATTCGTTTAAAAACGATTTGCTGAAAGCGGCCATCGCTCAGAATCTCTTGCTGCAGCCCATTCATCCGCAATAATCGCAGGCAAAAAGCATGAAACGTCCGCACCTGCATCACGTTAGCCATACTCGCATGAAGACCGGGCATCGTCGTAAGACGTTCCCGCATTTCTTCAGCAGCTTTTTTGGAAAACGTAATAAGAAGTAGGTTCGCAGGCTGTATCTGATGAACACGGAGCAAGTAGGCGACGCGGCACACAAGTACCGTCGTTTTCCCAGAACCTGCACCAGCTAGTGTGAGCAGCGGCCCTTTGAAGTGCCTGACAGCCTTGATCTGAGCTTCATTAAGAAGGATGCCGTGCTCCTCTAGATCACGGAAAAAATAGCTATCTGCATCTGAATCAGGCACAAGCTCCGTGCTGTTCGTAAGAAGTGCCATTGTCGCATGAGGCACGGGGCGTTCTGTCGTTGGTTTAAAGCCTAACGGCGTTGTATACATAGGAATGGAATTCATGTGACCACCTGTTTCATAACAATGTTACTTGCAAGACTGAACCATCTATTCTACCACAATTATAGCCGTATGAAAGGAAAAATAGCTGTATGGTTAAATCTTACGCTAAATTGCTATGGGGGCAGTTCAATGAACACGATGCCACCGGGCTGGCCGCGCAGTGCGCATACTATTTTCTGCTCTCCCTTTTTCCATTACTGCTGTTCGTGATGAGTTTGCTCGGCTACTTGCCGTTCTCCTCTGACGACGTTATTGGCTTGATTCGGGAGTACATACCGGGTGCTGTGGCAGGGTGGCTGGAGGAAACGCTCAGTAATCTGCTCAATGTCAAAAGAGGCGGCACACTCTCCTTCGGTTTAATCTTGGCCTTAGTGAGTGCCAGCGCGGCGATGAACGCCATTGTCCGGGCGGTCAACAAAGCGTACGGATTGCCAGCTCGTAAAAGCTTCATTCACTCTCGCTTCTTAGCTATCATGCTTACGTTAGGTATGTTAGTTGTGATCATTTCGGCACTGCTGCTCAGCGTGTTCGGTCACTGGATTGGGGATTGGTTGGCGGAGCACGTCCATGTGGCGACTGCCCACATCGAGCTGTGGAATAATTTGCGCTGGATTATTAACTTTGTCATTATTTTTGTCGTATTCGTCGGCATTTACTATATCGCACCCAACACCTGTTTAACGTGTAAAAGCGTACTGCCAGGCGCCTTATTCGCCGCCATCGGTTGGCAAGGAACGTCGCTTGCGTTCTCCTTCTATGTCAACAGCTTTACCAACTACAGCGCGACGTATGGCAGTATTGGAGGGATCATTGTGTTGATGACCTGGTTCTACATCTCAGCGCTCATTATCATTATCGGCGGCGAAATTAACGCCTTGCGCCATGTGAAAAATATACACAAGGCCAATGAGGCCATGGATAAGACGGAATGACGCGTGCTTGTTTCACGCTAGAAACGAAATATTATTTGTCGGCTACTTCTCACTCTTATACAATTCCTTCATAAGTTCTGCTAAATCCTTACTAGGCTTAACAGGCTTGTTATCAACAGTAGTAGGCGTTAAATTCAACATTTTTTTCCTTTTTCAAATAACGTGACATGGAACAAGACACCATCAAATTCTTTTTGGTCAGGATTGGGAATCATTTTCAAATGACGGACGTTTTCAATCCATTCTCTAATCATCGACGTATTAGTAATAGATTTTCGGTTCCCGTTGCTGCCACTAATCATTTCAATGGCATCCACTTTTGTAATATCACCTGGGTAAAACGTTTCTAGTTCTTTTGGTGTTGTATCCGTTGACTTCGCATTAGACAGGTTATTACTTTGACATCCACATAGCACGATGAAAATTGTGACAATGATCCATACAACTATGAGTTTTCTTGTTATTCGTCATTCCCCCTTTTAAGTCTAAACGCTTATATTGGTAAGGATGTTTCAAGTAAATGTAATAAGAAAAGACCAACTTGGGTGAATACCCTTATTGGTCTTTTTGTGAACTCACCAGCTCAAAACCCCACCCTCTAACCGCTTCACGCCGCGGATTTTGCCAAGCTGCTCCGCAAGTCGGAACAGGGCCAAATCCTTCACCTTCGCTTCAATCATGACGTCGATGCGGGGGAGATCAATTTCTTTGCAGCTTTTGAGAAAAGCCGTAAGCATCTCTGGCTCGATGTAATCCGAATGGGAGCGAAATTCCTTCTCGCTCTTGGGCGAGGATACGTGGATTTTCATCGGCAGTTCCCCCCATGTTTGGGCGATGTGGGGGAGCAACTCGATGGGAGAAATGGCGGAGGGATTGCACCAATCGTGGTGCAAATCCAGCATGCAAGGGCGCTGCAGCCGCTGACTTACAGCAAGCGTTTCCTCCAACGTGTAGGTTTTGTCGTCGTTCTCGAACGTTAACCGCCGCATCGCAGTCTCGGGCACTTTCGGCGCATTGTCGAAAAGCTTCTGCGTCGCAGCCTCCTTATCGCCATATACACCGCCAACATGGATGTTAATGATGGCTGTTTCGTCTAGCCCCATGCCATCCAAAATAGCTGCATGATAATTCAAATCTTCGATCGCCGCAGCAACGACCTTATCGCTTCCGTTGAGCAGCGTGAATTGATTGGGATGCATGCTGAGCCGAATATCGTGCGCCTTCGCGAAGTCACCGAGCTTGCGAAGCTCGTCGGCGTACTCTCCGGCAATATCAATCCGCACATCTGGGTGAGTGGCCAGGGGGATTAGCGCGGATGATAGGCGAAACAAATGAATGCCATGCGCGGCATTGTAATAGAGAATTCGCTGCGTAGCTTGGAGGTTCTTGCGTCCAATCTCAATGGCACGTTGCATGGCCTCTTCGCGCGGCCGCTCGGAGAATAGCTTATACGTGAACGTCGAGCTAGGCGTGTTATTATAAATCGCCATTGCAGTAGATACGAATCTAAGTCGAATAATCACGTGCGTGCGTCCTCCGTTGCTTGATAGTTAATAGTTCCTCTAGTGTACCCCTTTTTCTAGTTAGCTTTCTAACAAGTTTTCATCGTGGTGCTGCAGGACAGTGGGGAGACGTGCCATCAAAAAACCTCCCACTCCATAGGACACAATTGGAGGGGAGGACTATTGGTTTGCGATAAGCAGGTTATCTAACTGTATTTCGGACTTACTCGGAAATAACGGGAGTTTATCCAGTTATTTCGCTGCACGAGCCGTTATCGCCGAAAATAGATGGAGGTTTTCCATCTAACCGTTCCAGGGGCGACGGGGGAGGTGTGGTTTCCCGTTATTTGCGACGAGTAGGCGGAGGCGGTGGCAGCCACCAGCCACCCAGGGAGAAGTCCCTAAACCCGCTCAACCTTCAACAGGTTGGTTGTACCGGACTTCCCAACCGGAATACCCGCGGAGACGACAGTGAGGTCGCCTTTCTTCACATAACCAAGCGTCTCCGCTTGGTCGATTGCAGAGCGAATCATCGCATCTGTCGATTCGCAGAACTCACCAAGAACAGGGATGACACCCTGCACCATGCTCAGTTGGCTGATCGCGTGCTGGCTGTTCGTTACCGCGATGATCGGTGCTTCTGGGCGGTATTTGGCGATCATCCGCGCCGTGAAGCCTGTCTCTGTCGGTGTTAGAATCGCCGCAGCATGCAGCTTGTTCGCGGAGGATACAACCGCTTGGCACAACACTTCTGTGATTTCGTTGTTGGATTGCAGCTGTGCGTCAACCAAGGAGCTACGCACCATGGTTTGCTCAACACGTTCAGCGATGGTCGCCATCATCGTCACGGACTCGATCGGATATTTCCCAGCGGCTGTCTCGCCGGAGAGCATCACAACATCACTGCCGTCAAGTACGGCATTGGCCACGTCACTCACTTCTGCGCGAGTCGGACGCGGGTTGCGCTGCATGGAATCCAGCATTTGCGTAGCTGTAATAACTGGCTTGCCAGCTAAGTTACAAGCGCGAATCATATCTTTTTGAGCAATTGGAACTTCCTCAGTCGGAATTTCAACACCCAGATCACCACGGGCAACCATGATGCCATCGGATGCTTCCAAGATGGAAGCGAAGTTCGTCATGCCTTCTTCGTTCTCAATTTTGGAGATGATTGGTGTCAAACCAGCGCCGTGCTGTTCCAGAAGCGCGCGAACTTCACGAACATCGTTTCCGTTACGAACGAAGGACATCGCGACGATCGAAATATTTTCTTCAACACCGAATTTGATGTGCATCACATCGCGCTCTGTCACACCTGGCAAGGAGGTACGTACGCCTGGCAAGTTAACGCCTTTGCGCTGCTTCAACTGAGCAGGGTTCAGGACGCTGCAAGTCACTTCGGTACCGTCAATCATTTCAACGCGCAGCTCGATGGAGCCATCGTCGATCAACACAAGATTGCCTGGCTTAACATCCTGCGGCAAGCCTGGGTAGTTTACAGATACACGGCTGGAATCGCCAATAATTTGCTCAGTCGTCAAGACGATGCGATCGCCTGTTTGCAAGTCATAGGAAGCATCTTTCAATTGACCGATGCGGATTTCGGGACCTTTGATATCCATAAGAATTGGGATAATAACACCCATTTCTTGAGCAGCTTGGCGTACACGCTGAATACGACCGCGGTGCTCGTCCAAATCGCCATGTGCCATATTTAAACGCGCGACGCTCATGCCGGCGCCAATTAATTCTTTCAAGGTTGAGACGGAGTCGCACGCAGGACCCATCGTACAAATGATTTTCGTTTTACGCATTGTGAAGGACTTCCTTTCGAATGTAGGAGATTAGTTGGCTTCATTATATGCCTTATTCATGCGATTTTCTATGAACTATAGTATGATGTGTGTAGTATAGTATGATGAAACGAGGGGTAAATCCTATGCAGCTAACGAGCTTTCACTATGATAAAAGCAGCACCTGGAACGAGGAACAGCCCAATATACGTTCGGACTGGACGCTTGTATTCATGATCTATGGCCGCTGTGTATATTGGATTAATGAGAAGAAACAAGTGTTAGAGAAAGGGCAATGGCTGCTTATCTCAAGCGAAACTCCTTTCTATGGCCGTAGCGTACCAACGAAAATTCATGAGAAATTTGTGCTGCAATTTGACGCACAAGCAGCTCAAGACATTTTTCCTCTGCTTCAACAAGCGTCCTACACTTGCAGGCAGACCGGTAAGTTCGACATCATCGCAGATCGGCTGCGCTTGATTCATCGCGGCTGGCAAGACAAACAGCCCTATTACATGGCGCTATGTGAAGCGCATCTGCAAGAGCTGTTTGTGTATCTCCAGCGAGAGTGGGATCAAGTTGCCACTACCTCAGCAACCGCGCTTCTCGTGGAGCAAATGAAAGGCTATATCCAGAATCATTATCGCGAGCACGTCACCAAGGACGAGTTGGGCACCTGTATCTCCCGCTCGCCGAATTATGCGGCGACGCTTTTTCGTCAAGTCACGGGTCAAACCATCAGCGAATACGTTCACGTTACAAGGATCAAAACAGCCGTCTACATGCTGCGCCATTCCGCTCTGACCGTCACCGAAATCGCCGAGTTTATCGGTTATAGTGATCCGTCTTATTTCTATCGCGTATTCCGAAGAATGACAGGGTTAGTGCCAACCGAACTCGTTTCAGATCGGGAAACAATTCGTAAATAATTTACATCGTTCCGCCGCCAAGGCGTATGTTCGCAGGAATTTGCTCAGGACCTTTGTTAATATAGTCGTGAATGAACGTGCCTACACTAGCTTCATCAAATTTGGCGAGGTTCATTGTTTTCGTCCAAGCCGTAACGACGACCTCTTGATCGGCAGGTACATCAGGATTCGGAACCGCAAGAACACCTGCACCAGCCGTCTTGAAGTGGGTCAAATATTCTAAGCGATCTTTCAGCTCTTTCGGTGCATCGGGATGGTAATGAATGATGATATCGCCGTGCTCCAAGTTGTGGACAAGCATCTCGTAACCAGGTCTTTCCTTGTAGAAACCGAATTTCAAATCATGCGGGCTATGCGTACCTGAAGTAGGGATTTTCATCTCGTACATCAAGGTTCCATCTTTATGATCGCGTCCATAGTCTTTATCTGTCGTGACCTGAATGTTGGCTTGGGAATTTAGCTTATCTAGACTGTATTTGCCCGCGGAGCTTTGAATAAGTGAAGTACCGACGCTGCCGAGAGCGATAATGAGCAAGGCATGTGAAATCAGTTGCCAGGTCTTATGCTTCTTTTTCAAGGCTTGCTTTTCAGCCTTTTTCAATCTCGAGGTGTTATCCTTGTTAATTCTTGCTGCGAGCACATAACCAACGATGGCTGCAATGAATAGAGCTAGTCCGATATAGAGCAATATAGTCATCATTTCAATCCCTTTCTGCATCGTGGAATCATCCACGCTGTATAAGTTCTTTTGTTGAAAAATAATAAGTACACTACAAATTGTAGTTTTTATAGGGGGTGGAAGTCAACTTCTAATGTTTTCCTGATATTGGTATTCAAAATAGAGGGTTTGAAGCGCTTCTTGTTGAATAGCGTAGAGAAATGTCTGATATTGTAGAAAGTTATATAGGGGGAGTCACGATTGACTGATCAACTGCTTGAATTAAACAGAAGGAACAGCTTAATGGTTAAGCTTTTATGGGCGTGCCTTGCCCTTGGAGTCGCGGCTGCCTATACATCCGCCTCCATGATGTTAACCCTTTGTTCAGTCGGCGTACCGATTGCCATTATCTGCACGATTTTAACCTGGAAGAAGATTGCGATTCCGTATACAAAGTATTTTATAGCGGTTGGGATGAATGCGATTTCTTATTTTTTCATGTCCCATAGCGCATCTTTGTTTGGTTTATTTATTTTGTACTTAAGCTTAGCTCTTATTTCTTTATACATGGACTATAAGCCGCTCGTACTGAATGGTGTGCTGGGGCTGATTAATATGAACTATTACATAACGACACTAACGCCACATGTGGATCCGGTTGGGGTTAATGCTTTTTACCTGCTCACGATTATGACTCTCATCGGTCAAAGTCAGATTGGTAAAAGAATGTTAACGAACGTTGGCAGAAGTGCGAAGGAATCGGAATTTGCTAAGATCAAGACGGATGAAGTACTGGCAGGTGTGCGTACAACGACAGAAGTGTTGGGAACATCGAGTGGAAACTTGCAAGAGAATGCTTCGGTAACAGGTAGAATTACAGAGGAAGTTGTTGCCGCTTTTCAAGAAATTACGATCGGTATTGAATCACAAGCATCCAGCATTAACGACATCACTTCGGCTATTCAGAATGTGAACGAGACGGTGGAACAGACCACAGCGGCATCGAACACGATGAGCAGCAGATCTCGGGATACAGCGAGAATGACGAACGAAGGCAAGATCCAGATGGAAGATTTGTCGCTCAAAATCAATGATATCACCGTCATCGTCACCGAGACCTCCGACATCATGAATGAAGTGAATGAAGAAAACGTGAAAATCGGGAATATTGTTTCCACTATCGCAGAAATTGCGAACCAGACGAATCTATTGTCGCTGAATGCTTCGATCGAAGCTGCTCGTGCAGGTGAGCACGGGAAAGGCTTCTCCGTTGTGGCTAACGAAATTCGGAAGCTGGCGCAGAACGCACACATTGCATCGACAGATATTTCAGAAATCCTCGGCTCGATTCAAGCCAAAGTTGTGACAGCCGCCGAGAAGGTTGCCGTTGGCATTACTGCGGTAGAATCCGGGAAGAAGTCGACAGATAACGTAAACCAATTGTTCGAGGTCATTAACACGAATACTGTGGAAGTAATGGAGCAAGCTACGCATCTGCAACGAATGAACCAACAATTACAGATTTCATCGCAGCGTGTAGCGGAAGAGATGACGTCCGTTGCAGCGATTACCGAGGAATCTGCGGCATCCGTTCAAGAAGTGCTGGCTAGCGCGGAAGTGCAGCAGCATCGTGTGCAGAATATCGTAGACAGCATCCGTCAACTAAACGAATTGACGCAAGATCTGAAGCATTTGATCGAGAAATAGATGTGCACGAGGATCTCATGGGAAAAAAAGGATTGCCAAAGAGCGGCTAATCCGCTACAGTTAAGCCAAATGAATAGCAACACGGGTGCTTGATGAAGTCAGGCTGAGATAGTGGCCCTATGCCACTGACCGTTAATCTGATCTGGATAATGCCAGCGTAGAGACCTGATGTGCTTTTTTTATGCACAAATGTTCAAGCCTGCCGGTATTCCGGTAGGCTTTTTTTGACCTTAAGGGGCAAAAGAGACCATGTATCCAAGGTTGGCGTGTTCGCCTATCTCATTGACAAATATGGATTGGGAAAAAGGAGTCGAGAAGAAGATGGAGCAAAGAGAAGCAAGCAAAAAAGGGTTGAAGCTGACGGATATTTTGATCACGATTGTCATTTCAGCTGTGTTTGGTGTGATTTATCGGATTTGGGGACCCATTTATGATCTTATGAAGCCCCTAGGTTTACATGCGGAGCAGTTGAGCTACGGCATGTGGTTCATGGCGGCAACGTTCGCGTTCCTCGTGATTCGCAAACCAGGTGTTGCCCTGTTGGCTGAGGTGGCGGCCGCAACGATCGAGGCCTTGTATGGCGGCCATTGGGGCGTGGCGACGCTCGTATATGGTTTACTTCAAGGTTTGGCTGCGGAGCTGGTGTTTGCCCTCTTCCGCTATCGCCGAGTTACTCTAGGGGTAGCCATACTTGCAGCTTTCGCCTCAGCAATCGTGTCCTTGTTCGTGGATAGCTACTATAATGAGATCGATCAGCTTGCTTTCTGGAATTTTATTTTGTTCATTACCTTACGTTTACTGGGCAGCGCACTGATCGCTGGTGTATTCGCCTACTATTTGACAGGTGCATTGTCCCGTACGGGTGTACTGAATCTGATTCGTCCCGTTTCCAAAAAAGATTACGACGTATTGGGGTAACGAGATGAGCGAAGGAATGAGCGTTACGAATCTGCGGTTAAAATATCCCGGCGATGACGCCCCCCTGATCTTTCAGGGGGTTTCCTTTTCCATCGAGCCCGGCGAGAAAGTACTGCTTCTAGGTCCCAGTGGCTGCGGCAAATCGACCTTGCTTCAGGTCCTGAGCGGAATTGTGCCGGACATGATTGAGCTTCCGCTCAAAGCGGATGAGATTAGCAAGCCTAGCCGGTGGGGGTATGTGTTTCAAGACCCGGATACACAGTTCTGTATGCCTTATATCGACGAAGAGATTGCGTTCGTGTTGGAGAATCAGGAAGTGCCGCGGGAGGATATGCCTGCGCGTATTCGGTATTACTTGGATTTAGTCGGGTTACATGTGCCTGATGCTCATACGTTGATAAGTACGCTGTCTCAAGGGATGAAGCAGCGGTTAGCGATTGCAAGTGTGCTGGCGCTTGAGCCAGAGGTGCTCTTTCTCGATGAGCCTACGGCGCTGTTGGATGATGAGGGCACGAAGCAGGTATGGGACACAATTCGAACCATTAGCGGGGATAAAACACTCCTCGTCGTTGAGCACAAAATTAGCGGCATGCTGGATTTGCTCGATCGTTTGATCATCCTAACACCGGAAGGCAAGGTATTAGCAGATGGACAACCGCTTGCCATGTTTGAGATGTACAAAGAGCAAATGAGGGAGTATGGCATCTGGTATCCCGAAGTGTGGGAGGATTATGCCAAGGCGAATGTGCAGGCGGATGTGAGGAGAGAGGAGGACCAAGCGGATAGGCAGCCCACCAATATGGAGCCGCTGGCGCCCGTTATGGTCTTCCAAGATTTCGTCGGCGTTCGCGGCGGGCAGATCAGGACCTCTGTGGATAACTTTAGCGTCTATCCAGGGGACTGGATCACCGTTGTCGGTGCCAACGGTGCAGGCAAAAGCTCGCTCCTCCTCGCGATCATGCGACTCATTCCAACCCGCGGAAACTGCCAGATCGCGGGTGTGAAGGGCAACAAAGTCGAGCACCTTGCGGAGCAAGTCGGCTTTGTGTTCCAGAACCCGGAGTTCCAGTTCGTCACGAACTCCGTGGAGGAAGAGCTGACCTATGGCTTGCCAAAGGGTCAGCAGAAGGGCCAGTGGGCAGCGGCTGAGCTGCTGCTCCGAGAATACGACCTGCTCGCGCTGCGCGAGCGGCACCCGTTCCAGCTCTCGCTGGGCCAGAAGCGCAGGCTCAGTGTGGCGTCCGCGATGGTTCGCGGGCCACGAGTCCTGCTGCTGGATGAGCCCACCTTCGGGCTTGATGCGCGCGGCACGCTGCGCATGCTCGAGGGGCTGGAGCGGTTGCGCGCCAGCGGGACCGTGATCGTGATGGTGACCCACGATCATGAGATCGTCCAGCGCTGGGCCACCCGCGTCTGGCAGGTAGATGCAGGGCGCGTGACGGAAGTCACGCACGCACCCGCAGTGACATCATCAGTCCCGGGAGGTGAGCCTCTGCTATGCAAATAACGTTTTCCTTTCGTGAAACGTGGCTGCATCGGGTAAATCCAGGTGTGAAGCTCGTCTTGGCGATTGGGCTATTCATCGTGGTCGTCTTCACCCATAATCTCAATATGATGCTGTTCCTGACGTTAGGCGCCTTGCTTCCACTGGCGCTTTTATCCGGACATCCTACGAAGAGACTGCTGCTATATGCGTCGCCATTCTTGCTGATTTTCGTGTCCTCCACAGCGGGGATGATGATGTTCGGTATCGGAGAGACCGAATGGTTTCACCTCGGGATTATTCGAATTACCGAGGAAAGCTTCTACCGCGGGATCCATCTTGGCTTGCGCGGCGTCCAGGTTGCCTCGGTTGGCTTACTGTTTAGCTTGACCACGCGACCTGTCGCCTTGTTCTACGCGATGATGCAGCAGTGGAAGGTCGCGCCGAAGTACGCTTACAGCTTCCTGGCAGCGTTGCGTATGCTGCCTGTCATTCTGGAGGAGCTGCAGACGCTTCGCTATGCGCTCAAGGTTAGGGGCAAGCGCCAGCAGCGGAATCCGCTGACATCGTGGTACACCACGATGCGGATGATCGCTATTCCGCTGCTGGCTCAAAGCATTCGCCGTGCGCACCGGACGGCGGTGGCGATGGAAGCGAAGCGTTTTTCGATGAGTCGTAAACGCACGTATTATTATGTATCTTCCTACTCTGTATTGGATGTATATTACATCCTCTACTGGGTCGTGCTTATTGCTGTATCCTATTGGCTTGCGGTTACGTGGCCGCTGCTAAGCAGTGTAGATGTGCGTTGAAAGAAGAGCAACCCAACTCCTGGTAAGAGGTGGGTTGCTCTTTTTCTCATTGGCCCCATTTGAGCATGAGCGTGACGCGGCAGCATGGATTTCCTGTGATGCGGGGACCAACCACGAATTGTATCGCACTGGGGGAGTAGCTAGTTTCGATGTCAGAATCACTGCCGAAAGTTTTAACAATGCGATCGACTTCTTTTTGGTTGCCGCTCTGAGCATTCGTCATTAATTGACGCGCGATCTCCGGGTCTGTTAGCTTTTTGACGACGATAGAGGCTTCCTTTAACAGATGTTCAGAGGTAACGACGGAGTTAGACAGCATTTTGGTATCAACTGGTGGAAAGTTGCGATCCCACGCCCAGTAAGGTGTATAGTGGTAGGGATGAGCGGGATACAGATGATAATGAACCGGGGGATAGGAGTATAAGGTTGGGTCGTTGTACACCGAGACCGACCCCTTTCTGTAAAATGATGAGCACTAGCAATATATGTAAGATGTGGGCTAGTGTGCGTCCGCATACAAAAAAGCTCCCCAGGCGGGGAGCTGCATGTCTTCGTTCAACTTCACTTTATTTCGTTAGTGTAACGTAGCTTGTCGCTTTTACACCTGATGCTGAAACGGCTGTAAGTTCAAAGTAGGTCACATTCCCCGTTACATGCACGGTACCATCGGAATCAACTGATACCGAGCCAACAGTGGAACCTGCTTCGCCTTGCACGTCATTTGTCATAAATAAAGTGCCTAGAGCAAAGTTGTATTTTGGAATGTCGAGTCCCTCGTATGTGTTGCCATAGCTATCTGTAGCCGTAAGATCCATGGCTGTGTATGCGTCGAAATTAGCGTAGTACACATTGTCTGAAACATTCATTGCCATCGGTTTAGTAAAGGAAATTTCCTTTGCTGTCAAGGTCTTCACAGTCACAGGCTCGCTTTGGACAGTTACGCTGACATGCAGTTGTTTCGCTTCTCCATTGCCAATTTGCACCATAACACTTACGTCAGTGGTACCTGGTTTGTTACCCAGCACGTAGGCACGATGATCGGAAGAAAGACCTACTTTGGCAATGTTGGGATTTGAGGAAAAAACAGACTGTACGATTCCAGGAATTGCAATATCTTCACCAGCAGTTGATGTTAATTTGATTTTGATTTCTTTGGCAAATTTACTTAGCGTTGGATCTTCAGCAATCGTTTGTGTGATGGTGCCTGTAGCCGAGCTAGTCAAACCACTATCAATGACGCTAGCCAAATGGTAATCACCTACAATGGATACATTGCTTGGGTTAGACGGTGATACGACTGGCGGTTTCTGAGCGTTGAATGCATCTTGTGCCACGTACGAGCTAAGAACGAGATCCTCACGTGTCGCGGCTTGGCTGCCTGCTTTGTTTGTTGGATGAATACCAAGGGTAGTTGCTTGATTTACTGCATCGGTGTACCAAGGTGAACTTGTCATCGAAACCTTTTTCCCTAGTCCTTTAAGAAGCACGGTATCTAATTGTGCCGCTGTAACCGATTCGCCAGGCAGGAAGGTTGTATCAGTAACACCGTCGATGAGGCCGGCTTTTTTGGCTGCTTCAATATAAGGAATCGCCCAACCGTTAGCCGAGTCATCCGCATGAACATCCGTGAAGCTGGACACGTTAATCGTAAGATCAACCGGGATATTGTAAATTTTCGTAGCCACTTTAGCGAATTGAGCACGCGTCATATTTTGGGAGATTCCGAAAGTTGTATCCGAGACTCCCTCAAAAATACCATCAGCGATCATACGATCGATTTTCGTTTTCAAGGCGGCGTTACTTCCAGCCAAATCTGTAAAATCAACGCTTGTCTTAACAGCAGCAGAGGCAGGTTGAACAAGTGCCAGAGAAGCAAATAATGAGAATGCCATGGCAGTCGTGGAGATTAGTGTAAGTCTCTTGTTTGATTTCATATAGGGAGGGCCTCCTTGGCATGTTAAGAGTTTGGTGTTTCTAGCCTAGTCTAGCAATCTAGTCATCTCGTATTTCACGTGCTTGTCTTGTTGCTATAACTATAGCTTGCCTGATCATCCACGTCATTGTCAAATTTCTGGCAGTCTCGACAGGTGAGTGCTAAATAAATATGGATAGTAACTTCATATAGAAAAACAGTTCGCATCTATGCTATACTCGCCATACAGGAGATGATCAGATGAATGCGAAGGTTTCTTTCCAAACACTTCGCCGTCCCAAGCTTGTGGACGATGTTGTGTTACAGCTGCAGAAGAAAATTTCGGATGGCGAGCTGCAAATGGGCGATAAGATTCCAACCGAGCCGGAATTAATGGAGCAGTTCGGCGTCGGCCGCTCCACCATTCGTGAGGCTGTTAGGGTTCTTGTGCATGCGGGACTGCTTGAGAAGAAGCAGGGCTTTGGCACATTTCTAACGGGGCATTCCGATGCAGCGATGCAGGAACCGCTCGTTCACCGACTGCGTCGGGCGGAAATTTTGGAAGTCTACGAAGTCAGAAAAATGCTCGAGCTAGAAATATCCAGACTCGCTGCAGTACGTCGCGACGAAGCCGATTTGGCGCAGATGAGTGAAGCATTAGATCAACGGTTGCAGGCGTTGGAGCGCGGGGATACGGACGCTTATTTAGCTGCTGACATGGCTTTTCATCAGGCAATCGCGGTCGCGAGCAAAAATAGCATCGTTGTCGATCTATATCGCTCATTTTCGGCGGTATTGTTGGAAGCTCTAACGAATTTAGTAAAGGATGAGCAGGTTCACGATCACCATCATCTTTTTCACGTGAATTTGTATCAAGCGATCCAAGTTAAGGATGTTGCCGCTGCGGAGCATTGGACGCTTCAGAATCTGGAGGGGACCGTCCAGCAAGTCAAAAAGTTTCTTCAACAGGACTAACTGTAGAGTAAGAATACGGGTAAGAAGTAAGAGTAGGAAGTAAGAGTATGATGGGAGTGGGGTATTCCTTGCCTTTCCCATAATTTCAAACATCAGATGATATGATGATAAGGAGTGATTTTTATGCAAACAGCAACAGGCACAGCTGCTGCTACGAATTCAGCACAGGTACAAGCACGCACGGTTTATGCCATTTTATTTTCGATCAGCTTAGTGCATTTATTAAATGATGCGATTCAGTCGGTCATTCCCGCGATTTTCCCGATTCTGCATGACTCCTTGCAGTTAAGCTTTACACAGATCGGCTGGATTGCTTTCACGCTTAATGTAACGGCCTCCTTGTTCCAGCCCTTAATCGGGTTGTATACGGATGCGAGGCCGAAGCCCTATTTACTGCCAATCGGCGTGGTTTTCTCGCTGTTTGGTATTATCGTACTGGCCTACGCTGGAACGTTCTCGCATGTGATTATGGCCGTTATTCTCGTTGGACTTGGCTCTTCTGTGCTGCATCCAGAGTCTTCGCGGGTCGCCTACTTAGCTGCAGGTTCTCGGAGAGGGCTGGCGCAGTCGATTTTTCAAACAGGCGGGAACATTGGCCAAGCGTTGGCACCTATTTTTACCGCACTTATTTTCGTACCGTTAGGTCAGTTCGGGATTATTTGGTTTACTTTTGCGGCGGCAGCGGGAATTGTGGTTCAGATATTTGTGGCAAAATGGTACAAAGGCGCGCTAGTTGTACGTACCGCTGTGAATAAAACGGCTGCGGTTAAAAAAGCATTGCCTAAGAAGACAGTCGCCTACGCGTTAGGTATTTTGATCATGCTGCTCTTTTCCAAATTCGTCTATGTGGCGAGCATGACAGGATTCTATGCGTTCTATTTAATGGATCACTTCGGAGTCACAACAGGGAAGGCACAGCTCATTATTTTCACCCTATTGGCAGCTGGTGCTCTGGGTACATTTATGGGCGGTCCCTTGGCGGACCGATTCGGTAGACGAAATATGATCTGGTTCTCAATCCTCGGAACAGCGCCTTTCTCGTTACTGCTTCCATTTGCAAGCTTGTTCTGGTCAGCGATTCTATGTGCATGCATCGGGTTCATTCTGTTGTCGGGCTTCTCCGTGATCGTGGTCTATGCGCAGGAGCTGTTGCCAGGCAAGGTGGGCACGGTATCAGGACTTTTCTTCGGCCTGGCGTTTGGCTTAGGCGGAATTGGTTCAGCGGTGTTGGGGACATTGGCGGATGCGACAAGTATCGGCTTCGTGATTCGACTATGTGCCTACTTGCCGTTGTTAGGACTGCTAGCGGCCTTTCTTCCTACGGATAAAAAACTAAATATGACGAGTTAGTCGCGAAAAATAGACGCTTATGAGAATGATAATTATCCTCATCTACTAACTTTTAATCAACTACTTTACAAATGTAAGTGAGTTAGATATAATAAATCCAACAACAAGCTTACATGTGGAGGAGGTTACGAGTATGGGTAAATGTGCATGCGGAAACACACAGAACGGTGAAGGCAACTGCGACGGTTCACACGCTAAAAAAGACAAATAAGGTTTGGCACACATAGAAGATTTGGAAAAGACCCCGACGAGGTTAGGCTCGTTGGGGTTTTTTTTGACGCTTGCACGGATGAACGATCAAAAATTGAAAATGCGAGTGGGAACATGTACATTTAAGTGTAGATGATCTCGTAGGCGGCGATAAAGTACCTGCAGCACCGCCGAAGATGCGCGATTGGGCCGATAAGGCCCAAAATGAATTTAGACTTAGTAGTGGACACAACGAATTGGGGAGTTAGATAATAGACCTATCCAAATTACGAGGTGTCCGAGATGAGTGAATTCCGCCAACGTTACAATCAAAAG
>NZ_LMSJ01000009.1 GCF_001428105.1 Paenibacillus sp. Soil766 | reverse complement strand
CTATTTGTCTCCAGATAAGTTTGAATCACAGTTTTACAAACAACAGAAACTGATTTCTTAGCTTTTTTTGTGTCCACTCTATTGACTCAGATACATTTCGACTATCTCACCCCTGCCGGCGCCGATTTCGCTCGAGATAGTCGATTATTTCGACTATCTCACCCCTGCCGGCGCCGATTTCGCTCGTGATAGTCGATTATTTCGACTATCTAACCTCCGCGGGCGCCGATTTCACTCGAGATAGTCGATTATTTCGACTATCTAACCTCCGCGGGCGCCGATTGCGCTCGAGATAGTCGATTATTTCGACTATCTCACTCCCGTAGGCGCCGATTGCGCTCGAGATAGTCGATTATTTCGACTATCTCACCCCTGCCGGCGCNCGATTTCGCTCGTGATAGCCGATTATTTCGACTATCTCACCCCTGCCGGCGCCGATTTCGCTCGAGATAGTCGATTATTTCGACTATCTCACTCCCGTAGGCGCCGATTGCGCTCGAGATAGTCGATTATTTCGACTATCTCACCCCTGCCGGCGCCGATTTCGCTCGTGATAGTCGATTATTTCGACTATCTCACCCCTGCCGGCGCCGATTTCACTTGGGATAGTCGATTATTTCGACTATCTCACCCCCGCGGGAGCCATTTGCCGACTCATCCCTTCTACTTATACCCTACAACTGGCAACTCAATAATTAACAAACATCCACGATTGCCTCGCTCCTCGTCGCCGGATATCCGAAGACTGCCTCCCAATTGTGTGATACGCTCCATCATCGACTGCAGACCGAAACCTAGGGCAGTCTCCTCATAGCGCTCACCGTCGTTCCATAACGAGAATATCAGCTTGTCGTCATGTGTCATCAACTTGAACTGAAAACTAGTGCAGCGTCCATGGCGGATTCCGTTAGTGAGTCCTTCTTTGAGCGCGTGGTAGATCGCTTTTTTGTGCATGGAGCTTAATGGCGGAAGCGGTGAAATGTCATGTTCGACGTTCATGCCGGCTACATCCTCCGTTTGTGCCAGCAAGAGCTTAAGCGCAGGCTCCAGCTGGAAATCGGCCCCTTGCTGTTTCAAGGTACGGACCGATTCTCGAATATCGTCCAACCCTTTACGAACCAGTTGCTGCGAAAGCGCCAGCTTATCGTTGCCCCGTGGGTCGCCACGTTCGAGCAGCATTTTGGCAGCCTCCATTTGTACGATGGACGTGGTTAGTGTGTGTCCAACATGATCATGAATTTCTTGGGCGAGCAGGTTCCGCTCTTCCATAAGCGTCAACTCGTTGAGCGTCTCGGCTGTTTCACGAACGGATTCACGAAGACGAGTTGTTGTAAACTCTAGTTCGGAGGTACGCTCCTGGACCATCCGTTCTAACTCCAACGTGAAGCGCGATAGCTTCAGTTGAATACCAACACGGGCTAGCAGCTCATGCCGGGTGAACGGTTTCACGATGTAATCATTTGCACCGGCATCGAAGCCTTCCAGTAAATCGACCAGTCGTCCTTTGGCCGTTAGCAGGATGATCGGCAAGGTACTTTCGTCATATCGTTCGCGAAGTCGACGACAGATGTCATAACCGTTCATATCAGGCAACAGCACATCTAGCAGTAGGAGATCAGGCACATGCTGTTCGATAAGTGCAAGTGCCTCTTTGCCATTCGCCGCCTTCAGCAATCGTAGAGAGGAACCGCTCAAATAATTGTCCAGAACCTGCAGATTAACAGGCTCGTCATCCACAAGCAACACCGTAGCTGACGGCAACGGGTTTCGTATCCGTGACGCAGGGAAATTTCCCGCTTCACTTGTTGCCCCCTCCGCAGCAGCTGCTGCGGATAACTCCCATTGGAGTTGATTGTCGAGTACGGGCAGCAGGAAGCTGCCCTCGGACGCAGCAACATCCTCCTCTTTTCGACTGATCGGGATCGTGAAGCTGGCTGTCGTTCCGCTCCCCTCTGCCGCATCCAAGTGAAACTGCCCGCCATGCATGGCAATCAATTTATGCGAGATGGTCAATCCAAGTCCCGTCCCTCCCCTTCTGGCGCCAAGTTCTGCCTGTTCAAAAGGGGCAAGAACGGTATGCAGTTTATTTTTGGGAATACCAATGCCTGTATCTATGATAGATACCTCTACAAATTCTCCTACTTGTTTCGCGGTTACGCACACCTCGCCGGTATCTGTAAATTTGACTGCGTTTCCGATCAAATTGTACAAAATTTGCTGCAACCGATTAGCGTCCGCACTTACGAGCGGAAGACCAGTTGGAAACCTCTTCACAAGCTGAATACTTTTAGCGGCAGCCTGCGGCTCGAAAGCAGCCAGGACAAGTGATACCGTGTCAGGCAAAGGTAGAGAAACTAAATCTAAAGCGATATCTTGATGGTTAAGTTTAGACAAGTCGAGCAGATCATGAATAAGTCTGGACAACCTTTTGCCGCTGCTTACGACGAGCTCCAGGTTCGTTTGCACCTTGGGATGCAGCGCACCTGCTACACCATCAAGGAGGGATTCGGTAAGTCCAATTATGCCCTGTAGCGGTGTACGCAGTTCATGGGACGTATTAGCCAGAAAGTCGTCCTTCAACCGATCGAGCTCCTGAAGCCGGCTGTTTTGGTCCTGGAGACGTTCGGAAATGACTTGATTTTGTACAAAAACACTGCGTAATCTTGTAATAAAAACCATTCCTAAGGATAAAACAAAAATGAAAACTCCGAAAATTCCGATATTCTCAATCCAATAAATATAATAATAAGGTGCGTAATCATACGCGAATTTGCCGAAGCGCGGGAAGAAATAAGTAGCGTAATTCAAACATAATCCTAGTGTTATCGCGCCTATCCCCATTACAAGCCATGCGGCTTCGCCATCCCGTTGTTTATAGAATATACGCATCACGGGAATCGCAAGAAGTGGGATGATGATGGCTAGAACGACAAGGTAAATATGGATGAATCGCGAAACCCATGGTTCATGTAAATAAGCTATTATTATACAAGTCAAAGCAAAGAGTTTTAACAGATAACGGCTTATCCGGAACCGATTATGTAGACTGGCATCCGTTAATCTTTCAAAAATACCGACAACGGCAACCATTCCGACTGGAATACAGACGCTGTAATAATAGGTGATGTGCGACCAGTCGCCATAAATCTGCAAGGTATAAGTAAGCGCTAAGCAAGCAAATGCACAAGTAAAATTCAGCACGGAAAAATACGCATACAAAACATCTCGGTGCATGATGAAAACACCTAAGGAGACCACACTTAGAAATAAAAAACACGCAATAAGTGCCCATTTTATTGTATCTATACGTATCAGCTCTATAAGATTATCCTGAGCTTCCACAATTCGCATTGGCAGATACACACCCATTACCGAAGAACCTTGAGGGATAATCCGTATCTGAAGCCATTTACCAGTAGCATCATCTGGCAGCGGAACCTGCTTCCAGATGAAGATGGATTTCGTCTTTGTCTCCTGGAGATCCGCATTAATTGAAGCAATTTTGCGATGATCAACGAAAACTTCAAAAGCCTTTATATCTTGAATATTCAACTGGGCATCACGCAGCGCCGCAACGCCACTAGGCAGGCGAACACGAACCCAGAACTCAGCCATATTGGTTTGTCCTTGTGCGGTTGAAGCAATCTGCAAGTAAGGTTTCCAGTCGGATTCCGTATCTTGCAGCTGGTTATCCACAATCGGCAGCTTTCCTAAGTGCGCCTCCCATTTGCTCATGCTAGGCAAAACCTTCGGAGGAAGTACCTGCAGCCGGGAGAATCCGTCATTCACAAAGTAAGTGGCGCCAACCGAACAGAGAATAATCAGCAGCAAGAATAGGATTACACCTGTGAAACGCTTCGGGGAGCGCCTACTCAAGTATCCCCACCGCCCAACAGTTGACGTAATGTTAGAATAGCCACAGTCCGATCATTCGTTCCGATTTTGGCATAGATGGCACTCACATAGTTCTTAATCGTTCCTTCACTCATAAACATCCCTGCCGCAATTTCTCGGTTCGTTTTGCTCTCCAGCATCCAACGCGCGACTTCAAGTTCCTTATCGGATAAAGTGATCCCATCTGCGATCGCACGAACTGTATGCTTCATACCTTGAATCGAAGCCGAAGCGGAAGACAAACGTGCTGCTAATTTGCCTGCAATGACGGAAGGCAGCAGGAAGTGGCCATTCACTGCATCGCGTATGGATTGAGCAAGCTTCTCACCAGGAATGTCCTTGAGCAAGAAGCCTGTAGCTCCTCCGGCAAGCGCTTCAATAATATAATCGTCATCGGCAAAAGTGGTAAGGATCAGTACCAGTGTGTCTGGATACTCCGCACGGATGTGCCGGGTGCATGTAATGCCATTCATCACAGGCATCTGAATATCCATCAGCACGACATTCGGGGATAAAGTTTTCACAAGCTGAAGCGCCTCCGCGCCATCTTTGGCCATGCCTACGACATGGATATCTTCTTGCAGGCTGAGTATGGTTTGCAGCCCATCCCGCATTAATGTTTGATCATCCGCTATCACTACTGATATCACTAAATCTACTCCCTGTCCTTATGGAATCTATCTTCTTATCGAGTGAACCACACAAATCCAGATTTTTCAATACAAAGGTTGATTAATTAAGTTGTTAGAAAAAACCGTCAAGGCCATCAGCCCTAACGGTTTCCTCAATCACCACTTATATTGCAAGCATTGCTTCACTTTGGCTGCAGCTTCAAGTTTAACTGAAGGTTTGAATAGATCCTTTATATTTTTGCGTAAATCATCAAATTTTCCCTTGATCGCGGATTTAGACAAATCGGTGACATCGAGTTGAACCGGCCCTGCCCCTAGCTTCGCAATGAGGGATCCTTCCCCTTCTTTGCACGGATCCCATGCTTTGAAGTATTTCGCCCCTAATTCTCCTTTTATTGGGCCATACTGCACTTTGGCTGCAGCTTCGAAGGAAGAACCACCTTTGGACAGGTCCTCGAATGGATCGACTTCCAAACCGCCGCCTGCACCCACACCTGCTTCCACACAAGCCGATATGCCATCTTCCGTTGCACATACCTTACCGCCGATACCAACGCCGGCATAAGCGGAAGCACCGATGCAGAACAAACCACACGGATCACGCAACACAATCGGGTTGTTACCGACATAGGCGTAGACGTTTGTTTCCCCGCTGTCTAACAGAATCGGGTCGCGTGCTGTCCATCTTGCGGAGAATGGGTCATAGTCACGTGCGCCGAAGCGTACGAGTCCGACAGCCCGATCCTCGAGACCACCTGCGAAGCCAATCATCAACTCGAAGCCTGGATTCGAGTCGCTAAGCAATACACCGAAGGAGCTGTACCTTAGTTTTTTGACAGAAACGCCTGCCATATTCAGAACTTCCTTTGGTGTACCTACATTGTCAGTTATTACGTAATAGCGCTGACTATCACGTTCCAAGCCGATGAGTAAGCCCTCTTCATTATAGAAATAGTTCGTCAGTATACCATTCTTGTCAATGGAACCCGTCAGCATATGGATGAACTCTGGGTGGCCATACAAGTATTTCTCCGTATTTCCGCCCCCTTCGCGTGCTGTCCGTCGCCCAATTGCATCATAAGCATACTGGTACGTATTACCAGTAACAGTCGCTTCCAAAAGCTCACCGCGTATACCATAGCGATAAGTGTCTCCGCCTCGATTCGTCAGGAAACCGTCGGCATCAAAGACATACCCCACTGAGTCTACTGTCAGGAGCTGACCGCGTGAATTATAACTACTCATCTCTGGAGCTGCGTCATTCACCTGCTTGCTGACGCGGTTCTTGGTGACGTCATATGTGTATACTTCATTATAGGTACCGTCTGTGCCGGTTCTGAGCGAAGCTAATAGTTGACCGTCCGCGTCGTAACTATAATGAGTTTGACTTGCTGCTCCTTCGGTAAAAGTTTCTGTTTCATCAGACATAAGTCCTCTCGAATCGTACGTAAACTCTGTGCTGGAACGGATTTGCCCCTCCCATAGATAGTTGCGTTGTTCGAGCTTGCCAAGGTCATCGTAGCTATTCAGAATCTGGAACGAGCCGTCAGTGATTGAACTTACAAGACCGCTAGGCTCATGAGTGAATTGAAACGGTCCAAACTTAGTCATCTGTTCATCGCGATCCCAGCCGAGTTGTGTGTTTTGTATGACTGTCCTCGGCTGCCCGTAAACTTCCCCTGTTACGGTGGTGCGGATGTTCGTAATGTTCGTCACATTAGCTCCAGTATCAAAGCTGTAGTCGAAAGTGGCGTTCGCTGCACCCTGCAGAACCATCTGAAGGACCTCGCCTCCACCATATGTGTAACCGACAGATTGCCGCAGATCGGGATCCCCTGCTTGCTCACTTACCATCTGTGTGACACGGTCGGTTGAGTCCCCATACGTAAAAGATCGGTTCAGATCAGGATCATTCATACTCTGGATCCGCTTGCTGCCACCAGACTCAAATCCATATTGAAGAGCGCGACCGCTGGCTAGAATTGCCTGATCGACAAACCCGGCTGCATCATGTGTCAGTGTTAGCCATGGCTGCACACCTTCCGGCTTAAACGTACTTAATTGATTCAAGTTATTATACTGTTGCGTGTAAATGGTTCCGTCAGGCAGTGTAGTTTGCGCAGGGTTACCATTCTTATCATAATCTTTGTAATATGTCTTACCACTTGGCTGTTTGATCATCGTCAGGAAACCAGCCTCATTATACCCATATTCCTTCCGGTTGCCAGCTTCATCTGTCTCCGAAACGAGCTCTCCACCTGCGTTATAGGCATAAGTAATAGAATGACTGCCCTGCGAGATCATCCGAAAGCGTCCGCGCTCATCATACAAGTACAATACCGGTTGCAGCGACTGATTCGGATATTCAACCCGCACAATTGTTCCCTTGTCGTTCAAATGGGATACTTTAGACAGCCCTTCCGCAGATGTTTCTACATAAGTTCTTGCCGTTGCATCGTATTTCACGGTAGACGTTGCGCCATTGACCACATACGTTTGTGTTAAGGAAGTAAAACGACCTTGATTGTCTCTCTCCACCGCTCGCGTCTCCGAATACGTTACAACACGTCCGTCTGGTGTTGTAATTTTCATCTGATTAAGTACGGGGGCATCCATGCCGTATCGAGGATCACTTTCAAGCTTTTGCGTGACTTTGGTGCCATCCGTATACGTCATTTCTTTGGAACCGTCTGATTGATAAGCCACAACAGACTTGGCTCCGCCGGGCTCGGTTACGGTACGAATTGTATTGCTGCCAACTTTGCGAGTCTCATAAACGGTTTGCCGGTTCGCAGCATCGGTGAATGTAACGGACAGGCCATCACTTCGTTCTGTGCGTGTTAAGGTTTTTACCCCGCCAGCAGGTGTCTTAGCCTGGATAAGGTAGCCTTTTTCATCATAGAGATAGTCAGATTTGTGCCGATTCGGGTCTGTAAACGATGTTAACAATCCTTTCGCATCATACGTCATGTCATATTGATAACCGAGCTTACCGCTTACAGTTACAAGTTGACCCTGCTCATTAACCGTCAGCTCCGTACGCTGCCCGCCAGGGGCAATGATTGCAGTCGGCTTGCCTGACGTATCCCGCTCAATCGTTGTACGATTTCCGTAGTCATCTTCTAGCTGAATCAATCGCCCCTCTGCATCATAACCGAAGCTTTGCATCACTTTACCCGTAAGGACATGAACTGTTTCCGTATGACGACCATTCACCGTATCGATCTGGGTCATCGTAATTCCATCATCGTTAGGAATGCTGGTCTTATTCACATCAACTCCGATACGGAAGAAGTTAGGTGTGATTCCACGTTGATCATAGGTTCTATACATAGGATTCCCTTTCTGATCCACACCAATTAACTTCACAAAATTTAGCGTAAAGTTATTTCTTTTCACATAGGACATAGCATCCTTCTGATCAACAAGATGAACCATTTTATCTGAGGTGATTTTGAAAATTGACCCTAATGTCGTGTTGACCCCATCTACCTGCATGTAGATGTTTTCCTGTCCGTCCACAAATATCTCCCGTACATAGAATCGCGATTGAAGTGCGGACGAGCCATCAGCGATAACAGGGTCTCTCTTCCCCATGCTTGCATCACCGGCAATAAGTTCTAACGAGCCGTCTTTTGTCATTTTGCGAATACGGCTCTTAACGCCCCAATAGTCGTACATGTTATCTATCACATAAATTGTGCCGTTAGGGCTCGAAGTCAATCTTCCGTACCCGATATTTGCTGGTGTAGCTGGTCCGGTGTCAGGGCCGTATCCAGTCCTGCCTGCGTGATACACATAACCACTCACATCGAGTTTATAATATTGAATCGTAGTATTACTTCCACTAGTAGGATGGCGGCCTTCAAAATACAAGTTTCCTTCGCTATCCGTCGCAAATGCGCTAAAATCCCCGCCGCCAGTTTCGGTTCCCTTGCTTCCGTCAGGAATAACGGCTGAACCGTATGATCCCTTGCCGACAACACGCTTCCAATCGGAATCGCTAGGTCCTTTTTTATAAATACCATCATACAAATAGGACAGAAATAAGGTACCATCCGGGCTAACCGCAAAAGCATTAGGAAAGCCTTGTGAGGGGAACGTAGCCACTTTGAGCGAAACATTGTCTGGCGTTACCCGTATGATCGACACTTCATTTATATTACTATTGTTTCTTACTAGAAAATAAAAATCAGATCCAACGATGGCATATAAGGATTGATCTACATAATTTTGTTGCTGCCCCGTCTGTGGACTGAGCGGGTTGAATTGACCGCTGTCTTTCTTCTGCGATTGCCCATCACCGTTAAGCAATTTCTTCGTTGTATTATCAAAAATATGATGCGTATCCAAGCTCCAACCTGCGATACCTTGCTCTTCATAAGGATTCACAGGCGAGCTAATAATCCCTTCATACGATCTCGTCACCATCATTTCCGAACTATTTCGAGAACCGATAGCCCCAGCAGCAGATGGAAGTCTTGCCCAGCTCATTGCGAAGCCTCCGGGTGTGGGGTAATACACAGCTTTATAGTGATAACTTACCGTAACTTGATAAGGATGATCCCCGATAAGCTTGCGGCCGTATCCGTCGACTCCGTCCCATTTGAACGTATACCACTGGTTGAGCGTTAATGGCAGTGACTCATAGACCGTTTGGCCAGCCACACGAATGCTGACAGAAATGCCTTGTACGGATGCCGGAAGCGGTGATGATCCTGTTACTGGAAATTGAATCGTCGAAGGCTCCTCATAACCTTCCGTCCGTTCACTTTGGTAACGAAGCGTATATGGTGTACCGGGAATGGCTATCGCCTCTCCGAGGGATTGATCCTGACAGCCAATGATGGAGCCTGGCTGCTTACAGGGTTCTTCTCGGGGATCCGGCTGAGGTGATTTCTTAGGTTGCGGATTCGGCGGTGCGATTGCGTCAGCAGGGGGTCCATATGGCCAGTTATGATCCCAAGGAGTAAAATGCGGAATCGGTACACGCCATAAGCTTTGACCATCCGTGTATAAGGTGGCTAGCTTCTGCAGCTCTTCTTCCGTGATCTGATAGCTGCTTAGCTTCGTCCCGCTTTCGGCCACGCCGTCGCCATCCGTATCTACCTGTGCAATGCCTGCTTCAATCCCAACAATCTGGATAATAACACCATTCTGTGCTGGCACCCAGAGCCCCGCCTTGCGGTCATAATAAGCATTGGGAACGGAAGATCCTACAGGAAATTCAAGGAAATTATCAACATAGTGATACAGAGGTTGGCTAAAAGTAACTTCGGTCGCCCCCGCCTCCACGGCTTCGTCCGCCGACAGCTCCACCGCATAGGTGTAGCCGACATTCTGCGGCAGTACGCCTGGCATTGCTTCCGGTCCTCTGTTGCCGACCGTGTACTCCGTTGCTCGGAAATGGATTTGCGGAAGCGGTTGAACCGTTCCATCTGCCAGAGTCATCGTAGCGGTTGTACCCTTCGGCACAACAATCGTCGATGTTCGCTCGCCATCTTCATCTTGGACCGTCGTTCCGCGTGCTACCTGAGTATCAGTCGCATCTGCAAGGTTTAGCTCAGTCACATTGGCATCATATGCAAGCAGTACAACATCATCCACGCTAGTATAGGTCCCCCATGTCACTATCTCTGGGCGCTGAGCCAGCAGGTAACCCTGCTTGCTGAATTGGACAGTTAACGTTCCTGTTCCGTTTACCACGAAATCATAAGCGCCATCTACACGGCTTAATGTTTGCCCAAATTCCGGGTGGTTTAGAATACTCACTTTCACTCCGCTTAGAGGCACGCCATCCGCATCAAGCACGTTACCACGCAGCACCGCCGAAACATCGGAGCGTATCGCACCTGGGATAACCCCTGCCTGCACGGCATTACTGCCCGTATACAGGAATTGAATTTGCTCATCGAAAGAAGGTATGCTCGTCAGCGGAATGTCAGGGGCAGCAGTAGCAGGATCCTCCGGGATGTCTTGCTTCATCGGAGTAAGATTAATAGCTGCCGATTTGGCCGATTCATTGCCATTGCTATCGTAAGCGGAAACGGTGAAGTTGTAAGACGTTCCGTCCGTTAAGCCAGAGGCAGTAAAGACCGTCAACTTCTTGGCATCGCCTTTCAAGTGCCAAGTGGCTCCGTTATCCGTTGACGAATATATCCTGTAACCCGCTAAATCGTTCTCACTGTTCGCTTGCCAGATGAGTGATGAACTTCCGTCGACTGCGTTGCCGTTCAGACCGACTGGTACAGAAGGTGCTGTTTGATCAGCGCTGATCGGCGATGCCGTCACAAATGCGGATTTGGCCGATTCGTTGCCGGCATAGTCGAGTGCTGTTACGGCAAAAGTATACACCTTGCGGTTGGTTAAGCCTGTCGCTTGATATGTGGTTGCATAACCTGTTGAGATGCCGCTGCGCCATGTTACTGCGCCGTCCTCAGATATATAAAGCATGTAGCCCGCCAGATCTTCTTCACTGTTCGGTGACCATGTCAGCTGAATTTTCGTATCTCCGGTGGATGCTGCAAGCCCCATTGGCGGAGCAGGAAATTCCGTGTCAAGCTCCTCATGTGGTGTAAGGGAGATGACAGCGGATTTCTCCGACTCATTGCCGCTAGCATCATAAGCGGAAATAGCGAAGCTGTATGTTACTTCGTAACTTAAGTTCGTAAATGTATACGAAGATAGATAAGGATAAATTTGACCCTCAAGTATCCAGTTACTTCCATCGTCAGATGAAACATAAAGATTATATCCGGCAAGATCGCTTTCGTCATTCGTCTGCCAAACCACGGACACGCGATCTCCGCTAGTCGTACCAGCAAAACCTGCTGGTACAGCAGGAGCCGTCGTATCAGGTGTTACCTCTCTTCCTGGGGTCAGTTCAAGAAATGTGGCTTCCGATTCTTGACCGTCTTGACTATAAGCTGTCAGCTTAAATTGATAGGGCTGACCATTAGTTATTCCACCCCAAGTCAGAGTCGTATTGTTCTCGGCATCCCACTCTTCGTGATAGGATGCTCCTTCATCTTCAGCCGATGTGATTACGATTTTATAGCCTTCTGTAACCGTATCGGTATTCGGCAGCCAGGTTAAGTAAACTTCACTATCGCCAACCGTGCCCTCAAAACCAGCTGGCGTTGATGGATTCTGCAGGCTGAGTTGCACGGTTAGCGGCATTGATTTAGACGACTCATGGCCAGTTTGATCATATGCCGTTACAGCAAAGGTATACACAGTACCGTTCACTAATCCTGTAGCCGTATAAGAAGCCGTAAGTATCGCATCGGCTGCAAGTGACCACGTTATTCCGGCATCTAAGGAGACATAAACCTTATAGCCTGCCAGATCGGCTTCCGAATTCGCAGTCCAACTCAGCGCAGCCTGCTGATTTGCCCGCTCTGCTTGTAAGCCGGTTGGGATGGCAGGTGCCGTCACATCGGTTGAACCACCACCCTGTGAGACGCCTCCACTTCCTGGGCTCCCACCTGAATAGACACCTGCTGGACTAACAGTTCCGTCAAGCGCAGATAATCGGCCAATCTCAGCCAGTTGGCCAGGCCCTGGCGCACTTACCTCTTGCTGTACATTAACGAGCTGACAAGAACATGTATGTTTCTCGCTCTCATCCAGAACCTTCAGGATGTCCTGGAGTGCACCATTTGTTAGAATGGAATCCGGTATTCCTGCTTGATCCGTGTATGCTTTCCAGTTTTCCAATATTAGCAAAGATAACTGGTATGTGTGGTCTGGTAGTACGTAAGCTTTGAATGTCCCATCTGTACCGGACACTGCGAAGAAAGTAGGGTTCGTTGTGAATGACACGATAACCCCTTGTAGAGGTTCAGCGTTTTCCCCCACTACTTTACCCGAAAGGCTTGCAGCCTGAACGGTTTGCACATTAACGCTTTGGCTTTGCTTGCTTAGCTCCACAACTTGATACGCTACGGCTCCACGATCGTTAGCAGCGTTGACATCGTATGTTCCGAAGGGTAGCTTGACTTCATATAGGCCAGAAGTGTTCGTCGTTCCGGCCGCTAGAATGGCTCGCTTGCCCTTGGCATGAATCTGCACATTGGCACCTGGAAGTGGCCGACCGTCGGTTGCTTTTATCGACAGCATCAATACGCCTTCTTGTTTAATAGCTGACAATTTCCATGCGCGATGCAGAATGACGGCCGCTTCAGCTCTCGTTACCTGATTGTAAGGACGAAAGGTATGGTCTTCATACCCCCTAACGATGGCTGCCTTACTCATTGCTCCAACGGCAAGCTCAGCCCAATCAGGGATATTGGATTGGTCTGCAAAAGCGGATGAATGAGACATATCCAACTTCAGCACGCGCTGAATCATGACAGCTATTTCAATCCGGGAGATCGACGCTTCAGGGCGGAATGTACCATCCTCATAGCCCTCGATGAGTCCGAATCTGGCTGCCTTTGCAATTTCATTGCGATGCAGCTGCTCATCAATGTCCTTGAAAATTGGGTTTTCATTCTTGGCTGTAGTATTCATATTACTCAATTCGGCGACATGCAAGAGCCAAACCGCAGCATCCGCTCGTGTTAACGATGTACTCGGTTGGAAGGTACCGCTGAGTGAATGGTTATCCACAATTCCTTTCATAAGGAGTTCCTCAATCTCATCTTTGGCCCAAATAGGTAGAGCATCATCTTCTGCAATAGGTGGGGTAGCAGCAGAAGTTGAGGGTGGAGATGCTGATGTTGATGCTGTCTGCAGCACCTCATCTCCCATTTCAGCGCTCACCATGATAGGTAAGGCGGTTTGAATCATTACAAGCAAGCTGAGCATGATCGCCCAATTTCGATACCACTTGCGCATTCTCATTTGAAACCTCCTGACCTTGTATCACATCTCCCTTCATTATGAAGTTGCTACTAGGCTCGGAGTAGAGACTAATTACATAAAATTCCCACTGACTCGTCATCATTCTATCCATGACAAGTCATAAGTACCGCGTTTACTCGTCATGATCACAACAGACTCAAGTAACCTTTAGTTGCTTGTCTCAAAGGCTTGCACAACCTAGTTAATTCAGAAATTCTTTACTCCGCAACGCCAAAAAGAGCCCTAATTGGACTCTATCGAAATGTTGTATGCATGAAAAGCGGCTAATTGATGTGAAAGGATACTATACGCTATGGAGCTAATATCCTCGTTGAACATCCACTGACTGGCTAATTCGTGCTTGTCCATTGTCCATTTCTCCAAGCACAGCGAGCAAGCCGTCAATCGCTTCATCCACACCAGTCACAGCCGAAATATGCGGAGTAACAATCACGTTCGGATGAGCCCAGAGCGGCGAATGTACGGGCAGAGGCTCCTCATTAAAAACATCAAGAACAGCTCTACGTACCTGTCCAAATCCAATCGCTTCAAGTAGTGCATTCTCATCTACCGAATTTCCCCTACCAACATTAATAAAACCTGCTCCCTGCACATAGGAAAACAATTGTTTTGCAAATAAACCTTCCGTGATAGGTGTTAAGGGTAGTGTGTTTATGACCCAATCTGCATTTGGTAACACTGTGTTCACCTCAGTAATCGGATGGACACTGTTAAAATGACAATTCTCTGCACCGCTGCGTGATATTCCGTAGACAGTTACCCCGAATGATCGAAGCATTCTCGCTACTTCCTCGCCAATCGTTCCCGTTCCGAAAATGACAATGCTCAATTGATGAAGTAGCTTCTGTTGTGACGGCTTCCATTGCCTATGGGCCTGAGCATGCTGGAAATTATCATGACGTTGAATATCAGCAAGAATATAGCTTAAACAATATTCTCCTATTTTCCGTCCGAAACTGCCGACCGTACGCGTCAACACGACATCCATGTTCCATTCGCGATGAAATAAGAATGAGTCCACGCCGGCTCCAAGCGCATGCACCCACTGCAGGTTACCGAAATGAAACGTCTCTGTCGGTTTAAATGCGACATATCCATCAGCCCAATCAAAGTGATTCGAATGAACCTCCTCCTCTGGAAGAAACAGGTACTCCCTCTTCGTGTCCAGTAACGCAAGCTTTTCAAGCTCTTTATACATACGCCCGGTCACTAGTATTCTATTGATTTCCAACTACATTGCCCCCTGCACTACACTTTATTAGTATCAACCATTGGTACGGTATACTTTGCTGATTCGATCCATGTCTGATTGGAAAATTCACGGCCACGTACCACCACTTCGTTATTGTAGATCTGGACATACATACCTTGCGCGGCTTTTGGATTGTCTGTACTGCGTGTTTTGCCGACTGAGGCATTATTGAACCAGTGAAAGGTGTTCTGTGTATTATAGTGATTCTCCGTTGCGAAGTTACGATGAGTATGACCAGACAATACAAAAACATTCTTATAAGGCGCTAAAATTGCGCGAAACTCCTTCGCTCTAAGCAACTGAGGCGGTTTCCCATCCATATCCAGCGCCGGGAGCGGCTGATGAATGAAGACGAAAGCAGGCTTTCCATCCACATGGGATTTCATAATATTCTCGAGCCATGCAACCTGCTCATCCGAATACCATGCCCCCTCTCCTACCTCTGGCTTCTCCTCCACATAGGTCTCTTGGGACATCATAATCAGATGTACATCATTCATCCAGACATCCTTGTAGGGCTTATCCTTGTAGCCGAAAAACTTCATGAAGCGTTCACGTGACATCGCATCGGTTTTGCCGTTGGGTACCGTTTCTGCGGACCAATCGTCCTTACTGTTTATCCAAATATCGTAATAATCATGATTGCCCATATTCGCATATATCGGCGGCAGTTTGTAGTTGTTTAATACTTTCCGAAAAAGCTTGTAATCCTGATCACGACCTACATCGGTGATATCCCCTCCGAACACGATCGTATCAACTGGAGAATCAAAGTGAGTGATATCTTTCAACGCGGAATGAAGCTTATCAATAATCGTAGTAGTCCCATTGTTGGATATATGTACATCGCTGAGAAGGAAAAAGGATAACAATAATTGATTAGTCTCGGAATCAGCCATAGCTGGTTGTGCAGATGCTTGTGGGATTACTTTCACCTCTGAGGCATCCGTTATCGCGACTTTCGTCTCAGGCCCCTTAAGCGATTGTTTCAGCAGTGCACCTACACCAGTTAATGCAACCGCGGTTGCAAGTAATCTTTTGATAAACTGTCTTCTCGAGATCATGAACCTTCCCCCACTTTGTGTTATTCTCCGTATTTAGCCATTAAAAACCAGATGATGGCTCGCGTTGTATATAACATAAATATGTTTAAATATTATCATATTGTAGTCTTAAATCTACTATAAACATTTGAAATTCTTTTTAGCACTAAACTGCCAAATAACACAAAAGGCTGCCACGTGGCAGCCTTATCTTCGTTAAAGAATATTCCTGCAAGGAGAACTGCGATAGCCATTATAACTTTGTTACATATAATAACTAATTTCCACTACTCTGCCACTCCACTACTCTACTACACAATCTGTTCACTAATTGGTGTTCGTGACTAATGACCAGTACACCTGAATGATTTCGTTCAGCCCATCTCAGTACCGACTGCCAAATTTGGGCTTGTGTAATGGCATCGAGCATGGTGGTCATTTCATCCGCAATCAAATAACGAGTGCCTGATCCGAGCGCCCTAGCCACACAGATTCTCTGCAGTTCTCCGCCAGATAGTTCGCTAGGGTAACGGTTTAACCACTCATCCTCAATGGCTAGCTCGGCTAGCATATTATCGTCAATTCTTCCTGACTCCGCTAATGTTCTCCGCAGCTTCCACTTGGGGTTCACCGCTTGTTCAGGATGCTGTAGGACTAGCTGCACAGGGTTTCGAATCCCAGGAGGAATCGGGACACCGTCAAGATGAACATGCCCTTCCGTCGGTTGAAGGTGACCCGCGAGTAATTTCCCAAGCGTAGATTTGCCGCAACCACTTGGACCGACAAGGCCAACGACCTCTCCAGCTTCCATACTAATATGTATTTGCCGCAAAACCCATTCCTCTTTGGTATATCGAAAACTCAGGTTTTCCCCCTCAAGTGGCATGCAAGCACCTCACTTCTCCGTTCCTAAGTGGGCGAGGCTCAGGTGGAGATTCTACACATTCATTTGTAGCAGACAAACAACGCGGAGCAAATACGCACCCCTTAGGTAATGCATCCGGCAACGGTTGAGAGCCAGGAATGGCTGCAAATTGCTGACTAGGAAGTGCGTTCCATAATGCCTTCGTATAGGGATGACGTAATTTCTCCCCATTTGCGGTAAAGTCGCTGCGAAGAGCAGTTTCCACAACAGTCCCCGCATACAGGACGGCAATTCGATCTGCGACAGTTAAAGCTGCCTCAATATCATGTGTGATTAACATCACTGCACAGCCGCTCTCCGCTAACTGACGGAAACGACTCAATGTCTCCGTCATTGCTTGGGTATCTAACCCTGGCGTCGGCTCATCGGCGATTAGCAGTCTAGCTCCGCTTACCGTCGCAGTCGAGACAAGAATTTTACGAGCCATCCCGCCGGATAGCTGGAAGGGAAACCATTTTGCCACATAATCTGCAAGGTTATACTTGTTAAAAGCCTTCCGCCTAAGTGCCACCGGGTCCCCCTGACGAACGGATTGCTGTACTTGCTCCCCAACACGTATCAAAGGGTTTAAATACGCTACTGATTGTGGGATGAGGGCGATTTCTTTCCCTCGTATACGTCTTTGTCTATCCGGGGTCAATTCTTCGCCCTTAAATTGAATGCTGCCCGTGACTTGCGCATTACTGGGGAGAATGCCTAAAATGGCATGTGCGAGTAGACTTTTACCAGAACCACTGGAGCCTACAACGGCTAGAATCTCTTGCGCTGCAACGGATAGATGAAGATTATGGACCGTTTCTGTATGCACCTGCCGCATGCGGCGGTCAAGCCGATTAAACCGGATAGTAAGCCTGCTAATTTCTAGCATAAGCGAGCTCCTCTCACTTCAATTTCTGTCCTTATTTATCATGAGTATATTGTGGATTCACGACCTGTTTTAAGTTTTCGCCTAACATAGCAAAAGTCCGTACCAATACTAACAAGCACAATCCAGGGAGCAAGGCTAACCACCACAGACCTGAAGATAGATAGCGCATGGATTCAGACAAAATGATACCAATTGCAGGCTCATGCGGCGATAGACCCATTCCAATAAAGGTAATTGAGGCTTCATGTAGGATAGCATGTGGAACGACTAGAATGATTCCCACCAATAGTTGTGGAACCAGGTGAGGAATGATATGCCTAGTTGCGATCCACCAACGGGATTTACCGAAATTACGTGAGATAACAACATAAGGTGCCGTTTGAATCTGCATAACCTCTGCGCGAATAACTCTCGACAGGCTTGGCCAATGCGTCAACGCGACCCCAATAATAATACCTTTGGCGCCTCCACCTAGCACAAATGAAATCAAGAGCAGTGTGACTAAATGAGGCACACTTAGAAATAGATCTGTTAACCAGTTAATGAAACGATTCACCATACGACCCATGACTGCAGCTGTAAGTCCCATTATACTGGCAATCACAACACTTGAAATACCAGCAGTAAGCCCTACTTTCAGACTAAGTAGTAATCCTTTCATTGTACGGGTAAACATATCCCTGCCTAGCCAGTCTGTCCCAAATGGATGCAGGGTTGATGGCTCTACATTACGCTGTGTCAAATTGGTAGCTAAACCCGAGTCATCAAGCCACATGGACATCGCGATCAAAGTTAGCAATACGAACAATGCAATCATGGTTGAAATCCATATTTTCAATCGAGAATGAATCTTGGGAAGCACCATTCCGACACCCAAAAGTTGCTTCATGAACGACTTCCCTCCTTCATCCTCGGATCAATAAATCGATAACTGAGATCAGCCATCGCATTTCCACAGTACACGAATAGGGCACTAAATAACACAACGCCCATTAACAAGGGGATGTCACCGCGAAGTCCAGCTTCTACTGCCGCCTGTCCCAAACCGGGATAAGAAAATACTTGTTCAGCTAGTACAGCTCCACCGAACAGTTCACTGAATGACGCGAATTGCAGTGTAATAGCTGGCAAAGCCACATTCCTCAGGCCGTGCCTCCAAAAAATGGTGAATCCTCGCTCACCGCGAGCTCTTGCAAACAACCAGTATTCTTTATACGTCACTTCGAGTAACTTTTCCCTCGTATGCAGGGAAATGGCTGCGATCCCTGTGACACTAAGCGTTAGCACGGGTAGAATCATATGTCGGATTCGATCGATGAATTCTACCTGATCTGAAGTGGTACCAGCAGGTACAGAAAGTCCTACGGGTAAGATACCTAGCCATACCGCGAATACAAGCATGAATAGCAAGCCGACCCAGAAAGTTGGAGTTGAAGAAAGCGTATAGCAGTACCATCGGATACTTTTATCAATCCACGTATTTCGATTCATTGCCGCCAAGACGCCTGAGACGAATCCGATGAGTCCGGATAACAGCCAAGCAGCCCCCATAAGCGCAAGAGATGCAGCGAAACGTTCACTGATCACCTCCAGCACAGGTCGACGGTAAATCATAGATGTACCTAAATCACCACTTACTAGAGCGCTCAACCAATACCAGTATCGTAGGAGTGGCGGATCATTTAACCCCCAATATTGTACGATGGCTTCACGCTGTTCGGGACTAACCCTCATCATGTCCGCGCCTACATAAGCTTGAACGGGATCAATTGGAGATAAGTGAACAAGCATAAATGAAATGGCGCTCACAGCAAACAGCAGCAGTAGTAATCCTAGTCCTTTACGAAGGATAAATGAAAAGAGTTTTAAGAGTTCCATTGCCATTCCTCAATGTTATCGGTTACTGGCCAACCATGTCCATGCGGATGAATTTTCTGCTTACCAATATTGAGACCAGTTTTAACCAAATAAAGATGATCTAGATTGACCAACCACGCCCATGGCGCATCACCTTTGCCGCTTAACCCTGTTTCACCATCCCATTGTGCCTTTTTCCAAAATGCCCAAGCATCCTTCTCATTCGTTGCACGCAAGGCTTGTGTCATGTAGTTTTCGACTTTCGGATTGTTGTAATATCCAGGATTGTAATATTCTACTCCACCAAATTTATTACTGTATACATTATAAATTTCGAGCGGATCATGGCTGCCCCAGCCAAGAAGAACTGGATTCGCATGCATTTGTTTCTCAATGTCGTCCCAACTTTTTCCTTCAGCTTTAACCCCAATACCTAAAGGTTTCAACATATCCGCTGCAGCAATGGCAAGTGATTGACGTGTAACATCACTTGATGGGTAAAGCAGATTAAAGGCTGCCTTTAATGCCCCTTTTTCAACAATGCCATCGGTATCTGTATCTTTCCATCCATTATCGGCAAGGAGTTTCTTCGCGGCACTCAAGTCTGCATCAGCGATAACAGACTCTTGGTTGAACCATGGCAGACCGTCGTTCAGTGTATAAGCTGGTGTACCATGTCCTTCTAGAATACCTTGTACTAAGCTTTTTCTGTCTATGGCGATATTAATAGCCTTACGAATAGATGAATCGGCTGTAACGTCATTACCAATTGGATAGCCTTCTTTCGTTTTGCCGCCAGATTTCACATAAGGAAACATAATGCCGCGATTGTCGACAGTTCTGGCAGCTTTCAGTTCCATACCGCTTACCGATTGCTTGCTGAATGCTGCAGGAATTGCTGCAATGTCAACCGTTCCCGCCTTCGCAGCAGCGAAAGCAGCATCTTCACCTAGGAAGAGAAACGTGATCTTCTGGAAAAATGGCTTGTTCCCGTAGTAATCTTGATTGGCTTCTACGATCAATTGCTGACCTTTATCCCACTGAACCATTTTGTATGGTCCCGAGCCAATCGGTTTAAGGGCATAGTCTTTCCCATGCGCATGCTTGGGCACAATTCCAGTTGACACAAGCATTTGTGAAAAGGTGGATTGAGGTTCTTTGAGCGTAAACTTTACTGTTGTTTCATCGGAGACTTCTACACTCTTCACGTTACTCAGATCGATGGACGAACCGCTAGCTGAAGCGGCTTGGTAGGTATATTGCACATCTGCAGCAGTAAGTGGTTTTCCATCGCTGAACTTGGCGTCTTTACGTACCTTCACTGTCCAAATCATGCCATCCTGACTTACCTCATACCCTGTAGCCAAATCATTGACAATATTCAAATCTTTGTCTCGTTTAAGCAAGGTGCTTTGAAATAAGGGAGAACCGTAACGCCCCCATCCCGTTGTCGGATCAAATCCTGCCTCCGGCTCACCCCCGATGGCGAGAACAATCTCCTTCTTTGCCGATTCAGTTACTGGCTGAGGCTTTTGTTTCGTACAAGCAGTTACTAAGGTTAATACGGTCAATACAATCAGAATCATGGTTAAACGGGGCTTCAAATTAGTCACTCCTTTTCTAAATGTTCACGTGTGCAGTGTTACGATTCGTTAAAATAGTAACACAAGTTGTGCTGGTAATGAAACCCTTTTTCTTCACAAACGTACTAACCAATAAGTCAAGTTCAATTTTCTTTGAAATCGAACCGTAAAGGAGATCAAAATCATGAAGAAATTGCTGGTACTAATTTTAGTTTTGTCAACCCTTCAATTGAGTGCCTGTGCGTTAGTAGAGAAAGTAAATAGTTCTGTCGATTACGCCAGTCAAGCTACTGAACATATTAATAAATTGAGTACTTTTGCAGAACAAGCACCTCAAATGATCAAAGATGCGGCTTTGAATCCAGAGACCAAACAAGCACTCGAAAATCAATTAATCGGGATAAAAAAAGACATCGAACAATTCAATGTAAAAAGTGTCCCTACGATTGCAGAGGATGTTCATCAACAGTTGGTAGATAAAAATAGAATATTGCTGGATGAGATCAATAAAGTGTTAGTCAATGGACATCTGGCACTTGATAAGCTTCAGAATTCACAAATCATCATGACGATTACTGATATAACAGTCTTAGTCAATCGAATTCAAAATTTAATACCTTAAGAACTTCACACTTACGTGAAGTTTTTTCTTTTATAAATGAACGCAAAAAAACCGGCATTTCGGCCGGTTGTGCGATTGATTCTGCTAATTTAGATGTTGTCCAACTGCTTGCCCAGATTGTCCAGCATTTCCTTAGTACCGTGTTCGCGTAAAGCTGGAGTATCATGGCCGTCTAGAAAGACGCCTTGTTCAGTGAATATCAGCTTGGTTCCCGTACCCTCAGGCTTGAACTCAACAGTTGTCACGGAAATTGAAATCCGCGTCTGATCCATATCCAACGTGTAACTGTATACAATACGTTCATTAGGAACAATGTCTTGATACGTGGCATCAAAAGTGAATATCGGTCCCCCCGGAGGTCCTCCTTGACTCGTTTCTTTACCACCAACTCGGAAGTCGAATTCATCTGCTTTGGAAAACCACAGCTCTTTCAGTTTGGGATCCTCCCATGTGGCAAAAACACGTGTCGGCGAGGCGTTATATATTCGTTCGACAACAAATGTGTTATGTACGGCAACTCGTTCATTCATGCTTGTCAGCTCCTTTAATTTGAATCACCGGATTTGAAATCAAGGAGTTCACCTAGCAGATCTAACCGGCGTTCCCACGACATCCGACGTTCGATAATCACTTTCTCATGGCTCTTTTTCATTGTCTCCAACAATTTGGTAAAATCATCAACTGTTACAGGTTCCTTCAACGACATCAGATTGGATACATACTCTAGTTCGAGCAACAAGTTCTGCTCCATCCGAATATTATCTTTCAGCCGGGCGATTTGCAACGAAACGATTTCCAACGGACTGAATTGCTCGCCAATTAATACGGACTTGACTTCATCTAGTGATAAACCGAGCTCTTTTAACGATAAAATTTGTTGCAGCCGCGACAGATCAGCCTCATTGTACAATCTATGTCCTGATTCGGAATGTGCCGAAGGCGAGAACAAGTTGATTTGATCGTAGAATCGCAATGTTCGTATCGTAAGTCCTGTTAGTTTAGCAAGCTCTCCCACTTTCCAAAGCTGCTTCATAATCATCTCCTTTTTGCTGTGCTAGCTGTTTACCGGTAACTATACTATAAAACATGACGTAACGTAAGGTTCAAGTGTTTGAAGTCATTTATTTGCAAAATAATGAAAAGGCCGCAAATTTGCGGCCTCAGAATGCGTTTATGCACTTTTTTGTATGGATGCCAAAAGCTCAACCAGTCTGTCCCAGGTTTGTGTGACACCCTCCAACATACCCATTTCCATAACTTGCTGCAGTCCTTCAGCGGATGCATATTCCCCGCGGTTTATGACTAGAGTTCCTGTTTCTGTTTCGAGGAAAGTCAGCGTTACCCGCGTAGATGGCATGTTTGCCGCTTCATTGCCTTCCGCATCAGAGAAATAGTCCACATACACAATTTTCTCTGGTACGACGATCTCACTGTAAACTGCCTTGCCCCATGATTCCATCCCAAAGTATTCACCTTGATTTTTATCTTCGCACTTCATGCAATAATGCCAAACCCCACCGACGCGAAAATCAACATGACATACTGGGAGTGCCCAACCTTGTGGACCCCACCAATGCTTCAAATGTTCTGCTTGAGTGAATGCCTGAAAAACCAACTCGCGAGGGGCATTGAATTCACGCTCTAGAATAAGAACTTTGTCCTCTACCTTGGAAACCATTTGATTTGTCATGTTAAACTTCCTCCTAGAATTTTAATAGTTGGGTAAATAGTCCTGTTCGTTCAGTCTTGCTGTTCTTTCTTCGAATTCTTGCCCTGCAGCTTCTGTAAATAGTCATCTAGTCGGTTATACCGCTCCTCCCAGATGACGCGGTAGTTCTCCAGCCAGTCGTTCAGCTCTCGGAAAGGATCAGGCAGCAACTTGTAAATACGACGATTTGCATCCACCCTTACCTCGACGATGGCAGCCTCACTAAGTACACGCAAATGCTTGGATACTTGAGGCTGACGCAGTTGTAGCCGTTCCGCGATTTCACCTACAGTGAGTGGCCGCTCACGCAAAAGATCAACGATCCTCATGCGGTTAGGCTCTGCCAACGCACTCATGACGTTAGGATCCATGCTCATCATCCGCCCTCTTGCTGTAATTACATGCATTTCTAAGTTGTCGAGGCTGTTTTTCTTACTGAACTCAATATACCACATGGAGAATATTCTCGCAAGTGAATATTGGAAATAAATAAAAAAAGGCTGACCCGAAGATCAGCGCTCTTTGAAATCACTTCAAGCTATGATAAACGGCCATCATATCTTGTTTATTCAACTCACGAATTCGATTGTAGATCGGTATATCGGCAACTGACTCCGACACTTTGCTATGATCAACAACATCACTTACTTTGCCAGTTAGCCATGTTTGTACAGCAACACCCTCGACAATTTCTTTACGTCCCTCATCATTGATCCCACTCATAGAACAGCTCACACACGGTACCGATAATTTGTGTACGCCATCATGGAGTCCATCTTCTGAAATGACTCGCTTACCGCCACAGAATGGGCATGGATGACTTCCTTTGATTTTATTAATTTGAGTAACAATCTTATTGTAACCAAACGCTTCATAAACATAAGTTAGTTTCTTATATTTTCCATTGGTGAAATACTTATCAATAATGGTTTCTCTTGTTTCTGTAATATCGGGGAAATCACAGATGGTTATCAAATTTTTACTGCTGATCGCATCAAGATTACTTTTAATTTTGTCCCAGAAAGGCACGGCATTTTGTAACACCACTTCATAACCCACAAAGCTAGCGAGCTCCAGTTCGTACATTTTCAGGGCAACTTGAGTTTCCCTAGGCAGTAAGGAGACCTCTTCCGAAAGTGTAAGGTCACCGCCAACAATGGATTTCAATCTTTCTAATTCTGGCAAATTCCCTACGGTTTGAATGACCTGATCTAGCGGCTGCCCAATGATCTCACGAATATCCGAGCCATTAAACTTCAATTTTTTATGATGGTTTAAGACAGTTCCATGACAGACTGGGCAGGTGATCATTTCTCTTGATGCTTTCATTGCCTCTTTAATCGTCAGGTTCTTCGAAATCACCATATAGCGCCCAAGGATGAGATTAAAGCCTTCCCAGGTTCTTGATGCCTTACCAGCTTTATCATAAAACGACTTTTCCCAATAGCCATAAAGGAACGTATTTTTTTCCGCTTCTGTCATCTCATTATAGCTTTTACTTATATCGTGACCGAGTTCATTCTTGATCTCTTCGAAAAGGAAGTGCAACTTGGCATGCTGATAATATTTCAAGACATCCATCACTTCTGGCAGTAATAAGCCATCGAAGAATGGCACTGTTTTATCTTGAATGAGGACATCCATATCAAATCTTTCAATAACACGTCGACCCGAGCAGCATGGACAATGATTATCTTGATAATAGAAATCAAAACTTCTGGTGTCTTTATTAGTCGGATGAGAAGCTACAATATGGTTGATCAGCCCACCGATTTCATAAAGAAAACTATATTGACTATACAGGTGTCGTTCAAGATCAATCGCGATCACAGGTGCAATTTTGTCGGATTCGTATTCACCGTAGATCAAACGAGCCATGGACGATAAGCTTTTTAGGATACCGCCCTTATAGATGTTTTCTGCATTTTTAAAATAGTTGATCTGGTTTTCTTGCACGTATTGAATACCTTTTTGTTGTTTAAGAGCGGAAGAAATGTGCAAAGGAGCTGCATGATCTTCCCTATTTTGTAAACGATAGTATTCATCATGAGGGACGACATTAAGATGCCCAATCGGTTCAGGCTGTCTTTTGCCAAAATCAACGATATAATCAGAGCTTTCCAGCATATAAGCATTATGTTCGATCATCAGGAAGGAGACAGAGTCATCTTCCAGAATGACCCTAACACTATCTATGAATTGGTTTAAAATATTTTGAGATAAACCCTTGGACGGTTCGTCAAAAATAAACAATGTATGCGGGTTTCTGGAATTCGCAAACAACTCCGATACTAAATGAACACATTGAAATTCACCGGTCGATAACGATTGTGTTTTTCTTTCTAATGTCAGATAGCCAAGTCCAAGTTTATTCAATAAACTCAACCGTTTATGTGCAATGTCTTCGCTTGGCAGTTCTTCAATAATATCCTCAATCGAACGTTGGAAAATATCTTCCGCAGTATCTTCATTGTATTTGGTCAGCTTCTTTTTGATATCCAGGAAAGTAGCAACGGTTGACCGGCTCGTAATTGATTGGTTACGATCTTGCCCAACCATGACCAGTTTATCTTTGGGATAACGTTTCTGAAAATCCTTGGACATACACTCATTCACAAGTGTTGATTTACCGCATCCTGACTCGCCAGTAAAGGTTACTAGTCTGTTCTTAGGAATTTGAATTTCAGCCATTTGAATATTTCGACAGTAAAGATCAAGAAATTGATAATAGTCAGTTGGCTCTGCTTTATTGGGTTCCCTTAGGACTGGTTTAGGACGAGGTGATTCTTCGACAATTTTCCCGCCATATTTACCACTGCCCGGTCCAAAGAATAATTGCTCATCGGTTGTATCCAGTACCGTATCTGAATGATCAATGAGCCAAATTTGATTCTTATAACCTAATTGTTTAATTTGTTCTAGAATTTTCAAAAGCGTTTCATGGTCGAGTCCAACGGAGATTTCATCAATAATAATGACGGTATTTTCACTTGTTGCCATGAACTCTGCCAAATAATGCCGCGTTAATTCACCACCAGATAACGAACCCATAATACGATTTAATGTTAAGTAGCCAATATTCATAGAGATCAAATTTTGTAGAATATGTTGCTTGGCTTCACTAATATGTAATTCCTCTGCCAGAGAAAGGATCGTTTCGATGCTTAAGTTATTAATATCGGAGATGCTATGTAGTTGATTCCTTAGTTCCAATTTATATTGCTCTACTTCTAGACTGTAGCGCTGACCTTTACACTTCGAACATTCAACATTTTGTGTCGTGCTGCGCCCTTTACAGTCCGGGCACCATCCTAATGCGTTGTTAAAGGAAAAAACTTCTGGAGAAAGATTGAATTGTTCGGCCATCCGATCACGGATCTCTTTGAAAACGCCAGTATGAGTGCCTATGGTTGAACGAGGATTGGATGAAATCGATGATTTTCCGAGAAAAAGGACTAGAGGCATGTCCTCCATCTTGATGGCACTGAAATTCGTTTCCATAATCTCAGGAAATAAATACTGATATTCAGCTTTCGGTAATAAAGAAACGAGACGTTTCTTGGATTCTTCCCCAATCGTCTGACAGAAGGTTGTTTTACCTGAGCCAGATAAACCAGCAATTCCTAATGATTTATCTACAGGTATTGTTGCATCTAATTTGTTAATATTGTTCGAAATTAATTGTTTTATTTGCATGACTACTTCCTTTCTATTGGTTATATGTCTTGATTCCATCTTAGCATATTTATCTTATTGTAGTGCAAGCGCTGCTAAGGTGTCTGTCCGCGGTATAGGAGTACCAAGGAATATTCGTTAATTGCACAACCTCCTTTAAAATTCGGCTCATCTATCACTAGCGGATTACTCTTTTCTTGATCAAATTGATCTGACCTCTATGATTGATTTCATCTTCAAACACATGAAACCACATAAAATAATGATTCGCTTGTTTCTTATACCAGAACTCTTCTTCTTGGTATAACCAATCATCATCAACCGTTTTAAATAATTCAAACGTACGATTCCTGATTTCATTTAGCTTATGTACATAATAGGCCAGGTCATTTCCTTTAATCATTTCTCGCCCTTCTGAACCTAGATTCAAAGCGGGTCCCCAGATGGCCATTTCTTCATCATTCAAATCTCTTTTTTCAAAGGTTTCTAATTGATATGCGTATTCGACCGCCGCGAAATGCATTAACAAAGCACCAATTGAATTACTTTCCTCATCTGATAGAAAATCCAATTCATGTACGGTAAGATTTTTTATAGATTCCAACGTTGTATGTCTTACATAGTTCATCATCGAAACTAAACGACTAATCTGTGGCGTATAACCAGGTATGTCTGTAATGAGATAAATTTGATTCATATTTAACATGGTTTTCCTCCTTCATTTATAAGACGACTTGTAAGCCGAATTCAGCTAAAACGACCTCACCACTAAACATGAGTGCTGCTTCTTCTCTCAATAACTGAATATCTCCAAAGTGAGGCAAGTGTGTTACAAGTAATTTCTTTACACCTGCTTTCGATGCTAGCTTCCCTGCTTCTGAGGAATTCATATGACCATACTGTGCTGCATCGAAGTTAGCATAGAAGGATGCTTCTGTAATAAGCAGATCTGCATCTTTCAGATATGGTATCAGTGTTTCATCGTAGCGTGTATCCGCCGTATACACCAAATTCTTCCCCTCATACGAAACCTTCACGCCTAAGCAATATACATCATGGTCAGTTCGAAAGAAAGTCAACGTTAAGCCATCCTCGAGTGAAATGACAGTATTGTGGTTAACTTCGTGTTCAGTTGTTCCTTTCATAAGAGGAATCGTCCAATCGTCTTTAGATTCCTTAGCAATTAGCAGCTGCAATGGCAGCTCGCGTTGTTTTAAATCCATATCAATTAAACAAGCATACTGAAGAGAACCTAAGTCCGCCATGTGATCGAAGTGATTGTGCGAAACAAATACAGCCGTTAATTCACGAAGTTCAATCACATTTTGTAAGACGGACAATACTCCACTGCCACAATCGAGCAAGATTTTATGATTGCCAACTTCTACAAGAAAGCCTGCAGTTGCTTCTCCTCGCTTTGGATACGCGCCCCATCTACCAATAACTCTTATTTTCATAGAAATGCTCCCCTTCCAAGAAAAGAAGCTGCTTCAGAAAGCAGCAACTCCATTATTATCCATTCTGTTCGATAAGCACAAAGTGTTTTCCTGCTTAGACGAAATAACACCACCTCCTATGAACCTAGGCACGATTAGAATTCAGCATGAATATGGTGTTACACAGTTCGCATTATGCATCTCTATTACCCAATTTGATTCAAAGGGGGTACAAAATGTCAGCATGGCCGGGCTCGATCATCGAGATGCTGAACATTATGCATCTTTTCCATAATATGCATAATTCGATATCGTTTGAGGGAAGATACGGATAATAGCGTGAATAATCCCCTGCTCATGGTGATGCAAACGTTCTTAAGGAGATGGCATCCATATCTACTGTACAAAACTCTAATTATACCCATACATCTCCTGAACATGCCCTTAAAGAAGCAATTAGTAAGTCTCTAGAGACGAATGAACACAACATCCGAGCTATATTTACCAATTGCTATGATATTGTGTTTCGACATATCCAATTATTCGGGAAAGTCTATGTATTAATCGTTTATATGGATGGTTTGGTGGATACCAAATCGTTAGATAGTAACTTGTTAAAACCTTGGATGCTAGAGAGTCCACCATCAGAATTAGAGGCATTGAACCCAGTAGATTGGATTCTTGAACAACAGCTGGTTTCCATCGCCAAAACAAAGACAACGGACACAATGGACGATATTGTTCAAGGTATTTTATCAGCAAGCGTAGTCATCCTGTCAGAAGGAATAGATAAAGCTGTTATTGCAGAGCTGGCAGGTTTTGAGAAACGGGCTATTGAAGAGCCCATGGGGGAAACGACCCTTCGTGGGCCTAGAGAAGGCTTTACAGAAACCATTTCTGTGAATACGACCCTTCTTCGTAGAAAAATTCATAGCACCAAGCTAAAAATGGAGTCCATGACCGTTGGTAACCTTTCCAAAACCACAATTGTTATTGCTTACATAGAAGGTATCGCACTGGAATCAATTATTGAAGAAGTTCGTAAACGAATCGCTCAAATTGAAATCGATACCGTGCTTGGCGGGAATTTTATTGAGGAGTTTATTGAAGACCACCCTTTCACCTTATTCCCTCAAGTGCAGAACACCGAACGCCCAGATATTGTCGCCGCATGTCTAGCAGAAAGAAAAGTTGCGATTTTCATTGATGGTACCCCTTTTGTACTTATTGTCCCTTGTACCTTATGGAACGCATTTCAGTCCGCTGATGATTATTATGAGCGATTCATATACGCTACTCTCATCCGTTTGTTACGTATGTTTTTGATAATAACTTCCATGTTCTTACCTTCTATTTATGTAGCTATCACTACGTTCCATCCTCAATTGTTACCCACTAATTTTCTACTCAGTATCACATCTGCTCGTGAAGGTGTCCCATTTCCAGCTGTAATAGAGGCGTTGCTCATGGAATTTCTATTTGAAGGTTTACGCGAAGCTGGTATTCGAATGCCGAGGCCGGTGGGTTCAGCAGTTAGTATCGTTGGTGCTTTAGTTATTGGACAAGCAGCCGTACAGGCAGGGATTGTTTCAGCTCCGATGGTCATTGTAGTTTCGCTGACTGGGATTGCATCGCTTATTACCCCAAGATACAGTATGGGAATGCCTTTCAGAATACTTCGCTTTCCTATGCTCATTTCTTCAGGGGTCCTTGGCTTATACGGCGTTACCATGGCGTCTGTCTTCCTGCTTATACACCTTACGAATCTGGCGTCATTCGGCATCCCTTATTTAAGTCCGGTAGCTCCACTAACGAAAAGTGAATTAAAGGATGTATTAATCCGTGCACCGAGATGGCGTATGAATACCTTGCCAATGTCCGATTCAACTACAACTAAATTGCGATTTCGCAAGGGGCAACGAAGAAAAGGGAACCAAGGAGATGAAGTGAAATGAAAGTTCGCCTGTCAAGTCGCTTTATTTGGCTGTTCTGTATCCCTCTCATTACAGGGTGTTGGGACCGCAATGAGCTTTCAGACAGAGCGTTCGATCTCGCTGCATCGGCTGATCTTAATAAAGACGGCACGTATTTAACTGCAGGTCAATTCATAGTTCCATCCAGAATAGGTTCGGGTTCCATAGGAGGAAGCGGTGGTGATAAACCTTACTTTATTGAGTCTGGTAGTGGTAAAAGCACGATTGAATCTATTCAGAAAACAAGGCAGAAGCTTTCTCGCATCATTACTCGAGGGCATCGACACAATTATTATATCGGAGAGGATCTAGCGAAAAATGGGATCAAAGACATGTTGGATGCGTTTTCTCGCGATCCAGGCAATCGCATTCGATTAGACATTTGGGTAGTCAAAGGAAGTACAGGCTTGGAAGCTTTGCAAGTGCCCTATCCGCTTGAGAAAATTCCATCCGTCGCCTCTGTCAAAATACATAAAGCGGTTGGTGGTACTACCGGTACCTCCTATCTTGATTTTATGACAGCGGCAAGTACCGAAGGTAGCTACCCCACTTTGCCTGTGGTAGACATCGTTCAGGGAACTTCACCACAAAAAACGATTCGCTTTTATGGACGTGCTATTTTTGGCCACGATTATAAACTAGTTGGTTATTTGAATTTTGTCGAAGGCGCTTATCGGCAGTGGATACGCAGACGAATTTCTTACTTTGACACAGTAGAAGCTATCCCCGAAGCGAATGGGGAAGTAGGGATCATCATTACCAAGTTTGGAAGTAAAATTAAGAGCAGTATATTGCCAAATAACAAGGTGAAGATGGATATCATGCTGACTGGCATTGGACATGTTGGCGAGAACACGACGAATTGGGATCTTAGCGAGCAGCACAATCTGATGCTTGTTCAGCATGTAATCAATATGAAAACTAGTGAGCATGTCCGAGATATGATCACTAAAGTTCAAAAACAATTTGGTACAGACGTATTTGGTTTTAATCAAACTTTGAATCGTCAGCATCCCCGCGTTTGGAATCAATTAAAAGGACAATGGGATACTATTTTTCCAGACATAGAAGTAAATGTAAATGTTCATATCACGCTAAAATATATTGGTTTAGTTGGTCCTTCACTTCAATTAAAAGAAAGTGAGATTAAGAAATGAAAATCTCCGGATATCAACTATTTTGGCTGATATTCTCAATGGAATTTGGGATGACTGCACTTTTCACGATCTCGACCCCTGTATTTCTTGCCAAACAAGATGCTTGGATTTCAATGATCTTCGCAACTTTAATTTGCTTGTTTACAACATTCGTTGCTGTCAAATTAAGTCTCCTTTACCCCGAGCAAACCTTTATTCAATACACACAAACGATACTTGGAAAGTGGTTAGGCAAAATCATACTGCTTTCTTACTTTGTGATGTGGCTATCTGTTACCGGAATCATGCTTAGAGAATTTGCGGATTTTGTCTACCTTGCTTTATTTAGCTCAACCCCCCTTTGGATTGTTATTCTCATCATGCTAGGTGCTATCGTATATGTGACCTATAGCGGTGGTCTTAGAAGTATTGGTCGTTGTGGTGAAATCATCGGTCCTATTAGTGCATTTGGCTGTATACTCATCCTTCTATTTAGCTTTAAGGACTGGGACTGGTATAACATACTGCCGGTGTATGCAAACTCAGGAATTATTCCCATCGTGAAAGCAAGCTTTACGCCTGCCTCGTTCCTTGGAGAATCCTTTATGGTAGTAATGTTAATAGCTTTCATGTCTAAGCCAAAACGTGCAATGATCTCATCCTTATTGGGTGTAGCGGCTGCTTCCATCGCCGTTCTTGCCATGGTCTTGGTTGTGATTCTAGTCTTTGGTCCACAATTACCGGCTAAATTTATTTACCCCCTCTATTCTGCTATGTCCTATATTTCAGTCATGGATTTTATCCAGAATGTTGATGTTTTGGCTGTTTTATTATGGATCATAGGAATTTTCATTAAACTATCTCTCTATGTATTCATAACCAGTTATGGTGCCGCGCAATTATTTGATATGAAAAAATGGCAGCATGCCATTTGGTGGATAGCGCCTATTGTGTTTGTAATTTCCCTGCTGCCACGTAACACGAACGATTCCATGAATTATGCGAAGTTTTGGCTAGCTGTGATATTTCCCATTAATCTTATTGGGATTCCATTACTATTATGGATGATTGGCAGTATTCGAAAGAAAAGTATGTTGTAATTGCTTACAGTTCCGTTAACTGGAGAATCAAATCCACTCGACGTTTTACTCCAATGGTTTGTCCCATGAAAGACTATATCGGTAGTAGAAACGTCGTCGAACCTTTGCCCCTGGAAGTATCTCCTGTGCCATGTGGCGAATCTCCCTGATGGTTTCTTTTGGTGCAGCAATTCGAACTTTAGGGTTGCTTACCCCACCGTGAAGTCGATCCAGGATACGGATAGGAAGCAGCAGTAGTCCAGAGAATAGCAAATCCATTAGTGACTTGTCATCGGCTAAGCCTATGATGAGAAGTCGACCGCCGGGTGCGAGAACTTGGTGCATGTGAAGCAGTGCGCTTCTCAAATCCATATGATGCAAAGTCGCGACAGAGATTACCGTTGCAAATCGTTCCTCATGGATTGGGACTGGGTAAGTAAGGAAATCGCCGTTCATAAGCGCCACATTCGAAATCGCAGCAAGTCGCCTTTGTGCAAGCTCAAGGGCTGTAGGATCGGGGTCGATCCCAATCACTTGTGATGCGAATGGCGCGAGTCGTTGAAGTAGTAATCCGTCACCACACCCAATGTCAAGTACGCGTCCTCCGCGTAGCTTAGCGTCTGCAACTAACTCATCGTGAAATGCCGTATTGTGATTCCAATAGTTGTCGTCCATTACGAATGTCACTCTCCTATACGATCGTCAGTGGGCACATCTAACACCCTTGGGATTGGTAAATCTTCCTTTTATATTAGACGATGAAATGGTTATTCTGTTCAAAAAATAAAATAAGCCCGTGATATACACGGACTTATTTCTACGAATTATACAATTGTGCTATAGGATTAACACCTTACATGCTTGCGTTTGAATCCAATCCGGCCTTTTTCTACGTCTTTTTGGATGTTATCCAAAGCGCTTAGAAATTTACTTTTCGTCTTGTCCTGTTTGACTTCAACGGGACCTACAGCTTTGGCAATTTCAATCGCCTTTTCATGCAGCGGCGTATACGATACCCCTACAGTGTAGATAAAATTATTCATCGCATATTTAGCTCGTTCGGGTGCAGCATGAATCGTAGTTACTACCAATTCGAGCATATTAGATATCTTACTTTCGTCAAATTCAGCGTCTTTGCGATTCCCCAATAGCCAACAGTAGCAACTCCACCCCGCTGACATTCTCAATTCCTCACCACTGGCGATCCAAGTATCCGCAACTTCCTGCGCAATGCCTGACTCCGACAACGTTACAGCAACGACATAGTCAGACAGCATATAGAAATATGCTGCATCGATCCAACGATCATAATCTGCTGCCGTCATTGCTTTGGGATCTGCAATGATGCCGGCAAAGTACATCGCATCGTAGTTCCCTGTTGCGTAAAGTTCTTCCGCTAACGGTTGGTTGATTTTGATTTGCTTTACTAACGGTTTCATCGCACCTGTTGCTACGCCAAATACCGGCTCGTGAGCACCATTCGACACATACATTTTCTTCATTCGTTCCTTGCCGAGAGCTTCAAGTTCATGCATGACTACTTCTGCGTTCATGATGGATGTTGTTATAATGACACCTCCCCTACTCATCATTTATGTTGTTATCATAACCATTCTTTATGCATTGAGCAAGGCAAGCTTAGGAGTCAGAAGTTACTCACCATTATCCGCCTGATCATGTTGCGCATTCTTAATCCCGTACCCAATCTTCTTCAGCAACTCAATAAGTTGGAGCTTTTCCTCATCCGTAACATAAGACAAATTGTTGGAAATGGTTTGCACATGCGTGGGGAAAATCGTATCGAAGTAGTTACGTCCAGCTTCAGTTAAGGCCACATTCGTTTTACGTCGATCTCCAGGAATCGGCAGTCGTACCACGAACTCCTTCTTTTCCAACTTATCAACCACATACGTGATACTCCCACTTGGGATTGCGAAGGTATCACTTATTTTCTGAATAGGGTGCGGCCCTTTATTGTAGAGAAACTCAAGAATCTGAAAAGTTTCCCTACTGAGACCATAGCTGTCAATGTCGCGTTCTAAGCTTCCATACAGTACAGTTACCATGTTTTTTAGTACGCGTGTAAGCCTTAAATCAAGTGCCTTACCCTCAGCGTCGCGTTCAATCATTCTTCAACCACCTTATCTAGCTTTGTTATACAAAGGATAATCGACTTGAATAGGAACTTCAATTAGAAATATTCGAAGTGTCTCTCCATCCGCACGAATGATGATATCCTCCTCTTGGTCCGTTTGAGCGATAGCAAAGTCTTTATTCACAAAATGGACGGGCTCTTGTCCCTGTATGATAAAGGAACCACCGCTGCCTCTAATCGAAAGTCCGGCAAGTGTGCGGTTCGGTAATAGCCGGTGAACGTAGGACGCACCTGCATTAATTTCAATGTCAAACATACGTGCATCACTAAAGAGTTTACGGACAGGCGATCCTTCACCCAGAATGGTCTTCACCTTAACGCCATCCTGGTCTGTCTGAGGGAATTCCTCGGACTTGTATAGTGAATAGGTTGGCTCTCGCCGTACAGCTTCATTCAAGTAAGGCTCAAGCCAAATTTGAAAGCTTTCAAAGCCCGCTTCGACGCTCTCAGCATGATGCATTCCTGATCCTGCTTGCATGAGTTGAATATCTCCAGGCTGCAGTGTGCTTTCCGTTCCGAGCGTGTCTCGGTGAAAGCCTTGACCGGTGATGCCATAAGATAGAATCTCGAACCCTTGGTGAGGATGAAACCCAATCCCTCCTGCTGCTTCTGCATGTCCCCATGCCCAATAGAATAACGGACCTAGTCTAACCGTAACTGCCCCTTGGCCCGAGAATCCTAATGGTTTCTGAGCCATTATTTTGCCTCCGTCGAATTCTTCTCTCCCCTGATGTTCTGGTCCTAGTATTTGAATATTCATAGGAATATCTCCTTGTCTGATAGGATGTATATTTAGCGAATAAAATATCCTAATATTATTTCATCTAATAATATTAAATATATTACTATTGCAGTTGCCAGTCAACAGTTAAAAATAAGCAGGAATAACTCCCAAAGAGGATCCCTGCTTAATTGAGTCCGCTCGTATTTACCTGGATAAATTCTGACATGTGAAAAAAAAGAAACCTGCCACTTGGGCAGATTTCCTGTAAAGGTACGTTTGCAACCTTATGAGTTTTTAATTTGGGTGAGAATCGCTTGAGCCTGCTGGATGGTTTCCTCCACGATGCTCTCAGCACTTTGGCCAGCTGTAATCAAACGCAAGCCTTGCCCTGACCACAAAGACATATAATCGGTATTATCTTGTTTAGCCGCCGCATTACGAATATCTCTTGTCGCTGTATTTTGAGTCGGAAATGGAAGTGGTTGTATCCCATTCCCATCCCAGACTTTTATAAATTCGTTCGCAATACCTCTGGCAGGACGCCCCGAAAATACATTTGTGATCACTGTACTCTCCTCGGTACTAGCAAGCAGTTTATGTTGATACGCGATATGAGCTCCCGATTCGATCGAAGTCAAGAATCGCGTCCCCATCTGAATCCCTTGTGCCCCGAGTACCAACGCGGCGACCAGTCCGCGACCATCCATAATCCCTCCCGCTGCAATAACGGGAACTTGAACATGCGCGACGATTTGCGGCACTAGCGCCATTGTGCCTATGTTTGCGCCCATAGGTCGATTGGTAATGTCAAATGTCCCGCGGTGCCCTCCAGCTTCACTTCCCTGAGCCACTATCGCGTCACATCCGGCTTGTTCAGCAAGAATGGCTTCATCGACGGTTGTCACCATCGTCACAATTCGAATCCCAGCCGCTTTAGCTGCCTCTGTCATGTGAGGTGAAAGTACTCCGAAAGCCGTAGAGATCACCGGCACTCGTTCTTCTAACAGAACGGCGAATTGTTGCTCAAAATGATCAGGTGTCTTCACCTCTTCTGCCACAACCTGGGGAATGCCGAGTTTAGCTCTCATCACATTCAGTTCCTGTTGAACTTCCGGTGTTCTCGCATTGTCATCATGAGCCTGAGTAACGAATAAATTAACGCCGAATGGAGCGTTCGTTAACTTACGAATGTCTCGAATAGCTGTACGGATCGCTTCAGGTTCCATATAGGCCGCTCCGAGGGTCCCCAACCCGCCTGCGTTGGATACAGCTGCTGTCATGCTAACGGTTCCAGGTCCTCCTGCCATACCGGCTAGGAAGAGGGGATAACGAATTTCAAATATGCGGCAAAGTGCTGTATTCAGATTAATGATCTTCTGCCTCCTATCACTTGTGAGAGGATCGCTGATTGCGGTATTCAAGTGCTGGTAATCCGCCCCATCCCCAATTGTCCAATTCGACTTCCTCAATAATAACATGAGTTGATTCTAATGGCTTGTTGAGCACGTTAAGAAGAAGTTCGCTGACACCTTTAATAATCGCTGCCTTTTCTTCTGCCGTAACAGACTGATGTTCCGGCGTGCTTCCCTCACGGGTTACTTTAATCGTAACGACTGGCATAGATAATGACCTCCTTGAAATTGTTAGCCACAACATGTATCTATCTACTAAAAGGTAAAATAAAGTTACTTTGCGACAACACTCATTGGTTTACAAGAGAAGGCTTTACAGTTTGCAGATGATGAATGTAGTCCTTCGCGCTTTGTGCTAACCGCTCATCGGTAACTGTTGAAGTATCGTTTAATGCAAAATGAGGCAGATAGGAAGCGCTGATAAATTGGGCAAGTGCTTCCATCGGGCGTAATATTTCCTGAAGTGTATAACGATTAGAACCTGTAGGTTGATAAGAAGCATCCGTGCCATATGTTGAAATCGCTACTCCGATTTGTTTGCCTGCTGTTTTACTGCCATCTGGACCATAAGCCCAGCCATATTGCAGAACGGTAACAAACCACTTTTTAAGTAAGGATGGCGTACTGTACCAATAGAGCGGATATTGGAAAATAACCCGATCATGTGCTTCAATTAGCTTCTGTTCTTTGGCAACATCAATGTTTTCATCTGGATACTCTTTATATAATTGATGAATTGTGACATCACCTTGTTCTTGTAAGGCTTCAAGCCAAGCTTTATTCCAGGTGGATTGCTCGATATTCGGATGAGTGATGATGACTAATGTTTTCATAGTAAGTTTGCTCCATTTCTAATTATATTATTATGTTGTGGACAGCTTACTGTCCTGTTTTATTTGTTCTCGAAAAGGCTGCGTTTTTCATAAATATACTTTCCTGATTGTTAAGCAAAGGCCCATACATTTCTGAAATCCGTTTCACTTCAATCCATTCTGGATCGTTTCGGAAACGTTCGTAATTTAGATTGCGACTTTCCATATTGTCATGCTCAACATAATAGAGCCGGTTATTTAATTCATGGATGGCTTCCCAATAATGCGTAATCTTCATGCCATGTTTCGAAAATAAATCGATCACATGATCTCTGAATCTCTCATGAAGAGCCTGCATTTTGCCAGGATTAACATGATAAATTCGCAGTTCATACAACATGTTTCTCACCTCCTTACTTAAGTTGTACTTGCTAAAAATGATATGCTTACCATTGACCAGCGTTTTGACCACCATCGACATGTAGAATTTCTCCGGTTACGAAGTTTGCGGACTCCAAATACACAATCGAGTCAACAATATCTTGCACTTCACCCATTCGACCCACAGGATGAACTTTCGATAAGAAATCATAGGACTCAACCGCATGCATAGGCGTTCTAATTACCCCAGGCGCAACTGCATTCACCCGAATGCCTTTGTCTGCATACTCAATCGCTAGAGATTTCGTTGCCGTGTTCAAGCCACCTTTGGATAACGCGGCAAGTACAGCTGGTACAGATTTGAGCGGCTGTTCCGCGACTCCACTTGCTGTAATGTTAACGATATGGCCTGAGCCATTCTTCATCATTTCGATCAGTGCCCGCTGGGTTACATGGAAGAATCCTGTCATATTACTAGACATCACTGAGCTGAAATCCTCATCTGTGTAATCCGTAAACGGTTTTGATATAAAGATACCGGCATTATTCTCTAGGGTGTCGTGTCGATTCTCCCAAAACGGGAAAGTCCTTCCTGGATTAAACGCTCAGCAACTTGGGGATCTGAAATATCGCCAATAACATAGGCCACTCGTGCACCTGTAGAATCGATTTCTCTTGCAACCTCTTCCAGCGCATGTTCACGGCGGCCACTAATGACGACGAATGCTCCTTGTTTCGCAAGTCTAGCAACTGCCTTTCCAATACCACTACTTGCACCTGTAATGACGACTACCTTATTTTGAAAACTCATATTTACATCTCTTCTATAGTTGATATTCTACCTACTAAAAGGTAGGTATGACTCGAAAAATAATCCGCCTTCTTTTTCAAGCTAAAGCGGATATTAAGCCTTCTGTTATCTTTTCATACTTGCTTATATCATGAAAACTTCTTGACAATAATTGTGCACCTTGAAGCGCAGCCAGAAATTGGTGAGCTTGAACATCCGCGGCGCCTTCAAAACTCAATTGTCCTTCACGCCGCCCCTCATCTAACACGCGTTCCAACCAAGCTAGATTGGCTGTGAAAAACTGTGATAACCCGACCTGCACTTTGCCTGATAATGTAGCCAAGTCAGTCGATAGCATGACACTTAGACAAGCGCAATAATCTTGAACAGGTCCACTATAGAGTAAGATGAATTTGCGTAACTTCTCTAGATTGTTCGGTATCTCGGCATCGATTCCAGCAACAAATTGTTGGAAATTTCTGAGATAACGTTTAATCAGAGCTTCTCCCAAATCCTCCTTATTCGGGAAGTAGTAATGAATACTGGCATTTCGTATGCCTACTTTTTCCGCAATATGCGAATAACTGAATCCGTTAAACCCATACTGCTGAACTATCGCTTGCGCAGTGTCTAGAATAAGTTCTGACGTGTTTTTGTTGTTGTTGGTTTTGGTCATGTCGTTATTCTACCTTTTAGTAGGTAGTGTGTCAACTCCTATTTATTTGCAGGATTGGTTCTATTTACACCACTGAAAATCGTGGATTTTAAGCTTATGTTCATCTTTGCTAGAGGTTCCTTATGTATACTTAGAACTATGCGCCGTGTACAAATTTTCTAGAAAGTAGGCACTTACTATCATGAAGCTAGCGGGAATTAATTACAAACAAGAGCAAAGCGTGAGCTGGCTAAAACGTTCCTTATTCATTTGTATGATATTTGTATTTCTATCTGTAAGCTTTCTGTTCTTAACCCCACCAGGATCGAAAATCCGCCTGTTCCTTGCGGACACTTTTATTGCTACCCAGCATCGGGAGTGGGCATGGATTTTTGTAGGTGTGAAGAAGCGAGATGAAATGATTCATGATGTCATGCAAATGAGTGAAAATAACTCGATTGAGAAGCAGGATTTGAATGCGATCACGATACAGAAACAGGATGGGAAGATTATTGATGTCGAAGATATCGCTGGACGCGGCTGGGTCGGCAAAAAAATGGTTGTATATGATCCTAGAGCAATTCGAGTAGTTGTTCCAAGTAAAGTAGGTCAAGGCGAAACAATTAGTTCAATGGTGAAGCGTACAGGAGCACTTGCAGGTGTAAATGGTGGAGGTTTCGACGACCCTCAAGGATTGGGCAACGGCTTTGCTCCTATTGGGGTTATTATGTCTGGAGGTAAGATTTTGTATACGAGCGTAGATGGCACTGTACCTCAACAAGTCGTCGCGTTTGACCATACAGGTAAATTAATTATTGGAAAATACTCGATTGATGAGCTATTAGCCTTGCATGTAACTGACGCCGTTTCTTTCTATCCGCGCATCATTGCGAATGGCAAAGCACTCCCCATCGTCGGTGATGGTCTTAACCCGCGGACAGCCATTGGGCAACGCGCAGATGGTGTTATCATTATGATCGTCATTGATGGACGTCAGTCCAAAAGTATTGGCGCTTCTTTAAAAGATGTTCAAGACCTTTTATTGAAAGAAGGTTGTGTTAATGCCGGTTTCTTAGACGGAGGTGCTTCCTCTGAAATGGTCGTCGGAAGCGATCTAGTTACGCATCCATCCAGCCGTTATGGCGAAAGAAGACTGCCTTCTGGGCTCCTTATTTTTGAACATCCGGATCAGGTTGATGTGGCGAATATTTGGGAAGGTGTGACCGACATTGATCCTGGTGGTGCTTATGATAATCCAGGTTATCTGGCGGAACAAAATCAATTAAATAATAAGTAAAACAAGTAAAGAGCTGTCCATGGGCAGCTCTTTCTTCATATGGAACGATTTTGTTGTAATCTTAAAACGTATTGTAGACATTTTGACATTCTTTGGGTGTTGGCTCATAAAAACAGTGCTTCTTGTAGCGGCCTGCTTTCGGCTGATTATACCAGGTATCCGGACATGGTCCAGGATTATCGAACGTTCCCGGCCGAAAATACCAAAGTGAAAATTTAGCTGGCCAAATCCGCTCTCCATTTACAGCTCTTTGTGCTAGGCGACGCTCTCTTTCTCTTGCGTTCTGATAGTACAAACCGTGCTGCAACGCTTCAAATGCATGCGGTTGATTGATCATTTGGGGAATTGTTCGGAGATTTTTGAAATCAGAGCAATTCGCTCTTATTCGATTAATCCCAACATTGCCAACAAGAAGCATACCGTTTTCGCCTTCGGTTTCAGCTTCAGCTCGAAGCAACCTTGCCAACATATCGATATCCTGCTTTCTAGCTTTTACGACTGCCATTCGCTCACCTCAATTGAGTATATGTCTAGACCCATCATATTGTAGGTGAAGTGGAAATGTTACTATTCCATGATAAGTAAACGGAACGTGCCTTCCCCATACGATACGGTTTCCATATTGGATTCCGCAGCATATCGAACACTTTTCAATAATACATGTTCTTGTAAAATGTGGTCAAATCGTTCTAAAGCAGCTAGTAATTGTACATCAACATCTAGAACAAGATCGATGCGTTTTTCGATCGGAAGTCTTATCTTTTTGCGGTAATCTTGAATAGCTCGAATGACCTCTCTAACTAACCCTTCCTGTTCTAACTCTTCCGTCATGATTGTGTTTAAGGCAACCGTCATTTGGTAACCCGATGCTGAGGAGTAACCTTCATTCGCTTGTTTCTCAATAAGTAAATCCTCGAGCAAGATATGCAGGTTTTCCCCATCGAGCTTCGTATCCAGGAAGCCATTGTCAATCACAGCTTTTGCCTCTACCGCAGATAGCTGCTTTAACAGAGCTTGCACCGGTCCCACTAATTTGCCGAACTTTTTACCTGCTGCTTTCAAGTTTAACTTAAGCGTGAAACGAACGAAGCTGACATCACTAGACACGATTTGGATCGATTTCACATTGATCTCATCTTGGATGATATCTTCGAATCCTCCAATGTTACACTCACTATCAAACGAAACGAATAACTCCGATAGCGGCATCCGTGTCTTAATTCCCGTTTCATTTCGAATATTGCGGGCCAATTCCACGATTTGCCTTACGGATTCCATCTCTTTCTCTAACGATACATCGTGTAATGTCTCATCCAATTTCGGATAATCGGTCAGATGTACACTCCCCTTGCCTCCCAAATTCGCATATAGATCATCCGCAATTAGCGGAGTATAAGGAGCAATCATTTGTGATAGTGTTAGCAAAACATGACGTAAAGTTTGATAAGCTGCAATTTTATCATCTGTCCATTCACTTCCCCAGAACCGATCTCGCGAACGTCTGATATACCAATTGCTAAGTTCATCTACGAAAGCTTCAATTTGCTTCGCGGGGTTCAAGAAATCGTTGACTTCTAGTCCTTTTACTACATGGTGCAAGGTGCTGTTTAACCTAGACATAATCCATCGATCTAACACATTCACGGAGGTTATCTGCGGATAGTCTTCTGGTTCATACTGATCTATTTGTGCATACAACGCATAGAAAGCATGTGTGTTGTTGATCGTATCAATAACTTTAGATTTTGCCTCGGCGACAATTTGCTTAGAGAATTTCTTGCTGCTCCAAGGTGCACTATCAGATAGCAACGCCCATCGGAACGCATCTGTCCCAAATTCGTTAATGATTTCCCACGGATCAATCCCGTTGCCCTTACTCTTAGACATTTTCTGTCCATTCTCATCCAGTACATGCCCCGTCGATAATACGGCTTTATAAGGGATTTGCCCATTATAAAGGGTTGAGACCGCCAGCAAGCTGAAAAACCAGCCGCGCGTCTGATCAATCCCCTCGCAGATCATATCCGCGGGATACTGCTCTTGAAACTGTTCCTTGTGTTCAAATGGTTGATGGTATTGGGCAAATGGCATGGAGCCGCTATCGAACCAGACGTCAATGACTTCTGAGGTTCTATGCATGGTACCACCGCAAGCGCAGCGCAGCTTCACTTGATCCACGTAAGGCTTATGCAATTCAAGATTTCCCTCTATCGGATCGGTCGCTCGATCACGAAGATCCTTATGACTGTGAGGTGCATATTCCTCATTGCAATCCTCGCAAATCCAAACATTCAGCGGAGTACCCCAATAGCGATTTCTACTGATATTCCAATCAACGAGTTCTTCTAAGAATTTCCCGAACCGACCTTCTTGCAGATGAGAAGGATACCAAGTGATTGTGCTATTGTTCGCGATTAGCTGATCTTTAATTACTGTTGTTTGGATGAACCAACTCTCGGTCGCGTAATAGAGAAGCGGTGATTTACAGCGCCAGCAAAATGGATAACTATGCTCATAACGTTCCTTGCTAAACAACAGACCACGTTCAGATAAGTTTTTTACGATATCGATATCACAATCCTTCACAAAACGACCGGCAAAATCTGAAATCTGATCCACGTAACGACCTTTCGCATCAACAACATGCACGAAATCCAATTCATGCTGGCGTACTGTGCGATAATCATCTTCACCATGAGCTGGCGCAATATGGACGATCCCCGTGCCACTGCTGTCGCTAACATAGTCAGCGTCTACGATGATATGACCTTTCGTCACATCTACATAACCAAAAGGTGCCACATAAGGTGTTCCCACAAATTCAGATCCTTTATGCATGGATAGGAGCTCATACTCCCCTTTGATGACCCTATCAACAAGGTTGCTTGCTACAATGTAAACTTCACCATGTTGTTTGACTTTGACATAGTCCACATTTTTATTTACAGCTAAAGCAACATTGGCAGGCAATGTCCATGGTGTCGTCGTCCATGCAAGAAAATGTTCATCTGCGTTCTTATTTGTGAATTTCACAGTAGCACTCAAATCTTTCACATCTTCATAGCCTTGAGCTACTTCGTGTGAGCTGAGTGTTGTTTGACAATCAGGACAGTACGGGCTTACGCGATGCCCTTTGTACAACAGTCCTTTCGTATGAATGGTAGATAAAATGTGCCAAACACTTTCGATATAATCATTAGTTAGTGTGACATAAGGGTTCTCCATATCCGTCCAGTAAGCAATCGCTTCGGTCATGTCACGCCACTGCTTCTCATATTCGAAAACGCTGCGCTTACACGCTTCCACGAACTTGGCAACCCCATAGGATTCAATTTCTTGTTTGCCAGAAATACCAAGCTTTTTCTCTACGCCAAGCTCGACAGGAAGTCCATGTGTATCCCAACCCGCTTTGCGTATGACACGGTAGCCTGCCATAGTTTTGTAGCGACCGATGAAATCTTTGATCACACGTCCCAATACATGTCCGATATGCGGTTCACCGTTCGCAGTTGGGGGGCCTTCATAGAAAACAAAGTTGGGTTGACCCTCCCTGTTTTCAATTGATTTACGGAAAGTATCATTACGTTTCCACTGTTCAAGAACTCGGAGTTCTCGCGTCCTTGCCTTTTCTTTCACATCCACTTTTCTCATAGGTCTCATCCTCTCATTTCATCCCACTTAACGTTCGTTCCTTGACGAAAAGGTTCATTGAAAAACACAAAAAATCTCGTCCCATAAGGGACGAGATTCATCTCGCGATACCACCCTAGTTCCGTAGGGATTATGATTACCATAATCCTACGACACCTCTAACTACGTACCATCATACGCATCCTTAGTAACGGCTGGAACCCGGGTCAGCTTACTCACCTACTTCAGCTTTCCTTCTCGGAGAGGATTTTCTACGAAGTCTTGAACATTGGCTCTCAGCGTGTGCCAACTCTCTGTGGAACAAGGGCTTCCTATACTCTTTCTCGTCAATGAATTTGTTCGAACATTCAGTTAACTCATTCTTACATCTTCATCAACAAATGTCAACAGGCGCTATTTATTTCCTTCCAAACATAACTTCACCAAATCATCCACATGTGCAGTTGCCAAACATTCAACGGTATCTGCTGCTCCATAATAGATTTTCACTTCACCATCATCTTCTAGAATCATACCACCTGGGAAAATGACATCATTCCGGAAGCCGCCATCCGTTTCATAGCTAACTTCGGGTGCTAGTAATGGCTCCTTATACAGTCCGATAACCTTCTTCGGGTTATCCAAATCAAGCAGCATAATACCTGCGGTATAGCGCTTTTTCCACGTCGACTCCCAGCCATTTTTACCACGGTTTGGATCGATATCAACGGCATGGATCGTCGTTAGCCATCCCTTGGATGTACGAATTGGAGGTGCGGCAGGACCAATTTTATCATTCGCATACGGCACATGCTCAACACCTAGGACGAGATCCGTTTCTCCCCAGTATTTAAGATCAGGCGATTGTGAAAGCCAAATGTCAAATTGATCTTTCCCACGACTGTAAACTGGGAAAGGACGTTCCAGACGAACATAATTGCCATTAATTTTCTCAGGAAACAGTACCATATTCCGGTTGTCAGGTGCTGACATGGACAAAATATCAAACTTATCAAAGTCATCCGTTACCGCTATCCCACCTCGAACACCGTGGCGCGTATCTACTGCGAAGCACATGTAAACCCGACCGTCCATCACGGTCAGTCGAGGGTCATAAACGCGTGTGATTTCCTCATCATACAGCTTCCAACATGGTTTCGACTGTACATCCCAATGTATGCCGTCTTTGCTGTAGGCAAGGCCTAGATCTGTCGTATGCGATGGCTCTAACGTTTGATCTTTCACGGAGCCGTGGTCATTACGGAACACCATGATATATTGGCCTTGGAATTTGGTAACACCTGCATTGAATGTAAGCGCTGTAGGATAGGGCACGGAATCTGCCGTTAGGATGGGATTAGCAGGATGTCTTGTAATAACAGAACTTGACGTTAATGAACCAATGGTTAATGTCATGAGAGTTCCTCCTTCAATCTTATCTATCAATAGGTTACAATAGGTGTGCTTACTATACCTATCAATCCTTGAACAAACCTCTCATTTCTTGAATAGGCTGTGATTCTCATGACATTTCCCATCAATAAGCAGTTATCGGATTATCCCAATATCGGTGCATTTCCATTTCATCTTTCCATTAATCGGGTTGATCAGCATTTTCCCAGCCATCGTCATGATTTCCTGGAGTTCTCTTTGGTTGTTGAGGGTTATGGATATGAAACTGTTAACGGGCAAGTCCATCCCATGCAACCAGGAACCTTTACCCTATTGCTTCCTTATCAAGTGCATGAAATCACTGCGAACCCAGGTTGTCCACTCATTCTGTTCAACTGTATGTTTGGCTTAGAGCTGCTTGGGGATCCTGCAGAGCGCTTGCTCCTCTCGGATCATAATCCTTTCCTCACACATTATGACTTGAATGCTGAACAATGTGAGCTCGTCAGACAGAAACTGCATGGCATGCTGCGTGAATATGAACAATCCACTGATATTTGGCAGGCTCTACTCTTAAAAGGAGAACTCCAACGCATACTGGCATTTCTTCACAGGCTTCATCCGAGCCGCTCAGAAGATCAGCCGAATGTATCTGAATTGCCATCAAAAACCGCATTGCCATGGGCAATATTACGTTACATTCATACTCGCTATCGTGACCCGCTCACGTTGGAGTTGATCGGCGCCCATTTCCATTGTCATCCATCGAGGGTGACGCAAATCTTATCCCAACATCTTGGTGTGACCTTCGTAACCTTGCTTCAGGAAACTCGGATCCGACACGCCTGTAGTTTGTTAGCTACAACCGAAATGAAGGTAACGGATATCGCGTTTGAAGTCGGTTATGAATCGTTCGCTAGCTTTAGTCGTAATTTCCTTAAGCTTGTGGAGATTTCACCGACCATGTATAGGGCTTCTATGCGGGGCAGTTGAAGGTCGCAGAAATAGAAATAACCGACTGAGTTGATGCTCGGTCGGTTATTTTTTGCGCGTGTCGGAAATACATGGGAATTTCTCAACTCTCCTGTGCGCCTAATGAATAAATGGATTTAATTTTACTACTTCTGCCCCTGCTTCACGCGTTCAGCAAGCATTGCAAGGTCTTGCCCTTTCAAGGCGCCCTCAATCAACTCAGGCAGCTTATCTGGTGAACAGCCAAAACATGGAATGCCATGCTGAGCCAGCTTTTTCGCAACAACATCGTCGTAGGAAGGAACACCTTGGTCTGTTAAAGCAAGTAAACAGATTGTTTTCACACCAGATTGGTGCATGTCGATCAATCTTTGTATCATCTCAGTACGGTTGCCGCCTTCATAGAGATCCGAGACCAGGATAAACAACGTTTTCTTCGGCTCTGCTATAAAAGAAGAGCAATAAGCAAGGGATTTGTTAATATCCGTCCCCCCGCCAAGCTGAATCCCAAACAACATGTCAACGGGATCCGTTGCACATTGTTCACTTAAATCCACAACCTCTGTGTCAAAAGCCACCACACGCGTATCCAACGCAGGCATACTGGCGAAGATCGAACCAATTATAGAAGCATAAATGACTGAGCCCGCCATGGAACCGCTCTGGTCGATATCTAGGATGACTGTCCACTCCTTACTCCGCCTTGCGCGGTCGAAGAAATATACCTTATCTGGCAGCAAGAGTCCCCTCTCTTGGTTGTAGTTCTTCAAATTCTTGCGGATGGTTGTGTTCCAGTCCAAACCCGAAGCAGATGGGAGTGGTGAATGCTGTCTCCGGTTGAGCGCACCAGTAACAGCGCGTCGTAAATCCTGTGAAAGTCGTTTCACGATTTCATCGACAACCGCTTTTACGAGTTGTCTCGCAGTATCTTTCGTTTTCTCTGGTATTTTGCCTTTGAGCGCCATTAATGTCGCGACCATCTGAATGTCCGGCTTTACTTGAGAAAGCAGTTCCGGCTCAAAGAGCAACTGCTTCAATCCCTTGCGCTCGATAGCATCTGACTGAATGACAGAAACGACATCTGGAGGGAAAAAGGTACGGATATCGCCAAGCCACTTGGCAAGCTTGGGTGACGATGGCCCTAGTCCGGCTGCTTTACGTGAATTGCCGGTCTGGTAGGCATCCTCTGCGATGGCTCCGCCCGTGTCATCATAAATGGCTGCGAGTGCTTCATCCATTAGACGAGACTCTTCGTCGAGCATAACTTCTCCTGCGCCGTACGACTGCAGCTTCTCTTCGGAAGCTGCGCCCAATATCAAGCGCCAACGTTTCATTTGCTCTTGATTGATCATTGTCATAGGCTACAAATCCCCAAAATCAAATTCATTGAGCTCATCCAGCTTCTCCTTCTCTTCCTCACTTAAAGGTTGCTGTAAAGCAGCACCTGCTGTATCTGCACCTACACCCCAAATATCTCCCATCATTTCAGCCACTGCCGCCTTCTCTCTAGGCTCGAATGAGCTGAAAGCTCGGCGCAGAAAGACAAGCGAGCGATGGAAGGCGTCCTTCTCTAACGAACCGATATACCTATCTAGTTGTTGCCACAGTGTCACTCTTGATAATAGGGCATATCGGTTACGCATGGACATCCCTTCGAACCATCCTGCACCTAAATCGACGGGAATCCCAGGAGACAGTCGGCGCGAAACCTCCCGTTCGACCTGTTCATCCGCGATCTCATTACGTTCAAGCAGTATAGCGAAGGCGAAGCCTGACAACTTCGCATTCCGATCATCACGTGAAGCCAAATCCTGCAGTTTGTTGATCCATAACCCGTCATCGACTTGGTTATAATGTTCTTGAGCAACGGTATGGAGCGACTGAATCCCCCGCACCATGCCCCCAGCAGCATCATCGTTGCAGCCAGAAGCATCGACAAGCAATAGCGTTCCCCGAAGGAACAGCTGCTGGAGCAGCGGAACTAACGTTTCTGTTTCAATGCGGCGAATAGATCCATATCGGATCAGAACGGATAGTTCATAAGCTGCGCCAGCTATCTGTTCAAAGTTGCCCGCGTCAATGGCAAGACCTTGCAGCGTGGTTATAGCTTGATCCATGAGCTCAGTTAAATTACAGTCGCAGGCAATACGAATCATGTGTGAAGCTTCCGCGATGTCTGCGCACGCCTCAAGCTTCTCCTTAAGTACGAAAGCTGCTGCCAGCTCGATGGTCTCTCCCTTTAAGGTGGACTCCACCGCCTGAATTTCGGCTTCTGGCGTCCAACGAAGCACCCAATTCTCTGCCCAGGAAGCTGAGGATTGATGGACACGTTCCTTCCTGGCAAACTGAATACCTAGCAGTTCCAATCGCTGTAGAAGAACAGAACGCTTTAAGTCCAGATACGCTGCTTCCTCAGACTTCACTCTTCGGTTTTCCCGCAAGTCCAGCTCTAGCGTCGTGGCTACCGCTGTTTTGTACTTATCAAGCTTAAGTCTCTTAAGCTCTCTATTCAGATCGTCTTGAATTGGCGTTTGACTAACGCCTTCGGGTAAACGACCAATGGCCGTGCCAACATCAGTTCTTGCCAATGCCTCAGCAATCGTCGAAAGCTCGCCAAAACCAAGGCATACGATCGCCGCGTCGCGCAAATCTTTCCAGGTCGGTAAGTTCCCGTCATGCATGGAGGCAAGCGCCTCTGCAAGCCTTACAGCCTCGATAAGCGATGCGGTAGACCGATAAGTGCCATTAGCTCGTAGATAAGCCGCTACTTGTGAGAAATAAAGTGCAGGCAGCTTGTGAAGATCTCCGCTTTGCAGACACTGCCAAAACAGTTCATAATACGCAGGAGCCTGATTCCCAGCACCATATCCAGAATGCGAAGACAGCTTATAGTACGAGTAAGGCATCAGCGTCAGTTTTGTTGTTGTTTGTGGCAAACCTTTTAACTCTTCATCCGTCATTGCTGGGGCTTGTAAATTCATCGCTGAGGCGTGATGTGCACCAGTGACGACAACAATTTTATCCGGGGCATGACCATCCGCTATGGCATCTTGAATTTTACGCCTCATATATGCTTCCCGGATTTCATTGTATGCTGTTTCTTGTGGGGCAAGCTGCATCTCCTGCCTTGAAGTAAGCTCACGCATTTGCACAGAAAACTGATGAATACTTTGCCGATACGCATCTTTATTCAAATTATGTTCAAAATGCCGTTCCCAATACGCCTCATAGTCCGGCTCCTCGGACAGTTCAGCGATTCGTTGATATAGATTGCTTTGTTCCGTAGCATACATGGAAAAGTCTTCTCGCTCTTGCGATTGAGAATCCCTTACAGCTCGCTTAAGCTGCCGCTGTTCATATAACGCCAAAGCATGCACAGACGGTAAATCAATAAAAGCTGCTTGTGCCTGATTACGGCTTGCCCACACAAAGGCCTGATATTCCGGCGAATAATTGGCATACGGATATAAGAGTGTCCTTACCGGCAGCCCATCGGTGTAAGCTAATATGGCAATCGGCGGCACAACCCCATGTGATGACAATTCACGAATCAAATGACTTGCATCGCTAGGTCCTTCTATAAGTACAATCGTAGGCTTTATTTCTTCTAAAAAAGCTACAAGATGAAGCGCCCCTGCTGGCGATAGATGACGAATACCGAATACATGAAACCCCGGACTATTGTTTAATTGTTCATCTCCGAACACGCGAAGTACAGATTTCTCCATGTCGATCCCCGCTTTTTCATCACATTTTCAAGATATTCTTTCCATACGACGCGATCCTTCTCTTCGTCCTTGACAATCGCACCTTGGAGCCCTGCTGCGATATCTTCCTCACTGATGCGGCCGCTGCCAAAGCTTCCAGCAAGTGCCATACTGCCAGTCAGCAGTGAAATCGCTTCAGCTGTCGAGATAACCCCGCTCGGCCCTTTCACCTTCTCTTTGCCGTCAAGCGTCATCCCGCTTCTCAACTCGCGGAAAATCGTCACAACTTTCCGCACCGCCTCCTCGTCCGGAAGTGTCGCCTTCAGTTCATAGCTGGCCGAGATTTCGCTGACCCGCTTGCGAACAATCTCTACTTCCGTCTCGATCTCCGATGGTGACGGAAGCACAATGATGTTAAAGCGGCGCTTCAATGCCGCTGACATCTCATTCACGCCACGGTCACGCGTGTTGGCCGTCGCGATGATGGAGAAACCTCTGGACGCGAATAGCTCTCTACCCAATTCCGGAATCGATATGGTTTTCTCCGATAGAATCGAGATCAGAGCATCCTGTACCTCTGACGCGCAGCGAGAAATCTCTTCGAATCGTGCGATCTGGCCAGTTTCCATCGCGCGGAATATAGGGCTTTTAATAATCGCCTGATCAGAAGGTCCTTGGGCCAGCAGCATCGCATAATTCCATGAATATCGGATATGCTCCTCGCTCGTACCAGCTGTTCCTTGGATGACCTTGCCGGAATCCCCAGTTATTGCAGCTGTCAAATTCTCCGAAAGCCACGACTTCGCTGTCCCTGGCTCCCCAATTAACATCAAGGCTCGATCTGTTAATAACGTAGCGATGGCCATTTCAACTAATCTTTTATTCCCGATATATTTGGGTGTGATGGTTATCCCTTTCACTTGTCCGCCTGTTAGAAAAGTAAGCACGGCTTTCGGAGAGAGCTGCCAGCCAGCAGGTTTGGCATCCTGATCTAACGTTTTCAATGCCTCTAATTCTTCAATATACAGCCTCTCGGAGGGCAATCTTACGACATCTTGCTTTTGATCCATCCCCATAATCCCTGTCCCTTCTCTCCGTAGTTTGAACTAGCTCTCATTTCCTTCTCTGGATCTAACTCTGGCTTAGCCGCAATGGTATCAGCGATATCCAACAATTGACTTTTCATGCCCTGATAGGATAAGCCTTCTGCGAATTGTCGCAGTCTTTCCGCATAAGACTTAGGCAGCAGAGTAATCAGTAACAATTCTATACGATCCAAGTAGTAGAATTGCTTATTTCCGCCTTTCTCCAGAAGGTTCATGAGAAGTTGAGGTGCTTCTGGAGCGTTCTGACGGAATAAGATCAGCAAGGAATGCGATGTTTGCGAATGTGAAAACTTTTGATGATTTTCACACTTCTTAACGAGATAAGCTGTCACTTTCGGGTCTGTATCTTGAGCAAACCTGCATACCAGCTCTTCCTGATCTAATTGTATGAAGTGGTTCATCCATCTAGGATCCCATTGCGAAAGTTCGGAAGAAACTACAGCATCATTGGCATACAATTGTGCAGGCAACGATGGCGTCACCTCGAACAGAACACGAAGTACATCCTTGGCTGCTGATGATTTTTTGTCTTGGAGTTCATGGCAATATCGTTCATAAACATCCTCAGGAGGCAGTATTCGTAGTGCAGCTCGGAAGCTGTACGAAATGAACTTGCGGTTGTAAGCCTTATGCAACGAAACTGCGAAATGATTCGCCTCCGGCAGATCCAATTCAAGCAATAAATTCGCAGCAGCCTCCTGTAGGGCTTCCGTTTCTGGAACGATAAAGCCAGGCGTAGACAGCATTTGCTCTAATAGGCTAGCGACCTCAGGCATTCTTTTACCATGCAAACTGCGTAAATAGGCCATTAATTGTTGCGCGGATTCGACGACATTCGTCCGATGGTTAATGTGGTTAATCATCACAGCAGCATGATCAATAATGCTTCGTGTCAGCTCATTTGCTTCGCATAATTGGATCGGCTCAATAGCGATATCTTGATCCTTAGAATTGAGCGCTTTATATAAGCGAGCAATGGCTTCCTCTGTTCCAAGACGAGACAAGGCGAACAGTGCGGCTCTGCGGATCTCCTTTTTCTTATCATCAGCCTGTTCCAGAATGAAATCCGCTTGCTCAGGGAAGTCACTCATAAGCTCTATGGCCATAGAGCGGACTTCTGTCGATCCATCTTTGGCCGCTTGTAGAAGCAGTTCTAAGTCTGCTGCCGGTTGTAGACGATGAAGGAGCTCCAGCCGTCGGGCATCCCCTTTTCCACCGTCCAACTTGAATTGCTGCTTCAGAGCAGGAAGCGCTGCCGCGCCGAGTGCAGGTATTACCATATTTTGCAGAAAGTCTGGGATTTCCGCATAGCTGTCTTCCAGTGCAGCAACGGCCGCAGGTATTACGCGTAAATCATGATACAACTGCTCTTCGTGCCCACGACGCAGCTGCTCCATTCGTCCTTGCCCCTTTTGCGTCAACGCCTCAATCAGCGGATACACTTTGCGATAAGGAATCGTAGTGGGAGGTGTACGAGCAGTATCAACTGCCACTACAGAGGTGAGCTCATCTTGTGATTCCGTCTTCCCTTGTGTATACAGTACCGAGTTCAGTAGTGTACCCAGCTCCAACAGCTTCTCAGCGGAATTGCTTGTTCCCGATTCCAGAACTAAACCAACGGACTGTGCTATTCGCTTAAAAACCGGTGCTGATTCGCCCAGCTTGTTTAATTGGGGAAGTATTTTCTGCAAACGTAAATCGCCTGCCGCCATCCCGCTCCCTGCGATAAACAAACGCCTCACTTCATGCTGCAGCTCAAATAATATGGCTATACTCATGGAATCGTCTCCTAATTCTATTCATCAATACAGCATGCGAATGATTTCATTTGCAGAAATTATACTCAGTGGCTGTGCCTCAAGCTGATTATTCGCCCAGTTATGTTCAAACATGACAAGCATCACCCGATTCTCGAGGTCAGGCTTCGCTAACATGGAAATCAATGAGGTTGTTGGCTCATGAAGATACGGAATGTCGGCAAGGGGTAGTTGCTTACCATGTTCATCCATTAATACATAGCTAGTTTCTGTCTTTTTTATTTCTGAATAATGAAGCAATACAACCGGATGCTTGTCAGAAATTGGGTTCTTGATGAGATTTTTCACTTGTTTAATGACCTCTGTGTATGATTTCGAAGCTAATTGTTGGATAATGTGATAATCATGCGGTCCCGCCTCGCGGAATGTCGCTTCCTCGAAGCGTACTCTTGTATTCAGCTCACCAGGGTAAACGGCAAGTTCTTTCGCACGTACTACCTGAAAAACAGAGTCTTCTTCACGAATATATTTGGCTGCTCGAAATGGTCTGTAGGTTCGTGTTAGGTGGATTTGGCCACTTTGAAGATCAGCCCAATATCCCTCATCGATGTACTCCCCCCTTGCAGGATCCGAGTATGAACGGAACGATAATTGCAGCAACTCAATGTCGTTGCGTATACGGGAAAGTTCTCTAAGCTCGGCGATTTGCCAGGCATGTCCTATCCATTCTTCCAATGTTGTTTCTGCATCGATTGGCAGATCCGGATTCTCCAATCTACTGCTCAGGTACTCTTTACTTTTTTTAAGCAGCGTATGTAAGATTGTAAGCTGTTCAATGCTAACAGGGTACACTTTTTCTCGCTCTTGCTCGCTTCTGAATATCAGGATGAACTCTCTAAGTGATGATTGGATGCCTGGGATGAAGTAGTTACCTAACTGTTTCGCTTGCTCATCCGCGGTTTGAAGCGCTTTCTTATCCAAGCTGCCAAGTCCAGACGTAACCAGTTGGAGAATTAATTTCTCAGCTATACTTATTCCCTCTAACTGTGCCGTTATTTTTTTGAATAGCGCCGTCTTGTTCGGTTTACGCTTAGGAACAGGAGCATCCGTGGCGGTAGCTTCCTTCTGCTTCTCTTCCCTTTTTTCAGCTTTTTCTCTTTTGTCAGCAATATCTTGAGGAATGGGGGCAATCGTAAATGTCTTACCGGAAGTGAATGCGTACATCAATCCAAGATTGTGCTTACAAGGGAATTGTCGGCTTGGACATGTGCACCGGAAGACGGGATTGCCTTCTTTTATTACATCGACTGAACATTGATAGGGATCCTTACCGCTTCCCTTGCACTCCCCAAAAATGATCGTTTCATCCTCTGACTGACAAAGCAGCGGAAAGCTGTTTTTCTTCACCAAATCTTTGCCATTCTTGATCGCACTGCTATTGAGTGCCAGGCTGTCCACATAGGCTTCCGTTAAATGTTTCATCATGCACTCCTCATAACTTGGTTATACATCCCATTTCCACACAATTCCTGTATTTCCTTTTTCATGGGCAAATCTCGCCATAATGCATATGTATGTAAAAAACCTGAGACATAGTCTCAGGTTCCATTTTCTCTCACGTATTCCATGAACAACCCTCCTAGTTTCGATTGTTCATCGCGTTTATCTAAGTCACTTTCGTTAATAGTTAATGGTATTAATTAATTTAACTTTCGAATAGGCTCACCAGATAAATAAGCTTCAATATCTTCTACGACTTGTTTGTAAAAGGCTTCATAATTCGCTTTGGCTACATAGCCGATATGTGGTGTGGTGAGTAGATTCGGGAGTGACCGATAAATATCATCCTTAGGCAATGGTTCCACTTCAAACACGTCCACCGCCGCTCCAGCGATCCATCCCCCCTGCAAGGCTTCCGCTAGCGCTGCCTGATCCACGATCGGAGCTCTTGACGTATTGATGAGATAGGCCGTTGGCCGCATCCGCTTAAGGTCTTCCTCACGTATCAATCCTCTTGTCCTGTCACTTAATACAAGATGAATTGACACGAAATCACTGTTCGCCATCAGCTCTTCTTTAGAAGCTGCTAGTCTCACACCAACCTCATCGGCCCGCTCTTTCGTTAGATTCTGGCTCCAAGCCATCACATTCATGCCGAACGCATGACCAAATTTGGCAATCTTAGTGCCTAGATTACCGAGTCCAATAACGCCAAGTGTCTTACCGTACAAATCTGCGCCAACCGTACTTTGCCATTGTCCATTACGAACCGCATTGTGTTCCGTGACAATGTTACGTGCGAGGCCTAATAACAGCGCCCACGTGAGTTCGGCTGTGGCATTGCCAGCCCCTCCCGTACCACATACGATAATGCCTTGCGACGCAGCGGCGGTCATATCGACAGAAGCATTGCGCATGCCAGTCGTTATAAGTAACTTCAGCTTGGGAAGCCTTGCAAGTAATGCTGCGCGGAAAGGCGTCCTTTCACGCATAATGACGACAATTTCGCAGTCTGCGATCTGTTCAACCAGCTCATCCATGTGGTCGATATACCGATCGATACGCTTGACCTCCACCTGATCTATGATCTGCGACCAATCCGCAGAAGTCAAAGCTACTTGCTGGTAATCATCTAGTATTGCACAGCGTAGTTTCGCCATAAATATATCTCCTTCGTAGTTGTCATGGTTACTTTAATCTATTTGTCGAACCACTTGGAAGCTGTCCCCTGTGTCTACCATTTCGAACACTTTGCATCTTGATTTGGGCATTTGAAAAGGTTGATGAAGGATGAGCATCCAGGTTCCTTCAAATGTACGGAACAACATCCCGTGACCACTGTCTTCTTTCACAAGAGGAGGAAGTTGTTCCCACGGACCTTTCAAATTACCGGTAATCGACCGGGCGATGGTCTGCACATAACTACCTGCCTGATAACTGGACCACAGCATAATCAGATGACCACCTGAAGTTCGATACAATTGGCAGCCATCCGTTATATAAACACGAATGTCGCCATCGGGAAGTGCTTCATTGTTTTCCCAAAGTGCTTCCGACCCGTTGAACAATTGGATCGGTTCACCAACCGCTTCGGATAAATCTTCTTTCAAACTCACAGCTTCGATTGTACCATCAATGGTCTGAATCCACTCATGACAGTAAACCATCCAAGGTATCTCATCTTCGTCTACATATAAAGTTCCGTCAAGGGTCATCATCGTTTCTGGAAGAACATGGGATTCTTCATTCAACAGTTGAAAAGGGCCTTCCAATGAATCGCTAACAGCTATTACGGACCCTCTCCAATGTTTGGTAAACCCTTGAATCGGTTCCCCTTCTAATCGTCTGTCATTATTATGTAAGGTTACGAACAGATAGAAACGCCCCTTATACGCATGAACTTCTGGTGCCCAAGCACCATGCTGCGGATTAGCCCAACATCCTTCAGGAACAGTGAATACGATATAAGGACCTTCCCATTCGGATAGGTTCGTGCTTTTATACGTGAGGACACCATAACTTTCCATCCCATGAATCCTCGGTGATCCACCTGTGTACAAATAATAAACACCAGTAAGGTTATCGGCAAATATAAAAGGGTCATGTGCAGGAATCTCTGACAGTTGGAGCCCTTTTTGTGGAGAATTCACATCACAAGCTGAATTGTATACAGGCATATGAAATCAACTCCTTTATAAGGTGTGGTCAATAACCGAATTTAGCTCTACTCTTTTTGGGCCAATTCAATAATTGATTGAATGAAAGGCGCTTTCCTTAGCGTATATGTCGTTCTATCTTCAACATATAAGGAAGCAAGGTGCTTTTTGAGCTCGGCATAAGCTGCTGCTTGCTCTGGATGGCTTCTAAGATAATTCCTGAAGAGAAGGTTATTGCCCCATTCGTCACTACTACATTCGTAAATATGAAGGTGATGTGTGCCCTTCTTACACTCTCCCTTTCGAAAAAACCTACGATTGGGAAACTCCAATTTGGGAACATATTCATAGCCAAGCGTTCTTAAAGGTTCAATAAATAAGTCTGCTTCGTCCAGATGATTCACACTAACAGCGATATCTAGGATGGGTTTGGCAGGCATCCCAGCGATCGAGGTGCTTCCGATATGCTCAATTTGAATGGCACTGCTCGATAAAGCTTCAGATATCTTCTTCTTTTCTTTCTCGAACTCTCGAATCCAATCTGATTTATAGGCTGTAATAACGACCTCTTGTACCAAAGATATCCCCCTTATGAAGTAATCGGACTTGCAGGATAGCAGTACCTGTTCCTGCACGCTATTCGACTTCAAAGACTTCATTTTGTCTATAATACTTGGAAAATCGGTCTTTCTTTCACGTAGTGAACAGGAATCTCGGGGTACAAGCTTCTAAGTTTATTGGCCAGGAATTCCATACCTGGCTCTTCACTCTCCGCATGACCAAGCACGATTAATGCCTTATGTCTTCCTTGATAGACAGCATCCCTTACGTATTCAGGCGTTTCCCATTCAGGTCCTTCTCCATAAATAACTAGATCCAGTTGCTCTCTTTCAAATAGTGGCAGCGTATTCTGACCACCACCACGATATCCTGCGAGCACGCCGATTTTCGAACACATCAGCTCACGATTACCATGTGCCCTTAGGAAAGAAATTCCAAGGCGTTTCTTCACATGCTCTGCGATACTGAATACAGTTTCAGTGGGAATTTGCAGGATGGAGAAAGCAGCATGATGCTTATGTACGTATGGCATCCAATCGAGTTTCTGAATCAAACCTTCCATGACACCATCTGGTGTATAGCGATGTAAGTAATCGTGGAACCGGAATAACGCAATACCCGATGTTTCCAAGAGTCGTCGCTTTTCCTCATAGACAGGATCATCTTTCAGAATTGCCGTATCATCATGATGTGAAAAAAAGGGTCCTTCGTGAGAAATTATTAAATTGGCTCCGCTTCTAATCGCTTGCTCAATGATGAATTGTGTCGGCATGAAAGCGATCACAATTCCGGTTACCTCGGTATCTGGATGGCCGAATTTCAAGGTATCGACAGTTTGCTCAAGCCTCGCGACCGGAGATATCAACGCATCGATAACTGTTTGTATGTTTACTCGCATTGTAAGTCCCTCTCATCGTTCCATTTAATTGTATCCGACGCTCCTTTATTCTCTGGATTTCCCGCTCGAACCTTGGGTTTAGTTATCTATTCGTGGTCTCATAAATATTTCCTTTGTCGTCAGCCCCCTTAAATCTGCAAATGCACAAGAATACTATACAGACGTGAATGCCACCTCCCCATCAAGCCTAATTACAATTCAAAGGAGGAAACAAGTAATGTTCAAACAGTTCGATAAGTTATTTGGGATTGATTTAGGTACTTCCAACACAGTTATTTTCGAAAAGGGTAAAGGTATTGTGCTTAATGAACCCTCCGTCGTCGCATTTAATCAACAGACAGGTGAATTATTAGCCGCAGGAATCGAAGCACAAGCGATGATTGGACGAGCACCCGCGCATGTGGATATCACGTATCCTTTGGTACATGGAGTCATTGCTAATTTTGACAAGACCAGCACGATGCTGAACTATTTTATAAAAAAAATTCAAGGTAGACCCTCTTTTCTTCGTAGTTCGCAAATTTATATTACGGTGCCGTGCGGCATTACGAACGTGCAAAAACGAGCGATTGAAGAAACCATCGTCCATCGGGGAGCCAAAAAAGCGATTGCAGTCGAGGAACCTATTGCAGCCGCGCTTGGAGCCGGACTAATGCTCGACGAACCGGTAGGTCACTTAGTCCTGGATATTGGTGGCGGTACAAGTCAAGTAGCCGTGTTGTCACTTGGCGGAATCGTCGCTAGCCATACGATCAACCGCGGTGGTCTGTCCATCGATCGCGATATTATGGAGTATGTAAAACGTCAATATAACATGGAAATTGGGGAACGGACCGCTGAGCTTATCAAAATGCAAATCGGAACTGCCACCACAGCAACGGAAGAACGTTCGATAGAGATCCGTGGTCGTGATTTGGTTAATGGTTTACCCCGCTCTATCCGATTAGTCTCAAGTGAAATATACACAGTAGTTAATGAATTCTTGGATGCATTGATCGAGGCTATCAGGTCTACGTTAGAGCTTTGTCCGCCAGAACTTGCTGGCGATGTCATGGAACAAGGCATATTGCTTTGTGGAGGTGGCGCGCTGCTGGAAGGAATTGATGAACGTATACGTGCTGATACTGGCGTTGCCGTTCATATCGCTGAACATCCTCTGGAATGCACAGCACTAGGGACAGGTTTAATGCTTGGCGTATACAGATCAAAGAGCAAACCTCTTATGCAGGAAGACTTGAAGGATGACCAAGTTGCTGTTAGTTAATGATAAAAAGCTTAGTCTGCGAGGCGATGTCCCGTAGACTAAGCTTTTTGGTTATTCGGACCAGAGCGGCATGATCACTTTCAGTTGTGTACCTTCTTCCGTACTGTTTACAATTTCAATATAACCGCCGTGTGAGTTGATAATGCGCTGCGAAATCGACAAGCCTAAACCCATACCTGTTTTTTTGGTAGTATGGAATGGTGTGAAAATGTGATCCCAATCCTCCTCAGGAATACCAGAGCCCGTGTCTGTGAGTAGAATATGAATTTCATTGTTCTTCGTATAGTAGTCAATCTTGAGAACTTTTCGAACTGACTTCTCCATGGCATCCATACTGTTATTGATTAAATTGATGAAGACTTGCCTTACTTTATCTCTATCTATTGAAACAATAATATTTTTATGCGAGATGAATTCGATGCTTACATTCTTTTCTTGTGTATGTATGGAAGTCAAGGCTATGGATTCTTTAAGTACATCCAGAATGTCAGCTTCCTCCGTTTGAATTTTGCCGCTTTTAATAAATTGATTATAGTTAATAAGGATACTGTTCATATGGTCTCCAGCAATTCCAATATGATTTATCATCCCTTTGGCGCTGCCGTCCAACTCCTCATTTCGTGACAAGAGGTCGGAATATCCTTTCACAACAGTAAGTGGATTATTCATTTCATGAATGAGTCCAGAAGTCGATATTTCAATTTGTTCTTCTTTCTCTTTTCTTTTCAGAATTTGAGAAGTATCTCTGATCATCCTTGTACTCATATGAACAAAAATAAAGAAAATAATGATAGAAAACATCATGACCGCAATTTGGCTTGAATAAATGAAAGTGCCTGCCTGTAAGTTTAGAACACCGATCATATAGGTTAATAGAAAGGTAAGGCTGAATAAGGTCAAGAAATTCCTCACGTACTTATCCGCCACTTTCCTACTTGCAATTAATGTCAATAGAATACTTACAATTAATAATTTAATGTGGTTAACAAATAGACTGCCCCATTCACCATAGATTGGGTACAAGATAGTTACCTGATTACCGATTCCTTGAATCGACTTTAACCCTAATACGCCAAGATCTGTCCAATTGATGATATAAATAAATACAGACCACAAGCCATAAGCCATAAGTGTATACTTATTTATGATTAGATTCATCCATTTTGCTTCATCTTTGGATAGATATTTTAGAGAAATATAGCCCACATACAAAAAAGCTGGAGGAAGCATGATCGAACCAATTCGCAAGAGCTGGAACAGAAATAAGATCGAATCCTTATTCATGACGTCGTTGCTATATAACACACTGACATCTAATTGCCATATAGACATGAAGAACATGAATAGTACCATGGCATTGGTAAGTTTCGTTTTAAACAACATTTTACACGACATTCCTAAAAACAGAGGCACCAAAGACATAGCAGCCATTAGAATAAAATTCATAAATGAACCTACTTTCAATATCACAATTGTTTGATAATTTCCGCATTTTCCTAAGTTGTCATTGCGATATCTAGCAGATTCCTGCAAAAAAGACCTACAACCATGTGTGGTTGTAAGCCAGGTATTATGACTCCGTGATTATAACATAACTCTCACACCTCGTGGAATAGGAGTTCGCACACATATTTATGGTAACTGGAGAGTGAAATGTGTGATCCTTCCTTTTAGAAAAATTGATATCCGTTCTTTCCGTTTGCTTTAACCCGATATATGGCATCATGTTGCTGCTGTACTGCCTATTTCTGATCGTACACTTGCAGCTGCATGAGCATGAAGTATACAGGCAATTGTGATCAACCTCCCTAACAACTCCTGTACTATCCCTACAATATACTCCGGAGTTAATAGTTAGAACGGTTAGGTACTACAGATCACTTTAGCATTTGGCCGAAGCAAATTCGGACTATTCGGAGCTTCAATCAGGAGTCAGTCGAATAAATCCATTAGTGGTGTACGCGAGCGAGCATTTTGCCCACAAACAAAAGAGCCAAGCGCGCAAAAGCGCCTAGCTCCATATTCACTCAAGCAAATCTATCCCTTTAATCCTAAACTAGCAAGGTTGGCGAAGCTAATGTCCAAACTTTCGAACGGATTACGTCCGTAGCAGTCGTCCTGCTCGACCGCGGCCCACTCCACGCCGATTTCTTCGCAGGCTTGAATAATGCCTTTGAAATTCATATTACCTTCACCGATTTCAGCGAAACGCTGTTTCCGATCTGGCGTTATGCACATATCCTTGAAATGGACAACTTTCATGCGTCCGTCCACTTTGCGAATCCACTCAATGGGATCGGCTCCGCCAGCCTGCACCCAATAAACGTCTAGTTCAAAATCTACTGCTTCGGGATCAGACTCGTCAAATAAAATCTCCATACCCGTTTTTCCATCATATTTAGCAAATTCGAAATCATGATTATGGTAGATGAACTGTAAACCGGCACTTTTCAATTGTCTGCCAAAATCGGATGCTTGCTTGGCAAAAGCTGCATAGCCTTGGCTCGTTTCACGGAATTCCGGCGGAAGTCCACCTAATCCAACATACTTGCAATCCCAGGCCAAATGTTTCTCAATGACGGAATCCATATCGTTTAATAAATCGTTATACCCGATATGTGTAGCACAAATGCTTAAACCCGCTTCATCCGTAAGCGCTTTAAATTCATGAATACCAATGGGACCAACACCTGACGCTTGCACCGATTGGTACCCCATTTGCTTCACTTTCTTCAAGCTGTCGCGAATATCCTCAGGGGTTTGTAGATAGTTACGAACTGTATACAATTGCGTGGCGATTCTCATTCATCTCACTCCATTCAACTTTTTTGGCACCTTCTCATATATATCATGGAATGGACAGATGAGCTATATGATTCTATGAAATTTTTGTAATTTACATATTTCTGCGATATTGTCCGCCTACTTCATATAACGCATTTGTGATTTGCCCCAGCGATGCTACTTTAACCGTTTCCATCAGTTCTTCAAATAGGTTCCCGTTATGGCGGGCTACCTGCTTTAAACGTTCAATAGCATCGGGACATGCCAACTTGTGCTGTTCATGAAAGGCTTGCAGCCCAGTAATTTGCGATTCCTTCTCCTGAACGGTTGAACGCGCCAGCTCGATTTCAATCGTAGGATGATGTTCGCTTGACTTAACAAACGTATTTACCCCAATTATCGGCAGCTCTCCGGCATGCTTTTTATACTCATAATTGAGGGATTCTTCTTGAATCTTACCACGTTGATATTGCGTTTCCATTGCCCCTAACACACCGCCACGTTCATGAATTCGCTCAAATTCAGCTAACACGGCTTCTTCCACAAGATCCGTTAAATCGTCCACAATAAAGGCACCTTGCAGTGGATTCTCATTCTTCATCAAGCCCAATTCCTTATTAATGATTAATTGGATCGCCATCGCCCTGCGCACAGAATTCTCTGTCGGTGTCGTAATCGCTTCATCATAAGCGTTCGTGTGTAAGGAATTGCAATTATCGTAGATCGCCATGAGCGCCTGCAGGCTGGTACAAATATCATTGAAGTCCATCTCCTGGGCATGCAAAGATCGACCTGACGTTTGAATATGATACTTTAACTTCTGACTGCGTTCATTGCCGCCATATTGATTACGAATGACCGTTGACCAGATCCGACGTGCAACTCTGCCCATTACGGTATATTCAGGATCGAGTCCATTGCTGAAAAAATACGATAAATTCGGCGCAAAATCGTCAACATGCATACCGCGGCTCAAATAATATTCAAGAAATGTGAAGCCATTTGCTAATGTAAAAGCCAACTGCGTAATGGGGTTTGCTCCCGCTTCAGCAATATGATAACCGCTAATACTGACCGAATAGTAATTACGCACCTTTTGATCAATGAAATATTGCTGCATGTCCCCCATCATTTTTAAAGCAAATTCAGTTGAGAAAATGCATGTGTTCTGCCCTTGATCCTCCTTCAAAATATCTGCTTGCACCGTACCTCGGACGGTTTGAAGCGTCCAAGCTTTGATTGCTGCATACTCATCATCCGTAGGTTGAATACCCGTGTTCTGGACGAATTTCTCAACTTGCTGCTGAATTGCCGTATTCATGAACATGGCCAAGATCATCGGCGCAGGTCCATTAATGGTCATAGAAACGCTTGTGGAAGGATGGCATAAATCAAATCCTGCATAGAGTTTATTCATATCTGCTAATGTACACACATTTACTCCGCTGTTCCCTATTTTCCCATAAATATCGGGGCGATAGTCAGGATCATGGCCGTACAAAGTAACGCTGTCAAATGCTGTTGACAATCGTTTGGCTTCTTCATTCTGACATAAATAGTGGAATCGTCGGTTGGTGCGCTCAGGTGTACCTTCTCCGGCAAATTGACGCTTAGGTTCTTCACTCGTTCGCTTAAAAGGAAACACGCCTGCCGTGTAAGGGAAGTAACCTGGCAAATTTTCTCGCAATAACCATTGAAGGATTTCCCCTTCATCTTCGTACCTTGGCAAACTGATTTTAGGAATCTTACTCCCAGACAACGATTCAGTAAACAAGGCAGATCTCAATTCACGATCTCGAACGCGAGAGACGAGTTCATCTTGCGAGTAAGCTTCACGAATGTGCGGCCATTCTTGAAGCAGCTTGAGACATGTTGGGTGAAGATTCGCCTGATAATGTGCGATCATGTCATCTATTTTGCCAATCATAGCATCTGTTTGTTCCCCAGAGTTATTTAAACTAGAATGCTCAGACAGCATCAGCGCTTTCGTCCCCCGAAGTTGATATAGCTTACGCGCGATCCCCACCTGCACAGTAGTAAATCGCCTATATGTTCGAATCGTTTGTACAATGTCTCCGAGGTAGCCGGTACGGTTTGGGGGTATGATCACATGCTTAGTTGATACCGGCTGCAATTTCTCCTTCACAACAATAGGCCAATCTCCGCCTGTTTTCTCCGCAATAAACTTCAACATCAACTCGAATAGAACGTTTGTTCCACAGTCGTTAAACTGACTTGCTATCGTGCCAAATACAGGCATTTCCTGCGCAGGTGTATCAAATAAGCCATGACTTCTCTGGAATTGTTTACGTACATCACGCAATGCGTCCTCCGAGCCACGTCGATCAAACTTATTAATGACGACCATATCGGCGTAATCGATCATATCTATTTTCTCCAATTGAGTGGCTGCGCCAAATTCACTTGTCATCACATACATCGCCACATCACATAGCTTGACAATCGCCGAGTCGCCTTGTCCAATCCCACTTGTCTCCACTACCACCAAATGATAGCCAGCAGCTTGAACCACTTGAATGGCTTCCTTTGTTGCAAGGCTCAGTTCAGACTTCGCGCCTCTTGTTGCTAAGCTGCGCATATATACCCGAGAACTGTTGATCGCATTCATGCGGATCCGGTCACTGAGGAGTGCTCCTCCTGTTTTCATTTTGGAAGGATCAATTGAAATAATTGCGATGCATTTATCGGGAAATCGGGCGAGAAATCGTCTGACCAACTCATCTATTAGTGTACTCTTCCCAGCTCCCCCTGTTCCTGTGATGCCAAGTACTGGTGCTTGAGAAGCTTGTTTTTGCGCTAAAATAGGTGCCAATTGTTCCCACTGTCCGCTGCCAACGACTTCTTCAGCCGCAGTGATCAAGCTTGCTATTATACGCCAATGGTTTTCTTTCGAAATGTGCAGATCATCTATGTCATTTGATACCTTCTTTGGCGTTGGGTTGTCAACTTCACGAATCATATGATTGATCATGCCTTGTAGACCAAGCTCTCGACCATCGTCAGGCGAAAAAATTTTGGCAATACCATATTGCTGTAAATGATGGATCTCGGAAGGAACGATGACACCTCCGCCGCCTGCGAATATTTTAATGTGCCCGGCATCTTTTTGCTGGAGAAGATCGTACATGTAAGTCAGATACTCAATATGACCTCCTTGATAGGTGCTAATTGCAATCCCTTGCACATCTTCTTGAATCGCAGCATGAACAACTTCCTGAGCGGAGCGGTTATGACCTAGATGAATCACTTCAACTCCCGATGCTTGCAGAATCCTTCGTATAATATGAATGGTCGCATCATGTCCATCAAACAGCGCTGACGCCGTAACAAATCGTACAGGATTCTTGGGCCGATAGACTTGAGTGTTCACAGTAAACCCACCTTTTTATCATTGTCGTCGTCGATGCATCCAAGCGTTGTTATCACTTTTCACTCGATTTCTATGCAAATGAGCTGCAAATCATGTCCGTGTCATGTTTCCAAGCATACAATCATAAGCTGTTAATTGAACCACTGAACCATTCTTCTTGAGGCGGGTGAACCAAATGTCCGAGCAGAACGATTATGGATCTAAATATTTTGAGCAGATGTTGACGATCATTGATGTCGGTGTTCACCTGATTGATAACAAGGGAATTACTATTTTTTATAACGAGAAGATGGCAGAGACGGATGGTTTACAAAGGGAACAAGTTATTGGGAATAATTTCTTCGACCTCTTCCCTTCACTCACGAACGAAACTAGTACTTTCATGAAAGTACTGCAGACAGGAATTGAAATCCGCGAAAAAATCCAAACGTACGTGAATGTTACAGGGAAAAGAATTACGACTATTAATAGCACGTACCCGCTCTTGGAAAATGGCGAAATCATCGGCGCTTTAGAGGTAGCCAAGGATATCACGAGTATTGTTCATCTCCATGATCAAATTCTGGATCTCAGGCATCAAATCTATGAATCACCATCCAAGGATAAAAAAAACACAAGCGCTGCCCGTTACCATTTCAGCGATTTAATTGGCCAGAGCGAGTCCTTTTTACACACTATCGCCTTCGCCAAAAAGGCATCTCGCACGAGTTCGCCCGTACTGATCTCAGGACCTACCGGTACGGGAAAGGAATTGTTCGCCCAGAGCATTCACAATGCAGGAGCCCGTCGGAACCGCTTGTTTATTGCTCAGAACTGTGCAGCAGTTCCTAACGAGCTGATGGAAGGGATTATGTTCGGAACTGCTAGAGGCGCGTTTACTGGCGCGATTGATCGTGCTGGATTATTTGAGCAAGCTAATGGGGGAACACTTTTTCTAGATGAATTAAATAGCTTGGATTTATTTCTGCAGGCCAAACTATTGCGAGTCCTTCAAGATGGCATCGTTCGCCGAGTCGGTGGAACTCATGAGCAGCAAGTCGACGTCCGCATCATTACCGCCATGAACATCGATCCGAAGGAAGCATTGGCCCAAGGCTTGCTTAGAAACGATCTGTATTACCGACTCAACGTGGTGAATTTGCACCTACCTCCTCTAGGACACAGAAAAGATGATATTCCGCTCCTCACTTCCCATTTTATTGAAAAATTCAATCACTTATTCGGCATGAAAATAAACGGTATCTCTCCATCGGGATTGGCAACCTTAATGAATTACCATTGGCCAGGCAACATTCGTGAATTAAGCCATGCGATCGAATCTACCTATAATATGATGGAGCTGGAATGCGAAAGGATTGAAGATCATCATCTGCCCGCCTATCTATTGGGAAATACACTACCAACAGCGCTTCAATCCACTCGTCGGAGCGAACATATAGAAGATTTCCCGACCAGTAGATTAACTGATAAAGTGAAGCAAATGGAAAAAGAAACCATCACGGATGCGCTCGCATTACATCAATATAACATCACGCTCACCGCTCAAGCACTCGGGATCAAGCGCCAAGCCTTACAGTATAAGCTGAACCGCTACGGCATTGTAAGGAAGCCCTAATATCATAGGATTAGTATGACTCCTGTTGGGGTCTTTTTCTTTTTTATTGGAAAAAGTGAAATGTTGGCATCCTTCTTGCATCTTACTAATCGTGAGAAGACATCCATGTTGGAGGTGCAATGATGGAACGACGTGACTGGAAACAAGTTGAGCTATGGAAACATGTGACAGATGAGCAATGGAATGATTGGCTATGGCAGCTAACACATACCATTCGAACACTAGATGATCTGAAAAAGGTCGTGAATTTAACACCTGAGGAAGAAGAAGGCGTTCGCATTTCAACGCAAACCATTCCTTTAAATATTACGCCATACTATGCCTCTTTGATGAATCCCGATGATCCACGCTGCCCTATTCGTATGCAATCTGTTCCGATTTCCGCCGAATTATTGAAAACCAAATACGATCTTGAAGATCCCCTTTTCGAAGATGAAGATTCCCCTACACCTGGATTAACACATCGTTATCCTGATCGCGTACTGTTCTTGGTAACAAATCAATGTTCCATGTATTGCAGGTACTGCACACGTCGCCGTTTCTCAGGTCAGGTAGGCATGGGCGTTCCCAAGAAGCAGTTGGATGATGCGATTGCATACATTCGGAATACGCCAGAAGTACGTGATGTGCTGCTGTCTGGTGGAGATGGCTTATTAATTAACGACAATATTCTGGAGTATATCTTGAAAAATTTGCGGGCGATCCCCCATGTGGAAATCATCCGGATCGGCACTAGAGCGCCTGTTGTTTTCCCTCAGCGAATTACAGAGCATCTGTGCAATATCATTCGCAAGTACCACCCCGTCTGGTTGAATACACACTTTAATCATCCTTTGGAAATAACAGAAGAAGCGAAGAAGTCTTGCGAAATGCTTGCGAACGCTGGCGTTCCGCTTGGCAATCAATCCGTGATTCTCGCGGGCATCAACGATAGCACCTACATTATGAAGAAGCTCATGCATGAGCTGGTGAAAATACGTGTACGTCCCTATTACATTTATCAATGCGATTTATCCGAAGGCATCGGTCATTTCCGTGCACCAGTTTCCAAGGGACTTGAAATCATTGAATCTCTTCGCGGTCACACTTCAGGGTATGCCGTACCTACCTTTGTCGTTGATGCACCTGGCGGAGGCGGGAAAATCGCACTTCAACCAAACTATCTCATCTCACAAAGTCAGGATAAGGTGATTCTACGCAACTACGAAGGTGTTATCGTGGGTTACCCCGAGCCGAAAAACTATATACCCGGCCGTGCAGATGAATATTTCAACGAAATGTATGGCATCCAAAAACAGTCGGAAAGTACCGGCATTATCGCCCTCATGAAAGATGAAAAATTTAACTTAGTGCCAGAAAATTTGCGCCGAATTGGTAGACGGAAAACGTATCAGGAAACACCAGATCACCTGTCGTTGAAGGATCGACGTCCGATGAGGGATGAAATGAAGGACAAATTGATGAAATCTCAGCAGAAAGAGAAGAAAGGGAGCGCAGATGAGCAGCCGGTTGAATAGCTGGATTTTCTGCAGCTAAATTTGGTGAAAACTCTGCCATCGCGAGGTGGTATCTACGTATTCTGCAGGTGATTCAACGGAATGGTACTCGTCAGGCAAATAACTGGATTTCATGTAGGTAATTTGGCGAAAAAGCCCCACTTTAGATAAATAACTGGATTTTCTGTAGCTAATTTGGCTATATTCTCCTTAGAACGCCTCAAATTAGCTGAAATAACTGGAAATTTTCCAGTTAATCTCAGATTTGGCGGGAATGAATTGAAATTAGCTGTAGGTTTTCCATTTATTGTTGTATCATGGGCTAAACACCCCGCCTAGAACAGTTAAAATAGCAAATATACACAAAAAGCACCCAAATTGGGTGCTTTTTAATTCTGTAAAAGGTTATCTCCGATCCCAAACACCACGAACTTGCTATCGCATTACCTACCCTACCCTACCCTTCCATTCCCTCCCAACCACACCACTGAATGATGGTCAAGGCGATAATTTCCGCAGCCTCGAACACATGGTCCAGTACGATGTGCTCATTCGGATAATGGGCAACTTGTGTGATCCCCGGGCCGAAAACAATACAAGGCGTTTCACCGAGCTGGGTGAGCAATCCGCCGTCCGTCCCCCAGGGCGAGGCTGCTATCGTCGGCTCTTCCTGTTTAACCACACGGAATTGCTGTATAAGCACCTGCATGAAAGCATGTTCAGGATCGACGCTCCCTGGTACCCATTGTGCACCAAACCATTCCACCGTTGGTGGATGTGCTTCAAACCAAGGATCTTTCTCGCTCAGCCTCGCCATCCAGTGAAGCATTTCCTCCTTGGCACAATCAAGTGTTTCTTCCGGTGAGACACCCATGCGCCCCTCCAACTTAACCGTATCAGATACGGACGATGGCCAATTGCCTCCCTGGATAACGCCAATGTTAATAGGGATCGGGATTGGGTTATTGGCATACAATGGATCTGTGATCCGTGCATTTCGTTCTACTTCAAGCTCCCTAATATGCTGAATGACAGCGATGCTTTTCTCTATTGCGCTTACACCCTCATATCGTGTTCCACCATGAGCCGAACGCCCTTTGACCTCAATACGGAACCACATGGAGCCTTGTTGCTTTGGAAAAATGCCCATATTGGTAGGCTCGGGAATGAGAGCCGCATCGGCCTTATATCCTTTTAGAATGGCCGCTAGAGTCCCTGCTCCTCCGCTTTCTTCTTCAATGACACTTTCGAAAATAACATCACCTTTCAACTTTATTCCGATACTCTGAATAGCCTCGATCGCCAAAAGCAGTGAGACGTTCCCGCCTTTCATATCCGTTGCCCCGCGACCATACATCTTCCCATCAACTACATTGCCGCTAAATGGATCATCATGCCATTGCGCTCGATTTCCTTCAGGCACAACATCCATATGACCATTTAGTAAGAGAGAACGTCCACCTCCGACACCTTTCAAAACTCCAACCACATTCGGACTCCCTATAAAATGATTTCTAGGGGAACAAAAATACGAATGTGACGCGAGTGTCATACCGTCTGGTTCCCATAGATCAACGTCGAGCGATAGTTCCAGCAATTTGTCGGCGATGAGGAATTGCGCCCGCTGCTCATTTCCTTGTGTACTAGGCATCCTTACCAGCTTCTGTAGAAACGCTGTACTTTCCTCACGATGAAGACTTATCCATTCATGTATTTTCTTTTGCAGCTCAACATGCTCATTAGGCAAAGGATTTCCCTCCTTCAAGCCTTACACTGACTTATTAAGGGATGTACAAAATGGTTTCAGGAATAAGCAAGGCAGCTTCCGTATGTCGGACAACCTCATCTATCGTATAGGGCAGCATGACTTCTTTTAAAATCAAACCCTGCTCCGAAACCTCTATGACAGCCATTTCCGTTATAATCAATTTCACACAAGCCACCGCAGTTAAGGGCAAGTCACATTGTTTTTTCACCTTAGACTCGCCATTACGGTTCACATGGTTCATCAGAACGATGACTTTTTTGGCTTTTTGCGCAAGCTCCATCGCTCCTCCAATTCCAGCTACACGCTTCCCAGGTACGATCCAATTCGCGAGATCTCCTCGCTCACTCACCTCAAGAGCCCCAAGTATCGTAATATCGATACAGCCTCTTCGTATCATGGCAAAAGCAATCGCACTATCGCAGTAGGATGCACCTGGATGAATCGTGATGGGATATCCGCCAGCGTTGCACAGAAATGCATCTTCCTCTCCTTGAAGCGGCGCGCCACCAGCGCTCAATATCCCATTCTCTGCATGAAATACGACATGAATACCGTCCGGCACATAATCCGCAACCTTCGTCGGAATACCGATACCGAGATTGACAGCCATGCCGTTCTTCAACTCCTGAGCAGCCCGCTTTGCTATTCGGTTGCGGGTGTCTTTTCCCATACCCATTCCCAAGTCACCCCTCTGCTCAAGATCACCATATCTACGAAAATGCCTGGTGTGACAATACTTTCAGGGTCTAAGTCGCCGAGTGGTACAATCTCATCGACTTCGGCAATCGTTATTTTGCCAGCCATGGCAACGAGCGGATTCAGATTTCTACCGCTTTTATCGTAAACAAGGTTCCCAAACGGATCGGCTTTTTTCGCATGTACGATGGCAACATCCGCTGTCAGTGCTGGCTCTACCAGATATGTTTTCTCGTCGATGGTTACGGTGTCCTTCCCCTGCTCCATGATGGTTCCGATACCGACATCCACTAAGATCCCTCCTAAACCAACACCGCCGGCCCGAATTTTCTCACATAGTGTTCCTTGCGGATAAAAGACGACCTCCATGGTGCCCTGCTCCATCATTTGACCAGCGTTAGGATTAGAGCCGATATGAGAAGCGATGACTTTCTTCACTCGTCCTGCCGTGATTAAACGGCCAATACCGATGTGGGGAAATCCCGTATCATTTCCAATAATGGTTAAGTCCTCAACGCCTTTTTGGAGGATGCCCTCGACTAATGTTGGCGGTGTTCCGATTCCTCCAAACCCGCCGAACATCAATGTACAGCCATTAGATATCGTTTCAAGCGCATCATCCAAGCTTCTCACTTTGCCGTCGCCTTCGTTCTCACGTGAATTCTCACTTGGCACCATCATATCTCCTCCGATGTGGATGGGGTAATCTCCGCCATGACTTCCCGAATGGAATCAGATAATATCTGCACAAGTTGGTCCATTTCCGATTCGGAGATAATGAAAGGCGGTGCGATGATAATCGCATCCCCCTCCCCGTCGATCGCTCCAGCAGCCGGGTAAACAAGCAACCCTTTCTGAAAGGCATTCTCAATAATTCGCGATGCAACACGTAATCCTGGTGGAAATGTTTGTTTAGTAGTCCGATCCGCAACAAATTCGATCGCCAGCAGCAATCCTCTGCCTCTCACATCACCAATGATCTCAATCCCATCTGCCAATTGACGCAGTAGGTTCAATAAATAGACACCTTTAATTTCTGCTGCGCTGACTAACTGATGCATTTCGATATAGGTAAGAACCGCTAACGATACCGCAGCAGATTGCGGATTGGCGCTGTACGTATGGCCAGACATGATACTTTTACTCCCCTTCAGAATGGGCTCCATCACATGATCTTTGACAAGTGTTGCAGCCATCGGCGTATAGCCGGCGCTCATCCCTTTGCCCAATGCCATAAGATCGGGCTCAACCTCATCGTGCTGCATACCGAACATGGCTCCCGTTCGGGCAATTCCGGTCATGACCTCATCGGCGATAAATAAGATATCATACTGTTCGCAAATTGCTTTTATCCTCTTGTAATAGCCTTCTGGCGGTACAATCGCTCCCCCCGCAGCTCCGATGATCGGCTCCGCGATGAACGCGGCGATATGTTCTGCTCCGATCCGCTTAATCGCAGTTGCCAAATCGTCTGCACACGCTAATTGACAATTCCCTACGGTTTGCCCTAATGGACAACGGTAGCAATATGGGGGCATAACAACTGGGAAATCTTCCAATAAGGGGATGAATCTCCTTCTTCTCAGAACGTGACCTGACATCGAAAGTGCACCTAGCGTAATACCGTGATAGCTCATTCGCCTAGAAATTACTTTATTTTTACCAGGTCTCCCTTTCTCCTGCCAATGCTGGATAGCAATCTTCATCGCCGTTTCCGTAGCTTCTGATCCACTGTTCACAAAGAAGCTCCAATAATCGTTGCCAGGGGCAAGTTCGCTCAGTTTGGCTGCCAGTTTCTCAGCAGGCTCACTTGTAAACTGTGAACGGTACACGAAGGAAACCTTGTTCGCTTGCTCCATCATCGCATCGATGATTTCTTGTACTCCGTGCCCTAAGCCAGCTGTCACCGCTCCCGAGCAACCGTCGATATAGGCTTTGCCTTGCTCATCGTAGAGATACACGCCTTTCCCATATTGAATCGTGGGATAATGGTGATCCATAACTGGCTTGATCACATGCTCTCGCTTCATAAGGCACCCCCACAAATTTTGCGGCTAAGGTTCTATTTGAGAAACATATTCTTAACCCGCGGAGCCTTTAATAGATCTTCATAACGAAATGCTGTTCCAAGTGCAGAAACATCATGCCAATATAAGGTCTCTTCAATTTGTTGAGCAGTGCTCTCTAAGACATACGTACGGCAGTTGGCACATTCAAGCGCAGGAATGTCAAGTATTTGAACCGCAAGTCTCCCATCAGGCATAATCCAGTAGCAATCTTTCACACTTTCACGTATATCTTCCGTTTCACACCACATGCAATTCATATGCGTGCTACCTCCCTCATATGGTATAGAACATTCTTACGCCTAACGGGTACTCATGCAAAAAGGATGCCAACTTTCCTCACGGGGTATTTGTGCACTCCGTAGGCTCATTAGGCGGTAAAGCCGCAAAATTTTTGGCAGTTGTTAGATTTTTGCAGCAAATTGAGGGTTAAGGGGGATGCTGTATGCCAAGTGATCTGCCAACCTATACGAATCAAGTTGAGAACGGTACCGAGTATAGGATTATGTTTTGCCTTGATTTTACGAATAAAAGGCTGCGGGTGGATGACTATTCGGGAAAGATAGATGTCATTTATACGCGAGTAGTCGAAATAGCCAAAACACATGCTTTGACCAAGGTGTTTATCAAATCACGAGAAGTGGATTGGCAGTCTTTTTTATCGAAGGGATGTATGTTGGAAGGTATTTATAAAGGATATTTTAATGGAAACGATGCCTACTGTATGGCCATGTATGATGACCTCGCGCGTCGGACTAGCGACTACTGGCTTGAAGAAGATCAGATTCTTCAGCAAGTTCTTACTCTTCCGGTTAAGTTCGATCGTCCATTGATTCCCAGCAGTATGACGATGCGACTAGCTCGATTGGAGGATGCGGAACAGCTCTCCCTTCTGTACAGCCACATTTTCCAAACCTATCCGACACCGATGAATGATTCCATGTATGTAGAGAAAACGATGCGGGAAGGAACAATCTATTATCTCATCGAATTGCAGGATCAACTCATAAGCGCCGCTTCCGCAGAGATCAATTCGGTCTACGCGAATGCTGAAATGACGGATTGTGCTACGCTCCCGGCTTATCGTAATCAAGGTCTCATGCGACTGCTGATACATGCTTTGGAAGATGAATTGATTGCGCGGCAAGTTACTTGCGCTTATTCTTTATCAAGGGCTCTTTCTTTCAGTATGAATGCAGTGTTCTACCAACTGGGGTACCGATATTACGGCAGACTTACGAAAAATTGTGATATTTATGATAAATTTGAGGACATGAACTTGTGGACCAAATCATTGAAGTGATGTACTGCCGAATACGCTCGCTCCTCCCTTCCAACTATATGCGTTTCCTTCTCACAGAAGAAGAAATACCGAGTTCTTCCCGATACTTGGTTATGGTGCGACGCGAAATGGAGATGCCCTCCCCCCTCATCAGATCAGCCAGCTTTTGATCGGAATATGGTTTTTTGGGGTTTTCGTCACTAATCCATGCCTTGATTTTCGATTTCACATGTTCTGATGAAGCCGAATCCCCTAAATCCATTTGCAGCCCAGAGGGAAAGAAGTATTTCAATTCGAAGATACCCCAGGGGGTTTGAGCGTATTTCCCAGTTGTAGCGCGACTTACCGTTGATTCATGTACACCTAATTTATCAGCAATCTGCTTTAAGGTCATTGGCTTAAGATAAACGGCTCCATGCCAGAAAAAATCATTTTGTTCCTCAACAATCGCTTGCACTACACGGACTATCGTTCTTCGTCTTTGCTCCAAGCACTTCAGGAAGAACTTCGCGGCATGTAATTTACCAGAGAGAAACCTAGTTAACTCGTTATTGTCACTAGTCGTTATGACCATTCGTTCATAATAACCATTAAGCGAAAGTCGCGGCGAAGCTGTTTGAAGTAGCCGTACTATGAGCTGTTCACCTGCTTTTTCAATAATGACTTCCGGAATGATATAATGAACCGCTTCTATATGAAAGGCTGCGCCGGGTCTGGGATTCAGCCCTTTGATTACATCGATCGCAGACTGAATTTCTTGTGTAGATACCTTCAGCATCGTCGTTAATTTGTGAATGTGGAAATTCGCAATATCGTTCAAATGATTTTGAATTAATAAAGAGACTAATGGAAAGGAATCTGCCATCGACTGGACTTGAAGAAGCAAACATTCCCTCAAATCCCGTGCCCCTACGCCGCATGGTTCACAACTTTGCAAGATTTTTAAAGCACGCTCTACTTGAGAAAGCTCGATTTTACACACCTCAGAAATTTCAGGCAAGGGGGATCTCAAATAGCCATTACGGTCTAGATTTCCAACCATAAATAAGACCGTCTGTCGAATGGGTGGCGGTATTTTTTTGATAAAACCTAATTGCTCCTTTAAGTGCCTCTCTAGGGATACCTCATTCGATGTCACGTGAAGTAAAGGGTCATAGTTGTCATCAGTTCTTCTAGCTACTTGGAAAAATGTTGGCGTGTGGTAGTCAGCGTCCCATGTATTGCCGGCTATTTCCAATACCGGGTTTTCAGTTACCTCTTGGTGAATAACTTCCATCAATTCCGGTGTCGAGAGCTTGAGGATCGTAATCGCTTTACGTAGTTGAGGTGTTATCCGCATCTTCGCAGTTTGCTGTTGGAACATGCCGTAGCCTGGGCGCATGTACATCACCCCTTTTCCTTATTGTTTCTATATGTATTCATGAAGGATTACTTTTAACCAAATCTGTGTATATTGTTGGAGGAGAGCGGACATACTATTTTATGACGGTGACGCAGTGGTGAGGTGTTGTGTCGCAGACAATTTACACAAGGGAATTTGTTATTGAATCCATATGGAGGCGAGGAGATGTGCCGCATACAACTTACTGTAGTATCAGTACTGCAATGATGTGATGAGGTAGTTACCGAGCGAAGTAAGGTTCAAGGCAAGAGCTCCATCAATTAACGCACCGTCGAAGAGGCTGTCCGATAAGTAGATTCGTCTACTTTAGGGCAGTCTTCTTTATTATTACATGCTGAATAAGTGAATCCCCCATCTCTCCACCTCATACGGACACAAGGAAATCTTGCTTAACGAAATATATAGGCATTAACAGAAAGTATGAGGACTACAAACATGAGGATTAGAAATCAGCTCTATCGAGGTGCCTCTATTGCATTACTGAGTACGATGCTGCTCCATGCAACAGCTGTAAAGGCAGTGGAGAATGCACCGCCTACTGTATATTTGGACGGTCTTCAGCTGTCCTTTCAAACATCTCCTGTTATAGAAGAGGGTTTCAGCCTCGTGCCTATGCGAGCTCTATTTGAGGCGGAAGGCGCTACAATTACATGGAATGAGAACACGCGAACAGTGACAGCTCTGAAAGAAGGAACCACGGTAAGTTATCACATCGGAGACAAATTTGCTTATTTAAATAAAGATCGGTTAGAACTGCCCATACCTGGTAAAATTATTGAAGGCTTTACGATGATGCCACTGCGATTTATTAGTGAATCACTAGGTAACCTTGTAAAATGGCATGACTACTCTCGCTCAATTACAATTTCATCTGTTCACGACTATGAAAGTACGATCCTATATGGTGTCAATTTACGCGACACACCAGTTAAAGATAATGATACCCACATTATTCGTATGCTTGCGAAAACTGAAAAAATCCACGTCATTCGCGAAGTCAACTCGGATTGGTTAGAGGTGCAAGTACAAGACGGTACAATAGGTTTCATCTCCTCTGCCCCGATGTATTCGGATTACACGAACACGTCGATAGAGGCGAAGCAAGCAGATGCTTTAATTACCTTCGGGTCTAAATTTGTTGGAACACCTTACGAGTTCGGTGCTGCTCCAGGGCAAACGCATACATTCGATTGCTCATCTTTCGTTCAATACGTTTTTGACAACATATTGTCCATAGATTTGCCACGAGTTTCTTATGACCAAGCACGGCAAGGGAAAGAAGTTGGGATTGACGACATTCGCAAAGGGGATCTCCTCTTTTTCACGGCACGCGGGCTCGATATCGGTCATGTAGGTATTTATGCAGGCAATGGTCGGATCCTTCAAACGTATTCCAAAGAGCTAGGTGTTCACATCACAGCATTCGACGAGAAGTGGAAGAAGCGATTTGTTACGGCAAGGAGACTGTTTTAACAAATACTGTTCCCAAAGCAGGCGAAGCCGCCGCTAGGGCAGCGATACTGAGGTAATAGCGCCCTTTTGGGGCGCTATTGGCTGTTCGTGTGCTGCCACGCATGCCTATAAGGCCCTTTTCGGGCCTTAAGTCGGGCGAAGCCGCCGCTAGGGCAGCGATACTGAGGTAATAGCGCCCTTTTGGGGCGCTATTGGTTGTTCACGTGCTGCCGCGGATCGCCCTTTTCGGGCCTTAAAGCCGGGAGTCAGGACGATAAGCTTGCAACGCATCTTCCAGTGCCGCTCAGCCCAAACCACCTTTTGTATAGTGCTGTATAACACAGCTCAATTGAACTATAGGACACAGACTTCCTCGAGTTCCATGATGATATTAGGCAGCTCATCGCGGAACTCCTTCCAATCTCCTAGCATCTCAGCATCTGTCAATAAACATGCATCAAGGGATGTCATAATTTCATCACGATCCATATCAATGCCAATGAAAACGATTTGATTGATTCGATCCCCATAAGTGTCATCCCAATGTGTGAGTGCATCGGCATCCTCTTCCAGAACAGCTATTCTTTCCTCTTCAGGAAGCGCTGCAATCCAATAGCCAGAAGGACCAAAACGGATAGACGGCCCCGCTTGGCTGAGGCTTTGAGCGTAATGTTGGCGCGTTGCCAACCACATAATCCCTTTGGATCTGACGATTTCTGCTGGCCAGTCTGCCATCCAAGACATTAGTCGCGACGGCTCAAAGGGGCGAGCTCTTTCATAAACGAAAGAAGAAATGCCGTATTCTTCCGTTTCAGGTGTGTGTGATCCTTTCTCCAATTCTCGCATCCAACCAGGTGACGCACTAACTTCATCGAAGTTGAACAACTGTGTATTCATAATTTCAGCAGGATCTACCTGACCTTGTATTGAGCGAATAAACTTTGCCCTAGGTTGTAGTAGTCGGAGTACACTTTCTAACTCATTCAATTCCTCTGCCTCCAACTTATCACATTTATTCAAAATAAGAACATCACAAAATTCAATCTGATCGATCAACAGATCAACAACTTCTCGCGTGTCATGATCGCCAACAGCTTGACTTCGTTCGAGCAGCGTTTCTCCTGAGAAATAATCTGTCCAGAATCGGTAAGCATCCACAACGGTCACCATACAGTCCAATCGACACAGTTGGGAAAGATCAATACCTTGTTCTTCGTCCGAATAGGTGAAGGTTTGAGCAACAGGCAACGGTTCACCAACACCTGTAGATTCGATCAGAATATAATCAAATTTGTTTTCTTTGGCAAGCCGTTCAACTTCCTTCAACAGATCGTCGCGCAAGGTGCAGCATATGCAACCGTTGGACATTTCAATTAAACTTTCCTCTGTACGAGAGAGTCCATTGCCTTGTCTAATGAGATCCGCATCGATATTAACATCACTTAAATCATTCACAATCACGGCTACTTTCAAACCATTTCGATTATGTAGAATATGGTTCAACAAGGTTGTTTTTCCGGCTCCCAAATAACCGCTTAGTACTGTCACAGGTATTGTCTGCATAGACAATGCCCCCTTTCGATTAATCGTAAATTTTACGTATTTATCTCAAATAAAAAGCAAACTTAGGTTTGCATTACATCATCACATCAAGCTAACCATTCATTGTTATTCAACTAAGGCTTTCTTCAATGCTTGGAGATTGTTCGTCATGACACTTATGTAATCCAGGTTATTCTTCTTGTCTTCAGCTGTTAAACCTTCAAGTGGGTTAAGGACATCCGTATGGGCGTTGATTTCCTTGGCAATAGTTGTCGCAACCTTAGGATCCACTAACGTTTCAAAAAAGATCGTTTTCACTTGCTTCTCTCTCGCAAATTGAATGATATCCGCCATTTTGTCAGGAGCGGGCTCTTCTTCCGGGGAAAGACCAGCGATAGGAACTTGCGTTAATCCATATTCTTTGGCCAAATACCCAAATGCCGCATGTTGGGTTACGAACTCTTTATGTTTCACAGTTGCAAGCGTATTACGGAACGTTTCATCCAGCGCTTTGAGTTTAGCGATATACGTATCAGCGTTACTCCGATAATCATCCTTATGTGTGGGATCTACCGCTATCAGTCCTTGTGCGATCGCTTCTACTTCACGTTGAGCTAACGACGGGGATAACCAAACGTGAGGATCCAAATCATGACTATGACCTTCTCCCTCTTCCTCCTGTTCATGTAAACCTTCAATGAGATCAATGCCCTTACTCGCCTCAACGACAACACGCTTGGTATTCGCAGTGCTTTGCAAAGCCTGCTCTGCCCACCCTTCAACGATGCCATTGTAAATAAATACATCAGCTTCCTTCACTTTTTTCATATCCTTGGCACTCGGTTCCCAATCATGTGGCTCTGAACCCGCTGGTATTAACGCGATAACATTCGCATGCTCGCCAGCAACTTGTTTCGTGAATTCATACATCGGATAGAAGCTTGTCACGACATCAAGTTTACCATCGCTTGAGGCGGTGTTCGTTGCGCATCCTGTCATCAGCATGGTTGATAGGCCAGTAAGCATCAGTGATTTTGTAAGCCATAACGTTTTCATCTATTAATTCCTCCTAATTAGTTTGAAATACAGGCACGGGGACTCTATCTTCAACAATACTCTTATTCGTTGTTTTACGGATTCGCACCACAACCTTCTGGATACCTAAGCCTAAGATAAGAATGAACAATAGTAGGATCGCGATCGTTCCGCCTGGCGGTGTACTGAATGAATAGGATGCTGTAAGACCTGAAAACACACCTAGTAACCCCACTCCCATTGCAATCAAAAGAGAAGCTGTAAAACTGCGTGCAATGCGTATGGCTAAGGCAGCAGGAAGTACAATGAGCGATGAAACAAGCAATACCCCAACGATTGGCATAGCTGCTGAAACAATCATCCCTGTTAAGACGCTAAATCCAAGTGAAATCCATTTGACAGGAATGCCATTCGTTCTCGCAGTATCTTCATCGAAGCTGATTTGGTACAGTTGACGACGAAAGAGGTAGAAAAATAAGCCGCCGATAACTGCTACAATAAACATGAGCACAAGTTCTGTTTCGTTTACAGCCACAACAGACCCGAATAAATAAGAGGATAAACCCTTGTTCATGCTGGGACTTAAGCTCATGATAATAACGGCTGACGATAGACCCCCGATCATAATAATCGCGACTGAAATCTCACTAAAGGCTTTATACGACCGCCTGACGTATTCGACAAGGACAGCACCTAGCGTTGCTACGACAAAGCCGCCTATTGTTGGATGAATATGGAGATACGCACCACCAGCCACACCAGCTAACGAAACGTGTGAAAGCATATCGGCCATTAACGCTTGTCGGCGAAGCATCAGATACACACCTAGTAACGAAGCGATGATGGCTATTAGCCCACCGGCACAAAATGCCCGTTGCATGAAGTCGTAGTGCAGCATTTCCATCCCCCTTCCTCCTTTCTCTCTAGTGCAATGACTCTGTTAATGTAAGGAAGCACCTCTTCCAGATTATGTGTGACCATGACAACCGTTCTGCCCAGCGTCTTCACTTGAAGATGCATCAGTTGATAGAATCCTATACGGCTATCATAATCCATACCTGTTGTTGGCTCATCCAGTACAAGCAGATCTGGTTCTTGCGCTAGTGCTCGAGCTATACAAATCCGCTGCTTCTGACCACCGGATAACTCACCGATTCTCCGTTTGCGCATATCCCACATCCCCAGTTGTCGAAGGGATGTCTCGGTTACATCTTCATCATTCTTGCGTAGTTTGCTAAACAGAGGAACCCGGGAAAATCTACCTGAGCGAACAAACTCCAAGATGTTGCTTGGAAAACCACTATTGAAACCTGCGATCTGCTGGGATACGTAGCCTACTTGCAATTTCTCTCCTCTCGAATTCGTCTGTGATAAAAACGTATGACCATTCCATGGCACAATCAAACCCAGCATGAGTTTTAATAAGGTCGATTTTGCTGCGCCATTGGGTCCAATGACAGCAACGAATTCACCAGACTGGATGTCCACTTGTGCATCTTGAATACAGGGAGTATCCGCATACCCGAACTCCACCTGCTGCATAGAGGCAATTAACATTACTTCAACTCCCTCGAATTTTATGCGTAAATTTTACGAATATATCATAGAATGAATGGAAGCTCATTTACTAACTAGGAAAATTCACCATTATCAGCTCATTTGGCGACTTTTAATAGTAAAATTTACGCATTACAAAATGTAATATAACTTGCTTTTTCCATCCTGTCAATATCGTGCTTGCAAGAAATACCAAATTAGCTTATGATTTTAATCGTAAATATTACTTTTAAAATTTAACTATGTGGACACAAAGGAGTCTCCAACATGCTAAGTAATTCCTATCCTATTGCATTTCTAGACAACTTTTTTACAGTTGACCGCCTGCAATCTTTTAAAACAATTTTCATCAGCCTTATTCTTGAAGCATTACCGTTTATTTTACTTGGCGTACTGCTCTCGTCCTTGCTACAAACATTCGTGCCCGAGTCAACCATTCGCCGCTTCACACCTCGGAACCCCATTCTTGGTATATTATTTGCTTGTTTAATAGGAATTCTTTTCCCCATGTGTGAATGTGGTATGATTCCGATTGTTCGTAGACTGATCTTAAAAGGCATGCCCGTTTACATTGCCGTTGTCTTTATTGTCGCTGGCCCCATACTCAATCCAATTGTATTCGCGGCTACACTGATGGCGTTTCGCAATCACCCTTCCATCGCCTACTCCCGAATGGGACTTGCCTTCCTTGTAGTCATCATTATTGGTTTGATTCTCTATCGGCTAGTAAAGAAAAGTCCTTTAAGACTAGCTCCAAATCAGGAATCGAAAGTGCCTCTGCATGAGGTCCATCACCATCACCATCATCATCATCATCATCATCATCATCATGACCATGATCATCATCACAAACAAAATGGTAAACCCAGTAAAGTAATGACATTTTTCGTACATAGCTCAAGCGAGTTTTTTGAAATGGGTAAATTTCTTGTCTTTGGCGCACTACTCACTGCACTTATCCAAGTGTTCATGCAGCGCGAGAGCCTGCTTGCCATTGGGCAAGGCCCTCTTTCCTCTCACTTTTTCATGATGGGTTTGGCGTATATTCTTTCCATTTGTTCGACATCAGACGCATTCGTAGCTTCCTCATTCCAAACCTCATTTACATCCAGTTCATTGCTAACTTTCCTTGTCTTCGGTCCTATGTTGGATTTCAAAAGTACGCTAATGTTGCTTTCTGTGTTTAAAATCAGATTCGTCTTACTTCTGACATTATTAATCTCATGCACGGTGCTCCTTTGCTCATTGCTTTGGGAATACATTTTTTAACTAATTCTAGGAGGGATTCATGTGAATCACACGCGTAAATCCAGCTATCATCATTTTTTTCGTACACTGATTTTGCTTGGGTTCTCTAGCTATATTGTTGTCCTATCAAAATCAGATGCACTACAGTTATATATCGCCCCGCGTATGATGATTTACGTCAAAATAGCTTCCGTTGTCTTGTATATCATCGCATGTTTTCAAGGCTTCATGGCACTTCGATCCTATTGGAGAAAACCAGTAGCCTGTGACTGCCACCCGCAAGCTCCGCGATCCATCCTGCGAAATAGTGTGGCATATGGGATACTCGTTCTTCCACTGATGATCGGCTTTCTACTTCCAGATACTGCGTTAAATAGCTCCATGGTCGCTGCCAAAGGGATGAATCTTTCTGCTGCCACAACCAGTATGACAACTTCTCGTACCGAATCGTATAATATGCCTAGCATCCCTAAACCTGCCACTAGCAGTCAAACTTTGCGAGATAGTCAGCCTGAAGCTGCACAAACAGCTCAGCCAGAGTCTGAGATTGAGCAGCTATTTAAGTCCCCTGACGAGTGGAACGAAGACTTTGCCAAGATGGGCGTCATTCTTTATCAAAAGGATCGTATTCTCGTGCAGCCAGATATTTACATGGAGATCCTGTCGACGATAGATCTATTCCAGGATAACTTTATAGGTAAGGAAATAGAGTTAACAGGATTTGTGTATCGTGAAGAGGACAAAATGAGGACGGATCAAATCGTAGTTGGCCGATTCGCGGTTAGTTGCTGCTCAGCGGATGCTTCTCCATACGGGGTCTTGGTGGAGTTCCCTACAGCGACAAATTACCCGCAAGATATGTGGGTGAAAGTTACCGGAACCATTCAGAATGGTCATTACAATGGCAACGATATTTTCAAAATAGAAGCTGCTAAAATTGAGAAAATTGAGGCGCCAAGTTCGCCGTATGTCTATCCCAATTTCGAACCACTTACAATTCTCAAGTAGTTGAGCGACAATGAGCTGATCTTAATCAATCTTTGAACAGCTCATCTAGAATCATTTTTCTATTGTCAAGAAACCGTTTGGTGATCATATAGTGAAGCGTTTCCTCATATGGAATGTCACTTATGGGTTGATCATCGAAACTAAGAATCTCCGCATCTGGATATCCAAGCAATATCGGAGAATGCGTAGCGATAATGAACTGAGCTTCCTTCTCCAAATCTTTGATAACCCGCATTAAGGCCAACTGTCTTGCTGGAGATAAAGCTGCTTCTGGTTCATCTAATAGATAGATCGCCTTTTTCCCAAACCGATGCTTAAAAAGTGAGAGAAACGCTTCACCATGCGATTGCTCGTGTAACGAGCGGCCTCCGTAATAGGGGAGGCTTTCAGGCATCGTGTCTAAATAGCTAGCGAAGTTATAAAAGGTTTCTGCTCGCAGAAAAAAGCCATTCGTAATCTTCGGCATCCAAGACAGACGTAAATGCTCCCCCAGAGTGGAATGAGCTGCATCGACGTCATACACATTGTTTCTCCCACCACTCGCCGTGTTAAACCCGCATTGGTATGCGATGGCTTCAAGGATTGTTGATTTGCCTGAACCATTCTCTCCCACGAAAAAAGTAACATTCTTCTGAAACGAAATCGAAGTTAACGATTGGATGGCCGGTATGGAAAAAGGATACTTTCCAGGATCGAAATGCTCGTTCTTTTGAACTTCTAGTCTTCTCAAATACATGATATATCAACTCCCATTGAAATTTCAAAGTATACTTCTATTCTAAGGGTTTCTAGGTCGAAGTAAAGATTCACGGATATCTCAATGATTAACAACATTAAATATTAACCCCATTAAATATAAAAAAGCCTGATTTCTCAGGCCCTTCCACCATCTATTCGATGCATTTTTCCTAACCTTCATATCCTTAAAGTTCAATAATCTTCGTCGCAACATTGTCGCAAAATTCCCTATCGTGCTCTACAAATAGAAGTGTTGGTGCATGCTCAAGCAATAGCTCTTCGATCTGCATCCGTGAAATCACATCAATAAAGTTTAGCGGTTCATCCCAAATATGCAGATGTACTTTCTCGCTCAGACTTTTAGCAATCAGCACTTTCTTCTTCTGACCGCCGCTAAAGGAAGATATATCTTTTTCGAATTGAACCCTTGCGAAATCCAGCTTCCTCAAAATCGCCTTAAACAGACTCTCCTCAATCCCATTCTTCTTCGCGAAGTCCGTTAAATTACCATGTAAATGCGAGGTGTCCTGGGATACATAGGATATTTGAAGTTGGCTTCCCTTTCGGTAGATCCCTGTATAGTCGATGTGCTCCCCACAGAGCAGCTTGATTATACTTGATTTGCCTGAACCATTTTTACCTGACAGCGCAATCCGCTCACCTTGATCGATCGTAAAACTAACATCTTGGCATACTATTTTCTCACCATAATGGATCGAGACATGTTCAAGCGCAGCAAGTTGGTTTTTGTGGTAGGCGAGTTGGGTAATCTTGAGGTCTTCAGCACTTTCTATATTTTTGAGCAGCTTAGACCTTTCGTCGATGGCAGATTCTTGTCGTTGCTCAATGGATTTAGAGCGTTTCATCATTTTCGCAGCCTTATGGCCAATATACCCCTTATCTACCTTGGAGCCCGAATTTCGAGTCCCATTCTTCGTTTTCTCGACTTCATGAGACCAGTTGCTCGTTCGTTTAGCCGCATCGGATAATCGTTTGATATCTTTCCTCAGCTTCTCATTTTCTGCGAGCTCATAGTGATCTTGCCTTTGCTTATTTTCCCACCAATCCGAGAAATTACCCTTCTGAATCTCAATATTGGTCTTATTGATAGATAGGATGTGGTCGACACAGTTATCCAGAAATGATCTATCGTGAGACACTAAGATATACCCATTTTTCGTATTAAGGTACTCACTGACCAGCTTTCTTGCATTCATGTCGAGATGATTGGTGGGTTCATCAATTAACAAGAAGCTATTTTCCTTCAGAAACAAAGCAGCTAACAAGACTTTCGTTTGCTCACCGTTCGACAATGAATCAAAGGATCGATAAAGTACATCCTCAGTAACCCTAAGTAAAGTGAGCTCACGCATTAATTCCCAATGCTGATAATCTGGCACAATCGTATTGATGATATCAAGCGTTTGGTCTTCTTTGTTGTTAACATGAAAAGGGAAATATTCAAAGCTGACATTCGCAGAAATATGTCCGCTGTATTCGTACTTGCCAAGTAACAAGCTCAGAAAAGTTGTCTTCCCTCTTCCATTTCTACCTGTAAAGCCTAACTTCCAATCGGTATCAATTTGAAAATTGACGTCCTCAAAAATATTATCGTAGCTGCCATCGTAGGCAAACGTTAGGTTTGTAACATTAATTAATGACATGTTAGGATCCTCCTGTACCATGCGTGATGCATGAACTCATCATAGCATATTAGGATTTACCATTTCGAAGGAAAGGATAACTATAGATAAATTCTCCAGTCCATTATAGCTTCTTTAATTGAGAGATGAGCTCTTGCGGCTCCAAACGAGTCATGAAATCGGGGCTCACATGCGCGTAACGGACGACCCTCTCCCTATCTAACAAGAAGATGCCCGGAATCGGCAGGATCCACCGGTCGGTCTCATTGAACACAGCAAGATCTCTACCTAGAAAATGTTTGAATGTATGTTGAAGATAGTCTGGCATTTCAAACATTAGTTGATAACGATCCGCGACAAGACCATCTGGATCACTTAGTACCTGGAAAGTTAACTGTTCTTTCTCTTTCTGCGTTAGCGAATTGTCTGGACTTTGCGGTGAAATAGCCAACAGCTGGGCACCAAGCTCATGAATATCTGGCAGAATTTCCTGATACGCTCTTAACTGAATATTGCAAAATGGACACCAACTGCCGCGGTAAAAGGTGAGGACTACCGGACCTTTGGCCAGCTCATCGTATAGCGTTATTAACTCTCCGAGCGGATTGATTAAGTCGAAATTCGGAGCGGTGTCTCCTACTTGTAAACCGTTAACCCTTCCCTCTTGCAGCTGCTCTGCTATGTGACGAAAAATCTGTGTCTGTGCATCAACAGGTACCCTAGCTATAAATCCCGATTTAGCTTGTTCCAGCTGTTCTTTCAAAGACATCGTGCATCTCTCCTTTTTTTTGGGCATGGTTCTCTTCTGTAAATTGCATACTTACATGCTGTTAACGCAATAAAAGATACCGTATGGTATCTTTTATTGTAGCATATATCCAATTAATGACAAGGGGATAATCAGGAATGTTAGCTGTTTATAGTTATTTTTCCAGATGAAGTACTTGATGGAGCATCGAATCCTTTAACTAACAGCCACACCGCTAACGTCATTTCATATGCGGCTACAGGAATCGCTAAGATAGCCCCCCACGTTGAAAGCTGCGCGATGATACTGAACATTTCTAGCAAAGCAGCAATGAAAATAAGTGTTGCACCTGTAAGACCCATATAGGAAATAAATCGGGGAACTAGTTTGGTCTTATACAGTAAATAACTGCACATCATCGTATTAATGCCAAGCAGGAAATTTGGTCCAAGCAAAAAGGTCCAGTCATGTATCGCGATTAGAAGAGTGCCGGAAGTTCGAAACGAAGATTCATTCGGTGCGACTGTATTTACAAATTCCTGACTTAGCGTCAATAGGGATAAAACACTGATGATACCAATCATAATCACGATGGCTTCCAGGAAGCGGAAGCAGACATACCCAAGTGCAATGCTTTCATTATGTTTGCGGAGTATTGGAAACAACAGGATCGACGTCCCAATCGCGGAAACAACAAGTGTTAGCTCGAATATCGCACCTAGGATAATTTGATTTGCATGTTCTGCGCCTTGAATCAGATAATTAGCATCATTCAGAAGCGGATTGTACAAAATAAGACCAATGATGGAGGTTAGCGCCGCAACGATAAAAAGTATACCTACCTTGATTGCAGTTCTTCGATTTACATTCATTTGATTTTCACCTTTCGTGTATCAAGATTTGCTTACTGGTCGACTCAATTGCATTTAGACATACGCCTTTTTCATCCAATCCGTGATGCCAACACCTTCCGATTCATACAGCTCCTCTACATCGGCCATTCGAAGTATGGAACCCTCCTTGATCGCAATGAAGCTGTCGAGTAAGGATTCAATTTCCATAATCTCATGGCTCGTCATAATGAGTGACTGCGTTTCCAAATCCATATAGGAAATCATACCTTTCACGATTGCGTCTCGCACCATAGGGTCAAGTCCTGACAAGGGTTCATCCATCAGAATGTAGGGAACTTCTCTGGCTAGAGTAAGCATGATTTTTAAGCGTCCTCGATTTCCTTTCGATAGATTTTTGATTTTCATATGCGGTTCTAGCTTCATGAAACTCATAATTTCCTTTGCTTTGCCCATGTTAAAATCGGCAAACTGCGAAGCGTGAAATTCCATTGCTTCATCTACTGTGAAGAAAGAATAATATGCACCTAGCTCGGATAAATAGGAAACAAATTTGCTGATTCGACGGTTGGCTTTCTCCCCAAATACAGTGACATTCCCATTCGTGGGATGCGCTAATCCGGAAATAAGCTTTAATATCGTAGACTTTCCACTGCCATTCTCACCAACAATGCCAATAATTTTACCAATGGGAAGCGAAATTGAAAGGTTGGTGAGCACGGTCTGTTTAACATACTTTTTAGAAACATTCGTCAAATGAATCATCTTATTCATCTCCTTTATCAATTTTATTCAAATGGTCCTGAACACCCGAGATGATTTCATATGAGCTGTAGCCCATTTCTTGCATGACCTGGACAAAGGTTAGGATTTGTTCATTTTTCAAATTTTCCCGTTGTTGTGTTAGATGCCCCTCTTTCTCCGTAACAAAAGTGCCATGTCCTCTTCTCGTTTCCAAAATGCCTTCTCGCTCCAACTCGCTGTACGTACGTTGAATGGTGTTTGGATTTACGCTGTATTTTAACCCCATATCCCGTACAGAAGGCAGCCTCTCACCTGATTTCAATTCGTTACTTACAATCTGCCGTTTGATTCGATCAGCCAGTTGAAGATAAATTGGTTTTGAAGCATTAAATTCTTCCATTCCTTACACCTCAACTTTGTTGTCTATGATCCATGCTGTCAGTGCGAATAAGCCAATAATGATAAGGAAGCTATACACATATTCACCTGCATACGTTTGTATCGGCGATATATTAAATGAAGGAAAGTAATATGTGATGCCTCCCCATTTTGTCAAAACTTGATAGAGTGGGGTATTTTCAAATAGGGCATTTATCCAACTTGGTACGACAACAGCAGCAATAAGAAGGAACCAACTCCATCGCCCAATTTTATTTTTGAGGAAATGGAATAACGTCCAGAGCAGGATTATCCATACCCCAAATACGATAGAAATCAATATCGTATGAAGGGCGATGAGTATTCCTGAATTCCATGTATCCGTCCAATACGATTCAATTAAACTGAACTTAGGAATGATTAGTAAGCCAGACATCAGATATAACATCAATAATGAACAAACTATCATAATTAAACTATTAACAAGCTTACTAAGCATCAATATCGATGCAGGTCGCGGATTATGCAGCAACAAATGGAGCTGGTTGGCCTCTGTTTTCAAACTGATCAAAAGTGTGATCGGCATATATAAAACGTGAAAAATAACTGCCGCAACGAGGGGCAAGAAAATAAGTAAGCTATCATTTGCTATCATCCCCAGATATAACGTCAGCATTACAATGAGTGCATTCATTACAAGCCCTATAAAAAAAATGGACCTTGTTATTCTAAAATCTTTTAAAAATAATGCTGTCCAAGCTCTCATCCTGATCACTCCTTATTATCGTAAAAATGTCACGAAAATTGTATTAATGTTATAGTACACTAATTCATTAGAACATGTAAATAGTCAAAACAATAAAAATATACATTTGTTTACATTCAGTTTAAATATGTACGTTACAATCACCACATCAATTGTTGTCTAGGAGGAATTACTTTGGATTCTTTACAAAGAAAAGAAGCAGCGCAACAAGGCGAGTGGGCTGTACAGGCGAGTGGCCTTGTCAAAACTTTTGGAGAAAATCGCGCGGTAGATGGTGTCAATTTGAATGTGAAGGCTGGGTCAATTTACGGCGTTCTAGGTCCGAATGGAGCTGGGAAGACGACCACGATCAATATGTTGGCGACCCTTCTTAGACCTGATGCAGGTTCGGCCAAAATCTTTGGCTACGATGTCGTGAAAGAATCGCATATCGTCCGTCAATTGATCGGTGTGACCGGACAATTCGCATCAGTCGATGAAACATTAAGTGCAACAGAGAATTTAATTATTTTCTCTCGCCTTCTCGGGCTAAGCCGTAAAGAGGCTCGTCAAAAGTCAGACGAATTACTAGAAGAATTCGGTTTAACCGAAGCGGCTAAGCGCCCGTTGAAGAATTTCTCTGGCGGTATGCGACGCCGACTCGATCTCGCCGCGAGTCTTATCGCGCAGCCTCCACTCATCTTCTTGGACGAACCGACAACAGGGCTAGATCCTCGGACACGTTCTCAGATGTGGGACACCATCCGTCGACTGGTCGACACAGGATCAACGATATTGCTTACAACACAATACCTTGAAGAGGCCGACCAACTGGCTGACCGGATTGCAGTTATCGATCGTGGGCGCGTTGTCGCTGAGGGAACTGTAGATGAGCTTAAAGCTTCTGTCGGCACCTCATCCTTGCAGCTTAGTGTCACAAATCCGTTAGATATTGAACAAGCACGCAGAACCGTTGAGCAAGTACTGAAGGTAGTTTCAACTGTTGTTGGCGGTAAGATATCCGCTCCAATGGCGAATGCTGATCGTGTGACTGACTTGCTTATTTCCCTGCGCGAAGCAGGTATTCACTTGGCCGAGATGAGTGTACAAAAGCCAACGTTGGATGAAGTATTTTTAACCATTACAGGACATGGTGTACAAGAGAACGATGCTGAGATATCTACTGCAACAAGTCACAAACAGGAGGCAAGAGTATGAGTGCATCGATTAAACCCGTTTCCGAACGGCATTTGAAGAACCACACAAGCTTCCGTCAATCCGTACGTAATTCCTTGACAATGGGCTATAGAGGTCTGCTCAAGATCCGACGTACACCAGAGCAATTGTTTGACGTCACACTTCAACCGATTATCTTCACACTCATGTTCACTTACATTTTCGGTGGTGCCATCTCGGGAGACGTTATAAGTTATTTGCCAGTCATTATTCCAGGTATTCTTGTTCAAACCGTCATTACAACTTCCATTGTTACCGGTACCCAGTTGCGAGAGGATATGGATAAAGGCGTCTTCGACCGTTTCAAATCACTGCCAATCGCACGTATAGCGCCTCTTGCCGGAGCCTTAATGGCGGATACCATCCGCTATACCATTGCGACGGTACTTACGTTCTCCATGGGTTTCATCATGGGGTATCGACCTGAAGGTGGCTTGGCTAATGTAGCAATCGCTGCGCTGCTTGTCATTTTCTGCTCATGGGCGATCAGCTGGATTTTCGCTTTCTTCGGCGTCATTGCTCGCACAGCATCCAGTGTTCAGGGGATTTCGATGCTTGTCCTATTTCCACTTACGTTCCTATCTAACGCGTTCGTTCCTGTTGATACGATGCCTAACTGGCTTCAATGGTTTGTAAAAATAAACCCGATCTCACACCTCGTCTCAGCTGTTCGTCAGCTTGCAAATCAAGGTACGGTAGGCTGGGATCTCACGATTTCTCTCTTCGGAGCTATCGTCATTGTAGCTATATTTGCGCCTATTACGGTTATTGCTTATATGCGCCGTACGTAACATTCCACATAAATAGGCTGATCTCAAGTAGGGTTTCTACTAAGATCAGCCTTTTAAGTAATTAGATTAATAAGTACAATTACCCTGTTATTTTACACGAATCATAACTTTCCCGATGTGCTGCCCTTTTCCAAAATAACTAAAAGCTTCTGCAACATCATCTAACGGATATTGACGATCCCTCACTGGATTTAGTTTGCCGGACTCCCAAAGCGCCATCAATTCATTTTGATCTGCTTGGTTAGGCTTGTGCATTAAGAGCCCCATCTTCTTTTTACTGAATAAGGAAATCAATGGACTTAGAAACATTACCTGAAAAATTCGAGGCACCGTACCGCCAACCATTACATAATGACCATCTGGGTTTAAGGCTCGTTTGCAGTCGAATAGGGACCGATTACCAACGACATCTAGAATAAAGTCATATTTTTTTCCACTTTTGGTGAAATCATCTTTCGTATAATCCATAACAAAGTCCGCACCCAGCGCTTGGAGTTTGGGCAACTTTGTCGTACTGTCCACTGCAGTCACTTCTGCTCCATATAATTTGGCCAGTTGAATCGCAAATGTTCCAACACCGCCACCCGCACCATTGATTAACACCTTAGCGCCTTCTCGTAGTAGACCTTTGATCTGTAAACCCTGCAAGGCCAAGACAGCTGCCTGGGGAATAGCCGCGGCATCCTCAAAGGATATACGAGCTGGTTTCAGTGACAATGCCTTTTCTGATGCACACACATATTCTGCAAATCCGCCCCACCTACAGCCTGAAATGTCTCCGAATACTTCATCTCCCGGAACAAACTGCTTTACTCCTTTACCAACCGCTTCAACACGCCCTGCAATATCTGCTCCGAGAATGGCATATCTGGGCTTGAGAATGGCTCCTATTCGCACTAAGAACGGAGTGCCTCGCAATAGATCCCAATCCCATGAATTGATCGATGCCGCATGAACGTTAATCAATACTTCATGATCTTTAGGCTGCGGCTTTTCCACTTCTATACATGTTAGCTCATTCGGAGTACCGTATTTCGTGTAGATTACCGCCTTCATGTCTGCACCTCCTCTTATAATTCAACTCTTCATTTCAATCCAGCTATTCTTTCTTTTTTAACATCACGGATTCAACTTGCCCATCTTCGGTTGTAGCATTGACATACAAGTCATAATCACCAGCTTGGTACAATAAGCTCCAAACGCCATCTACCCCATTCACTTCACTTTTGGGGTTTCCTAATGACTTCTTGACTTGAGGCAAGGTATATGGCACGGAAGCTCCAAGAATACGAATGGCACCGAGCTTATGATCTGGCGACCAGAAAGTTAACTGATAATTATACCACCGCTGAAATTCCACTTGCCTAGAACCGATTTCATGAGGCTTCCCCCATTTTGCCCTCACTTCAGCCTCTGTGGCACCGATGCCATATTCAATTCCTCGAATTTTTCCCATCGCAGCTAGCTCCATGAATTTCTGATTCAACACAATAGCTTCCTTCAAATGTGAGATCGTTGTCTCATCTCCAGGTATAGGCTCCTTTCCATCCACAAGCGGAACATTGGAGTAGGTATTCTCAAAGGTAACGTCCCTAATACTTGGACCTTTTAATTCCAAAAATAGATAATCATTGATCAAATCCTTATTGCTATTCGCGGCATATTGATACGACTGATAAGAAATAAACACTTCACCTGCCGAATTCATGACTTCCTCCAACTCCACGGAATCCGAAAAAGACGAAGATGATTTAATCAATGCATACGTGCGATCACCAAAAGTGCGAAATTCTTTTTTCCACTCTGGCTGATTCAATAAAGCTTGTGCCCACTCTTTTACATCCTCAGGTGCTTCTGCGAGCGGAAGCGAGGTATAGATCTCATTAATTTGATCTTCTTGTGGCATATAATCCATAAAAGCACTTATGATCCAGATTCCATCGTGAGAATAATCTTTTTTCATATAGACCATATAGACTTGTTGATCGCTAGTAGTTATGAGTACAGAACGAGGATTTACGGATTTACCAATCGTTTGAAAGGATGTGATTTCCTGTTTTAGCCGTGACTGGACGAACTTTTGCAGAACCTTGCTGTATTCCTTATTTTCTTGATTAACTTGAAGCTCTTTTAGCTGATCTTCCGTATATTCGTAACCTTCTGTGCTATCATGAACTCTAGATAATATGCGCAATAGGGTATCTCTATCCTTTAGATTCGTACTGATCTTCGCAACACTTGGAGTTTGGTTACTTTCCCCTATAGGCGTCGGAGTCGATTCCATACTTAGCTCCGTTTCAGACTTAGTAGTGAGATTTGCGATTGAATAACCACATCCTAACCCTACGATTAACACACTTATAAGGATCACTACATATTTTTTTGTCATCAGATTCATTTCTCACTCCTCACGGTTACATTCATTCTAAGTCGCTACAAATAGCCATTTGCTCATCTCATCCCTCCAACTCATTCCTATTCAATTAGACGTGTGCAGCATGGGAATGTTCTGTGTGAAATGGATTATTTGGAAATTTATTTACATTTTCAATCGTTTCTAATGTTACGAAAAATCAACTTTTTTCAAATTTCCATTTATTACACTCGTCAATTGTGCACTCTTTAGGTCGGATTTATGTTTTAATTAAATAGTGAAACTAATTCGGGATGAAAAGGAGCGAAACAAAGTGGAAATTAAATCGTTTTTACTACCTAAAGACAAAGTATCTTATCTGACGACATCGGCCTCGATGAAAGAAGCGATAGAGCGACTGGAAGCCTGCCATTATACAGCGATTCCAATTATCGATGAGGAAGGGAAATATGTCGGCACTTTATCCGAAGGAGATTTATTATGGAAGCTGAAGTGCACGCCCGGCCTGTCCTTCGTTAACATGGATGAAGTGTCTGTAACCAACATTCGAAAACGAATTTATAACGAGTGCGTCGCCATCGATGCACATATGGAAGATATGTTAGCACTAGCTGCTGACCAGAACTTTGTTCCCGTTGTAGATAAGGATCGCGTTTTCCTTGGTATCATTCGACGCAAGGACATTATCGAATATTATACAAGAAATATTACGGATTAATCTGTTACATCAAAAAGCAGAGGATAAGAGTAGGGTTCTCCCTTTCCTATCCTCTGCTTTTTCTCTTCCCCCAAGGTTTAAACACCGATAGTAGATACATGGCGATTAATGAAAGTAATTGAAGTCCAATCCCTATAAATAACGATAGCATATTGGAAACATATGCTCCTTGATTCGCACTCTCTCCCCCAACTTCTGTCAACAATGATATGCCATTCAATGTCCAAATGTACATACCTATAGGCCCTACAATTACCGCGACAACGGTAAGCACTTCTTTGGCAATGATCCAATAATATTTTAGCAAACCCCAGTGAGTCCCGAGTGATAAAAGCACTCCTGTCACGATTGTCCCGATCACAGATGCTCGTACCGAGGTCTCAGCCAATACATGCATGGCTTTATAACATGAAAGTATTAACTTAGAATCACTGGTACTCGCGATTGTAAGACTCAAGATGAGAAATGTCACACTTGTACCTAACATAATCGCGGCAAATAAAATATGTAAGCTTAACATCCATTTTTTCTTTGTCATAGAAAAGTTTTTCATTATGTTAGAATCTCCTTGATATCTTCTTACCTCTAAGATAATCAATGGAAGTTAACTCCTTATAAAGCATTTCTTAAATATTCATAAACTGATTCACGTATATGCCTCTCTACGCATGTTCACACCTCTTGCACATGTCTTCCTCTAATATGACTAACAAGTAGAATAACTAAGGGAAGTCCTACGATGAAAATAGGGAAAATATAGGAAGTCCAGACTAAGTTCGCGTAATCTAATATCCCAAAGATGTTTGCTGGTATTAAGGAAATAGCGAAAATGACAGGAGCTGCTATTGCGATCATTCTCCGCCAATTCTTAACTCCAACTAATTGAGCAGTTCCATAACTGTTGATGAACAAGTAAATAGACAACTTGACTAATACACAAAAAATCCAGATGAATACAATCCACACATCCATATTTTGGATAAAATCTAAATAATTAATAAAGCGTACCATGGCAAAATAGGGAAAGTACATGCTCGATCCAATATGTATCCCGAATGTTGAAATAACCATCATTGTCGCAATAATTGCGAGCAAAGATGGAATGCATATTGACAAGAGTATCGGTTTGAGCAGTTTTTCCGGCTTAGCAATAAATGGCGTTAACATCATTAGCATCATTGACTCCCCAAGGAAAGAAGCATTTACTAATGATCCCTTCATGATCGGGATAGCACCTGTATCCGCGTAAATGGGCAGAATGAGCGCTAGATGCAAATTGGGTATGTTTAAGGCAAATGTGATCACAATGCCGAGAAGAATCAAAGGTCCAGCCAACTCACTAAAACGTGCAATGGCTTCAACGCTGCCTGCGATGGTTATGTATATCATCGCTGCCATCATCAATGCTGAAATACTCCATACGGGCGTATCGTGAAAAAGAATCTGCTTAATAAATAATGAAAATATACGTAAAATATCTGCACAAACGGAATACCATACCAGAATATACAACAGACTGATTAGTTTTCCAATCCACTTTCCAAAAAGCTTCTGAGCAAACTCTACCAACGTTTGTGATGCGTGCAGCTGACTTACTCGAACGATGATATATGTTACGAACACACCAATTAAACCCGCAACCGCAAGCGAGATCCACGCGTCTTGTTTTGCGATTTCGATCGTAGGCGAAATCGTCAACCAAATCGACATTGAAATTTCTAATGTGGTAAATATCCAAAATAACTGCCACGTTGAAATTTTCATTCTTTTCCTCCTTTCCTAACGATTCGCTTGCGGATATCTCCCGTACTCTGAATATTCAACTTGACATCAACGGCCACTTCAATCGTCGGGAATATATCATCCCACCGCTCTCGAATTTCTTTCCATTGATAAGGATGTTCTCTATGAAATTCTTCGCCGATTCCGAACACGTCCTGCCCAAACTGAGACTGTATATTGTTTATTGTTTCTTCTACTCTCTTTGCTTTAATTTCATTCAGCTTTTTTTCTACATACAGACGATCCTTGGATACAGAGAGATCAATATCTGTATTATTTTCAAGTACTCTTCCAGTTCCCATTAGTTTGATGTAAGCCTTTAATTTATTTCCAACATAACTAGTTCGGATGATTTGTTTTAAATTCGATTCATATAAAGCTATGCTTCCCTCCTCTAGCTCTTCTGTCACGAATTGATTTTTCAATACTCCTTTTACCCAAAATAGTTCAAGAGATTCTCTTCCACTCACCTCTCCAACCATTTGCAAATTTTTATTAAAGATAGCGACTGATCTGACATTAAATATTTTGTCTTTCTCTTGGTTATTCATCGGGGAAATCTCGATCATAGGCATAGCAGGGCGAACGCCATCCCTCCGCACATCGATTAATACATCTCGCAAGGCAGTGTCACCTAAACGACAATAACGGTCTTGATCAACTGCTACGATGGATGAAAATTGATTGAAAGGAGAGTTAATATTCAATACTTCCTTTCCTTCTCCGTTATTCACAACGAAAATATCTGTCCGCAGACGTGTATCCGTATTTCTTGTGAATTGATCCATGACATCGATGAGCCCTTTTCGTGCCAACTTTTCTCCGACAAAAATAGATCTGCGATGCCCTAGGAAAACTTTACGTGGCAGTTTGTCTTGAATTTGTTGCGTCAAATCTACGATTGACGATCCTGTCGCCGTTAATACAATGTTTGCCCTTTCACTCTTTCCCCCACCGCCTCGGATACTCCTGAAATCAGCAGGAACCGCGATCTGAGCGCTTTTTTGAAGCTTACCATTTTCCGTTATATCTAAGGCTGTTCCAATCCAGAAGGCGTAATCGTTTATTTCATTTCTGTCCCAGCATCCAGAGAGTATCAGTATCAGTATCAGTATCAAAAAAATGATGAAATTCCTTATTTTCTTCATTGTTTTCGTATTGCTGAAACATACCGTTTATTCATCCGTATCAGCGTATCCTTCCAGAAATTTGAACCAATTGGCGCAAACGGTGTTAAATAAGGTATACCGAAAGACTTGAGTGTCACAAGATGAATCAGAATAAATATAATGCCAATCGCAATACCGTACAATCCCAGGACTCCGCCTAAAATCAAAAGAGGAAAACGCAGAATTCGAAAAGGTAAAGCCAGACTATAGCTTGGAAAGGCGAACGATGCAATTCCGGTACCAGCCACAATCATCACGATAGGAGCAGAAATAAAGCCAGCTTGGACAGCTGCTTCCCCAATAACCAGGGCACCCACAATACTCACAGCTGAACCGATGGCTTTAGGCAGACGAAGTCCTGCTTCACGTAAACCTTCGAACATAAGCTCCATCAACAAAGTTTCAATGACAGATGGAAACGGAATGCCTTCTCTAGAAGCTGAAATGCTGAGCATCAGGGCAAGAGGGATCATTTGTGGATGAAACGTCGTCAGAGCAACATAGATAGATGGAAGTAAGCAAGACATAATAGCCAATAGGAATCGTAAAATTCGGACGGATGAGACGTATAAGAAGCGTTCATAATGGTCTTCTGCTGCTTGAAATCCTGCCCAGAAAGTCATTGGCAACAGCAGTACGTTCGGTGAGCCGTCAACGATTATGGCTATTCTTCCAGCCAATAAACTTGCGGTAACGGTATCTGGACGTTCTGTATTTTGAATTTGTGGAAAAAGAGAAAAGGTTTTGTCTTCTATAAATTCTTCGATATAACCTGAATCCAGAAGTTGATCTGTTTGGAAAGAATGAAGTCTCGCCCTAACTTCTTCAAGCAATTCTGGTTTGACTATATCTTCAATGTACGCAACAACAAATGAGGTATTGGTCAACTTACCTGCTTGATGATTTTCAAATTTAAGTTTCGAATTACTTATTTTTCTTCGAATCATGCTTAAATTCGTTTTTAAATCTTCGGTAAATCCCTCGCGCGGGCCGCGTATAGATGCCTCATTGGAAGGTTCATTGATTGCACGTTGTTTGAATGCAGTTATATCTGCCAAATATGCATAAGCCTCTCCCTCAATAAAGATGACCGTACTTCCTTTGAGGACTTTTGCAACGATTTCTGAAAAGTTTATGGCCCTATTATACTGTGTCAGACGATCCACATCACGACTTATCATACATGCTGAAATAATCTGTTCCAATTTGCTAGAATCCGTTAATTCTTCAATATAAACAAGTAGAACGTTGACGTGATCAGATAATTGTAACGGTCTAAATACGACATCAGCACAGTTATGGAAAATGTCCCGCAACGCATTATGATTGACTTGTATGCTTTCGCTCACATTCATAGGTAGACTTGCCACTTCATCTCCCCCCTTTCCATAAATTTCTTAGAATATTATGCGCGTTTAGATATTGCCTTATGCGAGTAAAACGAAGAGAAGCACTGCTCGTGGCAGTGCTTCCTAGGATTAATGACGTGAAATTATCTTTTCGCTTGTTTATATGGCCTCCACCATTTTACTTAAGACCTCTTCCCAGTCAAGGCATTTATTCTCAATTATACAAGTTGAAAATGGCAGTACTTCAAGCAGCCGCAATTCGATCCGTTTGCGGTTTTCCATAAACTTAATATTTTGTTCCGTGGCAAAGTTGGGTCTTGAACGAATGGTAGAGATCCAAGTCTGCTGTTCTCGCACATCAGGTTGGGTCAAATAAATCACTACGGGATTCAAAGCAGCAATCTGATTGGCGATGCCATGACGATACGGAATTAGATAATTGAGACCATATTTGACCGCCAATGAACGGATTACATCAGCATAATCTGGGTTTTGCAACAGAAGTTCATTATATTCCTCTTCGCGAAAGAAAGCATGCCAATTCAAACTCGTTGGATGCTCTTGAGCACCTTCATCATAGAATTTAGAGGGAATACCTTGCTGAACAAGGTAGTCATGTAATCTTTCTGCAAGTGTCGATTTGCCAGTGCCGCACAAACCTTCAACCAAAATCAGTTTACATTTGTTTCGCATGCGAATTACTCCCGAATCTCTTTTTCATTCTGTACGGTTCAATTTAGCGAATTTTAGTAATTTATTACTTCAACCGAAATTCTATTAAGAACACTTTAAACGCCCAATACCAACCTTTCTTTGGCTGGCCAGCATCTTTTTCCGGCACATTAACACCTCCTCCTTACAAATTTCTGAGTGTCGTAGGAGTATGTTTGTAATTATAATCCAATATAATTTGAAGTCGAGATACAATATTGACATATTCAGGGTTGAATATTAGCTACATCCTGTATTTCTCATTTTCGGGCTTAGCGGTACAATTGCTTATTTCATCAGTAGCTCGCCAATGGAATATCGACAACCTGCCTAAGCTCCTGAGTCTTCGTTCCAGATAGAATGACCTGAAGCGCGGCATAACCATCTTCACCGGTAATATCATGCCCGTTACCTGATAGGATACCGTCGATAAAATGATGAATGTTGCATAAGCAAACGGAATCCCATACTCCCTAGCAACGGCTTGCGCTCTTTCTATATTCAGATCGCAGATCGCTATAACCTCGGCACCAGCATGAGAAAGGTATTCGGGTAAATGACGACGCTGCATGATCGCTCCGCAGCCAATAAGTCCTACTTGCAATGGTTTCTTCATCGCGCCCCCCCTCAGCTCTCTACCCCAAGTCGAGTCCAATCAAAAAGAACACCCATCGCTGAGCTTCGATTGTGAACGAGCAAATCGTACGCTTGTGGTGCATCCAGCGGGGAGAAGCGGTGAGTGATTAACGGTGTGACATCCATTCTTCCTTGCATGAGATAGGTTAAGAACAGATCCGCCATCTCCGGATGTTGCCATCCTCTATAATTCATTAGCGCATGAATGCCTAAGATGGAGACAGAGTTGGAAACGACATTGCGGCCCATTCCCTGCACGGATGGCGTAGCGGTATCTCCCAACAGAATGACGCGCCCCAATGGTTTAACCAGCTGAGTCGCTTGTGCTAATACAGCAGGATGCCCAGTAATATCAAAGACAACATCCAACATCTTGCCCTTAGTTTCATCCGCGATTTGCGCTTTCGCTGCACCTGCGTCCATCGCCAGCCGGTGAATGCCCGGCCGATCCTGTACAAGCTGGACGCGGCTCTCCGCAGGGTCCATTGCGTAGATTTCTTTGGCACCGGACAGATACAGATATTGCGTCACCAGTTGACCAAGCAACCCAAGACCAATCACGCCAACCGTTTCCCCGAGAAACAGCTCTGCTCTTCTCACGCCAAGCTGTGTCGTTTTGGATAAATTGACCCAAGCGGCTTGTTCAGAACTTATCTCCTTCGGCAAAAGTACAGCATGAGATGCCTCCGCTTTGAAGAATTGCGTGTGTGCGTTTTCCACGAAGACGCGGTCACCTTTTTGAATGCGTTGTACATTCGCCCCCACTTCCATCACTTCTGCCACCATGGAATAGCCGGGATGAAACGGATACTGCACCCAACTTGACCAATTGGTATCCGGATCAAAGACGCCTCTCAGGCACTGAAGCTCTGTCCCTGTGCTAATCAGCGAAGTGATCGCCGCACATAAAATCTCCGTCTGGCCGAGGGTAGCGTCAAAAGATTGCTTGAGGACCTCCACCTTCTGCTTTTCTGAAAAAATGATGCTGACTGTTTCCATTGACTTTACCTCCTAAAGTGGGAATTCTATACCCTTGAGTTAAGTGTAGAGCGAGACGTCTATGGAAAACAGAGCAAACATTTGCTGAAATTTAACACTTATACAGGTGGTTAAAACACCACTTAATGCGTTTTACTAAATAGTTCTTTATATTGACGGGGGGAGATCCCTGAATATTTTTTAAAAAGTCGCGTAAATGTTTGAATGTCGTTAAAGCCCAGGATTTCACTGATTTCTGTAATCGTCATTTCTTGCATTTCGAGCAGTGACTTGGCTTTAGCAATTTTAATTTCCCGATGAAGTAGAATCGGTGATTTGCCAAACATGGCTTTGAAATGATTGCTGACATAGGTTGGATTCATGTGTAGTTCGGCAGCCAAATCGGCGAGTGTAAACGACGCTTTAGGTTGATTAACAATTTTCAGCAGGATTGATAAAAAACTGTGAGAAGGCTGACTCTCGATTGCTGGCTTGACACTCCCCAAAGCATTATCCAGGAGCAAATACAGTAATTCCAGCGACTTTGCCTTTTGTAATATAACATTGGGCAAGTGCCCTTTCCTGGACATGGAAAGCATGAGTTCATCAAAAACTTCCTCAAATTTGATATGGTTTTTAAGTGAATACGTGTAGGGGATCTGAAGAAAAGGTAGAACATCCACCACATGATGAATGGTATACGTAAAGTGCCACCATAGGAATTCTGTTTCCTCATCACTATCTTTATACTGATCATGCTTGAGATGAGGCGGGATGAAAATAACCGTTCCCGGTTTCAGATGGTAGACTTTGTCCTCTACTTTTAACTTGGCAGAACCTTTTCTTATATACGTCATCATGTAAAAATATTCCAAAATCCGATTGCGATAGTTCATCTCCACTCGGTTATGGCTATCAAATTTGAGAATGTTTAAATCAGCAGTTTCCAGTAGAGCGGAGATCACATCTGTTTGCACCTGAGACACTTCCTTCTTTCGGACTTATCTTTGCTGACACATAGATCTAATTCCATCGCTTACCATTATACGCCATTTATTGCGGTAGAACGTTTGGTATAGAAAAATTCTCTACAAAGAAATGGACGATTTGAAAGACAGCACATTCGTTGAAAAGGCTGCCGAATCATAGCTCTCGGCAGCCTTCAATGTTTATGCGGTTCCACCATAAGAAGGAGCACCCGTTTTTTAACTCAAAAACTTTAACAATGCTTCTTTCACCGTAGCTTCAACAGTGCTGTCGAAGCTCGAAGCCATTGCAAAATACAAAGTAGATTCGTAAGGCTCATAGCCACCTTCCATTAACTGCTGCGAGGTCGGAATGTAGCCAAACATGCCATTCGTATACCCAATCGGGAGCACAGTTCCTTTCGTGATCTGCTTGATATACAGCCCGTAATCGACCACAACTTCGGCATTCATACCGAGTAACGATAGCTCTTCCCCTAGTTTCAGTTCTGTTAGTTCTAACGGAATACTAGGCGGCAGCCTTTCCAATCTTGCTAGCATGAGGCTGCTCCACTCGCCAAGAACGCCTGGCGACCGGGCTGTTATCTCAAGCTGACTGCGCTCTGGCAGCGACTTTAGCGGCAGATCAACCGATGTCTTACGCCATTGCAGATGGCAAGGCGTTAAATGCCGCATCGGTCTAACTATCGTTTCCAATATGCACTTTGCAAAATCTGTACCGACTTGCTTAACCACTTCATTATTTCCTCGAATAACCTGCTCCCCGTCACCAGGATTAATGTCACCGCAGGTCCCCTGTAGGAAGGCTGCCACTGTGCCTCCTCCCACTATTTGCTCCACAGATGCCATAGCGACACCAATATATTCTGATGACACTAGATTTTCTCGCGTTATGACAGGATGACAAGCATAGTGAACAAGCAGTCCCTTCGTGCTCCCGTCTACTTTGACAAAACGAATGACACGCAGTTCATGATCGACAGGACCTATGTCCGGAGGCGATTTCACCACGCCGCGCCGATTTATACCAAGAGGTGAATAACCGCTACCTTGTTCGATTCGAACAGACTCGGCACTCAGCAACGCCGCGTTGATGCCTTCGATCACAATATTTTCCATCGATGCTACATAATTCTCATCCATGACACCTAAGTATGAGGTGAACAAGCTGCTTGTTTGTGGACCAGAATGCGTATGGGTGCTATGCAAGAGAATAGCAGCTTCAGCAATGCCGTAACGTTCATGAATTCTTTGCTTAAGCGCAGGTACGCGATCGCTCCCCCACCAAAGCAAATCCGCAGAGATAAGCACAGCTTTTACTTCACCTGTCACAAACACAAAAATTCGAGCAAATAATCGATGCGACACACCTTCGAATGCGCCGAGCTCGCTGCGAACTGCAAAACCAGCGAGTGGTATTGGTTTCTCGGGCGTAATATCCACCTTACTAACTCCAAGTCGAATAGTCGTCATATTAATATGAGGCAATTACTTTGCGAATGGCAGCGGCAATGTCATGCATGGCTTGCTCATCAGCGAGCAGCACATTTTGCGAAAGCCATAGTACTTCCTTGTCACTTAACCGTTCACTTACTGGACAGTTATACAACCTGTCTTCGCCTGTCAATGCTCGTGTGGCGTTCACAATCGCTTCGTTCCGATTGAGTGGTACATACCCAAAACTAATCGGAATGCCTTCGGCGTTAACTTTGCGAATGAAGTCATTCTTATCAATCCGATCAGTAACAGCAGACTCCAGCTTGAACATGTATAGGTGATGTGCATGCCGTGTGACGCGTGGATCGGACTTCATCACGCGGACTCCTTCTATTTGGGCAAGCAACTCCGTGAGCAGCTTGGCATTGGATTCTCGCAGGAGCATCTGCTCTTCCAATCGGCTCATTTGGGCAAGAGCGATGGCCGCTTGCAGCTCCGTCATGCGATAATTCTGACCAATGCGATCATGCTGGTACCACGCGCCTGTTCGCGAGCGGCCGACATTGCACAGCGACCAGGCGATTTCTGCCAGCTCCGGATTATTAGTGAGAATGATGCCCCCCTCACCGCTATTCAGGTTTTTGCTGGATTGCAAGCTGAACGTTCCGAGATCACCAATCGCCCCAACACTGCGTCCTTCCCAGCTTGCACCCACAGCTTGAGCCGCATCTTCGATCACTCGAAGCTTATGTGAAGCAGCTACCTCGTTGATACGGCTCATGTTCGCCGGAGCTCCGGCTAAATGAACAGGAATGATTGCCTTCGTTCGGGATGTGATGGCGCCAGCAACCTGATCTGGATCGAGCAGAAGCGTATCTTCTTCAATGTCAACGAACACTGGTATAGCTCCAAAGGCTAGTGCAGCTGCTGCTGTTGCAATAAATGTATATGGCGGTACAATGACCTCATCGCCAGGTTTAACCCCGGCTGCTTGCAGCGCTACCGTTATGGCAACGGTCCCGTTTACGACGCTGATCGCGTGTGCCGCATCGTGCAATGCCGCAAAGCGATGCTCCATCTCAGGAAGCTTTGGGGTATACTCGGGCGAATGTACAGTGCCCGTACCTCCCCATTTGCCCGAACGAATAACGTCAAGAATGAGTTGTTCTTCCAATTGCCCGAAAATCGGCCAAGCCGGGAATCCCTCCGTTCGAACGGGGGCCCCACCTTCTACAGCAAGTGTTAACTTCTCCATATTCTCACCTCACCCATTTCTAACTTTTAATCCTACTTTCGAATCTACGACAATTTTGCGGCACGGTATCCCGAATTGCTTCTCATGCCCCTCTTCAGGTTTATAATCCTCTGTTGTTGCCATAGGTACCCATATAACAAGCCCATCCACGGCTTCGTTTGCCTCCAAAAGAATACTTCCGTTGTCTTCGCATCCTAGGATACGAACGGCTCTCCTTAAACGCGTCCACTCTTGAATTTGCTCTGACTTCCAGAATGTGAAACCCATCGCTCTTGCTCTTGCTACAAGCATCCGAATGGCATTCCGCACTTCTTCTCTCGTACAAATGTGTATTTGATGGAATAGGAAATGAGCTACACCATTGACTTCCTTCGCTTGCTGCAGAAATGGCTCAATCACCTTGTTGTCTGCGAGATGACCCAAATCCAGATCCTGCGTCAAGAATCCGATCTCTAAGACCCGATATAGGCGATTCTGTTCATCAAACAAAGCTATTGGAAAATACGGATGACAGGTGCCGAATAAAAATCCGACATTCCCCTTTTTACTCGGACCTCTTGTTTGATCACTTGAAATTTCATTGTTCTCCAACCATTGGAACAATTCGCCCCAACCTTCCACACGGGTGTAATGGTTTTTGTTAGTTGTTATGTGTTCCAAGCCCGTTGCCTGCTTCAACCAGCTAACCTGACGGTCAAACTCCGCTCCGTCCCAGAAGCCATTGTCCTTCTCTAATGAGTTATAGTGGAAGGCAAGCTCATGTCCTGCCTGCTTCACTTGCTCATAGATATGAGCACCATAGCCAGGCTCAATCATGCACCAAGTTGTCTGAATTTGGCATTCCGCTAACAGTGCTAATGTCGCAATAGCATGCTCATCTTGATTAGAATCACTATCATGGGAAATGGTCACGATTTGACTGATCCCCTCTGGCCAATACCCCGTGAATGGCAATGTCATCCCCTTATCAATCGCGCACTGCAGCACATGTCTGACTAATGCTTCTCTCCAATAATCGGCATAGGGCCAAGGAAAATAAGGAATGCCAGTGTCCGTTTCTACTCGATCGAAATGCCAATCCAAGGCAATACGATCATCTGCTTTTAAAATATCCTCGTTGACGTTCGCGCTGCCATCAGCGGCTGGAATGCCGTCATCCAGAATAGGTCCTGTGCCTTGCTGCATGTGCACAATAGTTAGCGGGATATTGATAGACCAGCGATGTATGCTTCCTTGTTCGACATCAAAAGATTGAAGTGCTGGGCCTACTTCTGGACCGTCTGGCCGCCATTGTTTGATCGTACCTACAGTGCGGCAAGCAGCTCGGACATCGGTTTCACCAGCTTCTATCCAAGGGTTGGCGGACAGGAATCTCAGCAAGTCAGGTTGCGCTGAGCGAGTTGGCTCTATCTCCGCATAACCTACGCCCGTATCTCCCGTCTGAATGTATCCAAGTCGGAGAGCCATTGCGTTAATACCCGCATATGAAATAAGGGTGCCGCCTTGCTCCACATACGACCACAAGATAGCAGACTTCTCTCCGCTTTCTTGCGAACAAGCTACGATGAGAATGTCGTACTCCTGTAGGCTCACTGCATCTAACTTTGAAACAGGTGTATAGGAAATGCCAACATGCTGCAATATTTCTTCCACATATTTCTCGAATACATTAAGTCCATATTTCCATTTGCGTGCAGCTGCTTCATGTTCAACGAGCACACCGACTTTGGCCATCTTCATTTCTATTCCTCCATCCGCGTCTCGCCTACACGACTTCCAAGCCTGACTCACAGTAATGAGCAGCCACCTTGCGTATGCCGGCTATCATATCATCAATATCTTGTTCACTATAAAACTCGTTGATTGGCACCCGGATGGCTTGCTTCAAAATATGTTCAGCCATAGGGCATAGCCCTTCACCATATGAGATATCTGTGAGATCAAATGGAAAATGACTGCCTGTATACGCTTCCCGTTTCTGAAACATCGGCTGCATATAGACCGGTTGAGGAATATATCCCGCTGTGCAGTCGATGCCTTCGGCTTGAAGCGCCTCAGCGAACTCATCCCTCGTGCACGTTAGAACCGTAGGTTCAATCGTAAACATATAAAACCAATACGTGCATCGCCCGTTTGTCGTCACTTGATGCGGTATGATCCCTGGCAAGTCAGCGATACCGGAAGTTAACCGGTCACCATATTGGCTGCGCTGATTACATATCCATGTTAATTTCGACAGTTGGGCTATCCCAACAGCCCCCTGAAGCTCTGTCATTCTGTAATTCGGAGCGAGTAAACGCATCTCCCTTTGCACCAGATTGCCGAAACGACCGTAATTTTTATCTGCAAATGCATGCGTCCGTTGATAATCTTCCTCTGATTGTGAGTTTACGGTAACGATACCGCCATCTCCAGTTGAAATATGCTTGTAATCATTAGTACTAAAGCACCCGTAATGCCCTATTGTCCCAACCAAGCGACCTTTATAATAGGTCAAATAGCTTTGCGCGCAGTCTTCAATGACGATTAATCCGTACTCATGAGCAAGCTCCATAATGGGATCCATATCTGCTGGGTTGCCAGCCAAATGGACGACAATGATGGCTTTGGTCTTCGGTGTTATACGTGCTTGAATCGTTTCAGCCGTCATGTTGTACGTATGTGGATCCAAATCCGCAAACACAGGAATCGCATTTTGATACAAAATGCCAATAATAGAGCCCGCATCCGTAATCGGACTTGTAATGACTTCGTCCCCTACGCTTATGCCAGATGAACCAATCGCAACATGAAGGGCTGCTGTGCCCGATGAAGTTGCAACACTGTACGTTACACCATATAACGCATTAAATCGTTTCAGAAACTGTTTCACCTTGCGGCCAGAATGATAAAACAGTGTATTTTGCTCAAGCGCTTCAACAAGTTCCTTAACTTCTTCCTCCCCAAATCGCTTGCCAGTACCATAAGGTGTTGTTTTGATTCTGGATCCGCCGAGAATGGCTAACTGTTCTTTCATCATGCCAAACCCTCTCTCGTGTTGATTTAGGATTTATTTATATTATTTCAATAGGAATAATAAGAAATATTTTCACAACACGCCACCCGTGCTTCATTATGAATACACGGGCGTCGTGCGGAATGCTACAAAAGTGTTCAAAGGACTATTAACTTACAGTACCTATGGCTTAAGGGTTTTCCGACTTAAAAACAACCGGCGTTTTAAACACCTGCGAGATGGTCTTCGCATAGTTATCGAATATTTCTTTCCCATGATAGGTGGTCATCAGTTCTTTCCGATATTTTGGCCAGTTGCTTGCGTCCTTCTCTTCAAAGAGAATCTTCACCATATACGCACGCATTTGTGTACGGAATGCACCGATATCATAGCCTGGAGGCGGAGCGACATTCGTGCCAAGTACTGGGTACTTGTAAGTTTTCAGCTTCTCAATGATTGCTCGGTCATGGTCGGTTTCGCGAGGATCGATAATTGTCAGACCTATCGGGCTCGGATCTTGAACCCCATAAGCGAAAATCGAGCTATACACATCGAAGAAATTACCGTTAGCTTGATTATCTTTGGTTATTGCATCAGGAATTAAGGTAATGGTGTTACCGCTTTTTGTATAATTAGCGCCCTCTTTTCCAAAGTGCGAAAGCAAATAGCCTTCAGGGCTAGCCAACCAATCCATAATTTCAATACTTTTCTTGATTTTTTCAGGAGGTGTCTTGGCGCCGAACAAGAATGGAACACCAGGCAATGCGGCATAGTTAACGGCATTCGGTACAATGTGGAACGGTACGAAATCCGCCGTTTTCACCCCGCTGATATCAATCGTCTTCTTCTTCACGCTCGTAGCTACGTTATCAAATGCAGCCGTACGCAGCAGGCTTTGGAAAATCCCCGCTTTCCCTGCTTCTATTTTCTCGAGCTCTTGCCCTGGTTTAGCTAAAAACCAGTCCGGGTCCACGATTTTCATAGCGATTGTGGCACGAATATCATCGAGCACTTTCCCTGCCCGAATATCGGATTGCGGGTCAACGTATTCACCGTTCGCTTGATCGTACCAAAGATCAACCCCTAGTCCATTTTTGTACCATTCTGGAAACTGTTTCGAAATGCCGATGCCATTTCCGAATGTAGTGAAACCGTAAGTGTCATTCTTTCCATTGCCGTCCGGGTCGTTAAAAGTGAAAGCTTTCATCACATTAATCATTTCGTCATAGTTCGTTGGCACCTTTAAGCCAAGCTTATCGAGCCAGTCTTTGCGCACATAATAGGATTGATAAAGTTGCTTTTCATAAGGGACAGGTGCGCGCATAAAGACTTCTTGCACTTGATAGCGTGAGATAATTTCAGGAGTTACCCACTTGTAATAGTTGGGCATCGTTTGCGGGTTTACGTAGGGGGTCAGATCGGCGACAGCTTTATCAATAATAAATTGATTCGTTTGCGCACCGTCGGCTTGGAACATATCAGGGGTTGCACCAGATGAAATTTTCAAATTAATTTTGGTCTTATGATCTTCACCTGGGACGCCGTATTCCATGTTTAGTTTGACGTTAAACTTCTGCTCAATGGCTTGGCGAATATAGTCCTTATCTGGCGAAGGCAATGTTACATCGTTCGTCGGAACGAACGTTAACCAGTTCAGGGTTATTGGCGGTGATTTCGTCGCTGCCGCTGTTTCAGGCGCGGCTGAGGTGGATGTTGATGCGGATGGTGTAGCAGTAGAATCGTCTTTCGAACAACCGCTTAACACAACCAAGCTGGCAATTACACCGCATGCTACCTGTTTACGCAATTTCATGCAAACGACCTCCCATTTGTACTCGAATTCATTCTCAAGTCTACTCTGGTTGCCTGTATGACTGAAACGAAGCAAAACAAGGCATCACTCCCTTCAAGGCTGTTGGTCAAACAGCGTTACCCTTTGATGGAACCAACAAGCATACCTTTGATGAAATATTTCTGTATAAATGGATAGATGGCCAATAGCGGCAATGTTGTCACTACAACCGTTGCCATTCGAATTGTGTCTGGCGGAAGTGTTTGAATAACGGATGGATTCGTGTTCAGCTCTTGGCTCACACTAGACGTAACAATCATATTGCGCAGAATGACCTGAATCGGGTACAGAGCTCGATCTGACAGATACAAGATGGCATTGAAATAGGAATTCCATTGAATTACGCCGTAGAATAAGCCAATCGTGACGATAATCGGCATCGATAAGGGGATAACAAGTTGGAATAACGTTCTAACATCTCCACATCCATCCACTCTCGCCGACTCTTCTATTTCTGTTGGGAAATTGATAAAGTAGGTGCGCATAATAAACATGTAGAACGGTGAAACGAGTGTAGGGATAATGAGTGACCATATAGAATTGATCAAACCCAAGCCCTTCACGACTAGATAGGTTGGTACTATGCCACCACTAAAGAGCATAGTGAACACAATCGCTAGTAGAAAAAACCTTCCTCCGGGTACATCCTTCTTCGAAAGCGGATAAGCTAAACATATCGTGACCAGCAGACTTAAAAAGGTGCCAATTACCGTAATCAGAACGGAAATCTTAAGCGCATCTGGCACAAGCTTGCTGCCGAAGATTGCTCGGTACGCCTGCAGCGTAACTTGCTCTGGGAATAGGACGAAACCTCCGTTACGGATCAGCTCTTTATAAGGTGTTATTGATTCGATGAATACGAAGTACAATGGAAACAGGGCAGATAAACAACAGAGCGTAAGGAAGACATAGATGACTACATCGATAATTCGATCTGATTTGGTCATATGTACCGCATAGGACACAGGTTCCACCGCCTCTTAATAGATTCCAGAACCACCTAATTTTTTCGCGATTCGGTTAGCAGCGATGACAAGCACAAATCCAATGACGGATTTAAATACGCCCATTGCGGCCGGAATACTGAAATCACTTTGTTCGATAATACGGCGGAATATCCAAGTATCCAGTATATCTCCGACATTCGTCACTCGCGCATTGAGGAATACATAAATTTGATCAAAGCCGGCATCGAGAATTGTCCCTAGCCGTAGAATTAACAATAAAATGAACACCTCGCGGACACCAGGCAGCGTAATATGCCAAATTTGCTTCCATCGACCTGCCCCATCCACAACCGCAGCTTCATACAGCTCTGGATTGATTGTTGCTAAGGCTGCTAGGAAGAAAATAGCTCCAAACCCTGTATTTCTCCAAACATCGGTTAAAATAATGAGCGGCCGGAAGAAATCAGAGTTTGCCAGGACGTTCAATTCACCCCATCCCATATTTTGATAGAACGTTGTGACAAGCCCTGTGCCAGGAGAGAAAAATGAATAAACCAAACCATATACGATGACCCAAGATAAAAAATAAGGTCCGTAAGTGATCGTTTGTACGATCTTCTTAAACCAAGTGACACGGATTTCATTGAGTAGTAAGGCGAGAATTAAATCAGGAAGTAGATTAAAGACGAGTCGGTATACGCTGATGAGGAGTGTGTTTGACATAAGTCGGAGAAAATCAGGTGATTCAAAGATGATTTCGAAATTGCGCCAACCTACCCAGGGACTATCCCAGATGCCTTTAGTGACACTGTAATCCTTGAATGCGACGAGTAAGCCAGCCATCGGAATGTAGCGAAAGATGAGGAAGTACAATAGGCCTGGGGCCATTAACAGATAGAACCATCGATATCGATATACTTTTCGAATAACTCGATTTGACTTGGCACTGACGATGGAAGCCATGTGGTCACCCCCCTTTTACAATCCCATTATAAATTATAACAACAAAAAAATACAAGTGCTATACATGTTTAAAACATGTCTTTAAATCGACTAAAACCCTTGCTTGTCCTCACTATTTTCCTGTTGAATATTTACCAATTTTTGTTTAGAATACATACAACTGCGCAAATAGGTGGCGATCTGATAATGAGAAAAAAGGATCAATATTGCTATTCTTCTTTGACCGATATCCTGCGTGAGCAAATTCTTTCGGGGTTTATTAAGAAGGATGAGTTCCTTATGTCTGAAAATGAATTAAGTAAATATTACGAGCTCAGCCGCAGCTCCGTTCGCAAATCGCTTGACCTCCTGTTGAAGGAAGGGCTCGTTGTCAAAAAAGCCGGACTTGGTACCTTCGTCTCTCCAAACGTCACTGTGCGGAAATCAAAGCGAAAAGTACTGCGCATTTTGACAATTACGCCCTCTTACTTTGTTGATCACTGCTTACCTTTCATCTGCGAAACGTTCGAACAGCAGCACCTCGACGTAGACATTAAATTACTGAGCTTTCCTATTTCACAATTCTGGGAATCCCTTCATAAGTGTATCGAAATGGGTATTCAACCCGATATTTGTATCATTACGGACACTATCTTCCAAGAGCTCAAATCGATGGAGGATTTCGTTAGTTTAGACAGGATTATGGAGGATGAGCTGAATCTGATGTACCCTAAGCTACTCGACGGATTTCGCAAAGATGGCATCGTCAAAGCGTTACCTGTCACATTTTCAGGCATATGCCTCGCCTATAATCCGCGCATGTTCAACAAATACAACGTTGAAGCGCCACATCAAGGATGGGATAAAGAAGCGTTTATCGAGACAGCTGGGCGATTGACCTTTGACACGAATGATGACGGTATCATCGATAATTATGGTTTTTCACTCCCTTCGACACTTAATCGTTGGAACGTAATCGCTATGCAGCATGGTTTTGACTTTCACAAACCGAATAAGAAAGCACTTCTAGACACGCTAACTTTTATGCACGATATGATCTATCGAAAAAGAAGCGCACTCGTTTCTCATATGCAATTGCATCGCGTTGCTTTCCAAAGTGAGCAAGTCGCCATGATGTTGACGACAACCATTGAGCTTGCTGGATTTGGCGACAAACTGCCCTTCGAGCCCAAATTCGCACCCATGCCATTCGGTGATTCACCGAATACGTTGCTCATCGCGAATGCATTGATGGTTCATTCTGCAAGTACAGAACGTGAACTGGCGATCCAATTTCTACAAACTGCATGTCATCCAGATGTTCAAGCCAAAATCAGTGAATCGCGCTTCCTCTCTGTCCTGCACGAGATTAATAAGATGATGTGGGATCCGCTTGATCTGGCGTCACTCCATATTTCGGATGGTCAACTACATAACGCCTTCTATCAACACGAAACCATCTCGGACACGCAAATGATGCAAGAAGTTAATCAGGAGATGATGTTATATTGGGAAGGTATGGAGTCGGCCGAACAATGTGCGAAACGACTGCAGAAAATTCTTGCTCCACGTAGGAAAATAGCTAGTAGATAAAACAAAAAACAACGCAAACCTAATCTAACTAAGGCTTGCGTTTTTCTCATACTTTTGCAATTCAATCATAACATAATCTGCCCAAGCTTTCCCCAACTCTTCTCTATAAAAATGTATGCCTTCCTCATTTCATTGAAGCTGTATCCTACATATGCTAGTACTAGTTGGACAAGCAGATTGCGGGAGGCGATGCACGTGTTAAGCCCAGAAGATGCAAATACAATTATTGAGACCTTTCTGAGTCCGATGTGGTATTTCGTCACCTCACAAGAGGACAAGGATGAAATTCACCGACTTGCTGAGGAACTTAGAAAAGCAGCTGGTATTACCCCTTTACTACGTTTTTCCGTTGTTAGTGATATTCACATTCAAAACTGGGATACGCAAGCTCAGAGTAAACTAGGTGCTGCGTTAGACGATCTAAATCAATCGATCCCGAACCTTGATGCTTTAGTAATTAACGGAGACCTCGGCGATGGACGTACCAATGACTATGCGATGTTGACGTCCATTCTGCAGAAGTATTCGCTTCCGAAGCAAATCTGCTATACGATTGGCAATCACGATTACTACAAAGCCTATTACAATGCTGCAGGAGATTGGTCTCCAACGACATTCCCCAATGGCGAAACTGACAGTGCCTCTTTGGAACGCTTTCTAGCTTTTACACAAATGCCTAGCGTCTTTTACGATCGTTGGATTCAAGGCTATCATTTTATTTTTTTAGGTTCCGAGCGATATAGACAATCCGATCCTGCTGTTCAGGAAGATGCCTGGTTGTCCTCCACGCAATTAAGTTGGTTGCAAAGCAAGTTACAAGAGAACTTCATCCAACATAAGCCGTTGTTCGTGTTTCTGCATCAGCCTCTGCAAGGGACAGTATCCGGCAGTCTACCACGGGGTATTGTACAGCATAATGAATTGAAGCAGATGCTATCTCAATACCCGGAAGTGTTTTTTTTCACAGGACATACCCATTGGGAATTGCGATTAACCTCTACATTGATCTGCGATGTATTCACAATGGTCAATAGCTCTTCAGTGAGTTACCCCTACGATAGTAACGACCAATTAATCCAAGGAAATCGTTCAGAAGGGTTGGTTGTTGATGTATACGAGGATCGCATTCATATTCGGGGGCGAGATTTTGCGAATGGAGCTTGGATCACCGAAGCCGATTTTATAGTAAAGCAATAAGAAGGTGAAACGAAAATAGACCGGCCACGTTTACGTGACTGGTCTGTATTAACACACCAGAATTAATATGTTTTGTTTTGGGTTTTGGGGTAGATAAGCTTACCCCTTATTTTTGGCTGAGATAGTCGAAATAATCGACTATCTCGAGGGAAACCGGCGCCTTGGCGGTGAGATAGTCGAAATAATCGACTATCTCGAGGGAAACCGGCGCCTTTGGCGGTGAGATAGTCGAAATAATCGACTATCTCGAGGGAAACCGGCGCCTTTGGCGGTGAGATAGTCGAAATAATCGACTATCTCGCTTTTCATTACCATGTTTGTGTAAAACGAGTGATATCTTCTTCTGACAGTTCCTTCCCTAACAAGACTTCCATGAATTCAAGAGGAGTGACAGCCTTGATGCCATGCTTTATACCAGCGGGAATACGCAAAACATCCCCTGCCAGCCGTCTATACAGTTTGTCCCCTATGCGAATTTCCGCGATACCTGATAGAATGGTTAGGCTTTCTTGCCGATTGCCATGCAGATGATAACTGGTCATCTCCCCAGTGACAAGCTTCACAATTTTAATCATGCCTTCTTTCCCCTGGTCATCAACTTTCCAGTATTGCAAAATATGATAAGAGCCCCATCTTTTCTCCACATACATCGGAATCTTAGTAACTTGTGCGAGACTTTCCTTAATCAGATGGGCTTTCTCCTTGTTCGCAATCAAGATACCGTCTGGATTTGCCGCGACAATGAGATCGGATACACCAATGACTTCTATGGGATACGGAAGTTCGTTAATGAGATGTGTATTGACGGAATCATCAGAGATTCTTCCTGGACCAATAACGCTATGCTCACAGTAAGGGGTCAGCGCCTTCCATGTGCCCACATCTTGCCATAAACCTTCATACCGTACAACCACAGTGTTTGGATTGAGCTCAACGACTTCACGATCAAAGCTTGTATTGGCAAGTAGATCGTACTTAGTCAGCCATGTCTCAACTAGATCAGGCGCTCCCTTGTCCTTCAAATATGTCAGCATGAACCCTAAGGGAAAGGCGAATACACCACAGTTCCATAAAGCATGTTGCTCAATTAATTGTGCCGCAGTTTTCTCATTCGGCTTTTCGATGAAGTGATGAATGAAAGCAAATTCTTCTGATTCTTTGGGTATTACCGGAACAATATAGCCGAATTGATCGGAGGGCAACACGGGGTTCGTTCCGAGAAGAGCGAGATCAGCCTTGGATCGTGAAATGACCTCGGGAAAGCGATGAATTAACTGGAAGAATGCGGAATCTACATAAGTGTCTACTGGGAGAATACAAATCGTTTCATTCGAATCAACTAGGATTTTCTCCTTCAAATATGTCACAGCTAAAGCGACGGCTGCATAAGTACCTCTTTTAAATGGTTCACTTATGATCGGGATGTGTTCGCCAACATACGTACGTGTTATCTCTACTTGACTGTGATGCGTGACAATACATGTGGATTGAAGTAGGCCGACTTCATCCAATTGTCTGCATATTCGCTCAATCATTGATTCTCTAACTCCAGTATCGGATTTCAAGAGTTTGAGAAACACCTTGGAGCGAATTTCATTGGATAAAGGCCACAGCCTTTTACCCGATCCCCCGCACAAAAGTACAATTCGCAAGCTTAATACTCCTTTCCTGGGGGACCTAACGCATCCCATCCCCCTTATTTCTTGGATTGAATGTTCTTCTCAACCACATTCTTCATCAACTTCCCTGCACGTGACCACGTCAAATGAAGGACATCTAATCTTCCCTGACTTCCCTTCCGCTTACATAAATCGGGATTCTCGTAAGCCTTCCTCATATTCATTCGCAAACTGTGATGATTAGGTTCAGCCCACAGTTGTCCCTTCTCAGCAAACAGATAGCTAAATGAGCGCGAAATAGCATGTGGACTTTGCATGCTAATGGATGGGTTCTTCAGTTGATAGGAAATGAGAAACGAGTTATTGTGTGTAAGGAAATCCATTTGTCCACCCCAGGCAGTCGTGATGACAGGGATACCGCTGGCTAGCGCTTCTAGAAATGGGAGTCCGACCCCCTCGCCTCGCGTCGGAAGAACGAAGGCATCTCCTAGTGTATATAAACCTTTCAGCTGCCTATCGCTAAGTCGACTGCCTATAATGACGACAGGAGCCGTATCCTTGTAAATACCCAATCTCTTTTTGTATTGCCAGATTTGACGCTGAATCCATTTTTCAGTCTCATAAGACTCATAGCCGTTTGTCTTGATCACAAGAATAACGTTATCTTTGGAGGAAAACTCTTCCCAGTACGCACGCAGCAGACCTTCTGGGTTTTTACGATGCTGAAAGCCAAATACAGACACGAAAGTGAACTTGCCTGACGCACGCGGCAAAACAAATTTCTTATTATTCGGATGAAATGCCTTCGTATCTACACCATGAGGAACAATATAGATCGGGACGGTAACCCCGCTGTTTCGTAATGCCCGCTTATTATGTCGCGTTGGTACGCATACTGCATCAAATTTGTTCATATGAGAAAGCCATTCCTTCGGCGTTTTGCTAGTTTCCCAGACGGTATTTAGAATGATGTGATCATATAAACTTCGCTCACTATGCCACTGTATGCGGCTAGGAACATCGTGATAGATCAGCACTCTTTTGCCTAAGGAAGATCTTTTACCAACTTTCAAATGGCCAAGCCTTACATCAACGCCCTTGCGTCTCAGGGAAGCAGCATATGTTCTACTTGCATGACCCAGTCCACTCGCTTTGTGGACAGGGCCCTTCCAGACCACAACATAAGGCTTCATCGGGTCACCAACTTGCCCTTTTTAACATATCATTTGCGTTTATGCAGAGAAATGGATCGGTATCTATAGGCCAAGGAGGACATCCTAGCTTGTGTAATTTGAGAATCGCTCAGAAGTAAGCTCTTATTCAGCGCAGGCTTCAAAATCATCTTGTTCGCAGATGACGAATAAAGAAAGTTTCCGTACGTTTCAAACTCCGAAAAAGCAAACTGCTTGGATCTATTCATGCTTTTCATAATTGCGGTATACCAGGAACTCTTATGTTTGGACTCAATGGTTTGTTTCAACTGCTTGACTTTAGCTTTCTCGAACAGCATGTAATGGGTAACGAAAGACAATCGAGCTGATCGATTTCTACCCATCAATTTTCTATACGTATTGAAATATTCGGCCTGACTCCAGTTCCGACAATAAAACACCGTCTTATCACCTACTTTGAAAACATGTGGTCGAATTAGTACGGTATCTGCATCAATAACCATATAAAAGTTGGACTTGCACAAGGTATCTCCATTCAACTTAAGCAACTGCTGATACAGCCATCCAGTCCGATCCCACGTTTTGGATTGGTAATGGATGTCCTTTTTTGTGATAGGGAGAACGGTATCCTCATCAACGAATCGGCATCCTTTTCGCTCACATAGATCGATTATCCGTTGTTTCCACGGAGCCACAATGATGATTTCACCAATCGGATGCTTGACATATTTTCTTACCGCGTCAATGACAAGAGGGAGAGTCCCTAGATCCTTCTCAATCGCTGGGATAAGTACATCAATTTTGGGTGTATTGCTAATCTCCTCTTTAATTTGCATGTACATGTCGTCATCTCCATTATTCAAACATATGAATTATCTTATGTTAGGAGATTGAAATGGTATGGGTTAAGAGGCATGATGCAAGCACAAAAAAGCCACCAAAGATGAAATCTCTGGTAGCTGTATCGACTGACTTATCCTATTTATTCCAATAGTCCGCTAAGTTCGGACGCTTTGATTTCTGCACTCGTTTTAGTTCCAGGCGTCAAGCCAAGTCGCTGTGTCATTTGCTGACTAATATTACCCAGCCGCTGTGTGTGCTCCGTTGCTGATTGGATGATTGTTCGATTAGACTGTTCAAATAAATCCAGCGCTGCGAATAAATCTGTCATCCCTCGCTCGATTGAATCCATTTGCAAGCCTGGTTTCCCAAGCAGCTCATTCGTTCGTTGCGTCGTTTCTTTCAATAATCGCGAGTTGTCCTCAAACATTTTATTCAAGGTCGAGTTCGCAGAATTGACCGCTTCAATCGTTTGAACTTGATCTTCAATCGCCATCGAGATCATCGCAGAAACCGTTAATAGATTCTGAGTTTTATCAATGGTCGCATCTACGGCATCAATAAGCTTATCGTTATTGTCGTTGATGATATCTGTTCCCGCAATCGCTTGTTGATACAGAATGACCATCTCTTGAAAGGACTGAATCCGCGTCACTACCTTACGAAGTCCTCTCTCCAAATGAGTTTTACGATGCTCATTCTCGGGTTTGGCTATTTCAACTTCGAAAAGCTGCTTTAAATTCTCTCCCATCGCAATGCGCATTTGCAAATTGTATACAGACTCAATGGAATTTTTCTTCAGCGTCTTCATATACGCCATATTCTCTTCTAGCGTTTCTTTCCCATTACGAAGGGATTGAACAATGGCATTCACGTTTGTTTTCACAGACTGATACTTGTAAATGTAGTTCTTAAGCGGCGTCTTCTTCATCATTTTCTCAAAAAAGCCAAGCTGCTTGCTCTTGCTCAATGAATCAATTTCCCCGCGCAGCTTCAAAATGTTGTTTTGTACCTCTGAACGCTTGCCCGACATCAATTCATTCACAGGGCGTTCTAACATCGCTAGAGATTGTCCCGCCTGTTCCATCGTTTTGGATCCCATGCGTCCAATCGAATCCATTAAGGTTTCTAATTCCATCGTATCGGTCGCCGAAACTTTCTCGAGTAATTGTTTGGCTTCTTGCTCTACTTTCTGCAGATCGGTCGATTTTAATTGCACCAATTGGGTTGTCAAGATTCAGGCCTCCTTAGTCTGTTGAACGATAACGTTGTTGGATGAGCTCCATACGTGTTTGCAATTCGATTAAATCCTTTTGTTCAATCGTTTCCACATAATCTGTAAGCTTGGAGTTGATATCTTTGATACCCGTGAGAAGCAGTCGACGATTCAATCGTTTCGCTTCCCCGCCTAACTTCAGAAATGGGTTAATCGCGCCATTCAAATCCTTAAAAATTAATCGTTGTATGTTATGATTCATATTTGCATCATTAAGATCTTTCAATTGCGGAATTAACCGACCTACACGGGAGAGTAAGCTAAGTGTCTTTTCCACGATTTCATCATCTAAGGTGTTCTTCTGCCCTTCCGAAATCATCGTCTCTTCAATCACATGGATATACTCGGCGATCGGTCCCCAGAAGGGATCATTTTCAGCTTTACTTTCATCTTCGCTAGAAGATATGGCACTCGGTACAGGCGTACCAGGCGTCCTAGCCGGAGTAGGCTCGCTTATAGGGACGGGAGTCGAAGTCGTCGTTGTACCCTTTAAGGCTTTGGACGAACGTTGAAGTACGAGGATAGTTCCAAGTGTCAATGTTGCTGGCACTAATAAATTAACAGCTTCAGGTAAGAAATTAGATGTAATAAGACTGACGACATATCCTGTTAGAGAGATGCCCGCTGCGACTTTGAATTGCTTTTGCATGAATCCTCCACACCCCTGTTCCATCGTGATACCCACTAAAATCATATCTCCCCTAGCGATTGATGTCAATTTATTGCAGGAAAAAGCCAGATAAACGCTTATTGCGTCTACTGGCTTAATTCTTTTCTAGACTTTTATCTGATTACCCTTTCACAGCTGTATTGGAAATCCCTTGAATAATGAACTTCTGACCCAGCATGAAAACAAGAATCATCGGTAGAATCGCTGCACTCGCTGCAGCCATCATTCCGTTGTAATCCACATTAAATTCCATAATGAAATTTTGCAACCCCAATGGAATGGTATATAATTTGCGATCTGTCAGGAACACAAGTGCATTCTCATAATCGTTCCAATGCCAAGAGAAATCTATGATGGCTAACGTAGCCATTGCAGGCTTTGCTAAAGGAAGCATCAGTTGAAGAAAAATGCGATAATGACCAGCTCCATCCATAAAGGCTGATTCTGAGATTTCGGATGGAATCCGAATGAAGAACTGTCTCATTAAAAACACGCCGAAAATAGAGATCATACCAGGCAGAATAAGTGCCCAAAGCGTATTATAGATGCCCACCCATTCAAACATAATGAATTTGGGAACGAACAATACCTGAGGTGGAATCATCATCATCGATAAGTAGATAAGAAACATAGTATCTCTACCTTTGAACGTAATTCTGGCGAAGCTATACGCTGCCAATGACGAAAGTAAAGTTGCACCAATTGTACAAACAACCGCTACTTTTATTGAATTCATATAATACGTACCAAAGCCCATGCTCCCCGTCCAAACTCGGATATGATGCTCCATATTAAAATGGGAAGGAATCCAGCGGATGGGATATTCAAATACTTCAGCCGGTGATTTAAATGATGTACTAATCATCCAGATGAATGGCATTATCATTGCAAGACCGAGAATGAACATTACAAGCGTCGTTCCTGCTTTTATTAGGGTTGGGAGCGGAAATCGCCTCTTGGTTCGAGCTTTTGCACCTGCCGCCCTAATGTCTGATTGCACAGTAGCCATAGAGGTTACCTCCTACTCAATTATTCGCCGAAGGATCGGCTATGTTCGTTACGTTGTCTACTTATCTTAATAATGAACCCATTTCTTTTGGCCAAACCATTGGACGAACGTAATCGCCGCGATAATTAAGAATAGTACCCAAGAAATCGTGGATGCGTAGCCCATCTCATAATAGCCGAACGCATTTTTATAGACGAATAGAGACAATATTGTTGTACTGTTCCCTGGACCGCCTTGTGTAATCGCTTGAATCAAACCAAAGGATTTGATCGTCATAATTAAGCCGGTAATGAGAAGCAAGAACGTCGTCGGACTAACGATTGGAAAAATAATTGACTTGATCTTCACCCACCCGCTCGCGCCATCCACTTTAGCAGCTTCAAGCAGTTCGGGTGAAATTTCCTGTAAGGCTGCCAAATAAATAATCATATTATAGCCGAGCATGAACCAGATCCAGATAATATCAATGGCCATCATGGACGTTTCCGTTGTAGAAAGCCACCCTGGTGGATTTGTTATGCCTATTGCTTTTAACAGTTGATTGATCGGGCCTTCTGAAGGTTGAAACAGTAGCATCCATACGAAAGCTACAGCCACACCACTTGTAATGTAAGGAAGGAAATACATGGCACGCAGCAATCCTTTGGCATACACATGCTTATTCAATATAAGCGCTACAAGAAACGCAAGAATAATGGAAATAGGTACCGATAGCAGATACCAGCCTGTATTTCGAAGCGAAACATAGAATAGATCATCATGGATTAGACGCTTGAAGTTATCAATGCCTACGAAATGATAATTAGGATTGGCGAATTGATAATTAGTGAAAATGAGGCCGAATGAGAATATCGCCGGTATTATAAAAAAGAGGATAACGCCTATCATGTTAGGTGCAATAAATAAATAGCCGGTAAAACTTTGTCTAGCCATCCAGTTTTTCTTCACATCCGATAACCTCCCTTAGTAGGCATACAGGGGAACCAGCCGAAGCCAATCCCCCTGCTTTCCTAATTATTTCGTTGTTTTCATATATTCATTATGGCGTTTAACCATCGCAGCTAAAGTCGTCCCTGTATCTTGCTTGCCTAAGAAAAACTTCTCATATTCCTCTCTGCGCAGATCCATGACTTGTTGAGGCAGGTTACGTGTAAACGTAGGCGTCTTGTTCTCGAACAGGACATATTTCAAAGAAGGAATATCATACGTACTCTCGTTTTCACCTAATAACAGCTTTAAAGCATCCTCAACATTCGCGTCTTTGGAAGCAGGAATTCGTCCGCCAGAAGCCAGCGGCAGTAAACCTCCGTCTGCATACCATTTCAAGAATTTCCATGCTGCATCTTTATTAGCCGTCTTCGCATTGATCGAAACGAAATCTCCTAACCCACCGCGGCCAATAGCATTTTGCTCATTGCTGTCTAGTCTCGGAACCGGTGCGAAAGCGATTTTGAACGTCCTTGGATTATCTTTCAGGTTATTGGAATTCCGGAATATCCATGAACCAGCATTCAGCATGGCGCTTTCACCTTTAAGAAACATCGTTTCTACAGGCATTTTGGTTGTCAGCTGTTCGCCAAGCATTGGCGTACTCTTGTCCTTCATCATGGTATTCAGTGTATCTAACCAAGTGCCAATCAATGGATTATCAAGATTGGAGCTGCCATCTTTCTTCGTGTAACCATCGTGCGTCAATGCGGAATCTAAGGAATCAGGGAAAGATTCTAGATGCTGGACAAGCCCAAAGCGCTTATCAGCCTTCAATTTGCTTGCATAATCCTGCATATCCTTCCATGTCCAGGACGTAGGCACTTTGAGACCAGCTTGATCGAGCATCTCTTTGTTAAACCACACGAAGAACGTACTCTTTACGGTTGGAATACCGTAATACTTACCATTAACTTGCCAATCCTTCGTCGTCGAACCCATCTTCTGCTCAATGTTATAATCCGAATAGCTGCTCAAATCCAACGCTACACCCGCATCCACACGCTTCTTCAATGCTGTGCCCGTATAGTTCACGAATAAATCAACACTTTGACCCGTGAGTAGTGCCGTATCTAATTTCAGATTACCTGCATCGTCATTTACATAGCGTTCGTACTCCACTTGAATGTCTGGGTTTTTCGCATTCCAATTATCAACCACCGCTTGAGGACCGGACTCAGGTGGAACACCACCCCACATTTTCAGCTTTACGACCTTACCAGCAGCTGCTGTAGTACTAGGACTAGTAGTACTGGTGCTGCTGGAGGCTGAGTCACCAGACGTATTCCCACATGCTGTAAGACCTAAAGTAAGAGCTAGTGCACCAAGCATCATTGTGTTCTTTCTCTTTGTCATTTGGATTGACCTCCTGCAATTGATTACTTACAGTACCTACTTTATCACCCATTGCGAATGCGAATAAGAAACAGAATCCTTGAATCTATAGAACAAAAGTCACATTGTCGAAAAATCGCGAAATGGGTTACGTCCGGTTTCTGAAGCTAGCAGGCGTCACGCCAGTGGAACGTTTAAAAATCTTAATGAAATAATTATCATTCGCGAACCCGACTCGTTCACCTATTTCACTAATCGTTCGATCCGTTTCGCGCAGCAATCTTTGGGCAAGCTCAATTCGAATCTGATGCAAATAGTGAATAATGCTAAGTCCCAACTTCTTCTTAAATAAACTGCTAACATATTTATCATCCATGCAAACTAACTTTGCCAATGTGTCTAAAGTAATCTCTTCTGCATAATGTTCATGCAAATAGGAGATGATCTTGTTAATCTCCGGATGATCAGATATAGGAATACGCGAAGCGCTCAAATGTTTGAAATGGGCTTCCAACCGAGCCAAGAACGCTGATTTAAGACGTAAATGGTCGGGTGCGAGCAGCACCTCTTCGTCAGAAGTAGGAAGTTGAGATATTCTCGCGCACAAATGGACAATTCTCGCGGCTGCCTGCTTCACTTGCTGCTGCGGAGCATGCTGAACTTCGAATTTCTCCCACAGTTCATTCACAGCTCCAACAACGGCATCCCATCTTAGCTGCTCTACGTTGTGCCAGATTTCATGCTCCAACCCCCATGTATCCGCAGTTTCATGCAAAGGAGAGCCTATAGCAGTGCATAGTTTCGCACGGAAAGCAGGATTGTACCACTCTATATTTAATGCTACAAGGACGCTCTGCCAAGCTTCTATAAGCTTTACAGCTGGGGTTAATTCGGTATAGATCACGCTATAGGGTAAGGTATACTCCGTAAGCATACTGAATTGAAAAGAAGCTGGCAGCCACATGAATAAGTAGCTAACACCTTCGATGGTCAACATATGCCAGACAGCTGCAGATGCCATATCTGTTCCCATCAAGTTATGTCCCAAGAAATCGTCAAGTGTGTATGCTGAACGTCCGTGTTGTACCGCGATGATGCGCAATTCACGTCCATGAACACCAGGAACAACAATCTCGCTTCCCATTCCATCCGTGGATTCAGCTCCACCTATCATTAATTTCCATAATTTATGATACACCCTATCAGCTTCTCGCATTTCAGAATTTCTACGTTCAATAAGCTCTTTCTCTACCTTACTCATCGTCTCCGCTAAAGTCACATGGTCCATGTAGAGCTTGAGCATATAACTAGTTGCTCCGAACTCCAGCGCTTGCTGAACATTCTCGAAATCACTCATAACAGTCAACATGACAAAACGGCTTGTGAAGCCTTCCCTTCGAGCTTGTTTCAATAAGTCCACACCATTCATCAGCGGCATCACAATATCTGTGATGACAACGTCAGGTTGGCATTCCCGGATTTTCCCCATCGCCTCTAAGCCATTACCTGCTTCTCCAATGATGGTGAAGCCCATTTCCTTCCAAGGCATCGTTTCTTTCACTTTTCTTCGAACGAAAACCTCATCCTCAACGAGTAGTACGGTCCACATGAGAATCATTTCCTTTCTGATAGGGTGTGGACATTAAGAGCGGTAGCTGGATACGAACCTTGCAACCGTGTGAAACAGGCATGAATTCAAAGCTCGCTTCTTTCTTGAACAGAAGGGCTAAACGCTCCCTCAAATTTTGTAAGGCAATGCCATTATGATCCTCTTTGGACAAACCTTCACTGTGTGCGAGACCGACACCATTATCGACCACCTCCAGGATAAGGTGAGTATCTTCCGGATATACATGAATCGAAATGTGTCCTTTCTCTTGGATCTGCGATATTCCGTGATAAATGGCATTTTCAACAATCGGTTGAAGACTAAGTTTCGGAACGAGTGCATATTTCAAGTCATCGGCATACACATAGTCAACTTGAAATTGTTGATCATATCGGAATTGTTGGATATAGACATATCCTCGGACAAGTTCTAGCTCTTGTTCCAAATGGATGAGATCTACATCGAGCTTAAGTCCTGCCTCTGTCAATCTTCCAAGCGACACACAAATCTTTGGAATCGCGTTGTCCCCTTTTTCCAATGCCAACCAGCGAATTGTGTTCAATGTATTCAGCAAGAAATGAGGGTTCATCTGCGAAAGCAGCATTTGAAATCGACTGGCTTCCTTCTGCCGTTCCTCTACTTTTAAGCGCTGTACGAGACCGTTCATATCGACAATCATTTGATTGAACGCTTGTACAATCGGCTGGATGTCCCCGCCATACTTTTGATCAGGGAGTCGTACTTTCAGCTCTTTACGAACGACATCGAGCATCTTAGCTTGAATGAGTCGAAGTGGTCGCGTGACCGCGGATGAGATAAGAAACGTGATAATCATGAAGGCTATTGTGAAAAAAATAAGTGTGCCCATATAGGCGTTCTGAATCGATCGTAGCTCTGCAAAGAGTACGTTGGATGGTACGGTTTTGATTAAATACGCATGAAAGGATGGGACGATTGTATAGTTAATAAACGTACTTTCTTGTGTGAAAAAGCCGTTACTTGAGCCGCCTCTAAGCAAGCGATCGATGATTGGTGCCGCAAGTGGCATAGGCGATTTATCTGTCCCCTCATGTACAATCTCGTTTCCTTTTTGATCAATCAAATAGTACTTATCCGATGTTGGACTACCGTTAGTAGCTGATTTAAACCAACTCTCATAGTCCACTGCTATGTGGATGATCGCTCGAATGGTGCTGTCTGCATCCCTTAAGGGTGTTGAAATAGCAACAAGCTGCGGGCTTTTGTTTACATCAAACAGCACTTCATTGCTTTCCAATTGCCATTGGTACGGTGCTGAGGCCGTTAAAGCAGTTTGGAACCATGGTTTTGCCTGTAACGCTTCATAATCTAATCGCTTTGCTGGCGGGAAAGAGGTATACACATTACCGAGTAAATCAACAATTGTATAGAAAACGGGTGGGCTGGAGATGAACAGACTGTTCGTTACTGAGCGAAATCGTTCTTCGATTTTACGCTGATTCATGATTTGATCGACGGCTTCCGGCTGTTTTAACACCGTAATGACGGATGAATCCTGCTCGAACATCGTAATTGTCTTGAACGTCGTAGCGAGCAGACTTTCAAGTGATTCATTCATTTTGTTCATTTGCACAAGGCTTTGTTCACTCGTTTTTCGTTGTAAGTTGAGCTTCACCTTTTGAAAATTATAAATATCCAAGACGGAGAATGGCAGAAGAATAAGTACGATGAAAGCCAGAAAAAGGCGATATTTTAAGGTTAACGATGAAAACCAGTTTAGTAATGGCACGTGAATATCCCTCGCTTCAGCTGTTCATTGTCAAATATTTTCTTAGTCTATCATAAAGAGCTCTGGGATGAGAACAAACCGGTGGAAGCCCCCTCTCATTCTAAGAACTTCCCTACACCCCTACAAGAAACAAAATCCGCTACTTCATAGAACGATTTATTGATTTTTCTCCAAAAATATCGATTCGATTCATTTAAGCTATTTAACATACAAAAGCTGCCCTCAAATAGATAACTCTACTTGTCGGACAGCTATATGAGATTTGCGATTACATTCGTTATTCAATTTCACGTTCATATAAATGAGCACTCCAGCCAAGGCCATCATACCTCCCACGATGAATGAATCCAAGGCTCCGATCATAGTCATTCAGTGTCTAATCTTCTATTAGTGCTTTCCTTATGAGAAATACATCGTTCTGCTGCAGCGCAGCCGTTGTCACATCTTTGTGCCAATGATACTCAATCTTAGACGCGGTAGCGAGAGCTCTCTCTTCGCCAAATAGTCTAGCAATGACGTAAAGCGCAGCATCGAATCCCGCGGTAACCCCTGCGGACATCACAATCTTACCGTTATCAACATACCTTACATCTTCGACAATCGTAGCACTAGGTGGTGCAATTTCGCGTAATAAATCAAATGCATTGCGATTAGTTGTTACTCGTAATCCATCTAGTAAGTTTGCTTTCGCCAACAAGAGCGCACCTGTGCACACTGACAATACGATTTCAGCACGAGCAGCAGTTTGGTTAATCCAATGTGTAGTCGTTGCGTTGTTCATTTCAGTGCGTGAACCTAGACCACCGGGTACGATTAAAATGTCTGGCAATGGGCAATTCTCTAAGCTGTATTTGGGTTGAATCGTAAGTCCACTGACTGTATTCACAGGTCTTTGATTATCGCCTACCGTGTAAACTTTGAAATCTTTGCCCCAGTTACCCGATACCGCAAACACATCAAATGCGCCTGCAATATCCAATAGATCTACCTTTTCATACACGAGGACCGCCACATTTCTAGCTCGTTCCATTGCCTTCTCCTCCTCGAATTAAAAAAAGTATTTGATCAATTGATCAAATACTTTGCCCAGGCGAACGGCTGTTATGGAATATGTGCTCCCCCGTAGTGATCTACGTTTCGCCAGTTACACATACCAAATATCACCTTTATTATAGTCGGGAAAATCAGTGGAAATCAAGTGAAAATCCGAAAATTTCCCTTCCTTACTTTTAGAATAATTGCTTCAATAACAATGCCGCAGTCACCCACATGATGAATGCCGAAACTTTATTGAGAACCATCATAAATGTGTTAGATTTATCTAATTTCCCAACCTGTCTTCCCACGACGGCAAGAGCAAAAAACCAAATCCAAGAGACCAGTATACAAGCGATTGCAAATACCCATTTTTCTGATCCAACATAGTGGATAGAACTGGTGCCAATGACTCCAATCGTATCCAATATAGCATGAGGATTTAAAAGTGAAACCGATGCGGCAAATGCGATCTGCTTTTTAGGTGATAATGCTTTCTCATTAGATGACATGGTGGCAGGTTTACTTGTCCAAGTAACAATCCCCATATAAATTAGGAACAGTATACCGAGTATGAATAGTACGAGCTTAATAGCAGGTATAGTGACTATAACGACGGATATGCCTAGAATAGCTAGAGTAATGAGTGCCGTATCACACAGAGATGCTGTAAGAACGACAGGTAATGCCTTTGCTAAACGCGGTTGTGTCACACCCTGATTAAAAACAAATACATTTTGAACACCTAACGGCAAGATCAGACCTGCTGATAAAAGAATTCCTTGGAAGATGGCAGTAAGCATGATGTATTTCTCCTATCTACAAATCATCGTAAACATAAATCTCTTTATTCTCAACGCTTCACATATTCACGTGTTCATGAAGAACCTCATCAATCGTTCGTCGGGATATAGCGGCTAATCCTGGGTTCTTGTCTATGTAGTAAGCATAAGCAATTAATCCGAACGAAAGCGCCCACCCGCGTCCTCGCAACCATGTTGCTTCATCGACTGTAAGCAAAGAGCGGAATTCCTCTCGGCTCTCTATCGTGAGAAACGTCCATGCAACCATGAGGTCGCAAGCAGGATCCCCTACACCTAACGTACCGAAATCGATCACGGCACTAAGTTGTCCCTGTGCAATGAGAAGGTTCCCCGGATGTAAATCTCCATGGATCCAAACGCCTTGTCCCTGCCATACAGGTGCTTGAAGTGCTGAATCCCATACAGCCAAAGCCACATCCGTGTCAATAATGGTGTTCAAGTTTGCGACGGCTTCTCGAACAGCCGCATCTCGCCTGGCCAAAGGTTCACCCCTGCCAGAATTGTGTGTACCTGGACCAGGACCATCAGTTGGTTCGATTGTCTGAATGGTGTTGATGAATTGCGCAAGAGCTGTTGCCGCCTGGTTGTAACTGTCCAGTTGACCAACTGTCGCATTCTCGCCATCTAACCAGCGGTACACAGACCAGAACCATGGGTAATCATCCGTTGGAACGCCCTGTGCTAAGGGTACTGGAATGGATAGCGGGATCATCGCGGCTAGCTTGGGTAACCAACGCTGCTCTTTTTCAACTTGTCCTATGGCCCATTCCGCTCGAGGCAGCCGAACCGCCATATCATCACCAAGCCGATAGATGACATTGTCAGTTCCAGCTGAATCTACAGGTCGGAGACGCAGCTCTGCCCACTGAGGGAATTGGGAACGGACCAGTTGTTCCACGAGGTTTAAGTCAATTTCTAACTCTTTCGATTGGCTCATTCGCACACCTCCTTTTGAATAGATGGAAAATATACAGCTAATATGATGTCATTCTAAGCAATACTAGAAATAACTGTAAAAAGTACAGCTATTTTTAACCTAAACCGCCGAAATCAACAAAGTCGGGAGAATTAGACGTAATTTTTCCATCTATTCTCTAAATTTCATTCCAATGTGACAAAATAGATGGAGTTTCTCCAGCTAATCAATTTCTACTCTCTTTCCAACTCTACTCTACTCTCTAACCACTCAACGAAATTGATGTCCCTGCATCTTAACGAGCTATGACGACTTTAGTCACAAACTTCTCGGTTCCAAAATCATAGCCAGCAAACCAAATTTTCACCTGCTTACCAACAATTATATCGGAGAATTGTGCTGGTTCGCTTCCATTTCTTAGTTGCGCAAACGGAAGAAGTCTATGTTTCACACCATCGATTTCAATGAAACGTTCCACATTAACACCTTCACCAGTTGAGACTAATCCTGTAACTATACCGCTTGCATCACCGGCACCATTATCCAGTGCTATGATTTCAAAACCTAACCCTGCAGCTTGACCAGGGTAACTCGTCAGCATCATACCGTCCGTCCATACTTTGACTGTAGATCCAATCTGAACCTCATTCAATTGCAGCTTTTCCCCTTTAAACTTTATAACTGCATGGTCTGATATGCTATACCAAGCTGCATCTGGCATTTTCTTATCTTGATCAATGAATTTATCAGTTGAAACGACCAGAAAACTACCTTTTTCATTGATTGCCGTGATTTTCCCATTTACTTCGACTTGCGCTTCTACTTTCTTGCGATCACCGCAACCCGTCATCAGGACAACAATAAGAATCGTACATAGAGCGATTGAGTACCAATATGCTTTTGTCCACATGTAATAATCCCCACCCCTCTTCCACGTGATAATACGCAATTCCAGTCGTTTGTATTAGACGATCGTTCTCTGATAAATGTTTCTATTTCAAGCCATACTTTGGTAAAATGAGCTTGACTCGCCATCACATCGGTATCATTCATAAGGAGTGTTTTCTATGGCATACGAAGCCAAAACGAAAGAAACAGATAGCAGTGTCCTTGAGTTTATCGAAAATGTGGAAAGTGCTAAAAAGCGTGAGGACGCTTATCAATTATTAGATATTTTCACAAAAGTGACCGGTTATGAACCCAAAATGTGGGGTCCAAGCATTATTGGTTTTGGCACTTATCATTACAAATATGCCTCCGGTCATGAAGGCGATGCCCCTTTAGTTGGTTTCTCACCGCGTAAAGCCAAAATCAGCTTGTATTTTGCAACCGGCGATACCGATCGAGAGGAGTTATTAAATCAGCTTGGTAAGCATGAGGCTGCCAAAGCGTGTGTCTATATCAATAAAGTAGGAGATATCAACGTTGATATTTTAAAAGCTCTAATCAGCCAATCCGTCACATTCCTGCAGGAACGCTACCCGAGTCAATAAAAATAAAAAACAGCAAGCATCCCAGATGCTTGCTGTTTACCTGTTATTTCACTTGAATATAACCTTCCGCTTTCAATAACTCAGCGATTAGAACCGCACCACCTGCTGCACCGCGCAATGTGTTATGCGACAATCCAACGAATTTATATTGGAACATGGAATCCTCACGCAAACGTCCAACGGAAACGCCCATACCGCGCTCAATCTCACGATCCAGCTTCGTTTGCGGTCTATTTTCTTCTTCGAAGTAAGTAATGAACTGTTTCGGCGCACTTGGCAGATTCAACTCTTGCGGACGACCTTTGTAGTTCAACCAACGAGCAAGAATTTCTTCTTTCGAAGGTTTATTCTCGAAAGATGCAAACACCGTTGCCAAATGTCCGTCTGTTACTGGAACGCGGATACATTGCGTCGTAATAAGAGGAGAACTTGCTTTTACGATTTCATTATTAACGATATTGCCCCAGATACGCAGCGGCTCTTGCTCACTTTTCTCTTCTTCCCCGCCGATGTAAGGAATAACGTTATCCAGCATCTCTGGCCAATCTGTGAAGTTTTTACCTGCGCCTGAGATCGCTTGATATGTCGAAGCAACCACATTCGTTGGTTTAAAATCTAACAAAGCGTTCAGGGCTGGCACGTAGCTTTGGATCGAGCAATTCGGTTTTACTGCGATAAAGCCAGTTGATGTACCAAGACGTTTTCTTTGCGCAGCAATAATCTCGATATGACCTGGATTTACTTCTGGGATGACCATCGGAATATCTGGCGTCCAGCGGTGAGCTGAGTTATTAGAGATAACAGGAGTACCTGTTTTGGCGTAGGCTTCCTCTAACGCTTTAATTTCATCCTTTTTCATATCCACTGCACAGAAAATAAAATCAACCCCAGAGGCAACTTCCTCCACTTTCGATGCATCTTGCACGATAATCTGTTTCACATTTTCAGGGATCGGTGTAGCTAATTTCCATCTGCTTTGAACAGATTCTTCATACGTTTTACCTGCTGAGCTGCTGCTTGCTGCAATGGCAGTCACTTCAAACCATGGGTGTTGATCCAGCAATTCAACGAATCTCTGGCCAACCATGCCAGTTCCTCCGACAATACCTGCTTTTAATTTTCTCGACATTCTATATTCAAATCCTTTCACATTCGTATGATACTGATGATAAGCATCTCAATAGTAAATTCAAACTGCCTGTTACTGTGTGCTTATTATTATAGTAAGTGTGCAATATTTCTTACGCAATAACAAAAAAATCCCACCCCCAAGACTATTGCCAGTCTTAGGGACGAGATTAATATCCTCGTGGTACCACCCAGTTTCACTAATATGTCGCCATATCAGCCTCTTCAAGTACGACAGGCCGAAGCCTTGCGTATACTTTAGCTCTATAACAGGAGCTCCTGTCACACCATCCCCCACGATGAGTTCCGATGTGCTGCTCTGAGGCTTTGTTCAATAAAGTTCTCTTTACTCCTTTTCAGCGGACGGAGCTCTCTGTAAAAGATTGCATTTATTTACTCATCTCTTCAACGCATTTGTTATTGCGATAATATTATCAAATTACGGGAGTTACGTAAACAATAAATTTTGGAAAATGCATTATTTAATTTTATTTAACATCATTTCGAGGACTAGCTTGTCAATATCCGAAGTAGCTTCATTGCCGATCCGACAGAAATTGTCGATCGTTTTCTCCGCGTTATTTTCAATAAAACCATTCGTCGAGGATATGGTCATCCCCTTCGAAGCGAGAAGCGCAGATTGAACCGCCGCACTCGTACAGGTGGCAACTTTCATCGCACAGCCGCCTTTGGCGCCATCACACATCATCCCCGTTACATTACCGAGCATGTTTTGAATCGCGGCTTTAATCTCGTTCTTCCCACCGCCGAGCAGATAGGTAATCCCGCAGCTAGCACCTGTCCCAGATACAGTGACACCGCATAAAGCGGACAACCGACCAAATTTGGATTTGATATGAATCGTCACTAAATGACTTAAAGTCACAGCACGAATAAGTTGTTCTTCCGATGAGCCAAGTTTCTCTGCTGCCGCAATAACAGGATTCGTCGCAGCAATCCCTTGATTCCCGCTGCCCGAATTCGCCATTACAGGCATGCTTGATCCAGCCATACGACCATCTGACCCCGCGGAAGCAAGGCCATCGCATGTGAGATGAGATCATTAGACAAAATGCCTCTCTGCACATTTTCTTTGATCGTCTTTCCGACTTGGAGACCATAGTCATTCGCTAATCCGTCTAATCCAGCTTTGCGGTTCAACTCAATGCTTTGCTTGACCAATTGGAGCTCTGCTAGATCAACTGTATTTACGAAATCTACAATACCATCGATCGAAAGCTCGCCACGCTCCTCTTTAGAGCTCTTGAAGCTCGCGTTGGCACAGCCTCCCGATTCAACGACCTTTCCATTTACCTCAACTAATGTGATATTCGTATGATTATCCGTAATGACAACCTTTGCATAACTTTGCTCTGTGTGAACGACGACCTCAATATACAATTTTCTAGTCGTATCAGCTAGATGAACCACCGATAAGCCCTGCTCTACCATGCCCTGCGCCATTGTAACATCACTAGGCTGAATATCAGCAAGCACTTCTAGTTGCTTGTCCGCATTCCCTGCAATAGCTCCTAAAGCCGCGACAAAGTCGATCCCGGTTAAATTCGTACCTGGAATCCCAACGGCCAGAGCATTCTTGATGATCCCAGCGCTGGCATGAACGGTTACTTTCTCAATAGGACCTTTCACATAGCTTCTTGCTTTGGCGGCAGCCAATGCGATCGCAACCGGCTCCGTACAGCCAAGCGCGACAACGAGTTCCGTTTTTAATATGTGAATGAATGGATGTGTATGCAAAGTTGAACCCTCCTAAACACCCGAGAATCACGAATTCGCTCGAATGCTAATCTAGAATATACTATAGCTACTTGGCTTAGTTCAACTACTACAATATAGGAAAAGTATGTAGAGAGTATGTTGAATCAGTTTGAACATTTCACGAATTTAACCCTCTGCCACGTCTGCTCCTAATTCACTTGCAATTTCTAACATCCTTGGAATGACGGCTTCATTCGTGCCCGAAACATAAATATCCCCTTGATAATGCCGGAAAGGAATCTTGATTTCGCCATAGCTCCACATGAAGAAATCCCCCTCGATGGACATGCTGGTGGCACCAGTCACTGTAAATACGGATGTATAAGTGAAATCCGGTTGTGTGGAAAAGTATTGTTTACACTCTTCTAATGAAATGGTTGGGTCGGTTCCTTCATGTTGCTGAAAAGCCCTCGTAATCCGATAGCGTTGACTCATTGTAAGACCTCCGTAATTGTATATTTATCATAAATAAACATATGAAAGAACATCTTTCGTCGCTCAGGACATAAATCCCACTATTACCTACGAACATCTTTATGATAGGACAAATTTCGAAGAATGCCAACTAGAGACAATGGAGCGTGGTAACAAGTGGGTAAATGGAAATCAGGAACCGTTGGATTCGTGTGTGGCGCCTTGTTTTTCTCAGGGCTCTCCTACGCTGCGGCCGATTCAATTGGTATAGACGTTTATTTTCGGGATTATCGTTGCCGACAACGGCAGTGATCTCTATGTGAGCGGAGCACCTGATCCGAAATGGAACGATAATGACTTGCACAAGCTGGCTAAGCTCAAAGGGAGTGATTTTGAGGTTATGGATACAGGCCATATTGAAAAATAATAGGTGCTGAATGCAAATAGGCTGTCCTCAAGTCGATTATTCACTTGAAGGACGGCCTATTCTCGTATTTCATCACCTTAGGTTATGTTTCCTTTCTTTGAAAACGTCATGTGTTGAGATTCAATCATACGTAACAAACTTGTCTTACCTGCAATGGACAGCTTAATAACAGAATACCCGACAATACCACCCAGCCCATTTAGAATGAGATCATCCACATCAAAACTCCCCATAGAAAGCACAAGTTGTAAACCTTCTAAACATAAACTTAACCCCACAGATCGCAGGAGCGCTCCGAACAGTGACATTTTTTTATGCCGCGAAATCAGGACTAGAAACATGCCGTACGGCAGGAATATCGCGATATTCCCAAATAAATTTACGAGATCATGCTGAGATAAGCTTTGAATATTATTCGTTATCGAAACGAAAGGCTTGAAGTTCGCAAATTCCAATCGATTTTGGATATGCTCAGGATTCTCTATATTCCGCTGAAGAAGTTGCCACAGAAAAGGTAAGTCAATGGAACTGAATTTAAATAGAATGACCTTGAACAGGACATACATATAGAAGGCGAATAAAGCCGACAGCAGCATTTCATTCCATACTTTCATTTGTTTCATACCGCATACTCACTCTCCTCAATTAATTAGTTACACCTTATGGAAGCACAGTTACGATGATGCCATCCATATTGTTGCCCGAAAGGGTATAGGAACGATTATTTGGTACTTGAATCGTACTATTCCGGGTAATCGGATGATAAGAAATCTCGTAAATCTTCCCTTTTACCTTCGTTGTGATGTTCTTTTGTTGTTTCAAATACGCCAAATATTCTTCCAGCGACAAGTTCATCTGCTGCATAACTTTACTGTGAGGTAAACCAACATAGCGAAAATGCCATGGTTCATATTGGATGCCCGTGATGGCTGTTTTGTCCTTGGGATACCGTAAAATAAACCCATAGTCTGCGGCATTTCGGATCAACCATTCACCCTCTGGCGCCTGATTCATGTCAGCTTGTGTAGACCCAATATCAAGAGCTAAACCTAAGTTATGTTCACTATGTCCCGCTGGTAAAGCATACATAGCCCCCATATCCTTGTACAATTGACTTTGTTCTTTATTATCTCTGTAGCCACTGTTAATCAGGAAATGGCGTATCCCGTCTTTGTCAGCAGCACTGATCATCGTTGTAAAAGCTTGGATGACGCTTTGAGATAGCCGAATCGTGTTATCTAATAAACCAAATCCTTTAACAAGCTCTTTATGCTGAAAAAGGTTTAGAATATCCGTCTGCATGCCTATTTGATGCACTGGATAATCTTGATTAATTAAAACAAGATTTCCTTGATATATCTGATCTTTCGTCACTTTTATCGTCGTAAGATTCTCCTTGCCAGGGGAAGACACCACATAAGCACTTTCCTCTACCTCTAATTGGTTAACTTTTTTACCAGTTGCTGAATGCTGCTGTATGGCCTCATAACCAAGCAGTACGACGATGACAAACCAAAAAACCCACTTCTTCATAACTCGTTTCCCTCCTAAACCTTGCTTGCATTTAGAATAAAGAAAACTGTTTAAATTAGAAGTGGGACAAATATAAAATTTTTCTTAAATCCAATCAGGAAAGTGGCAATCTTACCTCGAAAAGTGTACGAATCACATTACTTTGGACCGTAATCATCCCTTTGTGTTGCTCTACAATATTCTTCGCTATGAATAAACCGAGTCCCGTGCTTCCCCCTTGATGGGATCTTGCTTGGTCACCTGTATAAAACATTTCAAAGAGATGAGGAAGTTCATCAGGGGATATACAATTGCCATAATTGATGACTTGAACAACTGCTTCTTCCCCTTCTTGATGACCGTTAATATCCACAAATTGACCATCTTTCCCATACCGATTAGCATTCGTCAGTAGATTCTCAAACACGCGTGCAAGCAGCTCCCCATCCCCCGAGATTTCCAAATGTGGAGAAACATCCAACCTGCTTATTAACTTACTTTTTTCAAAAACGGGGTACAATTCCTCATTGAGTTGAATGAGCAGCTCACTTAAATTAATTTGCTTCTTTTCAATGGTCAACATGCCATATTTCATCCGCGTAATTTCAAAAAGTTCATCAATAAGCTTCTCTAAACGTTGCGATTTGTTAAAAGCAATAGTGGTATAATGGATCATTTGCTCTCTGGATAGCTGCTCGTCCTGGAGAATAAAATCCAAATAACCTATCACAGAAGTAAGCGGCGTACGTAAATCATGAGCTAAGTTCAACACGAGCTGATCCTTACTGTTTTCTGCAAAATCCCCTCGTTCAACTGCTTGTCGCAGTTTCTCACTGGCCATATTAATATCTTCCGCGATATCTTTGAATTCGTCATTCGAATCAATATGAATGCGGCTATGAAAGTCGCCTCCAGCAAGGAGATGAATACCCGTCGAGATCTCATTAAAATAGGTAGCATAGCGCTTCGTTAGGAAGAAGAAACACAAAATAGAAAGCGGTACAAACACCATCAAGAAAAAGTTTAAATCCCCAATCGTGTTAACAAAATGACGTAATTTAGCTACAGGATCTTCCCTTCGTACGCCTGAGTAATAAAGCTTCAATACGCGATAAAGAATAAAGGTAAAAGTACCTGACATCAGCATACTGAGTCCTAATAAACCGATCATTTTGGATCGAAAACTGCGCAATAGATTAGCCATTGAATGTATAACCCACACCCCATACGGTTTTGATTATTTTATTTTTGTTGATATCTTCACCAAGTTTTTTACGCAATGTTCGAATATGTACCATGACTGTGTTACCACTTTCATAATAAGTTTCCCCCCATACATGTCCAAAAATATGTTCGGCACTAAACACTTTCTTCGGGTGACTCGCTAACAAATACAGAATATCAAATTCTTTCGGCGTAAGCTCAACTTTCTCCCCATAGAGAAGAACGGACCTTTGATCCGCATCGATCGTCACGCCTCCCACGTCCAATACAGGGCTGTTCGCTGCTGTCGGTTGACTCAACTGAATCGTTCGCCGCAACTGAGCATTCACCCGAGCCACCAACTCCATGGGGTTGAAAGGTTTCGTCATATAATCGACCGCACCCATCACTAACCCCGTAATTTTATCCAAATCAGAAGATTTGGCACTTAAAAATATGATCGGTAAGGGATATTTCTCACGTATTTGCCGCGTCACTTCATAGCCATCCATCTTAGGCATCATAATATCTAGAATCGCTAGATCGATGGCATGTGTCTCAATCGCTTGAATAGCCTCTTTCCCATCAGATACTTTAATGAGATGATAGCCCTCTTTTTCCAAATGTAACGCTACCAAATCAGCGATCTCCGCCTCATCATCTGCGATTAATATCGTTATTCGTTTCATCCTTATCGCGCTCCTCACACAACTAAACATGCTGTCGCTTACAATTCATTCCTATTATAACCGATTCAAACAAAAACAGCTTATAACCGTACTGTATCTTCTAGGCATGAGATGGAAAATATATACGAATTGATGTAAAGGTAAACTCGACTTGCACGTAAGGAGGAAGCTATATAACCAAAGTAAGCGACAATAAAGATCCCAAACTCGTCTTTCGTCACGTTTTTTGGGCTGCTGGGTTTGGCTGGTTATTTGATGCCATGGATGTCGGTTTGTTATCTTTTATCCTTGTTGCACTTCGTAAAGAGTGGGCGCTCACGGCCCAAGAGGCGGGGCTTCTCGGTTCGGTCAATCTGATTGGCATGGCGATTGGAGCAGCTTTCGGCGGATATCTTGCGGATAAGTTTGGACGTCGTCCCATATTTTTATTGACGCTAGTCTGTTTTGGTGTATTCAGTTTTGGCAGCGGATTTGCGAGCGGATTAGGTAGTATGCTCATACTGCGCTTCTTCATGGGACTCGGACTCGGTGCTGAGCTTCCTGTAGCTTCTACACTTGTGAATGAATTCGCACCGCCTGATAAAAAAGGACGAATTGTTGTGCTGTTGGAAAGTTTCTGGGCAGCAGGCTGGATTATAGCTGCTGCCCTCGCTTACTTTGTCATCCCTCCATTCGGATGGCGAACAGCTGTAATCGTTGGCGCAATCCCCGTTTTGTTTGCTTTCTGGGTCCGGCGAGCGATCCAGGAGTCTCCACAGTTCAGTATTCATCGTGGACAACCGATTAAATTTAGGCAGTTGTTCACTGCTTATAAAAGAGAGACCATTGCCCTATGGGCAGTGTGGTTTGCCATAGCCTTTTCCTATTATGGGATGTTTCTTTGGCTGCCTTCTGTTTTGGTCGATAAAGGGTTCTCCATGATTCAAAGCTTTCGTTATGTACTGCTAATGACATTAGCCCAACTTCCCGGTTACTTTGCAGCGGCTTACTTAGTTGAGAAATGGGGCCGTAAACCGACTTTATCTCTTTTCCTAGTGCTATCCGGGGTAATGGCAATGGGTTTCGGATTAAGCCAAAGTATGTCCATGCTTGTATGGTTTGGCTCGTTACTTTCCTTCTTTAATTTAGGTGCCTGGGGAGCGCTGTACGCGTACACGCCTGAGAATTACCCGACAGCAATCAGAGGAGTGGGTACAGGATTTGCGGCTAGCTTTGGCAGAATAGGCAGTGTAATTGCACCATTTTTAGTAGGCGCAATGGCACAAAAGGACATTGGATACGCATCCATATTCGGGATGTTTGCAATTGTTATTTTGTTAGGTACAGGGATACTTCTATTATTCGGTAAAGAAACCAAAGTTCGCTGAGTCCTGCGGATCTGCCCAGATGTCTTCTAACTGCATACATGATGTCATGGAGGGAATACTTGGAGAGAATCTAATCAGAAGGAGAACATGAATGGAGTCCACTGAAAAAATATCGGGGAATCAGTTATGTTTATTAGTTTTTTCCTTTATAGCTCCCACACTCATTCTTGTAGTACCTTCGCTTATGGAGAAAATATCCCATCAAGATGCGTGGATGACGATTTTCCCTGCTTTTCTGATCGGAGCCTTACAATTATGGATTATGATCGTTTTATCGAACCGCTGTCCAGGGCTCTCCAACATCCAATACAGTTCCCAAATACTAGGAAAACTCTTCGGAAAATTTCCGTACGATCCCAACACCCGCTAATGAGGACAATTACGAGGAGAAGCATGATATATTTAAGCGTTTTCAATTGTTCCCCCACGAACGTTTCGCCCAAACCGGTATTCGAGTCAAAACATCCTTCCATGCCGCAAGCTTGAATGGAGCGATTGGAGAAAAGTAGAGCACCCCAAATGATCGAAGTGAGGTCACATGTAACATAATGCCGAGAAATCCTAAAACAATACCGTAGAGGCCTAAGCTCCCTGCTAAGAACAACATGGGAAACCTAAACGGATGCCATTTGCAAAGCTATATCGAGCAATCGTAAAAGCGGCAATCTGTTTCGGCAGTCGAATACCAGCTTCCCGCAGGGCTTCAAATATGATTTCCATGATTAAAGCTTCAAACATCGCAGGAAAGGGAACAGCTTCTCTTGAGGCTGCAATACTCAGCACAAGGTTAGGTATGCTCGCCTAACGTGACATACGCTACTTTTAATTTCGAAGTTTTGAGTCTGGATCGTATCAAACTAATGTTTGTAGAAATCTGCTCGATGAAGCCGTCTCTTGGGCCGCGAATGACAGGCTCGGATGATGCTTCATCAATACTTCTTTTGGATGTGCCCGGAATAGATACTGTCATTACATTACTTCTGCCTGTCATGAGAATAGCCGCATGCCCCTCGAGGACGTTTTGAATAACATCTGATACTTTGTCAGAACTGGTTGTGGCACCTATGGAGACCAACACATCTTTAAGATCTCCTGAATTCGTCGAAACCCTATCCCTTGTTGCACTTGTTAGCAGAGGTTTAATGACTTGCTCTTCAAGCATATTCGTATCAATTAAGTTATCAATATAAACAATGAGCCATTTCGTGTTATGCTTAACTTCTATTTTGCGGTATACCAGATCGAAACAATCCTGGAACGCTTCTTTAATCAACTTTTCATTGTGATCCATATCCGTTGAAAACACATGGTTATTCTCTTCTTCTTCCAGGCTTATGGTTTTCATCGTATGAAGATTATCGTTTTTTTTGGGATTCCCCTTGTATAAACCATCTCATGAAAGATCCTCCTGGTTTGACACAATCACTGCTATTATCCCAAATCAAGAAACATCAATGACAAGAACATTCTCCCATTCCATTCCTTTAAACTACTTCGAGATAAATAAAACCACCCTGTGAGATCACAGAGTGGTTTGGTGTTTGCAATGTTGGTAGTGACACCATCGGAACATGTTGCCTAATTATACTTGGTTTACAGTCCGATTGAGCCAATCATGGAACCGAGTTGTAGTGATTGTAGTGATTCGTGAACTACTATCATTCGGAACGAGAGATTGATCATTCACTTCCACTGAACCGAAGTAGGTTGCATTGTCATCTGTGATCACTTGACGTGCATCTTGATTGGCAGCCAAGAATTGTCGAACAAGTTCGTCAAGGCCAATTTGATCAGGACCAGCCACATCAACAATGCCATTCACAGGTGCACCAAGGGTGAACTCAGCCACCACAGCCGCGACATCATCCGATACAATAGGCTGCGTAAGAGCGGAAGGCAACCGTACCGTATCCCCTTCCGTAGCCACATAGGCGATGCTCCCGATGAATTCGAAGAACTGCGTTGCGCGGACAATGGTATAAGGAATTGGAGAAGCCTTGATCAGCTCTTCTTGGGCCATTTTCGCCTTGAAATAGCCACTTTGGAGAAGACGTTCAGTACCTACAACCGACAGTGCAACGTGATGACTCACACCTGCCGCTGCTTCAGCAGCTAGAAGATTCTTGTTCGACGTCACGAAGAACGCCATAACAGCCTCGTCTTCAAACGAAGGCGAGTTCGTCACGTCTACGACAATCTGTGCACCGTGTAGTGCATCAGCTAGCCCTTCACCAGTAATCGTATTAACGCCTAAGGAAGGTGATGCCGGGACAACTTCATGCCCAAGCTCACGAAGGTTCTGCACAACTTTAGATCCAATAAGTCCACTACCACCAATAACTACAATTTTCATATGAATTCCTCCTAGTTTATAGCCCTTTATATGGGCTAGCGATGTGTAATTGAGTACCTCAATTTGTTTGACATGTATAAGACAATTGGCGTCCTCTAAGTGTGACAAAAAGGTTCTGGTTAATTTCACCTCATTATTATTCGGGATCTGAATCAATGACTAGTACAAAGGGGCTGTCCCAGTGCCGATTGCGAGAAGCATATTTATTACTCATTGGTCATTAACCGAAAAGAGGCCTTCTCCAAAAGTCTATATAGACTTTTGAAATAGCCCCTTCCCTAACCGATCAAGTATTGTCAACTGTTACGTGTTTATGATATTTCTTTCTTCAGCATCTAACCTCGCAACTTCTTCCCGAACTCGAGGTGCGACTTCCGTTCCCAAGAGTTCAATGGCTTTCATAACATCTTCGTGCGGCATGGTGCCGACAGGCAAATGAAGAAAAAATCGTGAGAAGCCTAAATGCTTATACATTTGAATGATTTTGTTGGCTACCGTTTCAGGATCACCTACGTATAATGCCCCTTCTAAGCTGATTGCAGCATCGAAGTTTGCCCGGCTGTAATGTCCCCAACCCCGCTCTTTCCCAAAATAATTAAACGATGCTTGTGTAGGAGGGAAATACTTGTCTACAGCAAGTAATGTACTTTCCGCAACGAACCCTAGGGAGTGTACGGCTATCTTTAATTTAGAAGAATCATGTCCTGCATGTGTTGCTGCTTTCTTATAGAGGGGTACAAGTGGAGCAAATTGCAGTGAACTCCCGCCGATAATTGCCAAAACAAGAGGTAGCCCAAGCACCCCAGCTCTTATGACCGATTCGGAATTCCCCCCACTGCCAAGCCATACCGGTAATGGGTCCTGAACCGGACGCGGATACACGCCAAGATTCGTAAAGGCTGGTCTATGTCCACCTTTCCAGGTTACCTTTTCCGAGTCTCTTAGTTTTAATAATAATTCCAGTTTTTCTTCAAAAAGTACTTCATAGTCTTTCAAATCATAACCAAACAAAGGGAATGCATCGACCATAGTCAGGTATACCCATAGCTTCCTCCTAGTCTCTGGCATGTCCGTGGGACAACAAATCGAACTCCCCCACTTTTCTCAAAATGATTGTTTAACGATCATTTCCTTCACGTTAATTAGGCGCCCCAAATTTTGGGTTTATTTGTCAACAAATATAAAAGCAAGAAAACTTATGATCCCCTATTTACTAGCATCTATAACTATTTCAATCATCTTAAATTTTCATTTTTCTCACATGCGATAACTCTCTACGCTTTCATTCACTTCCAACAGCTACAGGAAGTCCTAATACAACTGCGGTAGCCAGTACAAATACAAGCCCAATCGCCATAAAATAAAAATAAGGGGTAAGATTCCCTTACCCCAAAACCACTAAGGTTGTTCATAAACCTAACAGAATCTAACGTGATTTCGGCTACGTTGTTTTTAACTAGGAGTATAAGATAGACTAGCGCTAAATGAAAGTTGGGTAATATCAGCTGCTGAGGGATTAGACGCTACATTCGTTCTTATACGAATACCAATACGATCTCCAGCTACGACATTTAATGTTCCTAGATTAATATTGGTTGCTGTATAGAAAGTACCAGCAATAACTGTATTACCAGGACCTCCAAAAGTAAGCGAGCTAGTCAGCGGAGTTGTCAAGTAAAGTGAAGAATTATGACTAATCCCATTATTAGGGGCTGAAGGTGCTCTGAAAACTGTAAAATCATATATAAGAGGTGTCACATTAATAGAAGCCACTGAAGCAACCAACAAATCTGCGCTTATTTGCAAGTTTCGAACGGTCCCATTAAAGGGAATTGGGAAGGCAAAACCACCTGCTTCTGGTGGCATAGTTGATTCTCCTGCACCGTTAATAACTTCAACTGCACGATTACCAAAACCCATTAAAATTGGTGCAGCTGAAACAACTGTAGCGCCACTGAGGATGATACCTGTTGAAAATGGAATTAATCCTCCAGCACTTGCTGGTCCTGCTGGGCCTGTAGCTCCGGTTGGCCCTGCTGCTCCTGCTGTCCCCGGTGATCCAGTTGGCCCTACTGCACCTGCTGTACCCGTTGCTCCGGTTGCACCTGCTGCTCCCGCTGTCCCCGGTGATCCAGTTGGCCCTACTGCACCTGCTGTACCCGTTGCTCCGGTTGGCCCTATTTCTCCCGCAGCCCCCTGTGCTCCTGTTGGCCCTGCTGCTCCTGTTGGTCCCGGTGGACCACCCGCTGGTCCTGTTGGCCCCGTAGCTCCTACAGCTCCCGTAGCTCCTGCACCTGTAGCTCCTGTTGCACCCACTGCTCCTGCTGATCCTGTTGGCCCAGCTGCTCCCGTTGCTCCTGTTGGCCCCGGTGGACCACCCGCTGGTCCTGCTGGTCCTGTTGCTCCCGTAGCTCCTACAGCCCCCGTACTTCCTACACCTGTAGCTCCTGTTGCACCCACTGCTCCGGCTGGTCCTGTTGCCCCCGGAGCTCCTGATGCTCCGGTAGCCCCTGTTGCACCCACTGATCCCGCTGTTCCCGTTGGTCCCATAGGTCCCACAGGTCCCATTGATCCCACTGCACCAGCTGTTCCTGTTGGCCCTGCTGGCCCCATTGGTCCCGCTGCACCCGCTGTTCCCGTTGGCCCTGCTGGCCCCATTGGTCCCATTGCTCCCGCTGCACCCGCTGTTCCTGTCGGCCCTGCTGGCCCCATTGGTCCCATAGGACCCGTCGCCCCTGCTAGTCCGGCGGGTCCTTCTGGGCCTTCTGGGCCTTGGAGACCTCGTGGTCCTGCTGGTCCCTCTGGCCCTTTGTGTCCTCGAGGCCCTTCTGGCCCTTCTTTCCCTTTGTCACCTCTCGGTCCCTCTGGTCCCGTTGCTCCGGTTGTTCCTGCTGGTCCTATTGATCCCGCTGGACCTGCTGCCCCTGATGTCCCCGTAGCTCCTTGGGGCCCACGTGGCCCTTCTGGCCCTGGAGGTCCTGGGGGACAATTACTTTTCCCCATACTAATCTCATCTCCTTATTTTCAAACGTATATCATCATATTAAAAGCCTAAAAAGATAGACACAGTAAATGCCTACCAAATTTGTGAAATGGAAAATAAAATCTAATCTATTAATAAATATCAGTACATTTATGTGTTTGTCCCATACCAAAGTGACCGCGCTAGCATTATTTAATTATGATGGTTCAAGCTAGGGAGTGATAAGATTGGACAAGCGCCCATTAATAGGTATTATGGTTGCTAACCGAAATAGAAGAAAAAGAATTTTGGATCTCTGCCGCGGATATCAAAATCAAAACCTGAGAATTTATGCTTTCACTCCAGCAGATATACGGTGGAATAAGCGACGTATTATTGGACTTAGCCTGAAAAATGGCAAATGGACACAACGTATGTTCCCTTTCCCTCTCGTCGTCTATAACCGCTGTTATAACAAAGACTCAATGACCATTCAACTCCTAGAGAAAGTAATAGGTAAGTTTAAGTGTTTCAATACGATCAATCAATTCAATAAATGGGACCTCTATAACCAGCTACATCAATCGAGTCTATCGCAATATGTACCCGACACATTTCAATATAATGAAGTGAACATAACAGAACTATTAGACAAAAATAATCTACTCTTTATAAAACCAATTTATGGATCTAAAGGGGCATCTGTCTATCGAATTGAACGTACGAATAATGACGATATTCATATTTCCTTACACAGTCTAGCTCCAAGAGTTATTTGTAGGAAAAATGAAAGCATTCAGGAAAAGTTAGATGTTCTCCTCGGACGAAAGAACTACTTGGTCCAACAAGGGATTCAAATGAGTCAACTCGATCGTCAATATTTTGACATCCGTGTTCTTGTTCAAAAGGGGTATGTTGGTCAGTGGATGATATACAACATCACTTGTAGAGTGGCATACGAGCGTTACTTTAACACAAGTATGTGTGACCACGTTTATGATGCAGCAGAAATTCTCAAACGAATACTTTCGCCTGAAAAAGCAACTGAAATCCTACAGTCTCTGAACCAAGTAAGTGTAATGGCCGCTCAAGAAGCAGAAACTCTTATGGGATCTTTGGGAGAACTGAGTGTGGATTTTGTTTTGGACAAACAAAGTAAATTATGGATTATTGAACTTAATGGAAAGCCCCAAAAAAATATATACGAAGATCTTAAGGATTTTAAACATAAGGATCTGTATCGTAGACCTATGGAATATGCTTATTATCTTACTCAAAAATGAAAAGACCGAACTCATCGCTGCGAGATCGATGAGTTCGGTCTTTTCATTTTACGCATATTCCGATACTAGCGGACTCACTTGTACCGCACATACTTTAAAACCTGGCATTTTGCAGGTTGGATCGAGCGCATCATTCGTCAACTTGTTGACGTTTTGCGTATCGCCCCAATGCATAGGTACGAATACGGTGTCTTCGCGAATCGCATCACTAAAGCGACTACGCACGTATATTTCACCGCGTTTGGACATCAGCTTCACAAGTGTCCCATCTTCGATATGGTGCTTTTTCGCCGTTCGGGGATGGATTTCCATGAAAGACTCCACATCTCTCGCGGCTAATGATGGACTTTTGCGGGTTTGCACACCTGTTAGATAATGTACGAGAACTCGGCCAGTGGTCAAATACAGCGGGAAATCCTCACTGGTCTGCTCCTTGGGCAGATGATTCTCCACGGTAGTGAGAAGTGCTCTTCCCGCTGGAAGTGGGAACGAGGATTCGAATAAGCGTTTGGCACCTGGATGCCCCTCTTCCGGACAAGGCCAATAGATGCCTTCTTCCTTCCGCAATCGCTCATAGGTAATGCCATAATAGTCTGCAGTTCCACCGCGACTTGCTAGTCGAAGCTCGTTAAATACATCTTCCACCTGGCCAAATTGAAAGAATTGACCTCTCCCAAGCTTCTCGGCAAGCTCACTAAGAACCTGCCAATCATGCTTAGCTTCACCTGGTGCTGGACGACCAGCTTCTCTCAGAAGCACGCGTCCCTCCAGGTTAGTTAACGTCCCGGCATTCTCTAAATAGGCCGTTACGGGTAAAATTAGATCAGCAAGCTGAGCTGTTTCGGAGATAAGGAAGTCCGCAACGACAAGGAAATCAAGCTTCTTCAACCCTTCTTCTACGAAATTCGCGTTTGGGTTGGAGACGAGTGGATTCGAGCCCATCACGAATAAAGCCCGAATCTCCTGTTCATGAACCTTCTCCATCATTTCATAAGCTGAAACTCCCTTGCCAGGAAGCTCACTCGGTTCAATGCCCCACACATCCGCGATATAAGCGCGATCTTCTGGATTTTCAATAAGGCGATAGCCAGGGAGCTGATCTGCCTTTTGACCATGCTCTCTTCCGCCCTGACCGTTCCCTTGACCTGTGACAGCGCCATAGCCGCAGCCAGGTTTGCCAATTTTCCCAGTAAGAAGCACGAGATTCAGGAAGTTTCGAACCGCCATGTGACCATCTGTTTGTTGTTCCACACCTCTTGCTGTAAACACCATGCCAGTCTGTGCGTTGCCGTAACTCAATGCAGCTTTACGAATCAACTGCTTCGGCACTCCAGTTAGGTTGGCGATCTCTTCCATTTCAAGCGAATCGAGATGCGCTTTCAGTTCCGTAAAGCCAGTAGTCCGATTAGCTACGAACTCTTCATCCAAGCAACCTTCCTCAAAGAGAATTTTGAGCATCCCATTGGCCAAAGTAGCATCCATGCCAGGCTTCACACGTAAATGAATATCGGCGATTCGCGTTGTACCGGTTTCACGCGGATCGATGGCTATGATGATGGCACCTTTCTCTTTGGCTCTTGTGAAATAAGGCATCAACGTCGGTTGACATTCCGCAATGTTCGTTCCCGCCAATATGATACACTCGGCTAATTCAATGTCCGATAGTTGGTTCGTTATCCCACGGTCAATCCCGAACACTTTCACACCTGCTGATGCCGCGGCCGACATACAAAACCTGCCGTTATAATCAATATACTTCGTTTGCAGCGCAACACGCGCGAATTTCCCTAATAAATAGGAAGATTCATTCGTGAGCGAACCACCCCCATATAAACCTACCGTGTGGTTGCCATACGTTTCGCGGAGCTGGGTAAATTTACTTGCGATTAACTCATAAGCATCATTCCAAGAAATTTGCTCGAAACGACCATTCCGCTTCACCATCGGGTATAACAGTCGTTCTCCAGTAAGCACATGCTGATAAGCATTCATTCCTTTGATGCATAGACGACCTTCCGATGCTTGATTTGGCTTTGGCACAATAGAATAAATGGACTGTCCATCAGAGGCGCTGCGATCTTCAATCACTTGCATTTTGCACTGCACACTGCAAAATGGGCACTGCGTATCCATCACATGTAAAGGGTCAGAAACGACTTGTTCTTGCTGGGCGAATAGACTCATAAGCTCACCTTGCCACTGCAGCTGTCAGCTGCGAATTTACTTGCTGTTGTTCCATCAACTTACATTCTAACTGCCATCTACTTATTAACTCCATACGTATGGAGTGATTGAATAATCGTTCGCGAAGTTGTGTAATCCCTATACGTTCAACCCATTGCCCCGTCGTTTCTCCGAAACTCGCTTCTTCCCGGTACCATTGGAAATAAGCAATAGCTAGATCTAGCACTGTCTCCTCGCTTGCTTCCATACAGAACAACTCGGCTTGACGAAGCTTCGTACCTCCGCTGCCTCCAACATAAATTTCCCAGCCTCCTGGGACACCTACAAGTCCTAGATCCTTGGATAGTGTACCTGCTCTGTGCAAAGGACTAGCAGAAACCGCAACACTTACTCCTGTTGGCATTTGCAAGCCCTCCAAGCGATGTTCAAGAAGGATGCCCATTCTTATGGAATCTTGAAGGGCACTTCGGTCGTAATCTTTCCCTGAGCATGTTGCAACAGATGTGATGCTACTACCATAGGATGGAGCCGTGGATGCCTGGTGACCAATTTCAGCACCGATGGCGTTGACTTGATCCTCTGTGATACCGAGTAGATCCAGATGGGCACCGCCTGTCAACTTCACTAACGGCACGTCATACTTCTCGATTATGTCGGCAAGAAGCCTCAATTGCTCAGCGTTCGTGACGCCGCCATACATACGCGGCGTGATGGCATACGTGCCATCGGCGAGCAAGCTCGCTGCTGAATCCAGCGACAACGATTCCGGCTTATCGGCAGCAGCTCCACGTGTCTGGCCGATATAGTACTGCACAGCTGGACGGCATATCGGGCACCCGTCCGCCTTGTTCCAACCAAGCGCATGCATAGCTTCATGCGCGGTCTCGAAGCCTGCGCTGCGCACAGCAACGCGCAGCTCGTCGTGGCTGTGCGATGTGCATGCGCACACCGTTTCCTTTGGCGCAGCCGGTGCGTCCTGGCTCTGCAGCGCCAGCTGCAGCATCGCCGAAACGAGCGGCTTGCAGCCACCGCAAGTGCTCGATGCCCGTGTGCAAGCGCGAATATCTTCGACAGTCGCGCATCCGTTGTCACGTACCGCATCGAGAATGCCGCCCTTCGTTACACCGTTGCAAGAGCATACGGTTGCCGTTGGTGACAGCGATGCCGCATAGGCTTCATCTGCGCCGCCACCTACCGCCGACGCTTCCTCCAACACGGACACATCCGCTTGTTGTTTAATATAGCCGAGCAGCTTATTACCCTCGCTGCTATCTCCATAGAGGACGGCTCCTACGATTTTGTTATTACGGATAGCGATCTTCTTATACGTGTTTTTGACACCATCAATCACTTTCAGTGAAGTATTAATTTCGGAATCACGAATTTCTCCCGCCGAGAATACTTCTACACCAGATACTTTTAATTGCGAATACAGAATTGATCCAGGATAGCCTTCAGTCTCTACACCGCAAATCTTCTTCGCCAGCACTTTACCTTGCTCATAGAGAGGTGCTACAAGACCGTAAACCATATTGCGATGCTCGGCACACTCTCCGACCGCATAGACCCCTGGCACGTTCGTTTCCAAATAATCATTGACCATGATAGCTCGATTCGTCTCGATGCCGCTATCCGCCGCTAACTTAATGTTTGGGCGTACACCGACTGCGATGACGATCAGATCTGCTTCTACTTTGCTTCCATCTTTAAATAGAAGTCCTTCTACTCGCTTTTTACCATAAATTTTCTCAGTTTGCTTTTCGAGTAGAAATTTCATCCCTTGATTCTCCAACTCTTTACGCAGCATTCCTGCTGAAGTTGGCGTGAGCTGGCGCTCCATCAAATAGTTGAAAATATGAACGACATGGACGTCCATCCCTAGATTAAGCAAACCGCGAGCCGCTTCTAAGCCAAGTAAACCGCCGCCAATAACAACAGCTTTCTTATAAGATTTGGAAGCCTCCAGCATTGTATTGCAATCGTTAATGTCGCGAAAAGCTGTCACGCCTGGTTTATCTGCTCCCGGCAAAGGCAGCATGAATGGCAACGAACCCGTGGCAAGGATCAATTGGTCGTACTCCACGGTCCGCCCTTTTTCACTCACTACTTTGCGTTTAGCGGTATCGATGCTGATCACGGAGTCCCCCGTATAGAGTGTAATTCCTTTATCTTGATACCATTGCCAATCATTTATGGTAATATCGTTCACTGTTGTACTTCCCTGAAGCACCTTCGATAACATAATGCGATTATAATTGGGATGCGGTTCACTGCCGAATATTGTGATTTCAAACCGATCTGGCGCAAGTGCAAGAATTTCTTCCACACAGCGAACGCCTGCCATTCCGTTTCCTATTAAGACGAGTTTTTGTTTCCCCATAACTGATTTACCTCCACATTCCCATGCTGAAGTGTTCCGTTGTTCGTATTCGTCACACGCCTCGCTGATTTATGCCATTGTGCTTTGTTTGTTAATTACCATGCGTCTCGAAGTTAAATTCATCCACAGACAAGTGCAGGCGAATACCATAAGCAAGACGAAGCCCAACGTATATGCACCTGACAAATCTTTCACAATGCCTAATACGATAGGTGGAAAAAAACCGCCTAAACCGCCTGCTGCACCTACGATTCCCGTGACTGCACCCGTATTTCCAGAGGAAACTTCTGGAACCATTTTGAATACGGCTCCGTTTCCAACGCCTAACAAAGCAGCGGCCACCAGACAACACACGCTAAAGGATATGAATTGGTGTAACGACGCTGACAAGGCGATCGACGTGATAATCATGCCTGTGAATACAACCACGAGCACACGCCGAGACCCTATGCGATCGGCCAAATAACCGCCTAATGGACGAATGAGCGTAGCAATCAGAACAAATCCTGCAGTTTTCAGTCCTGCATCTGTTGCAGATAATTGAAATAAATCTTTCAGAAATGTTGGTAAGTATACGCTGAATGCAACAAAACCACCGAAAGTTAAAAAGTAAAAAAACGATAAATACCAGGTTGATTGATCCTTCAGCACAATCATCGATTGCTTGAAAGTCTTCTTTTGAGCTGGTGAAGGTAAATCCTTGGTTCCGATCCAAAAGATAGCTGTAACAATCACGATCATGATGGCTAAACTCCAGAACACCCATTGGAAACCATACTGATTAAAGACGAAGGGCAATGAGAAGCTCGCTGCAGCACCGCCTAGATTACCAAGTCCAGCTAACCCAAGAACAAGACCCTGTCTCTCAGCTGGAAACCATCTCGATACATAAGTAAGGGAAATGGCAAAGGTCGTCCCTGCCATCCCAATAAACAACGCGCAAAGCAGCAACATCCAGTACGTATGCACGTATCCAGCGATCAGAAGCGGAATTGTTAGAAAAAGCATCGTGATTGCAAATACGCGTTTACCACCGAACCGATCGGTATAAATCCCCATCGGGATTCGCAGTATCGAACCGAGCAGTACGGGTGTTGCGATTAGCAGACTTTTTTGAATCGTGCTTAACTGAAACAATTCTTGAATTTGCCCAGCAATCGGTGCAAAAACGCTCCAGATCACGAAGGATGCCATCATGGCTAACGTGGATAATCCTAAAGCAAGTGCTGATCCATTATGTCGCATGATTCTGTACTCCCCCTGCTAGGATGCTAAGATACTTTCCTCTGAAATATGCAAATACATCTCTCCGGTATTGTCCTCAATCTCAACTTCGAACTTGGTAACACAACCATCATCCGGTGCCTGAACAAGTCCGTTGTGCAGATCTATCTTCCAATCATGCAAGGGACAAAATACATGATGATCACACACAATACCTTCAGAAAGCTTACCCGCTTTGTGCGGGCAGCGATTTTCAATAGCTTTAATGACTCCGTCTGAGAGCTTGAACACAGCAATTTCTAAGTCACCGATACGTACAACTCGCGATCTTTTTACTGCAATTTCCGAAATATGGCCAATGTGTAACCGTTTCATATGCATCATCCCTTCTATTTCAAAATCGACGCTGCCGATTGTTCTTCAATAGGTGAAAATGTTTGGCGCAATGCCTTTTGTTCAATAATTTCTTTCCACGGATCTTTCATCAGTGATAATGCTTTATTAATGCGGTCATTAAAGGCAGCGCGATCTTCACTTGACGCCAATGTCTCTTTAATTGTCTCTAGACCTACACGCTCCAACCACTCCGATGTGCGTTCATTGTACTTACCGGTTTCCCGATAGTACTGCAAGTATGCGCCAGACCATTCGAGTACTTCCTCTTCCGTCTTCACTTTGCATAAAAGATCCGTTCCACGCAGTTTCGTTCCTCCGTTACCGCCAACATGGAGCTCCCAACCGCCATCAATGGCAACAACGCCAAAATCTTTGATAGTCGCTTCCGCACAGTTTCGCGGGCAACCCGAGACAGCCATTTTCACTTTTGCCGGTGTATATAGGCGCTCGAACTTCTTCTCAAGCTGAATCCCCATGCCAATAGCATCTTGTGTACCAAAGCGGCAGAACGTGGAGCCTACGCATGTCTTTACCGTCCGAAGTGATTTACCGTACGCATAACCTGAAGGCATATCTAAATCAGCCCACATCCCTGGCAGGTCTTCTTTCTTCACACCAAGCAAATCGATACGTTGTCCGCCTGTCACTTTCACAAGGGGCACTTCATATTTCTCAGCGATCTCAGCAATTTTCTTCAAGTCCTTCGGTGTCGTTACGCCACCGTACATACGCGGAACGACTGAGTATGTGCCATCCTTTTGAATGTTCGCATGATTCCGTTCGTTCACGAAACGAGACTCTCTTTCGTCCTCATGCTCTTCTGGCCACACCATACCCAAATAGTAATTCAAAGCTGGACGACACTTGGAGCACCCTTCTGTATTAGACCATTCGAGAACATTCATAACTTCTTTCGTAGTCGTAAGTTGCATCGTGCGAATCGCTTCAACAACTTCGTCACGCCCGAGTGTTGTACAACCGCAAATACCTTCTTTGACTGTTTTCACTCCGTCTGCCCCAAGGACATACGTGAGAACATCAGCTACAAGCGGCTTACACCCTCCGCAAGAAGCGGATGCTTTGGTACATGCTTTGATATCATTAACGCTGGAGCAGCCCTTCTCTTGAATCGCGTGGACGATGGCCCCTTTGGAAACACCATTACAGCCACATACGATTTCATCTGCGCTCATGCCAGCTACTAAATCAACACCAGACTTCGTCTTGCCGCCACCATCGCCAAGGAGGACGGTCTTTTCTTTGCCTGTTACATCTTCGCCATTGCGGATCATCGCGAACAATCTGGAGCCATCGCTGATGTCACCGAACAAGACGGCCCCAATAACTTTCCCTTGTTGAATGACAACCTTCTTATAAATGCCTTCGAAATCATCTTGTACACGAACAGCGCGAGTACCTGGTTTATCTGCATATTCGCCTGCTGAGAACACATCAACACCAGATACTTTGAGTTTCGTGGATACAACGGAACCCTGATAGCCATCCGTACCAACACCTGCTAATCGCTTCGCAAGTACCGCTCCTTGCTCATATAGCGGTGCCACTAGACCGTAAGCAACACCGCGATGCTCTGTACATTCACCAATGGAGTAAATATTGGGAACACTTGTTTCTAGGTAATCATTGACCACAATACCTCGATTGATGTCAATTCCACTGTTCTTCGCAAGTGCCATATTAGGTCTAATCCCAACAGCCATCACGATAAGATCAGCCTCTACCTCTGAACCATCCGTAAAACGAAGTCCCGTTACCCGTTTCTTGCCTAGAATCGTTTCACTATTTTTCTTGAGTAGGAACTTCATTCCTTGTTGCTCTAATTCTTGTTGAAGCATCAAGGATGCCGTTCTGTCGAGTTGAAGATTCATTAAGTATTCATTGATGTGCACGACGGAAACTTCCATATTGAGGTTTAATAAACCGCGTGCAGCTTCTAGCCCGAGTAGACCGCCTCCGATAACAACCGCTTTTTTATAATTTTTGGCCGCATCCATCATCGTCTTGCAATCCCCAATATCTCGAAAAGCAATCACACCTTCTTTGTCTGCACCCGGAAGCGGAAGCATGAACGGTAATGATCCAGTTGCCAGAATCAATTCATCATAGGCAACCGTGATTCCAAGATCTGTACTAACAAGCTTACGTTCTGTATCTATCTTGTTAACGGTATGACCCGTGTGCAAGGTAATATTGTTGTCCGAGTACCAAGACCAATCATTAATGACGATATCCTTCATATCCGCATCTCCAGCCAAAACAGATGAGAGCAGGATACGGTTATAGTTTGGATGTGGTTCTTTCCCAAAGATCGTGATTTCGTATGAGTTAGGTGCAAGTTTTAGCAATTGCTCTATACAATTAACACCAGCCATACCATTTCCAACTAAAACAATTTTTTTCTTCATCCTATGTCACGCTCCCATTTAAAATAAACTAACATAATGAGTAATGTTATATCTCCATTGAGTTATAAGAAAGATAATCAATTTTTAATGTAAAATAATCTAACATTTGTTTCTTGTTATTAATATACGCTGTTCCATCGTATTTTTCAACAAAAATTTGCCAATTCGTTGTAATTTTGTACATGACACCTTAAAAACGCGAACATTATCATATAAAATCCTGTTTTTCGTACGCTAATTATTAAATGATTCCGCTTTCACTCCATCTCATCCACTATTTAAACATATATAAATTTAACTTATAACTCATAACCATGTTATGTTACTTAACAAAATTTACGAATGAATCATTCATCATCATTGTTCATCCATCCAACCCTGCACCAAATTCACTCTAATCTTTATACATCACCTAAACAGCTTTGCATTTATTTCGTTAAAAATCACAAACAACTGCAATTTCATGTTAGCTTTAATACAAAATTCAAAGGAATTATTTGAATAATTATGATATTCTATAAGAAAAGATTATTTGTACTCAGATTTACGTTAGTTTATATTACATATATACCTAATATGAGATTTATGGAAAGAGGAGGAACACTTTATGATCAAAACGCGGCGATACTCAACGTTGGATACCGATGATTTATGGAGGATTCATTTATTAGTCATTTCGGAGGCAAAAGTAGAACCTACTCATCAGCATTACCATGATATTTTGCATATACCTGAACAGTATTTGAAAGATGGCGGTGAATTTCTGGTAGGCACTGGAGCAGATGGTAATGTGTTAGCCATGGGCGGCTTAAAGCTGCTGCAGGAAGGCAAAGCCGAAATTAAGCGTCTTCGTGTTCATCCCAGTCACCAGAAGAAGGGTTATGGTCAACAGATCCTCTCGCAATTAGAAGAAAAAGCTAGAGAGCTCGGTATCAACCATCTAATACTTGATACACTTTCCAATCAACTCGGTGCTCAAAAGTTATTTGTGAAAAATGGATACCAACAAAAAGGACCAGCTACCATTGATGGTTTCCATGTATATCTATATGAAAAAGCACTCGTGTAACTAAGTTAACAAAAGAGATTGGCCCTATGTCGTTGAAGACAATGGGCCAACCTCTTCTTTGTTGTTCGTCCTATAATCAAATGATTAGGAAATCGATGAAATGTCATACCTATACATAATGAAAGTAAATGGCTCTGGCCTGGTGACTACATATTCGCCTTGCGGTGTTGCGTCCCAAATCATTTGAAGCGGCGCTTGAGGAATTATTACTTCATCTTTTACATCCATTCTCAGTATCTCAGTCACGTTTATTTCACCATTCACGCCCCAAAGTTTCATAGCTGCGGTGTTAGATTCGTGCAACTCGCGGAAGATCAGGACATACCCATGCGTTGGGCTGCAAATACTTTGCATACCTGTCCAGCTAGCACCCGTCGGTTCTTCACCTATAGGTAACACTCGTCCAGCTAAGATTTCAGCATGGTAAGGCTTAAACGCCTGAATAACTGTAGTCAATCCATTCATTTGTTGATCCGTCAATTTCGTTAACTCCATCCATGCTAATGGATTCGAGAAAGCCGTTGCTGCGAAAGCATAGACTTGCCCGCATGAGTTAGGGGCCAAAGGATCTTCCGCATAGTTATCCTTGTTGCGATTTACATTCAAGAATTCCATTTGCAGTCTTGAAGAAGGTAAATAAGGAGCTAGCATCCAAAGATTGCGAAGCGTCCAATGCGGATAATAATTTGTCCAATCGGTGTAACGATTTTCAAGGAAGATGCTGCCATATTGGGTTTGCCCAAAGTAGCCTAGTCTCTTCTGAGCAGTCGTATCGATATTGAAATCAACTTGTCCGTTGGTCGCTTTCTGAACATATCGCATCATATTCAACAACCGAATCTCCCCGAGCTTCGAATGTATTTCAATCCCATCTAATTTAAATGCACGAATATTGTAATATCGATGAAGATGTATTAAGGTAGCAATGTCCTTTTCCCAGTTGATATAGTCACGAACAGAGTCTGGCGAGAACCACAAACCTAAGGCAACCCCAAGTTCAGCAGCAAGCGAAACGATAGGAGTGAGCCCGCCTGGAAACCTGTCCGGATGTACCTCCCAGAAATCGCCATCCCCACTGTAATAATCGCTCCACAGTCCTCCATTCGACTTCGTCGCTGCATGAACGGAATTGACCGTTGCCCCCTTCTGCCAGCCATCGTCGATTTGCATGATGCTCAACCCGAGCGCTGCTGCTGCGTACAATTCTTTGCGTAGAAACGCCCCGCTTATGGCACCATCTTTGGACCGATCCCCCCATGTGTTGCTCATGATGAAGCTATCCCTAACCGCAACGTGCGCACGAAGACTACGATGATATGTCTGTAGCAAGTGATAACCACCAAGTGAAGTCCCATCATAAACACCGACGGTTACGCCATATGAAGTAATTTCTTCGTTATGGCGCAGATCCCCTTCGCTGATCCCCGTCCCCAGCAGACTCAAACTCTTCCCATGAAATTGAAATTCCACTCCTGATTTACCAAATATCCCTAGTTCAGTTGGACCTTCTTTGATAATCAATAAACCGCACTCATGAAGTGTTTTTGTAAGAAACAGGAGATTTCCTCGCAAATTTCGCTTTTCCCTTACATATAACAAACCTGTCTCTTGACTCACGAGGTTATTGTTTGTATCCGTCTGATCAAGGAATTGAACAGATGTCCATCGGGAATGCAGATCCCGAAGTGTCATATGTTCACAATAATCAGACGATTCAACGTTATGTTGCTTATTATTCGTATCTAATTGTAGTGCTGTAGTGGAAAGCGTTCTATTCGCTTTGAAATCAGCTTTGGTCCATGCGAGGTTTGGCTCTTTGTCAGTCAGGCTATCCTTACTTCTGAAATGACTAACTGGCATCACGGTTATCTCATGTCGAATGAATGGTGCATCTGGATAGATCTTCAATGTCAATCGATACATAGTAGAGATCGCTTCAAGGTGCATGTCTATATTCGTTTGTAAATAGGGCCGAGAAATGCCGTAATCATTTTCCACGAGTGCCGAAATGAATATGGCATGTGGCTGCTGGTCATCAGACAATCCTGGTAGTTGAAACATCGGGGAGTTAGATTCCTGCGCGAGCCATTCCTCACCTTTATTTTTATCCAAAATTGAGACATTAACTGCACGGCCGCTCGCGAAAGACCAGCACCTTTCAATCTTGGCATTCCCCACTCGAAGCGAAGTCCCTTCAACACGCACATAACAATCCAACCATTCTTTATGCAGCATATCTTCCGCAACCTCCAATATGGTAATATATTATTTATTACGCACATTATATATCCTTGGAAGATTAGATAAAATAGTAACATTTTGAAGAATGGTGGTAAAATATTGTGCATAAATCTTATGGTTTTAGATACACGGACAGTGAGAATCGACATCTACTTAAGCTACTATCGATTGGGCACAGCTCGGTTACTGACGAGAACTACCAATGGAACGGACTTAAGCGCGGCGGGCAAGGGGTCATCTTTCAATGGTCCATACAAGGGGCAGGTAAACTTCGCATTGGGAAAGAACATTTCACCGTCCCGAAGGGCCATGCGTTCGTGGTGACTATCCCTTCCGATCATGAGTACGCATTTGATGCGACTTTGTGCGATCAATGGGAGTTTATTTGGATACGTATCGAGGGGTTTAAAGAGGAATGGTTGCGACAAGATCTACTTCAAACGTATGGACCTGTTTTTGAACTCCATCCTGATACCGAGCCAATTCAGCTTCTTTGGCAACTGTACTCTGATACAGCGGAGAACCAATTGAATGATCGATTTGATCTATCGCTTCGCATTTATGAATGGATGCTTTCGCTTCAACGTTGTTTATTGGATGGAAACACGCCAACAAGTTTAGAAATTCCGTCCGCCTACAGGCGAGTCGCCGCTTACATCCAAGACCATTTGGCTGATGACCTAACCCTGGAACGGTTAGCAGAGGTTGCACAGCTGGATAAATATTATTTATGCAAAATGTTCCCCCACTACTTCCGCATTACGCCGATGGAATATGTCCGGAACCGACGAATCGAGAAAGCAGCTGAGCTGCTTCGCGATCATGGCTTGTCCATTACAAACGTTGCAACTCTATGCGGCTATACCAGTTTGAGCTATTTCGGGAAGGTATTCCATAAAATGGTGGGACTATCCCCCCTTGCGTTCCGATTATCGGAGGTCAGTGAGAGCGAAGATTACTTACGATTCTTGGAATGATTGCGATTCGGGTTTGGCGCTAAAGTCCACGTGCAACCCCGCGCAGCGAGCAATAAGGCCCTTTTGGGGCCTTATTGCGACCGAAGGCTCGCGGATTTCGCTTCATCGGGTACTTTAGCGCCTGTTTTGGGCGCTAAAGTTCACGTGCTACCTCGCGCAGCGAGCCATAAGGCCCTTTTGGGGCCTTATTGCGACCGAAGGCTCGCGGATTTCGCTTCTTCGGGAACTTTAGCGCCTATTTAGGGCGCTAAAGTCCAGGTGTAACCTCGCGCGGCGAGCTATAAGGCCCTTTTGGGGCCTTATGGCGACCGAAGGCTCGCGGATTTCGCTTCATCGGGAACTTTAGCGCCTATTTAGGGCGCTAAAGTCCAGGTGTAACCTCGCGCGGCGAGCCATATGAATTTAGACTTAGTAGTGGACACAACGAATTGGGGAGTTAGATAATAGACCTATCCAAATTACGAGGTGTCCGAGATGAGTGAATTCCGCCAACGTTACAATCAAAAG
>NZ_LMSJ01000008.1 GCF_001428105.1 Paenibacillus sp. Soil766 | reverse complement strand
GGAGCTGCTTTTTAACTATGTTAGTTTAAAACTTTGTGAATTTTTGCACGAAGATGTACCAAGTTGATGATGTGTAAGGTCTAATGCAACGCTAGTGCAGAAAATCCATCTAATTTGCGGAAGGCATGGGAATGTGCTCGATTTAGTGCAGATTTGAGAGGGTGGGGCGTGAGCTAGTAGGTTGAGCAAGTTCTACAAGCCCCTGAACATGAGCAATACAGTAAGTGACCGCGCAACGAAACCGTGGCTTCGACGCGTTTAAGCGTGCTGCTCAGCACCCGCATACCAGAACAACGCGTATTCCGTCATGACGGAGGCATGGCCCATTTGGCGCAGCATGGCCGTAACATTCCCACGATGATACGTAGCATGATTAACGACCTGTAAGACCATTTCAGTCATACTTGTGTCCCTTACACTTGCATAGGGATTATCGACCGTGATTTTCTTTTCCAAATCAGGCTGCTCCTGTAGAAATGCCTTGAATCGTAGCGACAACTCAGTGTACATGACTTCTAACTCATCCAAGTTTTTGCTCTCAATTGCTTCAGTTATCTGCCAAGAGGCTTCCATTGCCGCCTTCATATCCCGACCTCCAAGTATGTCTAACCAAACGCGATCCGTTAGGTAGATATGCGCAATCACTTTCGCAACCGTCGGAAACACACTTTGAATCTCCTGCCTGAATACCTCTGATGGAAGCTCCTTTAACCTATTTATTAGTGTTTGGTTCGCCCATACATGGAAGTCATACATACGTTCAGCTGTTTGTGTCATTCAACACACGCTCCTTCAATTCAATTGGTTTTATCATTATTTCCAGTTATGTCCTTATTATAAAACAAGTACCCTGACAGCATATTGTCAGGGTACTTCACGTTTTTTTTATTTTCCTTGCTTGTTCATGTAGTCCACATATTCTTTCTCTGCTTCCGCTGTAGCTGGATACCATTCTTTCTCCAAGAAGTCCTTAAACTGTTGGAGAGTCAATGTGCCCATCAAGTATTTCAATTCTTGATCGTCTTTTTTCTTCACTAGATCTGGAATTGCAGTATTCAGGTTCAAGATTTTAGGTGAGCGAACGGCAGGCACATTTACTACTGTCACTTGCTTCATCGCAGCATCCAATTGCGCTTTGTACGTATTCAGTCTTTCGATTGTATCCGCACCCTCGATTATAGCCGGGTTCCCATCAATCGCGTTCGCAAGCGTCATATACGTGCTCGTTGTTGCAGCAAGTTTAGTTGCTTGATCGGCTGTACGGGAAATATTTTTCGTAGCAGGGTCATAGCTGTCAAAAGTTAACCCTTTCATACCTAGTTGGAACAAGGTGTTCGCTTCCGTCGTATTACCCCAATCTATGAATTTCAATACGCCATCCACATTTTTGGATGATTTCGGAATCATCCAGCCGCCCCATGTTGCCGGTAATACAAAATCAGTAGCTACACCTTTACTATCTTTTAAGACAGGTTGATAGGAGTACTTTTTGTCAGACTCCTTATCCTTGGACAAATTCGCCATCACCGCATATTGGTGGGAATAAATGATACCGACGCGATTCTGATTCAGCTTCTCCTGATCCACATAAATTTTATTAATCAGGAACTCAGGATCGATGAGTTTTTGTTCATTTAGGCCTTTAAGATACGTCAAGAAAGGAATATATCCAGACATTTTCTCTCTGATTTTATAAGCACCATCGGTATCCTTGACCCCATTGATGATCGGAAGATTGAAAGCAGAGGCTAGGAAGAAACTGGAATTCCACACCGTGTTTGCGCCAAGGGTAGGATTGGACAAGCTCAGACAATAGGTGTCGGCTTTACCGTTTCCATCTGGATCATTATTCGTAAAAGCTTTACACACATTCGTAAACTCATCCAATGTTGTAGGTGCCTTCAGGTTCAGCTTGGTCAGCCATTGCTGGTTGATCATATAGCCCCAGTGATTCACAACGTTCGTTCTAGGGATTAGATAAATTTTACCGTCGTTAATGGATTTAACAGCGTCCCACATTTCTTTCGTAATGTTTTTCGTCAAATTCGGATACTTTGCAATCTTATCATCGAGCGGTGTCAGTAGGCCGTCTTTGGACCATTTCTCTAGATTCGCGTCTGCCCCGCCCCAGTTGTACACGAGATCTGGCAGATCACCGGATGCCATCATTACCTGAAGCTTCTCTACATAGTTGTTAATTGGAGGTGCTTCTACCGACAGCTTCACATTCGCCAGCTTCTCAGCCTCTGCAATTACGGGATTATTATCAATGACCACGTTCGCATTGACCCGGTTAAACATTTTGATGCTGACTGGCGCTGCTTTGGCCGGTGCTGCTGTCGCAGTACCTGCACTTGGTGCCGTAGATGCAGCAGTTGTGCTAGCAGGCGTATCTGTGTTAGAACTACAAGCCATAACGATGGAAGACAGTAACCCGATGCAAATGAGACTGCTTGCGATACTATTGACTGACCCTTTCAATACCAACATCTCCTTTATGATCGCTATTATTAAACTGCGGGATTGCAGATTTAATCGAAAGCATGGCACTACGAAATTCGAAACTATCCTTTAATCGAGCCTACCAGTACACCCTTCATGAAATACTTTTGTAAAAAAGGGTACACAAGCAGGATTGGCAATGTAGCAAAGATGATGATCGCCATTTTGATCGTAAATACCGTTATCCCACTGTTATTCATATCCATGGCATCTTTGGCAATGCCGCCATCATCGACGACCATCTCTCTCAAAATCAACATCAATGGCCACAGACTTCGCTTGGAGGTGTAAATAATCGCTGAGAAGAACGTGTTCCACTGAGTCACCGAATGGAAGATAATGAAAGTCGCAATAGCCGGCTTAGAAAGTGGTACGATAATTTTATATAAAACCTTGATTTCATTGGCCCCATCGATAAAAGCCGATTCTTCCAAGCTCGCCGGTATAGCGCTTACAAAGTTCTTCATTAAGATCAAATTGTAGGCGCCCAAGACGCCAGGTAAAATCATTGCCCATAAAGTGTTGTATATATGCAACGTTTTGATTAAGTAAAAGTTAGGAATCAAGCCGCCATTGAAGAACATCGTGAAGGTGATCAGAACCATGATCGTGTTTCTGCCCTTTAAATCCGTCTTTGAAAGCGGGTAAGCCGATATGAGAAGTAGGAAAATATTCAAAGCTACCCCGACAATCGTGATAATCAGCGTATTCTTATACCCCGTCCACATGAGCGGCATCTGCAAAATCTGCTTATACGCCGCTAGCTCGATATGATAGGGAATGAGCTTCAAGGGATTCGCCAAATACTCAGAGTACGGCGTAATCGAGAATGCAGCCACATAGAAGAATGGAAATAAGCAAGCGATTGCGAACAACGTCACAATGCCATAATTCACACCATCAAAAACTTTATCGCCAAACGATCGGATACCCACAACTGTAACCTCCTCTTACCAAATCCCATCTTCTTTCATCCACTTTGCGATCTGATTGCTCGCTAGCAGGAATATCAACCCAATCACAGAGGTGAACAGCCCAACGGTTGTACCGAAAGAGAACCTTCCACCAATCAAACCAACGCGGTATACATAGGTCTCAAACACTTCGGAAACACTGAGGTTCAGCGGATTTTGCAAGACAAAAATCTGTTCAAAGCCATTGCCCATAATATGACCCAGCCTTAGAATTAGCAGGATAATAATCGTCGATTTGATCCCTGGCAGCGTGACGTATAAGATTCTTTGGAAGCGGTTCGCTCCATCGATACTAGCGGCCTCATACAGTTCCGTATTGATGCCAACCATCGCGGCTAAGTACAAAATGCTTTCCCAACCCGATTCTTTCCACATGCTGCTGAAGATCACCAAAGGTCGGAAGTAATCCGTATCCGCTAGGAAGAACACCGGCTCGAAGCCAAATTGCTTCAGGAAAATATTCACGACGCCCCATGATGGGGATAAGAAGTTGACCAGAATGCCCCCAATGACAACCCAAGAAATAAAATGCGGCAGATAGATGATCGTCTGCGTAATCCGTTGATAGGTACGGTTACGCATCTCATTGAGAAGCAATGCCAGTAGAATCGGGAACGGAAACCCAAATACAAGTCGCAGAAAACTTAAGTACAACGAGTTCCAGAACACCGTGTAGAAATCACTGAGCCCGAACATGTATCGGAAATTCTCAAAGCCAATCCATGGGCTTCCGACAATCCCTTTGGAGAAATTGAAATCCTTAAACGCAATGATAATGCCGTACATCGGCACATAATTGAAAATGAGAAAGTAGACAACAGCTGGAATCAAAAGGATGTACAAATATTTCTTCTTATTGATGTAGCGCAAGGCAAGCTGCGTCTTACTCCTAGCCGTCTCAGATGCCATACCGATTCGTCACCACCTAACTGAGTGTCCCGTACGCCTCTCATTTGTTCTGAAGCGCACGTTGTTGCTTGAAAATATCATAAATATCCCTGCTCAAAATAATCGTATCCTTGTCCTTCTCATAAAAGGCTTTATACCAAGCGTCTACTTGTGCGCCTCCCGCTTTCTCCCACACAGCAATCGCATCCTTCTTCGCTTGTTCTGGCGAATAATTCGGTGTCAGTATGGCCTTCATCCAGATGGCACCCTCACCTACATCCACTTGTTTCATCGTATCTGTGAGAATCTGCTGAAGATCTTTCGGCAGCTGTGGCATTTGCTCGGAATGCGTGGGACCTGCCATCTGCAAATTAAAATCGATAAAAGAAGAATTCGCTTCGAACATCTTCTTAACTTCCTGCTGCAAAGAATCCTTCGTGTCCATTTTCTCCACACCGAAATAACATTTACCAGCAAGCGTTGGTGAGGATAGCATCCCGAAATCTCCAGAGGCATAGTTGAATTCTGTTTTCCACTTATTCAAGTCCGTCACCTGCGGACATTGCCCTGGCGGCGTCTTGCTATGCACACCTTCGAACCCATAGTACATGGTCTTCATGAATGTCTCCGAGGCTGCGAAATCTACATATTTCATAACCGCTTCAGGATTCTTCGCTTCGGCATTTACGAGACCTGTCATTTGAACCGGGTTGACGAGAATCGGGTTAAAGCGTCCCACTGGGGTTGCCGGATACGGCATAATAGCCAGCTCGGCATCTGGCGTACTCTTTTTCAGACCCAAATAGAAGTCATTATAAAAGGTAATCGGGACATTGAACTGGTCCATATAAATGCCGATTTTCCCATTCAAGAAATCTCGCTTGGCCTTAGCCCCGTACTTATCGATATAAAATTCCTTGTCAACCAATCCCTCATTGTACAATCTTTTCTTGAACGCTGTTACGGCTTGCATATTGTCCCATCCATGAATAAGCTCATTGCCCTGAACAACGAAATTCGGATAAGTAACACCGAACATTTCGTTCAGTATAGCGACTGAGTTATAGGCCAGCGCGAGGCCGAAGGTGTCCTTTTTCCCGTTCCCATCGGGATCCTGCTCGGTAAATGCTTTGGCAACCTGATACATCTCTTCCGTTGTTTGTGGAATGTTCAGATGCAGCTTCTCGAGCCAATCCTTACGAATAAAAACCCCTCGCTGTGGAATCGTTTCATTAATCCGGCCGAATTGATACAGCTTGCCATCTGTCCCCATCCCTGCTTTGCGCAATGCTGGAAATTTCGCCAAGAGTGCCTTGTACGTCGTGCTGTAACTCTCAATCATATCGTCGATGGGACGAAGCTGCCCCTGATCGATCAACGGATTCTTAATTTGCGGCGCATACTCAAGAATTAAATCTGGCGCGCCTCCACCTGCGAATAACGTGTTCAGCTTCTGCTCGGACTGAGTCCGTGGCACAGGTACGAAGGTAACATCCACAGGACCATCTTGATTGATCCACTTCGTCATCAAATTGTTTTCAATCGTTCCTTGGCCGGAAGGGATGTTGCCACGATCATAAATCGTGACCGTAATGTTGCCCCGTTTCGCAGACTTCTGCGCGTCGGTTTCTTGTGTGTTCTCAGAATGGGTAGAGCAGCCAGATATAATGGATATGATCACCACAGTGGTCATCAGTTTTGGAAGGCAAGTTCGTTGGATTGGATTACGCAGCGTACTTCCCCCTCTCGTTGTCATTGTGTTTATCATACCATTATGTTGTTAATTATAAGAAAATTAGGACGATGCGACATCTACGATTTATGGGAAAACGGATACGATTTTTAGATTGTGGAAAGGAGTAATAACGAAAAAGCAGCCCTCAATTGATTGGGGCTGCTTCATTTGGAATAATTTCACTTTAGCTTCTCTTCAGCGCCAACAGGTTCAGCAAAACCGTTACAGCTTCTGCTCTTGTGGCATGGTCTCCAGGAGCGAACTGGTTATCGCCTTTGCCTTGCACAATACCTGCTTGCTTCACTAGCGCAACGCTTGCTTTCGCCCATCCTGGAATGTCCTTGTTGTCAGCGAAGTCAGTTTCGGCATTCACTTCGACCAAATTATCCAAAGCACCTGCCATCATCGCGACCATTTCAGCGCGTGTAATCTCTGCAGCCGGACGGAATGTACCGTCCTCATAGCCTTTAATAAACCCTGCTTGCACCGCTTGTGCAACTGCTTTCTGCGCCCAACTTCCAATCTTTGCTGTATCTGTGAACGTCAGTGCCTCTTCTGTACCTTGCGGCTGCAACACATTCATCAGCATAACCGCAAATTCTGCGCGAGTCACGGTATGATCCGGCTTAAACGTGCCGTCAAGATACCCGCTGACCATTCCGCTGCTTACTGCTTGCTTGATATTGGCCTTAGCCCAATGTCCAGCAATATCGCTAAAGCTAATCGTTGGTTTCGTATCTGGTGCGGGCACAGTTGCTCCTTGACCTACAGCGAATACTGCATATTTCGTAAAATGGTTTACCTGAACCGTGATGGTACCCGCGTTTACTTTACCGCCTGTAACTTCTACCCAATCCTTCTTCACTTCATCATAGTAAAATACTGAAAGCTTTTTGTTGCCTTCTAAGTTTGCCCGATCAAAAACGAGGGTAAGTGTTACCGGATTGTTGAAGTCCTCTGAGAAGTTTTTCAGAATCTCAAAGATTGGACTGGCTAGAGCCATTTTGTCTGTAATAAGGTTTTGCGTATCCAGCACTTTGTCTATCGTTAATTTCAGTTCTTGGTTTGTAGCATTGGCTGGAATCCAAATCTTGACTACATCTCCCAAGCTAACCTCGCCGGCTTTACCTGTAGGAAGCGTTAATCTTCCATCTGTAGAAGTTACAGGGGTGTCGCTCGGTGTTGACGAACTATTCCCGCCACCTGATGGTGCTGATGCGGATACAACGACAACTTCTATGGTTACTGTTAAGCCGCCAGTATTGGTTGTATTCGCTGGTAAGCTTCCTAGTGTTGCTGTAAATGTATAGCTGCCTGCTACGGCTGGGTTGTAACTGTCTGTATCTTCCCATACCGTTACTGGCACGGTTATCGTGCCACCGTTTGCTGTTACCGTTGCATAGTTTGTTAGTAACGCGGTGGATACGGCTGCTCCATCTGCATAGGTTGCTGCGCCGGCTGTTCCTGCGGTAACATTCGCTAGTGCAACAAATCCTGTGATGTTTATAATCACTGGATTGACGACTACTTCCACAGTCGCTGTTAAGCCACCTGTATTGGTTGTATTCGCCGGCAAGCTTCCTAGCGTTGCCGTGAATGTATAACTCCCCGCTACAGCTGGGTTGTAACTGTCTGTATCCACCCATGCTGTTACTGGCACGGTCATCGTGCCACCGTTTGCCGCTACATTCGCATGRCTTGCCAATAACGCCGCCGATACGGCTGCTCCATCTGCATAGGTTGATTCGCCGGCTGTTCCTGCGGCCACATTCGCTAGTGCAACAAATCCTGTGATGTTTATAATCACTGGATCAACTACAACTTCCACTGTCGCCGTTAACCCGCCAGTATTGGTTGTATTCGCTGGCAAGCTTCCTAGCGTTGCCATGAATGTATAACTCCCCGCTACAGCTGAATTGTAACTGTCTGTATCCACCCATGCTGTTACCGGCACGGTCAATGCTCCAGCGTTTGCTGTTACCGTTGCATGGCTTGTTAGTAACGCGGTGGATACGGCTGCTCCATCTGCATAGGTTGCTGCGCCGGCTGTTCCTGCGGACACATTCGTTAGTGCAACAAATCCTGTGATGTTTGTAATCACTGGCTCAACCACAACTTCCACTGTCGCCGTTAACCCGCTTGTATTGGTTGTATTCGCMGGCAAGCTTCCTARCGTTGCCGTGAATGTATANGATACGGCTGCTCCATCTGCATAGGTTGCTGCGCCGGCTGTTCCTGCGGACACATTCGTTAGTGCAACAAATCCTGTGATGTTTGTAATCACTGGCTCAACGACAACTTCTACGGTTGCTGTTAACCCGCCAGTATTGGTTGTATTCGCCGGCAAGCTTCCTAGCGTTGCCGTGAATGTATAACTCCCCGCTACAGCTGGGTTGTAGTTGTCTGTATCCACCCATGCCGTTACTGGCACGGTCAATGCTCCACCGTTTGCTGCTACATTCGCATGGCTTGCTAATAACGCCGCCGATACGGCTGCTCCATCTGCATAGCTTGCTGAATCGGCTGTTCCTGCCGCTTTATCTCTAATCCCATCAAATCCTGTGATGTTCGTAATCACTGGCTCAACCACAACTTCTACGGTAGCTGTTAAGCCGCCCGTATTGGTTGTATTCGCTGGCAAGCTTCCTAACGTTGCCGTAAATGTATAACTCCCCGCTACAGCTGGGTTGTAGTTGTCTGTATCCACCCATGCCATTACTGGCACAGTCAATGCTCCACCGTTTGCTGCTACATTCGCATGACTTGCTAATAACGCCGCCGATACGGTTGCTCCATCTGCATAGATCACCGCGCCAGCTGTTCCTGCCGCTATATCTCCAATCCCATCAAAACCTGTGATGTTCGTAATCACTGGCACTGACTCTGCTGTTGTCGTTGCAACTGCACTTACGGTCTCTCCTATCGACTGTGCGGTTACGCTGATCGTATCTCCTGGAGCCAGCGTCAGCCCAGACACTGTCCAATTGCCGCCCGTTGCGGTTACCGGCGTCGTTGGTGTTCCGTTTACGCTAAGGATGATGATTGCTCCAACTGCTGCAGTACCCGTTACGCTTGTATCGCCTGCATGTACCGTGCTGGTTATCATAGGCGTTGCTGTTATGGTTATGCTCGTCCACTTTGCATACAGCGTCATATTCTCTGTAACGGCTGTCGTGAAGTCGTATGCTGTGAGCAGTTCGCTATCCGCATACCAACCTGCAAATATGTATCCTTCCTTTGTTGGCGGAGCAATAGGTTCAGCTGCAGTACCGCCGTAACTCACATTCTGGCTGCTCACAACTGAGCCGCCATTGCTGTTAAAGCTAATCTTCGGGTTCGAGTTACTCCATTTTGCAACAAGGCTAACCGAATCACTGCCTGTTGCTGTGAAATTTCCTCCTGCGTAAACGGCGGTGTCCGATACGACAATTGTATTCACGGTATTGTTAAAGCCCATGCCTTGGCTGGACCAGCTAGTTCCATTCCATTTGGCTATACGATTGGCCTCACCGCTGCCCGCTGTCGTGAAATTTCCGCCTGCATAAACATCAGTACCTGATAATGCTATCGTAGAAACCGTATTGTTCATCCCCGTGCCAAAGCTCGACCAGCTAGTCCCATTCCATTTCGCTATTTTATTGGCCGAAATGCCTCCCGCTATCGCGAAATTTCCGCCTGCATATACGTCAGTGCCCGATGCGGCAATCGTATACACTGAACTGTCAAAGCCCGTGCCAAGACTCGTCCAACTGGTCCCATTCCATTTCGCTATTCTATTCGCTGATACACCGCCTGCTGTCGTGAAATCTCCACCTGCATATACATCCGTGCCAGATACAGCTAACGCATAAACAGAATTATTAAGGCCCGTGCCCAAAAGGGACCAGCTGGTCCCATCCCATTTCGCTATATTCTTTGCCGCGATTCCTCCCGCTGTGGTAAAGCTTCCAGCTACGTATATATCCGTTCCTGATACGGCTATCGCATACACCGTTCCAGAGATACCTGAGCCAAGGCTGGACCAACTGGTCCCGTCCCATTTGGCTATTGAATTGATCGGGTTTCCGCCCGCTGTCCAGAAAATCCCACCTGCATATACATCTGTACCCGAAACAGCTACCGCAAACGTGGAACTATTAAGACCCGTGCCTAGACTAGACCAACCTGTCCCGTTCCATTTGGCTATATAATATGCCGAACTGCCGCCCGCTGTCGTGAAATTTCCACTTGCGTATACGTCTGTGCCTGAGAGAGCAATCGAACGTACATACGTGCCGCTAAGTCCTGTTCCCATACTAGACCACATACTACTAGATGCTTGCGCTGACCGGATGCCTGGTAAAAACAACTGCGCAACTACTGCGAGCACCAGAATACTTTTAAGAAAAATACCAGACACCTCTTTGTTCCAATTTCGTTTTGTTATATGCATAATACATTCATCCTCCCAAATAAATAACGCCGCACACTTCATTCAATCCCTATCAATCTCCCATTCTAGCAAAAGTGATAATGAAAACAATTTGCAAAAGTTAATTCCTTCCCATTTTCGACAAAAAAAACAGCGTATAGGGTATAATGGAGCAAAAGGTTTTTGCCACTATTACGGAGGAACGATGAACACCACACCCGATCATATCCTTTTAAAAACAAAAATAAGCATTCCCGTTACTAGAGAAAGCTTGGTCAAACGCAATCGATTGATGAGCGTCATTACAAAGGGTTTGCAAGGCCGGTTGACCGCTGTTTGCGCTCCTGCCGGTTATGGGAAAACGACGTTGCTTAGTCAGTGGGTTCGCGAGAGCGGAGGTCTCTGCGCATGGGTTTCTCTCGACGAAATGGATAACGATCCTGTAAGGTTTTGGAGGTACACAGCCCAAGCCTTGTCCGGTTCCTTACCTGCCGAGTCGCTTACGCGCATTTCATCGCTTGCCCAAGCCTTACCAGCGGTATCCATACACATGTTCCTCGATTCAATGATTAACGAACTGTGCATTTTATCCGAACCGCTCGCCCTCATTCTGGATGATTATCACGTGATTACCGATATGCGAGTTCACGATAGTCTTTCGTATTTTATCGATTATTTACCGAATAATGTCCATGTGCTGTTGGCAAGCAGAGCTGAGCTTCCCTTTCCTACTAGCAAATGGATGGCAAGAGACGAACGAACGGATATTAACGCTCTGCATCTTCAATTTACGATAGATGAGACCGAGTCATTTTACCAGGAAACCATCGAGCAACTTCTTTCCAATCGCCAGATCTTAAAAATGCTCGACAGAACAGAGGGCTGGGTAACAGGGCTGCAATTAGTGGCCTTTGCAATTCGTTCTCATCCGAACCATGACCATTATATTGAGCAGTTCAAAGGGTACAACCGCAATGTTTCCGATTATTTATTCGAGGAGGTGTTTAGCAAGCTTTCTGACGATTTTAAACATTTCCTGTTGCACACCTCTGTTCTGGACCGAATGGATGCTTGGATCTGTAACATTGTCTCAGAGCGAACCAACAGCGATCAAATGCTGGAACAATTGAAAGCTTTGAACCTGTTTCTAATCCCACTTGACGATCACGGCATCTGGTTTCGCTACCATCATTTGTTTTCCGAATTTCTCCGCAGTATGCTAAAGCGCAATGACCTTGCCAAGTGGGTGCAAGTAAACCAGTTGGCGAGCCAATGCTTTGCTGAACGGGGGTTGATGGATGAAGCCATCGATCATGCGATTGCAGCTGGCGACTTTCCGCTCGCGGACCGTTTATTAGAGCAACATATCCCCGATGTATTACAACGAGGAGAATTTACCACTTTACTCCGTTGGTTTGAATGCGCTCCACTAGAAATGCCGCGATCTCCGGAGATGTCGCTCTTTTACGCCTTTATTTTGACAGTAACCAATCAGGCGGATCGCGCCGAACTGCAATTACGGCACATTGGTCTGCAGGTTGATGCTGTGGATTGTACGGAAAGACGTATGCACCTTCAAAGCGGTATGTTATTTCTGAGATCCAACTTGCTTTTTTTCACTGGAAATTACGAAGAATGGCAGCAATTTGCGGATAGTATTACAGGCAGCATGTTGCCTGACAACGGGGTATTTTATAATTTCAATTACAATATGACCGAACCGCTTGTAAAACGAACGGCTTTGGGACTAAAGGGAGCACTCTCCTCCGCTGTAGAAATGGTTGGCATCCGATTTACCCATGTACTGGAGTCACATGGATGGAATAACGCACTCATTAACCTGTATGTGAAGCAATCGATGTGCGAAGGGTATTACGAATGGAATCGGTTGGACGATTGTCGGGCTCTACTTCACCAAGTCGGAAAAGCCGCAGGTACTAACCAGACCCCAGGACTGTTCGTACCCCACCGAATCATGCAAACCCGTCTTTATATGACAGAGGGGCACTTTCAACTCGCCCATGAATGTATAAACGAAGCGATTGAAGAAGGGGCAGCGAAGCTATTCGAACATCGTTGGCTTTTGTTTTTACGTGCCTTTAAAATTGAAATTTATTTATTGGAAGGGCGCGTTGCGCAGGCCAAGACTGAAATAGCCGCACTCCAAATTTCGCCGAAAGATACGCCAACCTTTAATAAAGAGTTCGAATATCTAACCTTGGTGCGGCTTTTGAGCAGACAACATAAATATTCGGAAGCTCTCCGTTTGCTGGAAAGGCTCAAACCACAGTCCGTACGCGAATGCCTGCTATCAAGCTTGGTAGAAATCTCACTGCTGCAAGCCCGGATCGAACATCAGCAGGGACAGCAAGCGGCTGCACTGCGCTGTCTCCATGAAGCGCTATTAATCGGCGAAGAGAACGGCTATATTCGCAGCTTCCTCGATGAAGGCAGCGTCATAGAGGAACTGCTCCACATGTATCTCAACAATCAAAGAAACCCTAATTCCCCTTCCTCGGAACGGAAAGGGGTATCTGCAGCGTATGTCCATAAACTTATCGAATTGTTCCCGCAAAGAGAGGGACGGGAGGCTGTCTCTTCAGCTTCCCGTCTAATCGAGCCATTAAGTCAAAGCGAATTAATCATGTTGAATTTGATCCGAAAAGGAGCATCCAACAAGCAAATCGCTGAGGAAATGGCTTTATCCGTGGGAACAGTCAGGGTGTACCTTTCTCGCATTTATGCAAAGCTAGGCGTCTCGTCCCGCACCCAAGCCTGGAGTATAGCCCAGAAGCTCGAAATTTTGGGCTAAATGTGCAGACAGCAACCCTATTCTGCTTCCGTTTCACGGCAAAAAAAGCCCCCATCGTCTGACTACGACAATGGGGGACTCTATGCATAATCAGTTCCGTATACTGCTCATGGGATCGGGGCGAACCATCTTGCGGTAATCCTTCGGCGTTAGACCTGTCGTTTGCTTGAATAGCTTAGCAAAATAGTTCGGCAAATCGTACCCGACGACGCCAGACACCTCGGTGATTTTCATATCCGTGTTAGCCAGCAGGCCCTTCGCTTTCTCCATCCTCAGTTCAATTAAATAATCAACAAAACTGCGTCCTGTTTCTTTTTTAAACAAATGACTGAAGTACGTTGCATTCAAATGCACTTGCGAGGCCACCAGCTGAAGAGGAAGCTGCTCCGCATAATGTTCCTCCATGTACCGAGCCGCCTTCCACACGACATTCTCGCTATATTTCTCCTGCCACGCCGTAAAGCTGCTCATGAAACGGTCCAATTCCATGCCCGTCCAATGAGATACCTCGTCATTGGTGCCACAGGCGTGCAGAAGCGCGATGCGCTCTGTCAATAACTGCGAGTCATACGCCATCTCAAACTGCTTGCGCGCTGTATCCTGCAAGGCAAAGCTGAACGACAAGGCCTCCACTTTCCCATTTTCCACAGACAATCTATAGATGTCCTTCATCAATTGGGCCAGATATAGCTTCATCGACTCGATTTGTCCAGCCAGAATAAAAGCAATCGTCTGCGTACTAATCAACTGCTGCTGCGCACGATTCGTCGATAACTGTTTGTCGACCTGAGCATCGTTTTTGCCCTCTGCCACAACCATCGAGGTACCTAACATCCTGCGCCCGGCCTCATATAGATCGGCAAGATCCTGTACGCCAGCTGCTGCCCCTGCACAATAAGAGGTCATCTGTAAGCCAAGCAACCGTTCCACCGTTTCACAAGCCGCTTCGCAAACAATCTTCTCTTCGAACGAATCCTGACAAAGCAAGGCAAATTGCCCATTCTCGATCAATAACAGCTTTCCATCCATGTGATACATATCGAGCAATTCGTCGATCATATTAAGCACCGCAAACTGCAGTAACGGCATATCCCGCTTCATATACTGTTTGTGTGACGGCATGAAGTCCGTGATCTGGAACAAAATCAATTTGCAGTCCGCTAAGCTCATCTCTAGCTCCACTGCTAATTCTGCACGATAGGGAAAGCGCAACAAGAGCCCTCTCAGCGTGTTCTCCAACAATAGGGCATGCTCCGTTTCCGCTTTGCGCAGATTCGCTTGTTTCTCCAATACTCGAACCTCAGCTTTATCTAGCGCATCATAAATATCCTGCTTACCGCAAGGCTTGATGAGCAAATCCATGGCACCGTACCGCAATGCGGCTTGTGCATATTGGAAATCCTGAAATCCAGTTATGACAATGAACTCGATATGCGGAAATTTGGCTTTGCTCCGTTTCAGCAGCTCTAGGCCATCCATCAATGGCATACGGATATCCGTAATGACGAGGTCTGGCAGCCTCTCAGCTATGAGGATTTCTGCCTCCTGCCCGTTCTCGGCCTCTCCGCAGACATGCCAGTTAGTTTCAGAGCCCGTAATCATTTTGGCAAGCCCTTTTCGAAATAAAGGCTCATCCTCCACTAATAAGATGTGGTTCATCCACCGTTCCCCCTTCGAAAGACATCATCTGTTCACACGGAAGAATCAAGCGCATCCGCGTGCCTTGCGGCAAACGTTCAATTTCTAAGCGATAGGGTTCACCATAAACCAAGTAAATACGACGTACAACATTCCGAACACCAATGCTCTCCCGTTCCCTCTGGTGATCATACACTGATTGGTCTTCCGTCAAACGAACAAACGTCTCCTCATCGATGCCGCTCCCATTATCCTCAATTTCAATCTGTAAATCCGCGCCATGGCGGAACGCTCGAATCCATAACCGCTTGTTGTCCGGCTGATCCCGAAACGCGTGAACGAATACATTCTCTACTAACGGCTGCAGGATAAGCCTCTGCATGCCGCACGCCAACAACTCTTCCTCTGCTTCAATGGAAACATGCAGCCCTTCACCGTGCCGAGCCTCTTGAATCGTCATATAATTGCGAATCTGCGTAAGCTCTTCCTGCAACGTACTTGGCGTAGATACTGATTCCAATGAATACCGCAACAAATCAGATAAACTTGTCACCAAAGAAGCCGTCTCTACATCGTCGTATAAGAGCATGATTTTCCAATAAATCGAATTCAGTGCGTTGTATAAAAAATGCGGATTCAACTGCGCCTGCAGTGCCTTAAGCTCCGCTTCCTGTTCACTCAGTTTGCTGACGTACACTTCCTTAATCAACGATTGAATGTTCTCAACCATCCGATTGAAGCTTTCCGCAAGAAAAGCAAACTCATCATTCGATGTTTTGGGAATTTCAACCTCCAAATTACCTCTGCGCAATTGATGCATAGCGGATACTAATCCGCGTAAAGGCTTCAACATCCTGCCGCTGAAAATCGAGACACAGACTGCCATCAGCAGGACACTGACGAGACCAGAAATGACGGCAACCTGATAGACCATCCTGCCCTTTTCCTCGATATCCGCTAAAGAAATACCACTAACCAGCTTAAATGAGCGGGCATCGTAGGTACTTTTCACAAACAGATAATCCTCATTTTCATTCCGCTCGATAAAAGAGCGCTCCTGATTCTCCCATGCGGGAATAATCCCAGCCCTGCCCTGCGGCACTCGACTATACAGCAATTGATTATATTGATCGAAAATATACGCCCCAGTCGTCCTGCCAGCCATTAGTTTGTCTAAGGGACTCGTCAGAAAAGACTCATCAATAATCATGACCAGCGTCCCGTAAACAGCTTGCTGCTTCGTCGATTTGAGCAAGCGGGTTGCGACCAGATTGCTCCTCTCCCCGGAAGGATCAGAGGAATCCGGAATATTTAATCGCTGCCACACGATCTCTGCCGAGGTCTGGTTCACACCCGTCTTCACCCTCTGGTAGAAGTCAGGAAACGTGATCTGCATCGACGGGTTCGTATGACTGAAGTAGTAATTATTCCCTTCCAAATCAACAATATATAGCGCACGTATTTGCGGTGTTTCGTTTTTCAATGGCAACAAAATTTCCGACAATTCACGTTCCAGAATAAATCTGCGATAGGCTTTGGTCTCGCCCGCTGGCGGCTCCGCACGGATCCCTTGCACAATTTGCTCAACTCGGGGGTGAAAAATAATAAAATCGGTAATCCGATACATATCTTGGATTTTGAATCCAATCTGCTCAATCGTCTGTTCACTAGTCGTTAAATATTGTTTACTAATTTCACTCTCGAACAAATTCAAATAAATACGATACGAAATGTACCCCGTAATGAGGGAACAAAGAATGATGATGATCGACAATGTCAAAATTAATTTCACTTTAAAATGTTGATTAATGTACTGCAGCACTTGCCGATGCTTCATCTACAGATGGCCTCCTGAATTGTGCCATGTCTTTCCTCTGTAATAATACCTACTAGTGTAATACATCCCCTTACTCCCTGACATCTATTTATTATCGAAAAACGGATACGATCTTTAGATGCACGAAAAAACCGCCGGTGCTTATCGCATCGACGGTCAGTTAGTTTTATTAGAATTGACACTAAAATTGACGGTATACAACAGATTCATAATCGAGCCGTTTTTTATCAAGTTCACGTTGTTCACGGTGTACCTGAAACCATGAACAGATACATATGACAACAATGCTAGCAAAGAGTAGAACGCCCAGCGCCTTCCACCAAAAACTGCCCAAGACAGAAGGATTGACCCCTATGATCAAAATAAGGACAGGAAGGAACCAGATCATATTTCCGATATATATCCGAATCACTTTTCGTTTTAACAAGCTTCTCTATCCCCTAAAATGGATTCGCGTTCCGTATATCTTTCGCAGCACCTTATCACTTTATGACCGTCAATTCCCACTCCAGTATCGTCCAATTTATGGAAGAAGACAGTCGGCAATTATATCGTATTATTCGGCGTATCCACAACATCAGGATCAACCGTATTCGTGCTCCCATTCAGCACATTCTGCACACTTCCAAAGCTATCCCCTGGCGAAAATGAGTTGGCTCCCGCAAAAATTTTGGAGCTGCTAGTCAGGTTAATTGCTAAGGTATCGCCAATCTGGACATTGGAGCCCTGGGCGACATTAAGAATTTTGATTCCTCCGTTAATAATTGCTGGCATGCTCCGGCCACTCCCTTCCAGCTCTTAACCATTGTATGTACTCATGTGCCTATTGGTCACTTGTTAGATGGATAGCCGGTTGAGCATGAAGAAGAACAGGTCCTAATGAACCTGTTCTTCTTTCGTGGAACATTCATACTCGATGACAACCATCTGGTGACACTCCAACCTAGGCATAGTGTAGAAAACCGTCTGGTCCTCGTATGTAAAGGTGAGCGCTGTCATCTGAGGTGCCATATACACGTTCTTCACGGTTTTGGAAGTACGTATGGAAACCTGGACGTCATATAGGGGAACGATATCTTCGATGACTTCGATGTTTTTCCCACGGCGGATTGGGGTTGCGTACAGCAAGTGATTAACCAGACGATTCTCTTCCTTTTGATCTTGCAGGGTGACTACGCCTTGCACCGGGAGATTGGTTCGCAGTGTCTTGTCAGGGAGCAGTCGATCCAATGCATGCAGGACCGCTTCTTTCAATATGAGGCTGCCTTTAGTCGCGTAATCTTCAAATACGTTCCACGCTATATACATACCTCTTCCGTTTTCTACCATACCCGGTCCGCCATATTCATTGCTGCTTGGCGTATGTTGGTGCGAGCAGAAAGTAAACAGATCGCGGTTAAAATAAGGGTTTTCACGGTGTGCAAGCTCGGTTCCGCCCGCGAGTTCGATTTTTTGTCCTTGTGAATAGAAAATGTAGGAAGCTTCTCTACAGCTTCCGAGACTGAACAGAGTACGGAAATAGTCGGGGCGATATGGATTTGTTCCTACATACCGCACCCCGAGTTCGATTGTAAATCGAGTCCCCTCCGGATCAAGGCAGGACCAACCCGTGGCGAGAATTTTGCCACCTTGTAATAGGAATGGCTCCAATTTACTCTGAAGCTTATCATCCACCGCTACGTAATCTGGTAAGATTAGCACCTTGTATGCCGTAAAATCATGTTCTTGATCGATGACATCGAACAGGAAATTGCCCTCAAGCAGCATGCGCACAGCTCCTGCATCGGAATCCGACTTGGACACATTGGCCTTCGGATGGAAGCCAGTTGCTTCCAATGATAGCAGCGCCACATCTGCAACATTCGTCGTCTTTACGCACCATGACTCCTTGGCCTCGACCTCACGATAAGCCGCGCCAATCAGGGCATAGGTCGCTTCATCCATATACCCGTCAGGATGCAGCTGATCGCCAATCGAACAGCCGGCGCCATTGGCCATGCTGAGTGCAGTTTCGTAACGGAGCGCGTTCGGGTGCTTATAGCCGCCGAATTCTCCCCAAGATGTATGGAATTTCCCCGTCATCCCGAGAAAATCGACGCCAAGCGGTTGCACATACCTAGCCGACAGCGGGAAGTGGTCATAGCCCCAACCACCCGTCGGCAGCGACTCCAGTTCTACATGTGTGTTCATACCAATGAGATCGCGTCTACCTCTCGTAATGTGTCCGCCATTGTGGAAGATTGGCAGCCCTGGCTTGATGGATTGGACCGTTTCCTTCACACTCGCCGTATAATTCGCATAGGTTTTCTCCCACAACTTTCGCATAGTCTGCTCATCCCGTGGATCCTGTCCTTCCTGGCGCACACTCTCTACACAGTTATGACAGTAGCATTTGCGGATTCCTATGATGTCCAGGAACAAGCCATCCAGATCATATCGGGACACGACTTCCCGGATCTGCTCGATCAGGATGTCCAGATAGGGAGAGTTTAAGCAGAACTGGTGATAGCCTGGCTGCATAAAGCCCTTGGCCCAATTCGTTTGGTCGCTCTCATCACGGATGAGCCATTCCGGGTGTTGTCTCGCCAGTTTTTCATCCAGGCCAGCCGATAGGTATACGGGTGTTTTCACGTTAATGTCATGTGCAGCCTCAATCATGGCGGCAAGCAAATCGAAGCTCAGCCCAGGATGGATGTCATTCGCCTCTGACGGATGGTAAGCCCAGCCGTGGTGGCATTTGGAAAAAAGTGTAACAGAATCCACATGGCCAAGCTTAAGCATGACCTGAAACTGCTTGGTATCAAAGCGTGCTCCAATTGGCGCTATTGCTTCGGAAGTATGAAAATCAAGATGCACCTGGCGAAATCGCATGCTTTCTCTTCCTTTCTATTCAGCAAAATCTATATAGTTAATTTCACTTTTCAGTGAAGGAGTTCAGTATAGGCAGCATGATATGATTAGCCTGCATGCATACACTTGAGCCAACTGCCTGGCTTGAAGATATAATCGATACACCATCAATGGCTGGGGATCTCGACTAGGTATCTCTACCGTTTCCACATGCGCCGTCAGTTCTAACGGGTCAAATCGTAAAACGACGCTCCCTTTCTCTCCCAACCAGGTTACCTCGCCACCGTTGATCACAGGCCTGTGGAAACTGATGAAATGCTCCGATATGCTCCGTTCTGACTCACTTGTTCCCTCATCAAATACGAAATGATCCGTTAACGTTAGCTCCGCTCTCGCTTCCTCTTGGCTGACCTTCCACTCGAAGGACCGTTTGAATGCGTGGATTCGTGCCTCCGGTCTATAGGCAAGCGTCAGATCCAGTTCAAACCTGACAGCGCCTTGATCCGTTTCGTATCTTGTGACGAAGGCCCTGTGCGCTTCACCGGCTGCCTGCTGCTCACCATTGATGATAGGAACCGAATGTCCCCCAGATGAGGCATGCAGGTGGTCATAGCGTTCATTCCCGAAATATTCTCGCGTGTATACGCCCATTCCGAGATCTGCCAACAGCGTATCACCCTCAGTATGGATAATAAAATGACCGAGGTCGTTATGGTTGTGAGGCTCGTTGTTATGACCTCCTTTGGCCGAGAAAGCAAGCAAACCTTTGGAGGTTTCGCGTTTATCCACCAACCAATCCGTACTGGGAAAGTAGAATGTTCCCTCTGCACCTTGCGCATGCAGCCATTCGGGCTCTGTCCACATCAAGTTGCGGAACACGAACGGCCAGCGATAGCAATGATCTTCATGAAACGAGGGCACACTTGACATTGTCGGTGGAGCGATGCCAAGTCTGCGGCATAACCGACTGATTAGTCCAGTTGCCGGCCTAAAGGTGGGCCTGCAATCCGAATAATTGATGCAGGAGGAATCGCTAAGTGCAACAGCTGCCGGGAATTCGGCAATCCGCTTGATTTTTTCTTGCTGTAACAAATCTATCGATCCATTCGTAAACTCATACAGCATCTCAGCCCAGTAGACAAAATACCCAAAACCGTACCTCCAATAGGCAAGGCCTTCAGGACAGCAGCCATCCTCTCCATATCCAGCAAGAAAGCTATCCATGGCGCTCACAACCCGATCCTGCATGCCAACAAGCCGCTCCCGGTCATCGATCAGCAACAGCGCTGCCATCCCGACGGCACCGCCACATACGGCCGACCAATTATTCGTCTTTGAAGTCCAGATGAAATGATGAGCACTTTCGAACACAGGCTGGAACACACGGTGCTCGATTTCTTGCTTCACCCTGTGCGTTACCCAATCATTCAAACGGTTCCCTACGAGATACAGCACTTCTGCCAAAGCATGCGCCGTTTCAGCGGCGAACAAGTCCACATAGCGGTTCGGAGGTACACGCGATATCAATACTTTCTCTATCGTATCCGGTAGATGGGCCGGTACGGCCCAGGCGTACTCATTACAAATTTCCCAGATCAGATTTTCTAACGTCTCCTTATACTCATCGCTATCATCAAGCGCCATCGACAAGGCAAGGGCAAGTAAGCGTCCTCTGCGTTCAAAATATGGCTTTTCGAATTCCTTACGAGTTCCTAACGAATGAAATGTCTGGAAATCCGAGAAAGACAGGAGAGGAACAGGCTCACGCCTGGCCCTCTCTGCTTCCTCACGTATTTCCTTCATTAATTGGGCTAGATGCGGGGCCTCAAGCAGGTCCCTTCTTCTCGCCGGTGTCAGAACCCCAGATGTCAGGGTTGTCGGCCTTTGTTGAACGGCTATTATCGCTTCTCTTAATTGATGAAACGGAATCATGGAATTCTCCTTTTTGGTTCATCGTCAGGTTCACCGTCATCGGCAAGTTACTCGCATCCCTCAGGAGTATCTCAGCAGCAGCTGATGTGATATGCTTACCCTTCTGTGCTTCCACTTCATGAATAAATGCATCCAATTGGTTATGCTGCAGCTTTACAACCAGACTGTTGGCAATTCCTTTATTATCAATCCATGACATGGCCGTAAACTGACTAATGAGCGCTTGCATCGAATCGATGTCCGCATAGGTTTGGAACGTGACCGTGTGACTTCCTTCGTTCCCCACTGCATCAACCCCCGTCACGCTGAGCGCATGCATCCCTAGAGGGAGCGTGTATAGTAGAATCTGATCTCCTTCAACGATTTGTTGCTCATCAAGCCATACTTGGGTCCTCGACGAATCTACACCGGACAAGGAATCGGTTAATATAAATTGAGGCGTGAGCACTTCACTGTTCTTCAACACCTGATTCACGCTCGGCGTGGAAACCGTTATACTTGGACCCGTCATATCTAGCTGAATAGTTTCCGATTGTACGACTTCCACGTTCCCGGCGTAATCAATAGAACGATAAGAAACCGTGTGGATGCCCTCCGTATCGATCACAATTGGCTGCAGATAAGGCTGCCAAGTCGCCCCTCCATCCAAACTATAGTTCGTTTGGGCCAGAGTGGACGATCGTTCACCACGATCTAATTGAATCGTAATCGGATTCACGTACCAGTTATTGGCTCCATCCGGCTGGGCAGGCGTGATGGATGCTGCCGTTATCGGCTCACGAAGCTGCGTAACCACGATGTCGTCAAAGAGCAAATTATCGAAGCCGCCTGCATAGAACCCAATCGTTCCGGTCAAATTGTGCGCAGGATCAGAAGCTTTTAACTTGAGGACCCCATTGACCAATAGGGAGATATCCGCGCCATTCACGATCAGTTCAAAGGTATACTCCGTATTCGGAGCCAAGTCCTCATAGTTCAGGTTGGACTGTTTCACAGTCCCCCAGGCACCGTTATACAGAATCCATTGCGACGCTCCGTCCACCGTCTTCCTATACCCAATTCGATCACCGCTGCCGGAAACCAAGCGATCAAAGATATATAACGTCGCTGCGCTCGGGATCGTGGCTGGTGTCTTCATCTTGAACGTCAAATTGTAGTTTGTGAACGAACGTGGAGATGTGGCGGACGCCCCTTTTAACAGCTTATACTTATGATCACCGTTAACCGTGATAATGCTACGATTCGGATCCACAGGCCAGCCGCCTCCGCCAGATTCAAAGTCCGTCTTCTGCAGAACGTCCGACACGATGATGTGGCTAGTTGCTGACGCCTCTGGAGTCTCGACCGATGTCACGGTAATGTCCGTCTCACCTGGTCCGACGGCGGTGACTAAACCATTCCCATCGACAACAGCTGCGGCGGGATTGCTCGATGTCCAAATAACAGCATGATTAACGCTATCTGAAGGATCAAAACTCACATGCAAGTTCAGCCCTTCATCTGCCCCGAGATTTGTGCTAGTTCGATCCAACAGGAGCCCTGCTACCTTCGTGGTCGGCACCGACAGCTTAATGTCATCGAACAGCAGATAGTCAAATCCACCTGCATAGAAGCCGACCGTTCCAGACGGATTATACGTTGAATCCGTCGCCTTTAACTTCAGCACACCATTCACATAGAGGCTGATGTCAGCCCCTTTTACAAGCAGCTTGATACTGTACTCGGTATCCGCCGCCAAATCTGAGTATGGCAGGTTCACTTCCTTAACGGTCCCCCAGGCTTTATTATAGAGAAGCCACTTGGACGTGCCGTCCTCAATCTTGCGGTAGCCGATGCGGCCCCCGCCGCTCGAACCTAATCTGTCGAAGAAATAAATCGTGCCGAGGCTCGGCATCGTTGGCGGTGTCTTCATCTTGAATGTTAGTTCGTAGTTGGCATATTCGTTCGGTGAAACTGCCGTCGCGCCTTTCAGCACTTTATACATATGATTGCCTTCCATATCTACGACGGAACGATTCGGATCCACCGGCCAGCTGTTTCGCCCCGTCTCGAAATCGGTATATTCATAAATACCGTCTCCGATCTCGACGTTAATCATGACTTCATCTTGAAGCAGCGGATTTTCTGCGGAAGTGACCGTGATGACGGCCTGACCGATGCCCGCCCCCTTCAGCGTTCCTTTGCTGTCCACTTTGACCACGCTCTGATCGCTGGACGTAAATAGCAGCTGTGGATTTGTCGCATCCCATGGCAGCACAGCCGTGTGAAGCTCATACGCTTTGCCGATTCCAATCGTCACGTTTGCGTCGTAAGCCCGAACACTTTGTACGGGAATGGTATCTGGCGCCAGATACGGTCCTGCTTTGCCAATAATTCCTATGTCGTCAAAAGGAATCGGATGGAAGCCAGGTATTTGCTGGAACACTGCGGCGTCGCTTTTCAGATTGAGATCGCCTCCCGCTAGATTGACAAAGCCAGGATCACTGTTCGTCACCCAGTTATTCGCATACTGCAGCAAATTAAACTTATCGTACGCCCCTTGCGCGTTAGTGATGCTGCTGCGAGCCCTGGTCGGGTTATATATCACATTGTTCTGTAAGGTATTCGTCGTCGGATAATACCGATTTTCCGTAAAGAAGTCCGCGAGCTCCGGATATTTGACCAAATACGGCGTGCCGACAAAATTGTTGTTTTGGGCAAATAACGCCTGCCATTTCGGCATGTAGTTCTTCGGGATCTGCTTATCTGGTGCATCACCTAGATAAATGTCGGCATAATCATAAGGGACTTCACTATCAATGAACAGATTATTCTGGGTCTTAATGTGTGCCCCGCCGTTATTTTTAATTGCGGAATTGCCCATTTTGTAGAAAATATTATCTTCAATCGTCAGCCCCATCGTGAAATTGTCTGGATAAACGCCCTCTACCCCAGCTTTGGTTTCGCCAATGTTGTGGAAATAATTTCCCCGAATGACAGTCCCCCGCTGTTGCGGTGTCTCGCCTGCGTTCATATAGATAGCTCCGAGGTCGGAGAACATTTTGCATACATCATAAATGTTATTGTACGCCACAAGATGGTCGTTGCCGAAGATCAGAATGCCAGGATGCGGTGCATCGTGAATTTCGTTGTGCGACACACGGTTGCCAACACCGGTCAGAATGACGCTCGGATTGTACGCCTTGTGATAATAAGCGAAGTCGTGGATGTGCGAATTTTCCACATAGTTGTTGCCAGGCTCCAGGGTGACACGGCTGCCTCCGTTCAATGTGACCGCTGTCCCGCCGATATGATGAATGTGACTGTTCGTTATCCCGTGATTCACCCCCGTAGCTGTCGCAAAATCATTGTATAACCATCGGCTTTGCGTATTAATCTGCACGCCGCCATTTGTAAAGTTGCGGATTTCGCAATGGGATAGCAGCACATGATCGCCACCCATAATCACCACAGCTGAATCGCGCCCATTCTCCAAAGTCAGATCCTCGAACGTGACATAGGAAGCCCCGACCGCATTAATCATCGGTGTTTTCAGCATCGTAACGGTAATCTCGGGATGCTCCGCTTCAAACGATGCGGTCGGCATGAAATACAAGACTCCCTGCGTACGATCAATGTAATATTCACCAGGCATATCAATTTCCTCGAGTAAATTTTGCGCGAAATGAAAATCCGGATACCAGTTCTTAAACAAGCCGCTCATTTCACCATAGCGCAATGTGATCTGTTTATTCACGGTATCAATCGAAGCGATTTGGTTATACGACCATTCCCAGCTGTAACCGAAAATACCGTCCAACCAAATGTCGTTGGCATTCGTCCAATATTGCGGCCGGTCGTACGTGTAACTGAATGTCCCGCCTCGATCCTGCAGATCAGCATCCTTACGTGTCGGACCCGCATCGATAATGTCCCCCATTTGCACCGTACCGTTATTCGGCCAGCGCGCAAGCGTCATGCCCTCGCCTGCCACGTACAGCTCCATGGGAGGAACCTGACTGACATCGTTCGCCTTGTAGTAACCGTGTCGGCTCATCACGCCGTAATCCGAAATGCCGTGACTACTCAGATCAACCTGCAGCACTTTAGTGCGGGCATCGGCACTAATGATCCGCTGCTGGATGGCCGGATCAGTAACTGGTGTAAACCAATTCTTTTCGAGTGATTGGCCGCCGGACAGACTTACTTTCTCGTTCGGATAGGCTTTGTAGATGATCGGACTTGCAGCCGTACCTGAATCCTGTCCCTCAATCTGGAAGCTAGCTGTTCTACTATACGTGCCGCCACGCAAATAAACGGTCACACCACCCTCCGGCAAGCCGGAAGTATTCTTCAACTGACGAACTGCATCTCGAGCCTTCTCTATCGTTTGAAAAGGTTCATCGATCCCACCTGAATTGGAATCGCTTCCATCGGTGGCTACATAGAAGGCCGTTTCCGGTAATCCGGATTCGGCATGAACGGCAGGTAACATAAACAAATTCGACATCATAGCTGTGATCGCGAGAATGATTGCTTTTTTTCTAAACATAGCACTACATCCCTTCGTAAAGAAAATTTTACTTGTCACAGGAGAGACGTATTCAGGACAGCGTTATCCCTTCACCGAACCAATCATTGTACCTTTCTCAAAGTAACGCAGCAGGAATGGATACATGACCAACACGGGAAGAGCGGATACAATGACCGCTGCCATCTTCAAGCTCTCAGGCGCAGGCGGAACTTCATTCACAGCTGTCGTAAACGGATCGAGCCTGTTCTCGATCAGAATTTGCCGAACGATCTGCTGTAACACGAACTTGGATTGATCGGTCACATACAGCAAATTGTCCATAAATGCATTAATGTGATACACAAGCGACCAAAGTCCGATCGTAACTAAAACAGGAACAGACAGCGGCAAAATAATACGAATGAGAATTCGCAGATCACGCGCTCCGTCAATCCGTGCTGCTTCAATTAGCGCATCCGGAATTGAGCGGAAGAACGAGATCATCACCAACACCTGAAATGCGTTCGCCGCATGCGGAAGCACGTAGACCCACCGCGTATTCAACAGATGCAGCTCCTTGATTAGCAAATAATTCGGCACGATCCCACCATCGAAGATCATGGTAAAGAGCAGGAGCAGTACCAATACCCGCTTCCATGGCATTTCATTGCGAGACAGCGGATAAGCTGCGCAAATGGTAACGATCAGGGTAAGGGCTGTGCCAACGACCATACGGAACAGCGTATTGCCGTACCCTTTCCAGATGAACGGGTAAGTCAACAGTTCCTTGTATGGCGTCAAGGTCAGATCCCTCGGAATCCAGTGAAAGCCGCTGCGGAGCGCCTCTCCCCTTCCGCTTAGCGATACCGACAGCACGTGAATAAAAGGGTAGACGACAATAATGGCGAGAACGCCAAGTACGATATAAATAAGGCTAACGCTTAATCGATCTTGCCAGTTTCCAGTTCTCATGTTGCGAATCCTCCTACCATAAGCCACTCTCTCCCTTGCTTAGTCTGCGCACCGTGAAGTTAGCCCCGAGAATCAGCAGCAACCCTACTAAAGACTTGAACAAGCCAATCGCAGCCGTATAACTGTATTGAAATTGCTGTAGTCCAACGCGATAGACGTAAGTGTCAATGACATCTCCCGTATCGAAGGTGACAGGATTGAGCAAGTTGATAATTTGTTCAAAGTTTGCGCTCAAGAAGCCGCCTAGGCTCAGAATGAACATAATCGCAATGGTTGGCATAATCGACGGAATATTAATATGAAACAAACGCTGCCAGCGATTCGCGCCATCCATGGTTGCTGATTCATGCAGTTCCGGATTAATGCCCGACAGGGCAGCAAAATAAATAATCGAGCCCCAACCGATATCCTTCAAAATGGCCGAACCCACCACAATGGAGCGAAAATATTCCTTATGCCCCATATAAAATACCGGTTTCCCACCAAACCAGCTGACGATCTCAGCCACAATGCCCGTGGTCGGCGACAGGAAATAGATAACAAGACCGGACATAATGACCCACGAAACGAAATGCGGCAGATACATGGTCATCTGCACAAAGCGCTGAAAAAAGCGGGATCTAATTTCATTCAGCAGAAGCGCCAGCACGATCGGTGCGGGAAAGGCGAACAGCAGCAAATAAAGATTCAGCAGCAGCGTATTACTCAGCAATCGGTAGAAATCGGATGAATGAAAGAGCGCCTCAAAATGCTTAAAGCCCACCCATGGGCTGCCCCATATGCCATCGACAACGCGAAAATCTTTGAAAGCGATCAGCACTCCGTAGATCGGGCCATATTTGAATACGAGAAAAAAGGCAAAGGCAAACAAATAGAGCGCAAACAGCTCCCTATTTTTCATAATCGTCTTCATGTCATGTGCACTTCCTCAGGGCCAGTTGCGGCTCCTCCCTCGGCAGCAGCGTATGACTTACAGCCGAGGATACGGATTCGCTTCTTAAGCTGATTATTTTTTAAACTGCTTATTGTACATCTCATTGGCTTCTCTGGTTAACTCGTCTCCACCCTTAGCTTTCCATTCTGCGACATACTTATCGAAATCACTAAGCGGCACTTCTCCACTGATGATTTGTGCAAAATATTTTTGTGTCAGCGCCGTCAAATCTTTTTTATATTTGCCATCGGACGGAAGCGCAGCGAATAATAACGCATCTGTCTGATTCGGTGCGGAAGAATAAGTACGAACCGCTTCGTTCAACTGCGGGTTTGAATATTTATCCCGGTAGGCCCGGGTCGTGATATTGCCAAGGGAGAACAACCGGATGCCAACTGCATCACGTTGCTCCTGCTTTTCGAAGCCCGTTAAGATTTTCGTTGCGCCAGAAGTCGCTCCGCTCGCTGCAAAATCCCATTGCGTTCCTTTAACACCCAAGCTCGTCATATTGATCGTTTCTTCGTCACTGCTCTCTGCTCGCAGTATTTCAAAAATTTTGTTCAGCTTAGCCGGGTCATTCTTCACCTTGTTGCCAAGCACGATGTAATTACTTTTAACTCCCCAATCCCAGCTGCCGCTGCCGCCAGGTCCCTTCGGATTTTTACCCAATTGGAGCTTGGCATTCGGATTGATGTCTTTCATCGCTACATTTGTCGCTCCATCAGCGAGTGCTGCTTTACCAACTTGCTCCTCAATCACACCGATCCGACTGTTATACAGCTTCTTGCGGTACGAATCTTGTGTATCTGTTATATATTCAGGATCGATCACGCCGTCTGCATACCATTTGCGCAGTTTCTCAAGAGCAGCCTTGGCTTCTGGCATAATGGAACCGTTCGTAATCTGACCTTGCTTTTCGTGCCACATGGTTGGTTGTACGCCAAATGCGCCAAATATCGAGTAGAAGCCCGTCGACCATGTCGACGTTGCCGTACCGGTCAAGCCGTAGGTGTCGTTCTTGCCGTTGCCGTCAGGATCCTTCTTGGCGAACGCATAAGCCGCCTGCTCGAATTCATCCAGAGTCTCTGGAAGCTTCGTGATACCGACCTTGTCGAGCCAGTCTTTGCGCCACAACATGGTAAGGTCATAAGGTTTCAAATCGATAAACATCGGTACTGCCCAGAGCTTCTCGCTAAATGTTACCGTCTGGAACAGCGCCTTCGACTGCTCAACATCTTTATAGTATTCAGGCATTTTATCTTTCACCATGCCCGGATCCAAGTCCATCAGAACCCCTTGTGCTTGGTAGGCAGATACATTCGATGGATCACCCAGCATGAACACATCCGGTACGTCACCGGAAGCGATACTGGCATCGGTCACTTTGACCGGTTTGATTTTGATATTGAATTTCTGTTCAAGCCACTTCTGTACTGGCGTATCGGCCACGACAGCCGGCGCTTGGAATTGAATGCCCCACGTAATTTCAATCGGCTTTGCAGCAGCAGTACTACTCGGTTGACTCGATTCGGAAGTTGTTTTCTTATCTGTGGAACATCCGCTAAGTACGCTTGCGGCCATACTAGCTGCTAATACGGTGAGTGCGACTGGTTTCATTTTATAGATAGGCACAATAATCTCCCCCTGCTTCACATCATGATTTCCGTTCCTTAACGCGCTCTACCCCGGCCGGGAATTGGGAACGGTTACATCCTTTACGATATCCCGTGGCACTCAACTACACAATGATCTCATTCGATTTTCATTATGTTTTTCCTTTCTGAGGCTGTTTTTATCGCTTTATGTTATCCGATTTTTCGTATGTTTTTCGCCTCTCGCCTTCCCCGTGCTTCATTCTGTGCTATAATTTGCATGGTGCTGAGTACGTTATCCACCCGAACTTGAAAACGCTAACACTACGAAAGGAGGGTTTGGATGCCTAGTCTTCAACTCATTCGCAACCGATCTCTCTTCGTCAAACTGCTGTTGTCTATGACGGCGATCGTCATTGTCACGGTCATCCTCATTTCCTCGGTCACCTATACGATTTCTGCCGATACCAGCATTCAGAATTCGATTGAATATAATCAATCCATCATGGAGCAGCAGCGAGAATTGATTCATAAAGAACTTTATGCGATACAGAATATCGCCTCGAGCATGGTCATGACCCAGTCCTATCTCTATCATAAAATCAACGATAAGCTGAGTGTATCTTCACTCATTGACTTGACTCGCTTTTTGGAAGAGCAGCAGAAGCTGAGTCCTTATATCGACTCCATTTATCTCGTATACAATAAACTTGATCTCATACTGACCTCCCGTTCCGATATGAAAATGTCTCCATTATCATCCTTCACAGACCGTTCTTGGATGACAGTCATGAATGAAGACACAGCGAACCGGACGGTGTGGCTTACCAATCGTCCTGGCAATGCGGCCAAAGGGACATTGGCCACCAGTTTAATGCAGAAAATGCCGCTCATTGGTCCAGTTGATGGGGCTATTGTGATCAATTTGAAGCTCGACGTGCTCTTTAAAGAATATTTGAGCCATTATCATAATAAAAAGGGACTGACGCTTGTCCTCGGTTCCAATGGCGAACCGCTCTACAGTGAAACGGAAGAAGCGGCTGCCCTCATCGGGAAGTTTGATCAAAGCGTGCTATCCGCTCCGGAAAGCGGCTCCTACGTTGACGATCGTCATTGGATTGTGACCTACACGACCTCTAGCGTGACAGGCTGGAAGTTTGTTAATTTGACCAAACGATCTGTTCTGCTCCAGGGCCTTAACCGCATTAAAATGATTGTGGCTGCCATTTCTGCGATTTACGTTACTGTTGCCATTGTGTTGTTGATCTATATCTCACAGCGACTATATCGGCCGCTCAAAAGCGTTCTCGCCTATATCAGCGGCGGCGAGAGAGCAAACCCAGAAGCCTCCCTGCCTGCCGCCGACGAAGCGAGCTTCATTCAGATGGCTTTCGAACGGCTTCGTCATAGCCGGGAAACGATCCTCAGCGAGAAGGAACGGGTAGAAACGTTGCTTGGCGACAACCGTTCAGCGATCAAGGAGAAATATTTGAGCGATCTTATCAAGGGACGGGCGATTTCTCAGCAAAGCAGTGGTCTGGAGAAGGATGCAGCGGAGCTTTTGGGATTAAAGCTAGATTTTGAACGCTTTGCCATCCTCACCATCGAGTTGGAGGAACAATCACTGCTGAATGACTCAACTGGCAATCTCCATTTTCATCTCTTTCAATATGGCTTAATTGAAGAAATTGGACTCGAGATCGACGGTGAAATCTTCGCCAGAGATGATGAACGCATCTTAATCATCATGCTTGCTGTACCAGCCAATCAAGATGATTTCCCTGTTGAGCTTGCGAGAAAACTGCAGAGTAACATGGAGAGCCGTTACAGCATCATGGCTACGATCGGCCTTAGCCGCATCCATGCAGGTGTGCAGTCGGCTCAAAGCGCCTATGAAGAATCGGTCGAAGCACTCAGCCTCAAAATGTATGTCGGCAAGGGAGAAATCGTGCCTTATACCATCGTTAGCTCTTGGAAGCAGGATGAAGAGACCTATTTCTACCCCTACGAGCTAGAGACCAAGCTGCTTCAGGCGCTGCTTCAGTTGCACGAGGAGGAATGTGCGGAGACGATTAGCCGTATCACCAAAGAGGTGACCGCCCGCAGGCTGGGAAAAGCCAATGTACAGCAACTCTTCTTTCAATTAAGCGGGGAGATTGTGAAAACGCTGGTGCAAACCGGAGGAGATATGACCGCCGTGCTCGGAGATCGACCGTTCGTGCCCTCCGATATCCAGACACTTCGCGATATGGAGGCACGCTTGATGGAGATGTGCGCCCAAATCATTGCGCACAATCGGGAGAAGCGGTTGAAGCTCAATGATATGACCTTGCAGCTTGCTACCGAATTTATGGAGAAGAACTATAATAACAACATCACGATCGAGACGGTTGCCGGACACGTGCAGCGAAGCACGTCCTTTTTGAGCCGTATTTTTAAGGAAACAACGGGTACAACAATCAACGACCATCTGATTCATCTGCGAATCAAACGTGCCTGTGAACTGCTGCGGCAGCCAAAATATTCGTTGGAAGACATCTGCCGTGAAATCGGCTATGCGAACGTCAGTTACTTCAGCAAGCTTTTCAAATCTCGCATGGGGAGTACGCCAGGACAATACCGCCTACTGCAGACGGTGGACCAGGTTCCGGCGGGGGGTATGGGGGATTCGGAGTAGGCGCGGGACGAAGTGGCTTAGCGGAACGTTGTAAACTAGCATATCAGAGTCGCAATACTGTGATGGATTCGTTATTAAACACTTCCCCGTTGTCACGAAAGCCGAAACTCTCATATAGCCTTTTGGCTGCGACGTTATCGGACTTATAAGGGATCCAGCAGAATTGTGCTCGCCCTGCTGGGAAAGTGCGGATAAATTCCAAGATTTTAGCCATGGCATTCCGACCATAACCACGGTTTTGGTATTGCTTGTCAATCATGAGTCGCATGATACAATAGTTGTCTTCTGCGATTGACGGCTCATCGTATCCAGTGATACCATAAGCCACCATAACGAACCCGACGGGTTGCTCATCCGCGTAAATGACGAACGGGAATGGATGTCCCCCATTCGTTGAAAGAACATAACAAGAAGCAACACTAGACAGATTTGACGCAACAAAGTGGCGTTGGTCCTCCGAAACTTCCAAGTTAAACATAGCACGCCGGTTTTCCAAAGTGATTTTTCTGAGAGTAATCATGCAGGGCTTCCCCCTTAAAATTTTTATTGTAATTCAAGCCATGGTTCTGGCTGACTCGGATTCTATTCATAGCGAAAGGAAACAATTTAATTTTTTACCTTTATTAAACAAAAATGTACATTTCTATTATAAACAAAAGAAGAGTTGCCGCGAGCGCAACATTTCAAAATCAAAAAAACACACCGGCCTATTGGAACGAGTGTGTTTTTTTGATTGCTGGTGTGAATGACTTCATTTTCTTAATGCTTTTGAGCAACCTTTTTCTTTGAGGAGTCACTGTCCAGCCATTTGCTTGCGGTATTCCTTCGGGGAGACTCCCGCTATTTTGTTAAACATATGAGTGAAATAATTAGAATCGTTGAATCCGGTAGCCTCGGAAATTTCGAATATTTTCATTTCTGTGCTTTTCAGCAGAAGCTTCGCTTTCTGTACGCGCAGGTTCTGGACATAGACGGTGACACTTTCCCCAATCTCCTTTTTAAACAAATTGCTGAAATAGCTGGGGTTGAGATGGACATGGGCTGCCACCTCAGCCAAGCCGCATACCCCCATGTATGACTCTTCGATAAACCGAATGGCCTGCTTGACGGGATTATCATTCTTACTAGCAAGCCAGTTATTGTGGGACTGCAGGAATTCATTAATGTATCCCTTCAGCCATGCTACAATTTCCTCCGACGTTGTACATTTGTAGACAGAATCCCACTCTATAGGGCGAACGATCATTTGCCATTCGGGAAACTGGACCTGCACCAGCCGGAGAATGGCAGCAGCCAGCAGCAGCGCTTCGATCTTTGCGGATTGCGGAGGTAAATAGCATATCCGGAGAGCTTGCCCCTGCATCTCCCGGCTCAGCAGACTGTTATCCTCCGACATAAGCCAGCTTACAATCTCCTTCTCCTTCTCGTAAAGCGCTGTCTGGTTGAGCAGTGATTCATTCACAGAACCGTGGTGCTTATACCCTTCCCGGCAATACCGTCTGTAGCCCTGGTGTAAGTCCTCCGTACTAGCGCATTGCCCTTGTCCGTTGCATTCAAGAACCAACCTTAGATAATGATGGACAGAATCGGTAAGTAACTGCAGCCATGAAGAGGATGTATCCTGCCGGGAAACACTCCGGTCCACCAATAAAGCCCACTCCGAAGCGTTCAAGGGAAACAGGCGAAAGCCGCCGGGAAACCATTTATTCAACTGCTCCCCTGCTATATTGGAGAAAGCAAACTGCAAAAGCGGCACATCCTGATCTGAATAATGCTTTTCCGGTGGGAAATAGGTAGGAACACGGAGAAAATGCAGTTCGCATTGCTTCATCCGTTTTAGCAGAGCGTCAACCTCTTCACCGTTGCAGGGCATGCCCATGATCGCCGAGCGTAGCTCGCTGTCTTCATGCTGGCGCTTCCAGCCCTCTACCAAGAGCTGGGACTGGCTTTCTTTAATCAGCTGCACATAAATCCGATCGAGTACGCATAAGATATCCGATTCCACACAAGGCTTCGTGATAAAGTCCAGCACCCCGAACTTGACGGCAGACTGGGCATATGTAAAATCCTTAAATCCGGTTACAAGCACAATTTTAGTTAGCCAACCGCGGTTTCTGATTTCTTCAGCCAGCCGCAGACCATCAATATGGGGCATCCGGATATCGGTCAACAAGAGATCCGGGACACATTTCTCCATCATTAACAAGGCGTCCCGGCCATTTCCAGCTTCCCCCATGACCACCCACTCGGCGGACCGCTTCCCTACCAGCCTCCTCAATCCCTTACGGAAGTTTGGCTGGTCTTCTGCAATAAACATCTTACCCTTCATCCGTCCCCTCCTCATGACTCCCCAGTGTCCCGGACTTAATAGGAAGCGTCATGTGAACAACCGTTCCTTTTCCTATACTGCTGATAATTTCCACTCCATAAGAGGGTCCGTATACCAGTTGAATGCGCCTCAACACACTTTTGTAGCCGATTCCCGTCTTATTGCAGTCTGGCAGCACAGCATCCTCCTCAGTCAAAATTCTCAGGGTTTCTTTATCCATGCCACAGCCATTGTCAGCTACCTCGATATGCAGCGCTTCATTAAATAGGAACGCTTTAATCCGCAGCACTCGGTCACTCTCCATATCACTGAAAGCGTGCACAAAAACATTTTCCACCACCGGCAGTAAGAGGGATCGCATCATCCGCAGATTCAGCAGAGACTCCTCAGCTTGAATAATGGTTTCAATCTCGCCAGTGAACAGCTCTGTCTGGATTTTGATGTAATTGCGGATCTGATGCAGCTCTTCACCAAGAGTCGTATCCGTCTGAACAGATTTAATGGAATACTTCAACATCTCCGAGATGGCATTGATCAGAAGCGCCGTCTCCTCTTGGTCGTCGCTATACAGCTTCCAATACAGCTCATTGAACAGGTTGTGAAGAAAATGAGGGTTCAGCTGCGCCTGGATGGCCTTCAGCTCCGATTCCCTCTGGCTGATTTGCGCCAAATATACCTTATTGATCAGCTCACTCACTTGCTCCGCCATGCTGTTGAAGCTGTCTCCGATGTAGCCCAACTCATCGCCGGAATCCACTCTTACACGGACCGTGAAATCGCCGGAACGCAGCAAACGCAGTCCCTGCATCAGATGGGCCAGAGGAGTCAGGAGTGTCCGGGTGGAAATCGTAATAAGCAGTGCACTTAGCAGGATCACGCCGATTCCGGCAAATGCCAATACCTGAATGATGTCTTTATTTTTCCTCTGTATCTCTTGCAAGGAAGCCCCTCCATAAAGGGTAAATCCTGCCGGAATCAGCTCGTGGCGGACAAACAGATAGGAGATGCCATTCATTTTGACGTAACGGGGATAATTTGCTTCTGTCAGTTGCAAGAGTTGCTCCATCTCGCTTTGGTCGGTATTGGAGTAAAGCATACCTCCCATAGGCTCCAGTAGCAGCACCTTGCCACTGCCGTTCTCCGTAAGATCTCGCAGCACCTTGGATACCAGGCTTTCCTCCATCACCAGCACCATGGTGCCATATGGGATAAGCTTCTCATTGAGCATCCGCCTAGCAGCAACCAGAACCGTTCTGCGACCGTCGGGATCAATGGTGCTGGCCGCCTCGGCCCGGCCCCAGACCATATTCCCCCGATGGGGCTTAAGCTTATCCATCATCCTGGTCAAGTCATCTGTTCCCGGCTCTCCCGACGCACCTGTCTTAGAAAGAACCGTCATTTCCCCGTTTTCATTGTATAAGAAAACGGAACGGATAGACGGCGCATCCACCAGCAGCATATTCAATTGCTCTTCCACATACTTACGGTTCTTGAATTGAGTGTAAGAATCGCTTACGGGAACGGTGTTCTCCCTGAGGAACAGTTCGATGTTCGGATTCAGGATAATGGATTGGGATACCCGGTTTATTTCCTGGAAGGACATCTCCAGTCGGGCCAAAGCCTGTTCGTTGGCGATGGAGAACTGCCTGCTGATTTCACCCTCCATTAACTGGATATTTGACCGGTAAACCATCCAGCCTGCCAAGGCAAAGGCAAGTGTTACCATACACGAGAGCAGCACGATCAGTTTGATCTTAAAGCTGCCCTTAATCTTTCCAGCTATATTTCCCGGCCAGCTTGTGGGATACAGTCAGCTCCCCTCCCCCCTTGAATTTCATACTGTATTATAAAACGCTTCCTTCCAAGTAAACAAGGTTTTCATTTTACCTGTCTACTTAAGAAGAAAGCGCATCATGCTCCGGTCCGGTTTACCCCTATTATGTTAAAGCTTCATACAAGGCAATAAGAGCAAGGGACTGCCCGTATGCCATCGGCATGATGGTAATATTTTTATAATGATCCTTATCCATTCCCATACCGGTTCCAGCCGAAACATTCAGCACAGTTCCATCCCCGCTAATATTTTGACAAACCGCCTGGATGGCTGTATCTGCAACAGTCTGATAGGAGGAATCCAGAATGCCGGCTTTTATGCCTTTTAGAATACCCGCAGCAATTGCGGCAGATCCGGATACCTCTTCATAGCTGGTAATGTCTTGCAGGACTGTGTGCCAGAGACCGGAAGCGGCCTGGAGCGGAACGAGAGCATTGATCTGAGCTTTATACGTATCAACTAGAAATTGACGGACGCCCGGGTTAATCGTATCCTGACAAGTTTCCAGGTAATCCACGAGGCCGTAGGTGAACCAGGAATTGCCACGGCACCAGAAGATGCTGCCAAAATTATCATTGCGCTCGAAACTCCAGCCGTGGAAGAACAGTCCGGTATGTTTGTCGAACAAGTACTTGATATGGAGCAGAATCTGGTGTACGGCTTCTTGCTCCCACTCCGGCCGGTTAAACTTTCGCCCAGCCTGGCTTAGAAACAAAACCGCCATAAAGAGCGTATCAATCCATATCTGCCCATTGTGCAAGTGGACTCCATCCCGGTTGCCAATTGCAGTGACTGTATGCTGGAAGCCGCCTTCTTTGGTTTTGGGCAGCTCATGAACGAGCCAATCCGCGTGATCCCGACATAGTTGTTCCAACTGGTTAGAAGGCTCCAACTGATCCAGGAGCATCACCAAAGCAAGATAAGGGGCGGTCGTATTAATGTTTTTGGACGGCAGTCCCACTTCCAAATTGCGGGAATACCAGTTCTGAAAAAATGCCATATAGCGGTGATCGCTATAATATTTCTGCAGTTTATACAGACCATAGAGACCGACGCCCTGGGGCCAGTCCCATTCTTCAATTCCGAAATCCCGTTGGACAATCCCTTTGCTTGTATCGGCCTGGACCACGGTTTTATCCTTCTCATAGTCGCTGCCGCCCAGATTCATAAGCTTATCTACGACCAGTCCAATTTTTTGGAGCAGCATTTCGTTTGTCATGATTCTTATACTCCTTCTCATATAAAATGTTCCGAAAGCAAACTTGGCCCGACCATTGCCGAACCAAGTCTGCATTCATTCTATTTCAGCCCCATCACCCTTACTTCTTATGCTGGGAGCGGACCAGCTCAAGGATATCCTTACCTAGGAAGGCTCTTTCTTTATTTTCTTTGTACCAGGTATTCATGAATTCCTCGATCTGTTTGCCGCCGCCTCTCTCCCACGCCGCTTTGGCATCCGCTACGGCCTGCTCAGGCGTATATTTGACCCCGCCGATAATGCCTTTGGTAAAGATGTCCTTCATTTCCTTGTCGACATTAGTATTGATCACTACCAATTCGCTCGACAGGGTAGGCATATGTTCATAGTGGCTCAGCGCAGGATACTGGGCCTCGGGATTAAGCAAGAACTCGTCGGCTTTCTTCAGCATGTCCAGACCGGCCTTCTGGTCAGGATCGCTCACGTCGAACGCAGTAGTGGAAGCCAGAAGCGGATTCTCGGGGAACGAGTAGATCATGGAGTAGTCCACAGCCCAATCCAGTTCCTTGGCATTCTTCGCAGGATCAATGACCTTGAGAAAACCATCCGCACCTTTTTTCCAATGCTCTCCTTCAATTCCTTTCCTCAGTATCAGACCGTTCTCCGGCTTGATGATGAAGTTAATATATTCCATAGCGGCCTTGGGATTTTTGGCTGCGGCATTGATCACCGTGGTCATTTGAACCGGATTAACCACATGATGAACGAATTGCCCCATGGAAGACTTGGGCTGCGCCATCGGAGCAATTACCGCCTCCGGAACAACCTTACGGAGCGTTTGGAGGTCTGTTACCGTACTCTCAAACCAGTTGCCGACAACAGGAGGAAGATACACGCCTATTTTTCCGTTCAAATAATCCTGCTTGGCTTTGGCTCCATTCTTATCCGCAAGGTAATCCTTATCGATAAGCCCTTCCTCAAATAACCTTTTCTTGAATTTAAGAGATTCCAGCGTATTATCCCAAGTCCTTACAATTTTGTCATCATTGGAGATTTTCCAGCCGTACGAGCCGAACATGGAATCCACCATGCCGTCCGAGGTATAGCTCATATTGGTTCCATAGGTATCCTTCTTCCCGTTGCCATCAGGGTCCTGCTCAACGAATGCTTTCAGAACGACAAGCAATTCTTCGGTGGTCTTCGGAACTTCCATGTTCAGCTTTTTCAGCCAATCCATCCGGATAAAGGCTACACTCTGCAGGTGGGGCTCATTAATTTTGCCCAATTCGTAAAGCTTGCCATCCGGCTTGGTGCCTATTTTGCGAAGCTGGGGGTACTTTTGCAGCAGCTTCTCGTATTCAGGCGCATACTTCAAGTAATCGTCTAGAGGCATCAATTGCTTCTGCTGGTACAGAGAGTTTCGGAACCCCGTATCGTAATCATTGACAATATCCGGCGCACTGCCCGATGCAAACAACACATTCAGCTTCTTAACTGCCTCTGCCCGGGCAATCGGCACATACTTGGCGGTTACGGGAGAATGCTCATTGATCCACTTGGTCCAACGGTTTTCCTCAACTGTTCCCTCCGCTGCGGGAATATTACCCCGATCATAGTTGGAAACGGTAATGGTAGCTTTTACTTCGGCCTTCCCCTTTGTCGCCTCTTCGTTTTGACTGCAGCCAACTGCCCCTGCTGCCATAACCGTCGACAATCCCAGTGCTAACGTGATTTTCATTTTTGGTGCGGATGTTTGTCCAAACATGTGGAATCCCCCTTAATTTATGATTGATTTCGTTGTTGCCGCTAACCCTTGATAGAGCCAAGCATAATGCCTTTGACAAAATATTTTTGCAGGAGCGGGTATACCACCAGCATGGGCACAACCATAACCATAACCCCAACCGCTTTCAGCTTCTCGGATACCATTTCCTGCTGCTGGATCATATCCATGGCCGACATGTTGAAGTTCCCCTGAATTTGCAGCATCCCTTGAACGATAACCGTAAGATTCTGCAAATTCGTCTTATTGATGTAAAGAATAACGCTCATGAACATGTTCCAATAACCCACTCCGTAGAATAACGTCAGCGTAGCCAGCATGGGAAGAGACAATGGCAGTATAATGCGCATGAGCAGTTGGACCTCGCCGCAGCCGTCAATCTGAGAGGAATCCACCACTTCTCCCGGAATGCTCTCAAAATAGCTTTTCATAATCAACATATTATAGGTGCTGATCAACCCGACAAACCAGAGGGACCAGTAAGTATTGGTCAAATGCAGACTATTCATGACCAGATATGTAGGGATCATGCCTCCGCCGAAGAGCATGGTGAATAAGGCGGCCATTGTGATCGGCTTGCGGGCGTAGAGGTAACGCCGAGATAAGGGATAAGCCATCAACACCGTGGCAAGCATGCTCAAGGCCGTTCCACATAAGGTAATTATTACGCTGTTGGTAAAAGCGCGCAAGGCCGGCGTATTCTCAAAAAAGTAATTGTAAACAGTGAAATCAAGCCCCACCGGCCATAACCAGACCTGACCCAGGTCAACCGCATGCCCCGAGCTTACGGACAACGCAATCAAATGCAGGAAAGGCAGGATGCAGGTGAGCGAAATGATGATCAGTACAGCGTGAATAACGATTACAAAAATTTTTCCGCCTGTTGAGTCCCTCAAGAGGAATTCCCACCTTTCTTCAGAATAATCCCTGATCGAATTTACGGGCTAATGCATTAGCCGAGAGCACTAGTACAAGACCGACTAGGGATTCAAACAAGCCCATGGCTGTGGTCAGACCAAACTGGGCCTGCTGCAGCCCCACTTTGTACACGTAGGTGCTGATGACCTCAGCTTTCTGCAGGACAGTGGGGTTCTGCAGATTGTAAACCTGGTCAAACCCTACTTCCATCAGACGACCCATTCCTAGAATCAGCAGCAGGATAATCGTAGAACGGATGCCCGGCAGAGTGATATGCCAAATCTGCCTAAACTTGCCTGCACCGTCCATCCCAGCGGATTCGTACAGGCTGGGGTCAATGCCGGAGAGAGCGGCGAGATAGATAATAGCGCCGAAGCCCATCTCTTTCCACATACCTGAGCCAATAAAGATGGCGACCCATGAGTTTGCACGGTACAGGAAAGGCACCGGCTCCATCCCCCATTGGCCCAGCAGCTTGTTAATGGTGCCGCCGTCGATGGAGAACAGGGTCAGGATAATGCCTGCAACAATGACCCAGGACAAAAAATGAGGCAAATAAATAATGGTTTGAATCCAGCGCTTTAACCAGCTCTTCCGGACCTCATTCAAGGCAATGGCGATAATAATCGGCGCAGGGAATCCGAAGACCAGATTCAGAACGCTCAGGGTAAGGGTATTCCAAATAATTTGCAGCGTGACGCGGGACTGGAATAAAATCTCGAAATATTTCCACCCGACCCACGGACTTGACCATATGCCATCGTGAAAATTGTAGTTCTTGAAAGCAATTACAAGACCGCCCATTGGCAAGTAACGGAATATCAGATAATAAAGTACTCCCGGTATTAGCATGACAAATAGCGGAATATTTTGCCGAAATCGCTTTGTCTGATAAAAAGCCTCTTTGGCTGCCGGTGCCCTATCCGTTCCTACGACGGCAGGCGTTGTTTTCATGGCTCCCCCTTCTTCCTGCTGAAAGTTTTTATTGAATGTGATGCTTATAATGTACCGCGGTTCGTCTATTCCGAGCCTTAAGAATCTTTAGGTCTTTCTGTGCGATTTTTGTTTCTCCTTCCAACGAGCAGAAGTCTCCCCGAAATGGGCAACATCTTCGTTCGTAGTCCTTCTTTGCTGAACAGTAATAAATCTGCGAAAAAAAAAAACAAGGAGCCGAGGGGATGTTCCCGCTTGGCTCCTTAGTTTTTACCTGTTATCTACTCAACCACTTTAGTTGTTGCGCCATGATATAAAACGTGCGAGCATGGCAGATACTTCCGCCCGGGAGACAACACTCGCAGGCTCCAGAAGGTTCCCCGGCTTGCCGTTAAGAATATCTGCCGATACAGCCCAATCGATGGCATCATTTGCCCAGGCGGACACTTCCTCGCTGTCGGCAAAGCTCTTGCCATTGTTCTTATCAGCAGGCTGTCCAGCGTAACGGTACAGGACAGTAATCAGTTGTTCCCGAGTGATGGAAGCTTCGGGGGTATTACCATCGCTGATCCCGGATGTAGTAGCCCAGTCTTTCGCCTTGCTGTACCAATATTCCCCACCTTCGGTCTCAACTCCATGCAAGCGGGCAAGCACGGTAAATAACATGGCCCGGCTCAAGGATACGTCGGGAGCGAAGATTCCCTGCTCCATTCCGAGCAGCCATCCCCGGCTTGCTGTAAAGGCAATCGCCTCCGCAGCCCAATGGCTGTTAAACACATCCTGGAAAACAACCTTATTATCGACCAGCTTCACCGTCATATTGCCCTTAACTGTAAAGCTCAATCCAGCTTCGGTGATAACCGTTCCGATCACTTCCTTGGTTCCGTTTTCCCGAATCGCAAAAGCCACCGTGGAAGCAGAAGCATTCTTAAACGGAATTGTGACCCTCGCTTGCGCTACGCCTTCGGGCAGATGGATAGACGCAGTTACGACACCCAGAGAAGTCGTGGCAGTCTCAACCTTGACTCCCTGTTTATCCGTGGTGACGGAACGGCTGCTTCCATCGGGCATGTTCACGGTCTCGCGCTTGCTCCCATTCTGCTTGGTGACAACCTCGGTAATTGTGCCATTGCGTTCTTTCGTTATAACTTCACGGTCGCCATTCAGCCAGACCGTAGTCTCCGTCACCGTACCAGTTGTTTGATCGGTGATACTGGTGGTCATGCTGCCATCCGCGTTTGTGACCCCCGTAGTCGGCGTAGTTGGGGCGATGGGATTGCTGCCGTCAATTTGGGACTCTCCTCCGCCGCTTCCACCACTGTCGTTATCATATACACCTACAGTTACAACACAAGAAGCTGTGAAGCCTTCTTCTTCAGTGGTTACCTTAATAACGGCTATACCTGCGGCATGAACCGTCACAAGCCCGTGTTCATCCACGGTAGCTACAGTTGGATTGGAACTGCTCCAGGTCACCGTCTTGTTGGCTACGTCAACGGGCTCCACATTTGCGATGAGCTGGACATACGAGTTTCCATTGTTGGTATACAGTTGAGCGATGTTCTGATTCAGGCTCACCCCGGTGACATGCACCGGCTGAGTATAGACCGTAATGGTCAAAACCACATGAGGGCTGGCTTTATGGGTAACCGTCTCAGAGTAACGAACCCAATACGTCCCGGGTGAGAGATTTGCGATGGTATCTGCTTCGACAGTTAACCATGTGCTCCCATTGTCGGAGGACCACTCCATGGAGGAGGTGACCCCGGTGATGGATCCATCATTGGCCCCAACCGCTGATTCATTGGTGTGCTTGAGCCCCTCGGGCGCAGCCTTCGGTCCTCCGGTAACCATCGCTTTAAAATCGTCAAAATCGATGGAGGCGTTGGCATAGCCATCGACGCCGAACCGCTGGCCACTCAGCTTGTCGCCGCCTGTATGGCGGAAGTTGTAGTCAGTGGCCACTTCGACATCGTCTATATAGACGGTATAAGTCTTGGCGTCCCCGTTTGCCACCATTTTGATTTTGTACCATGTATTGTACTGAAAGTCTTTGACTTTGACCTTCGTAGACGGCCCGTTTTGGACTATAATTTTACCCGTATCAAAAGCCGTGACCATGGAATAATTGCCCGTACCGCTGTCATTTCGCATCATGGCGCCATTGGCGTACTGGAAACTGTTGTTTAGTCTGGCGCGATATTCAATGACGATGCGCTGATCCCCCTCAGCCTTTACCTCGCCTGCATACGGCAGGAACAAGTTTGCCTTGCCCGAAGTAGCGGTTGTGATGAGCCTGAGGAATTTATTCCCGGCCTCTTCCTGCACAGTTGCGGTAGCCCCATTGGTCAGATCTTCGGTAGTAATGCCATAAGGGTACTTGCCAACCGTATCCCCGGAGAAATCCCGGTAAGCGTTATAGATGACGCCGTCCTGAATACTGTTCAGCGAATTTAACAAAGCTGTTTCCTCTTGAGCAAGCTTATTCAGTTCCTCGTCAAACTGTTCTTTGCTCAGATCGGCGTTTACGGCCATCTCTTCCGCCTTGTTGACTTCGGCCACTAAGGAATCATACTTGGATTGGCTATAGTTGCCCAGCCCATCGCCCAAAGGATAAGAGAAGTTAGCCAACTTGTTGCGGAGTTGAATCACAATCTCGTCAAGACCCCATCCCGGAATGACGTTTACGGCAATGGTGGAAGGAACATCACGGCCATCCAGCTTTATGGTAACAGGCACCTGAACAGTGCCCAGCGAGCTGAAATCAGGCCCCTCCCGCTCCCAGCTGGCAACCTCGGCCTTCTTCGACTGGCTGTTGTAGACAACATCAACAACGCTAGGCAGCTTAGGGGTCGCCCCGGAAGGAACCTTTACTACGGTGGCAACCTGAACCACATCAGAAGCTGCAATAACGGTCAAGTTGAGCGCTGCTTTCTTGCCGTTGTATTCGGCTGTAAGAAGCGCTGTTCCCGGTTTAACCGCATATACCGATTGGGTCACAGAATCCGAATCAATCCTGGCCACCCCAGGATCGCTGCTGGTAAATTGGGTTGCCGCTGTCACATTATGAACCTCGTAGTTGTTATAGCGTGCCATTACCTGCAATGACCCGCTTGACTCCCCACTGGTCAGGATGCTGTCCAATCCACTGATGGCAACGGACTGCACAGCTTTAGGCTCCGCAGCAACGGAAACCGTGGCTGTGGCCGTTCTTCCATTAGATGTGGCGGTGATTGTTGCACTGCCAGCACTTACAGCCTTTACCCTAACGCCTCCGTCAATAACGGCGACCTTCGTATCGGAAGAACTGAAGATTGCTCCTGTGTCAACAGCGGTATAGGTAGTGCCTGTTACGGTATACAAGGGCAAGCTGCGGGTTTCACCCAACCCCAACGTGTACCCCGGGGCATCGAATAACATTTCCGATGCATCCAGTTTAAATATATCCATGCTGTCGATTTCGGCAAGGTTGTTCCCCTTCGAGAAGCGGAGGATATTGTTGCCTTCTCTAAGATAGACTTTCGCCGAAGAGAGCCCCCAACGATTCAAGCCGGAATAAACGATGTTCAAATTGACGCCAGAGCTCCCGTTAATCGACAAGATATGGGAAGCATCTGCCGCATTGGGTGAGCCGTTGGCATTACGCACAGACAGCATATAAAATCCCGTCTCTGGCACGTTTACGGTAAACTGGGCATAATCGTTGGCGTTTTTGATATTGGCGATCTTCTTTCCACCGGAAGCGGTGCTTTCCAACCGAACAGCAGGAGAAGTTTCACCACCCGGAGCTTTCACCAACAGCGCGTTTTCCGCTTCATAGCGCTTCCGCACCGGCTCGCCCGAAGGCAGAGCAATCGGTATGTTCGGATCGGCGGGCTCTCCTAGGTTCGGCGTATTGTCTGCTTTCCAAGTAAATTTCTGCGTTTGGACTTTTCGGGTCCAACCCGATCCCGACCAACGGGCGGCATGGTAGATGATCCAGTCCTCTGTGCCATCAGGAGACGTGACGATGCTGTGGTGGCCAGGGCCGTAAACGCCATTGGCTCCTGAGAAGATCGGCGTGTCTTTTTTCACCCAAGAGTCGGGATTCATCAAATCGTCGCCGATCTTGGCCGTGATCAGCCCGAGGCAATAACTGTCTGTCCAGCTTCCGTTTGCAGAATAGACCAGATTGATCGTGTCGCCCTTGATCGTCACTTCTGGACCTTCATTGATTCTGGCCGGGGAAGATTCCCAATCATATTCAGACGTCGAGAGCAATACCCGTTCGGAACTGATGGTCCGTGGGTCACTCATCTGCGCAATATATAAATTTTGGAAGCTTCCGTCCGTTTCTTCCCAACCGGACCAGATGAAATAGTGTTTCTCATTTACAGTCAGCACAGTGCCGTCAATCGCCCAACGGTCGGTAGAATCAGTCATCTTCCCTTTGAACTCCCAGGTGCCGGTCAACGGATTTTCACTTTCGTTCTCCAGCACGTACATGCGGTGGTTTGCATTAGTTCCGTTGTCAGCCGCAAAGTAAATATACCATTTGGATTTGCCGTCGGTATCTTTGAGATAATGCATTTCAGGCGCCCAAACATTGGAGCTGTACATTGTGCCCTTAACCGGCGTCCAGGCCAGGCCCCTCTCACCAGCCTCAATGCCGGTGATCGTTTTCGCTCTGCGGATCACGATGCCACTGGAGTTGGCAAATACGTTGTAATAGTAGCCATCGGTGTGTTTGTAAACCCAGGGATCGGCTCCTGTCTGCATGATTACATTGTAGAAATCCGACACATTCTTTCCCTCCTGCGCAAATGCCGAATCCGTCTTGGCTGTCTTCGGTTCTGCCGCCGCAGCCAATCCGCTCCATTGCGGCAGCATCAGCAGTACTGCAAGACAAAGCAACAGATGTCTGAATTTTTTTTTGACCATGTACAATCCTCCTTGGAATCATATCATCCTGTTGTCAATGGCGTTCCGTCTTCTATTGTCTGTTGCGCAGCATGTTCAGCATCACTCTGATCGCCTCTGCTCTTGTTGTTTGATCACCGGGAGCGAATCGGTTTCCTCCTTCGCCTTCAATAATGCCCCGCTTGCTCAAGTTTGCAACGGCACCCTTCGCCCAGACAGGAATAGCCGTGTCATCCGCAAACTCTGTTGTTGTTGCCTTTTCGTCTGACTGGTCCAGGGCATTGGCAATCATTTTAGCCATCTCACTGCGGGTAATCTCAGCATCCGGGCGGAAGGAACCATCCTCGTAACCGGTAATGATCCCTCTTTGCACCGCTTGCGCCACGGCATTCAGCGCCCACACGCCTATCTTCTCCTTATCGGTGAACGTTAGTTGTGCGCTGTAGAGGGGATTCCCTTGCAACTTGAGCGCATTAATGAGCATGGCGGCAAACTCGGCGCGTGTTACGGCTCGATCCGGCTTGAACGTACCGTCCGGATAACCGCTGACGATTCCTAGATCAATCGCTTGTTTGGCATCGGACTCCGCCCAGTGTGCCGTCAGGTCACTCAAGTTGACCGTCGGTTTCGGATCGATCAGGCTCGATGCCTGATCGACGCCGAATACCGCAAACTTGGCAATGTTGTTCACCTTCACGGTAATGGAAGTGGTCTCACTGACCTGACCGCCCATTTCCATCCAGTTTTTTCGTGCTTCGTCATAGGAGAATACAGTCGGCTTTTGACCCATCTTTAATTTGGTAGGATCGAAAGTAATGGACAATGTGATCTCCTTATCGAAAATTCCTGGGAAGTCCTTCCGAATCTCAAACACCGGACTGAGCAGTGCATCTTTGACTGCAAGCAGCTTTTGTGTGTCTGTTACCTTGCTGATGATAAGTTGGAATTCCTTTCGAGAAGCGCCGGCAGGGATCTCGATCTTAATCTCATCACCTATGCCGAATTCGCCCTTCTTATCTGCTTGAACCGTAAATTCGCTGTTATTCGCTGAAATAACTCCTTCGCTCGTTGGTGTTACTGGTGAACTGCCGTCGGAAGAATCCCCACCATACGAACCTCCCCCAGAAGAACCACCCGAATTTTCAACCTTCCATTGCGCATACAGAGTCAGGTCCGCCCCGCCTATTGTGAATACCTGGCCTTCCGTGTAGCTGGTTCCGCTGCCATCCGCCCGTACATTCCAGCCGGCAAAGAAATAGCCCAGCTTCTTCAGATTGCCGGTATTGCCATAGACCGATACCGTAACACCTTGCCCATAACTACTGTCATCTACCGGCGCAAGACCGCTTGCTGCGCCGTTGCCGTTATAGGTAACGCTGTAGGACGGTGTTCCGAATATCGCAGTGATCATCACCGCCTCGTCTGGCATGGTGAAGGTATTGCCAGTCACATTTAGTCCACTCGGACTATTCACCTGCCAGCCCTTGAAGAAGTTTCCAGGATCTGGTATAGCGGTCAAGGTAATCGCCGTATCTTTGACCGCTGACGATACATTGGCGCTAACAGTGCCATGCCCCTCGGTTGTCACTGTTATACTATGGTTAGCCAAAGCATAGCTGTCCACCACATTGACACTTAACACAGCCGGATTCCCCTGATTAAACAAGATAGAGAAGTCCGCCTTATCACCGCTCTGCAACCCCAACCCGACCATAGTCTCGTGCTTGATGGTCAGCAAATCCCCATTAATCGTATAACCTTCTGTTCCCAATGTGCCATTATATACGACACCTGTTACTGTCGCTGTGTACACCACCCCGGTAACAGTCTTGGCTTCATTCCATATAATGCTGGCGCTTACATCCCCAGGAACATAAAGATCGAAGGTGGCCTTTTCAGGACTAACATCCGCGTCCTTCTTAGTGACGGTAATGGTGAAGTCCTTAGAGTAGTTCACACCGATGTCGCTTCCTTCTTCTATCGTAGCGGTGACAATGACTGTTCCCGCTCTTGTGGCGGACAGCACATTCCCATCCAGGGTAGCTCTTGTTTGCCCGGCATCCTTGATGCTCCAGGAGATAGTTTTACGTGTGGCCCAATCCGGCGAAACTGTTCCGAAGAGAGTCAGCTCCTGGCCTGCCTGCACCGCCTCCGGGACAGTAGTCATGTCCGACACCGAGTAGAAGGTATTGTCATAAAGGTTGCGCAGCTCAATCTTAAACCGCTGGTGATCTTTCCCCTCGTCATCGGCCAACCGTATAACAGCGTTGTTTCCTTTGGACGCTTCATTGACCGTAATCACTTTTCCATTGCTTCTATTGATGATTTTGTAATAATCGCCATCCTTCTCCAAAGACCACTGTTCGGTATCGGAGGGAATAGGGGCTTCCTCAATAGTCTGATTTAGAATAAGCTCCTGGATACCCGAATCAGGCTTGATATCGAGGAAACGTGCGCCACGCATAATCAGAATCCGGTAATAGCCTGTTCCCAGATCCACGAATCGCATCAATTGACTATTGGTATCGCCATTGGAAAATTGGATGACGGCCGCTCCCTGATTGTATTTCTCCCCTGCCACGCTCAGCGCCTTGCCGCTATGCTTCGGCTGGATCTTCACCATCTTCTCGGGGGTAAGCTCCCTGGCCGTCGTGCTCATGAATCCACCGCTGAATTTATCCAGGATCAGGCTGTCTATATTGAGCTGGCCCGTATCCGCTTCCTCACGGCGGAATTCAATGATGTTTTTTCCGGCCTGTAGATTGACAGTCTCGGTCGCATCCATCCAGGTATCCCAATTCACTGTCGGCGGCATGGAAACTTGCTTGATCCGGTTGCCGTTCACATACAGGGTCATGGTTCGATTCGACGACTGTACACCCGAATAACGCAAGGTTGACGTATAGGCCGCCGTATAGGGGACATTCACTTCAAATCGGACAGCATCCCCTTTTTTCTGGAATAAGCCTACATAACCGTTGCCTTCAAACCATAGACGGTCTCTGCCGATCCCCGGCGTGCCTGAGAGGGTTGCCGCTTCCGCCTGATATTTCCAAGGCGTGCGCTTATTCAGATGAATATGATCGATCTGGATGACGCCTGAATCCCCGGCTGCGCTCCTATAGGCGATGCTGTTTTTCCCTTTCTTCAGGGGAACGGTCACCGTGTATTCCTTCCACATCCCGGCGCCTCCAGAGTGGGGAAGGACGATGTCCTGCACAAGCGCGCCGTTCACCTCCAGCGACAATGTTTTGCCAACCTGCTCTGTGGCGTACCGCAGCTTGAGATCATAGCTGGCCGCATATTCGGCCTCCACAGAAAATTCCACGGACGAGTTCACCTGGGACAGGCCGCTCACATACCCGATTCCCGTATTGCCATCCTGAGCCTGAACGATTCCGGCATCCGCCCCGCCTGTCGTTTTGGCGGATTCCGCCTCATACGTCCAGGTCGCCGCTTCGGTAACGGTGATATAATCGAGATTCACATTCGCCGTATCGCCATTGTCATACCTATAGGTGATGACATTGCTGCCTTCTTTCAGGAATAAGTTGTCATAGCGGTCGGCCCACTTATCCCATTCCTTCAGACCGAAGAAATTCGCTTGTTTGATCTTCACGCCATTCACATACATGGTCAAGGTTCGATCGTCCTCGCCTCCCGCGCCATAAGCCAGCTTGACCGAATAGCTGCCCGCATGAGGGGCGTTTACGGTAAAGCTGATCGCCGCGTTCGGCTCCGTGAACCCGCTGGAAAAACCTGAACCGCTATATCCCTCATGATTTTGAGCGATGCCCGCGCCGCCTGACAGCTCCGCGTTCTCCGCTTCATACAAGACGCTTTTCTTGGCAATGATCGCGTCCAGCCCCAATGCGCTTTTACCGGAAAGACGCACGATGTTGCTGCCTGTATTCAGCCGGATGTTTTGAACGGTTTTTAAGTCGAAGTTCAGCTTGTTCTGCGGTCCGGCATTAGACGGGAATACAAGCGCGGCATTAGCCTCCTGGTTCACGCCCAGCGTCATGGTGACCGGCTCTGCCGTATTGTTGTTGTAGCGGAAGTCCAGCGCGTATGTCCCCCCTGAATTCGTGTTGATTGTAAATTCTACATAGTCGCTGTCATTGCCATTGCTATACCGAGCATATCGGCCTGACGAGGCATAGATACTGTTCATTGTTGCTTTTGCAGCCCCTGATAGTTGCGCGTCTTCCGCTTCATAGACTTCGCTCTTCTCCTCCCCGGAGGGGCGGCTAAGCACTGTGCCGGGGTTGGATGGGATGCCTAGATTGATGAAGTCATTGTTGTCCCAATTTATACGCTGGGCGCGAACTTCTCTATTCTTTCCGCCTTGACTATGGGTCGGTATGCCATGGTATGTAATCCAGTCCTCTGTGCCGTCTTCTGATTTCAGAAATAACGGCGAGCCAGTCGAATAAGAACCATTTTCATCCGAACGTTTCATGATCGGCTCGGGATGTTTATTCCATGCCGCTTCATTCTCCACACTTTGGGCCAAATCAGCCCAGGACAGGCCCACCGCATAATTATCATGCGTGTAGCTGCTGGCGGAATAGGCAAAATAAACTTTACCATTCCGCTCCACCACGGCTGCGCCTTCATTAACATTATCAACATACTTCTCCCAGTCGTGGGTCGGCCTGGCTAAAGTAAACTCTTCGCCTTCCAATGTCCACGGGTTTTTCATCTTTACTATTGTGGGACACTCATCAAATCTCTCGTTCCCCGTTTTTGGATCTATATAATAAAAATATTTGGTATAGGTAAGGTACCTCTGTCCATTGATGGTTACAAAGCCGGTAGGCAGTCCATAGCTTTGCGTATTCAACAACCCCTGCTGGGGTGTAAGTCCGTCTCCATTATCATATGTTCCCTTCAGTTCCCAGGTCCCTTCAAATGGGTCGGGCGAGCTATTCTCCAGAACATAAGAGCTGGGATGACCATAAGCAAAGCGCCCCGCTTGATCGCTATTCTTCGGACCGGATGCGAAATAGATGTACCATTTGCCATCAATTCTGTGTGCATCTGGCCCCCATATAAATTCCAGGTTCTCAGGTAACTTCCATACTTCTTTACTCTTTGCGGTGGAAACGCCCAGAATGGTTTCATGCCGTTTCAATACAACATTGCCATCGCCTGCAGCGGAATAATAGTATCCATCCTCTTGCCGTTCAATGGTAGGGTCGGCTCCTTTCATCAGCGGGTTAAGATAATGGGATGATACATCCGCATAGGCGATATTTGTCAACATCATTACGATCACTACCACCAGGGGTATAGCACACAGTCCAATCCTCCTCATTGCAACAATTTCCTCCTTTAGGAATTTTATTTGGAGTTTATTGCTAACAGGGAATGATCGCTCATAAATGAATCGCTTTCATTTCCACTAAAAGCTTTGCTCCATCGATGCTTTCACTGTACTTTGATTCCTCCATTCCAGGCCTTAAGAATCTTTAGGTGTTTCTGTATGATTTTTGTTATTTAAGTAAATCCGCTTTCAAACGGATCTCTTCATAAACTTCCCTAATAAAATTCTGGCTTTTACTTCAATAACCGAAAGAGGAGCTTGCCGCGAAGCAAGCCCCTCAACTATAGTTTCCCGTTACTTTAACGCCGGGATCTCTTATCTTTATTGTTGAACACGTTGTTCTATCGTCTCCGCTTAGTTGAACAATCATATTACAATGTTGTACTTGTCATTGAATAGTCCAATTACTTGCCTTAACTTGAAATCTAGTCTTAGCATGACTTCCGATACAATATCCTTTGGTATTTCTTTATAGTAAGCATGTGCTATACCTCCAGTAATACACGCTATCGTGTCACTGTCTCCGCCAATTGAAATTGCCTTTCTAATCGCATCCTCATAATCCGTCGACTCTAAAAATGCAATAATCGCTTGTGGGACCGAACCCTGACAGCTTGGATCAAAAGCATAGTTGGGTCTTATGTCATCTAGTCTTTGCGTGAGATTATATTTGAATTTCTGCTGAATAAATGATTGAATTTCATCTTTTGATGTATTGTTTCTCGCGAGAAAGACTGCGCAAGCTACTGCTTGAGCTCCAATAGCTACCGTTAGAACAGTATCATCTGTAAATCTCGTAAACCTATCATAGAGCTTAAACTCAGTAGATTTGGTATTATGCCACTCAAATAAGGATCCAATTACATCTCCTATAACTGCTCCTAACATAATTCCCCCCTTGCCAAATCTTATTAGCTTTCGCCATAATTATCGCATACAAAGTTGCTTCACCCTTCTTCACCTTAGCAAAGCAAATAGATGCACGCGGCAGCATTAGTTGAGAAAAGGCAACCAATCTATGTAGACTGGATGCCTGAGCCTGCAATTTAAATACGAAATTTGATTAATTAATAAATGTATTCTTTACTCGTTTTGAATTTATAAAGTAGGGTATCCATATTAAACAAGTTACCAATGATTTAACAATATTCCTACCTTGTTCGCCCATAAAATCGTGAGTAGCCATTTCCTCAATGGAGTTTGTAATAAAATAATAGCCAATATTAACGATAAAGTTGATTACATAAAAATTTATAACCATATACTTCAATAACTTCTTTTTTTTCAAGATAAGATACCCAAGGAACACTGGAAAAATCACAAAAAATATATTTATAACTGTTTCATATATTATAACAAATGAATATTTCCAGGTTTCTTCATATAATTGGGATAAAAGTCCATCTCGATAAATGGGTAGTATAGTACCAATCAAATAGTATAAAGAGTTCCCAAAAGTTAATATGAACCCTAACGCCACAAAGTAAAGCCAGCCACCAAAACCATAAGGTTTAACTTTTTCCTCTATGGGAGGTAATTTTCCTGCAGTGTTTTCCAGATTTATTGCTAGGTCATTCTCCGTATTTGTCATTGAGACACCATTTAATTTCTCCATCGGCTGGAGGATTTGCTGATACAACTGTTATTTTCGGGAACAATTATTTTTCACCATTCATTCCAAATTTGCTGAATCGGTGATACCATCCATCGTTTCTCTGGCATAAAAGCACCTTTTTAGATATATTTGATTGCAAATTCAATATCTTTTCATGTCTATTTCGGATATTTCCACTACTTCATTGGTGTGAATTTGTACCACACACTCTTACTCGATATTTTAGCCTATGACCTCCACCATATTGCTAAAGACCTCTTCCCAATCAAGGTTCGCATTCTCTATTGTATAGCTTCGAAATGGCAGCATATCTAGTAGCCTAATTTCGATTCGCTTGCGGTTTTCCATAAACCTAATATTTTGTTCCGTCGCAAAATTGGGTTTTGAACGAATGGAAGAAATCCAAACCTGCTGCTCCCGCACATTCGGTTGAGTTAAATAAATAACCACAGGATGCAAAGAAGCAATTTGATCTGCGATTCCTTGAATATGCTGCTCAATATAGCTATTTTCAGCTTGATAATGACGTAACAAATCATGTATCTGATGCTGAAAAAACACTGCTTCGAGCACGTATACCTCCTCTAAATTGCTAGCGGACTCAGCGAAACGAGCCCATTGCCGTTGAATCGAGGATGTAAACTCTGACAGTTCGGCTACGGGTGATTCCGTCCAGCAAAGCTCACGGGACTTCAGTTCTGTATTGAGCGCATCCAACTTGTTTAATTCCTTGACTTCACGATAAGGAATCAGATAATAGTTAGTATTTCTTATCGCCAATGAACGGATTACACTTGATGAGTCTGGATATCGCATCAGAAGTTCCTTATATTCTTCTTCGTGGAAGAAGGCATGCCAGTTCAAACTTGTTGGATGTCCTTTTGCACCCTCGTCATAAAAACGTGAGGAAATGCCTTGTTGTACCAAGTAGAAATGTAATCGTTCAGCTAAAGTCGACTTTCCCGTACCGCATAACCCTTCAACCAAAATCAATTTGCAATTCTTACGCATACGGTTTGCTCCTAATTCTTAGTTATATCTGTAATTTCACTATAGATTTCCGATAGTTTCTTACAAACACCTCTGTAATTTATGTAACTGCCCTTACGTCTTCTATAAAGTTTCGTAATACTTCCACATATATAGGACGCTAAACATAGCGTCGTGTTGCGTTAATCTGCCCGTTTGCTGAGAAAGCTGCCGATCTATGCTGTCGGCAGCTTTCTCCTGATATTTATTGAGCTATAGTTCCTTGTTAGTTCAACGGTTTATCGGTTTACCGACGAGATATCATAAGTTATCCAATTGCAGTTTACGATAATTGTTTTTAATGTACGTGTATCCAGAATAGACCGTCAAACCGACAGCTAATATCATGATTAAGAGGTCAATTGGGTAATTTGTAAAATAGTAAAAGGGGAAATTTCCTAATAAAACTGCGGCGATTGCAACAACCTGTAGTACCATCTTCAGTTTCCCATGTTTATCGGCTGCAAGCGCCACTCCCTTTGCAGCTGCAATCGTACGAATGCCAGACACCATTACTTCCCGACCAATAATCACAATCGCTATCCAAGAAGGAATCATATTCTGTTGAACCATCATTACCAATGCAGCCGATATTAAAAGTTTATCAGCTAGCGGATCTGCAAGCTTACCGAAATTAGTTATCTGATTATATTTACGTGCTATATAACCGTCTAACTTGTCTGTAGCTGATGCAAAGATAAATATTGCGATTGCCCAATACAGTCCATACTGATTTATGTAATTCAAAAAGCCAAACTGCTCCACCATCCAAGATGGGTACTGTTGAAGTGCCAGCATGAAAAAAGGAATCATCCCAATTCTTACGACTGTTATTTTGTTTGCAAGGTTCATGTCGTCACCCACTAGATTCATTTTGTTCTTATCTCTATATTACCATAACTTGGATGTAATTTACCCGTTCCTTCAACAAAATAGGGAACAGTTGCCGGCTGCAATCTGTTCTTTGTTGTCTAATCATATTTATTTTTTATCATTTTTATTTTCAGGTTTTTCCACTAAAAACTCGATCTCTGCGTTCAAGCGAAGACTTTCTTGACTCACCATCGATTCGTTTAAGGGATTGAACATTGCTGATCCAGCTACCTGGTAGTCCCCCTGAAGCAGCGTACCTTTATTGGATGCCTCCCACAAAGCTTTGATGTAGTCTACATATTCTTTTTGATCTTCCGAACTATATCCACCATGGGGCGTAAATCTCTCTCTTAGTGGTAGTCCCTTTTTTAGGACAGTCACGCGTAAAGGCTCTTTCATACCGTATCTGATATCGTAATTCCTCGTTTTCTCTTTCATCGGGAAATAGAAAGGCGAGTCAGCATGGGCGATTTTGATTTCTGGCTCATCTCCCACGTATTCCAACTCCGCATAGACCTCTACTTTCTCGCTTTCGGTGTATACTGACTTCTCTGACACGAGGCGGTAGACAAAATCTCCTTCAGCCACTTTTGCATTTGAGCGAATCGGTGATTCTTTTACATTGTGCTCGTTAGACTTTTCATCTCTTGAACATCCTGCCAACAAGAATACAATGGTGAAAATAACGACCATAAACTTACCCAATCCTATTCACCCCATACGTTCTTTACTGTCATGTCCTTAATTTATCATGTGATAAATACGAAGGAATACAGACAATTTGTTCCATTATTCTGCCCAATCGTTGAGCGGATCTCCAGAAAACGAAAACAGGCGATGGGTCGCAGAATGTATACTTAAAATATACTTAAGGGACCTATTTCGGTCTAGATTAATCACCTATAGTAATATCATCGGTAATATTATGGGAGGTTGATCATTTTGATAGGGGTTATGATGGTTCGCATTTCGGTTATTTATTTCTTTATTGGGATCTTATTGGGTATTCTCATCCACAAGGTACCTGAGCTGGCAGCTGTACATCCACATTGGAACTTGCTCGGATGGGTGTCGTTCGCTCTTAGTGGGATCGTGTATTGCGTCTTTCCAAAGGCAGGAGCAAGCAAGCTGGGAAAGGCACATTTTGGGCTTCATCTGACAGGCATTCCCCTTCTGCTCTTCGGCTTGCTGCGGTTGGGGCTTGGACAATCGGCCGAACCCTTCGCGCCGATTGGCGGTCTGCTTATTGCGGTCGGGGCGTTGCTATTCGTAATTAATGTATTTCGGAACGTCAAATTAGACCTTAAACAGGAGGAATCTACGCGATGAATATGAATGCGAAGAAAAGCTTTATAACCGCGTCTGTGGTATGTCTTGCTTTGCAAATCATTGGTGTCATCATCTCCATTGTGCTCGCCATGCCGGCCCAAGTCGCCTTCGGCGATCAGTTGCTTTCTCCGACGGATGCCACATCCGCAACCGTTGCCAAAGCATTTCTTACCAATGGAACCGCCCTTGCACCACCCTTGATGTTGATGATCATATTCGCTCTCTTGCTCCTAGCTGCGAGGCGGATCGGCAAATGGGGGACGTTCGGAACCGCCCTGCTCTCCTTGCTTGGCTTATTGTTCACCTTCGCGACATTAGGTGAATATAACAACCCGGATCGTTTTACACTTGTATCTGGAAATGTCTATGTCACGCTGCTTCTGGTCAATCAAGCGTCAATTACTGCTGTCACGGTTCTAGGCGTATTGACACTGATTACTCAGATCAGGAAAGGCGTAAGAAGCAGCATCCTTTAAGTTATTCTTCTCTTGTAATTCCAATGTGTCATTTTTGCTTTCCGCAGATTAGGATGGAAATGTATCATTTCTCAAATAAAGCGGCCTGTTTCTATTTTATAAGCATAGGCTGGCTATATTTTTGAAACTACACCGTCCTTCTTGGGAAAGCGCTGAGGAGGCTTCTTTATGTTGAATACAAAGTCGGATCTTCTGAGTCATAATCAAAAAGCCTGGAATCAACAGGTTGAAAAAGGGAGCCACTGGACCCTTCCAGTCTCTTCGGAAGCGATTATGGAAGCGAGACAAGGACGTTGGGGAATTCATCTGACGCCAACTAAAAAAGTTCCTTTGGAATGGTTTCCACCGCTAAAGGGAACACGAGTCCTTTGCTTAGCCTCGGGAGGCGGGCAGCAAGCACCTGTTCTGGCAGCGGCTGGCGCCAATGTCGTTGTCGTAGATCTTTCTGATAAGCAATTGGAACAAGACCAATTCGTCGCAGAGCGAGATAATCTGATGATTGAAACCGTCCAAGGGGACATGTCCGACCTAAGCATATTTCCTGATGGGTCATTCGAACTCATTGTCCATCCCGTTTCAAACATGTATGTTTCCGATCTTCAACCTATATGGCACGAGTGCTACCGGGTCTTAAAAAGGGGCGGCATTCTTATTGCAGGGTTTACGAACCCCTTAGTATACATCTTTGACTCAGAGTCTGAATATGAAGGTAAATTGGAAGTAAAGTATTCGATCCCTTTTTCTGATCTAACCAGTTTATCGCCCGAACTCCTCAAACAATACATGGATAACGGCGATCCAGTCATATTCGGGCATAGCCTGGAAGACCAATTGCAAGGACAGCTTCAATCTGGATTTGTCATCAGTGGATTATATGAAGATAACTATGGCGGTCGGAGGTTATTAGATCAATATATTTCCTCCTTCGTTGCCACTCGAGCTATTAAGTTATAAATAAGCATACTTTTAACCTTTAATTCATCAAGTATTCTTTTTACTCGTTCGCTACAATACTGAAGTCCTGTTGCTCCAAATTCATCAGCATTTTCCAATGGATATGAAATCCATATTTTATTTGTATTCAATTCTTGTCCAGTGAAAAGCTAAAAGTTGTATACTATTAATATACTTTTTTTGAGGGAGTGATCACGCAGTGTTATATTCCAAAATTGTTGTTGCGTACGACGGTTCAGAAACTTCTGATAAAGCGCTCGATTCCGCCATTAAACTTGCCCAACTAAATCATTATTCGAAGCTCGAAATTATTCATATTTTCAACATTCCAACTTACGATGTAGGTGGGGACTTTTTGGTTCCACCTATCCAAGTAGAACTAGCCTATTCTGAGGACGTAGTTGCGAAAATCAAAAAGAAAATATCCAATTTCACCAACATTAATATCGAAGTAAGAAAAGGTAGTGTCGCCAAACAGATTCTTCAATACGCTCATGAAATAAATGCTGACCTGATCGTTATCGGCAGCAGGGGACTAAACAGTTTGGGTGAATTTGTACTTGGCAGTGTTAGTCATAATGTCGTTCAACATGCCAATGTTCCTGTACTAATTATTAAATAATTTGATATAAGTGAACGCACATGGTTGGAGCACGTCGTAGATATCCAAAAGCATTTTATCAAAGCAGATGTAACACACTTCGCCCCAACTTAGCTAAAGCGAAGCTATCCGTTTAAAGGATAGCTTATTTATATTGCAAGACTAACTTGTTCAAAGTAAGGAATCACATCATTAAACTGCTTAAACGAACATAACACACGCCCCTTATTCCATAACGCATCGAAGCAATTATTATCATAGTGATACGCTAAGCTATGCTTCTTGGTAAAATCCATTTGCATACAGCTCGTCACCTTGTTCAAATAAGTTCAAATCACTTCCACCTTTATTAGATAAAATCGTGCATTTAACTATTATCCAGTTGAATTGCAATAAATTCTTTGGCAAACATCATCTTGTTTAGGCCTTTGGGATTCTCTAAATGAACCGAAAATGCCTGGGATGCATTTCTTGAATATTAAGGGTTCACAGCGACACCAAATGGATGAGTTCCAACTGGTGTAGTTACAACCACATGCGTAGCCCCGTCTATAACGGAGACAGTGTTGCTGTTGTTTGTTTGTTACGTAAATACGGTACGTGTTAGGATTCACATCAATGCCTACAGGCTGTACTCCAACTAGGATGTTCGAAATGACGCTATTTGTAAACCCGTTAATAACGGAGACAGTATTGGCTATTTGGTTTGTTACATAAATTCGATTAAGAGAAGTAGGAATAGTAGGACTCGCCGGTCCTATTGCCCCTGTTGCGCCTGTTGCGCCTGTTGCTCCTGTTGCTCCAGTTGCTCCTGTAGCACCCGTCGGACCTATCGGGTATTCAGAAAATTCGATTTCAATTTCTCGTCCATTGTAAAGTTCAATTTCAATTTCCTTGACCTGATTCCAATCAATGACTTCTAAAAAATCCTCAATTAGATTCAACAATAACTTCCCTATCCTTTTTGGGAATACGGAATAACGCGCGGGAGATCGCATTAAACCGGATCGAAGAGATGCATTAATGCTTGCACAGTGGGATTATTAAACCTTAAAAATACAAGATCATTAAAAAAGGTATTGACCGCCTCGTTCATATCAGTTCAATGAATAGTCCTATCAGGTCACTCAATGGAATATATCGCTTGTTCAGCTCCAAATCTTTGAACTTTCCGTTCTGATTTCATTCCAATACGCTCTAGAAGTCTGCAGGATGGAGCATTAGCAGATAGACTTCCGATCGCGCAAATACGATTTGTCGGAGCAGAAATCGGTCGATGCGGCGGCTTGTATCTGGCGGTGTACAATGCGTTCGACCCGCGGCGGCTGTGGGTGGACCTGCTGTTCGATGAGACCGAGGGCTTCACGACTATGGCGGAAACCCAAGAACGATAGGATAACAAGGCACAAAAAGGCCCGGGGGCGGCAGTCACATTGCCAATTCCTCGGGCCTTTTGCATTTTTTTAATTGATCGGTATGATGGATTTTCGCTCCGGATCCGAATAGCTGTAAAAGCCCGGGCTTAACTGGAGCGTACCCTTTTTGGCCAACAACCCGGGGTAGAGGTCCGTTCTTTTATTCGAACCGTTTCCTCCCGGCGGCATAGGATTAGGCTGCGGGTATATGGCCTTCCCGTCAAGCTTCACCGCGGTTTGCGAAATACCCAGAAACTTCGAATCGTCCGATTGCGATTCAACGATTAAATCCTGATCTTGCTGGTAATAAGTCAAGGTAACCGGAAAGCCGTCTAGGATCGTCTTACTCGTTTGCTTCGACTCGGATACGGCTTCCAAGGGGAACCACCGATCATTGGCGCGTTTGACAATCCGGGCTTCGGACAGCTGCAGCGTCATCGGAACCGGAGACCAGTCTTTGTACCACTCTGGCGATTCGAAGCGGTAGAACGAACCGCTTTTCTCCGTACCCCAAAGCCCTCCTTCGATCGTCCGTCCGTTAAGAAGCAGTTCTGCTTTATCGTAATAGGCGTACGGTTGATCCGGAGAATTTTTGTAATTTTCTAACATAACACGAATTTGCAAAGGGGTCACGATAAGTTCTTTCGGTTTCTTGAACAAAATAGGATCTTCCAAAGCCGATTCAAGCTTTTTCCGGAAAGTCGCCTGGCTCGCCTTCTTTCCATCCGCTTCGAATGACGTCTCCCATGTGCCCTCAATGGTTCGAATCGCCTCCAGGAAACTGAAGTGGAGCGACGCGTTCTTTAGCTCCTCATCGGAAAGCCGAAACGTATCCTGGCGCAGCCGAACATTGGCCTTCTCCGGCGGCAGGACGGCAGAATAGCCTACTTTGATTGTTTTATCTCCGGACTTAAGGAATAAACGCGGATCCAATAATTGATCCTCGGACGTTACTGGAATTTCATATCGAATCGTAAATACGTCGTTTTCTCTCAGAACGGAGACGATCCGCAGCGCCCCGAACTTGGACATGCTGTCTACCTGATTGTTCTCCTTCAGGGATGCCGGAGCTTCCCGGAGAGGTACATCTTTGTATTTAAAGAAGGAAAGATTCTGAAGAGCAAGCTTTAGCTGCTCACGCTTGTTTCCCAACCCGTTCTCCGTTTCGAACAGACCCGTCAATTGATTCGAAGATAAATCCTTACGGATCAGTTCGTTTAGCTGCATAGATTTCCCCTTGGCTGACGTTAATGTTTTGTGCTGGAATTCTACGGCATCATAATCCGGCAGCGAAGGAACCTCCAGCGTAAACAAAATATCCAAACGTTGTTCATCCGTCACGACGCCGTGTAAGGATAAGCTGGTCCCGGCCGTTTGAACCGTGATATCAAGCGGATTGCCGAAGCCGCTTTCCATCGCCGTCTTTACTCCCAGCCGACCGAACAGCTCCGTCCAGCCCATCGAAACTCCAGCTACAACCGGCGCTGCCACAAGCAGGACTGAAACCGCAACTGCCGGCAGCAGAAGACGCTTGCTAACCAATTTTCGGCTGCTTTTTCCGGAGTTGAAGACCGCTTGAGCTCCAGCCAGAGCTTGCTCGGCCCGAATCCTCTCCCACATCGCTTCGAAATCCGGCAACTTCGGACGTTCGGCTCGGGCCTTCTCCAGCAGTATTTCTTCCGTCAGATTAGTCAGATTATTCAAGGCATTCCGCTCCTCTCTGGTTATGTCGGCTTTCCGCCGCAATTTGCTTCCTGATCTGCTTGAGTCCTGCGTTAAATCTCGACTTAACGGTTCCAAGCGGAATGTCGAGCGATTCCCCAATCTCTGGAAGAGAAAGCTCATGGACGTAACGCAGTGTCAGGACTATCCGGATTTTTACCGGGAGCTTCTGTAGCCACCTCTTCAGATCCTGTTCCCCTTCCATTCGCATCACCGCTTCATCCGCCGACTCGGTTGTAGCATGTACGGCTTGCTGCAAAAAGAGCTTGATCTCTTTCAAGACACCCAACTTTCTGCGGCCAAGATGATTCTTGCACTGATTGGCGGCGATCCGGATTAGCCACGGTTTGATCCGCTCAATTCCACTGCGGTCGGTTTGAAACGCCTTTAAGAATACTTCCTGGCATACATCCTCCGCATCTGCGGCATTTTGAAGTAAATAATGGCACAAATAATACACATCGTTTCGATAAGCTTCGAATAGCTCTCGATCAGTCAAGCTCTATACGCCTCCTTTTGTCCGTTTGATGTCAATAAGACAAATAGCGGACTCTTTCGGTTCGTTTTTTTTATGAGGCGTAGTAGACGATTCTTCCCGAAGTTGACGTCACAGAGGAATTTATTCAATGGGAATTCCCTAATCATCTTACCACTAGTTTGTCTTCGCGCTTGGTACAAAACAGTTATATAAATGGATTCTCGAGATCGACCTATGATGAATCATCCACCACGCATAGCTGCCCGTTACCTACATTGAGTTTAACGGCAAGTCTTGAAGCACTTCACAATTGAATTTTGCTTTCGTTATTATCAAATTAGGAAGCTTTTCGTACCGCGAACCACAATTCAACGTAGTGAAGGCTATCTCTTCCTCCATAGACTTCGAACTCCATTCCATCGACCTTCTCATATCCTGCCGTAGGTAACCATTCCGAATAAAAGCGACGATATAATGACTCGATTGAATCATTAAATTGATCCCAGGAAAACAGCTCCGATGGGAATATAGCCCACGTGTGTGAAGGGATTGTGATTTCTATATATCCATCAGTTTTACTGGTCTCACTTTTAAATGAACACAGCATATACGGAAACGTATCATTTTCAGTTCTACGATAGCTGCAAACTGCATGCACTTTAAGTAAATCCTTACTCAGATTCACAGGCAATTCTCCAGCATTAGCTGCTAATTTCTCCACCTCGCCCGTAGCATGGCATTGCTGCCAAAATTCCCCCGGGGTAGTCGGGACTTCGCCACCACCGTCTGTTTGAAACACTCTCTCAATGCCAAATACTTGGAAAGCCTCCTTAGTTTCGATCCGATAATTCATAGCCTCTGCCCCTTTGATTGAGATAAGGAAGGAAAGCCGAGGATAGGCTTTCAAAGAGACACCTTCTTGACGGGCCATAGCTGGATTGACACCATGCATCGATTGAAAAGCTCTTGCAAAAGAAATCGGTGAATCATAACCGTACTTAAGGGCAATATCTATCACTTTAGCATCACTATTCAATAAATCGATCGCAGCAAGAGAAAGCCGTCTGCGTCGTATATATTCGGCCAATGACACATCGGTAATGAAAGAAAACATTCTTTGAAACTGATGCGACGAACAACAAGCTTGATTCGCTACCTCCGTAAGGTATATTTCTCCAAATAAATTCATTTCGATATAATCCAATGCCCTATTCATTCTTGTAAGCCAATCCATTTGTTTCCCCCCTCTCAATCGTAGTATAGAGTAAGAGCGACTTCGTATCGCAACTTTTTATGCACAAGAAAGTTGGCCTTTTATTTAACTAGATACTTCAGGAGTGACAAAACTAATTTCTGCATTACACTAGACTGCATATTTCGAGGTAATAAAATGTTGAACTATAGTTATCCGTTAGCGCGATAATCCGCGCTTAATCAAGTCGTGATGCCAGTTTCCATTTATCATTTATATATTCAATTCTTAGGGTCAATTTTATATCTGGATTATTAAACAATGTTCTATCTAACTCAACTACCGCAACATTATCTTTCTGGCTTATTACCTTTGCGGTATCAGTTAAGTAATCAAATGCCCATCCGTGTCCTCCATTCCCTGTGTCATTATAAAGCTTCCCTTCGTAATCCTTATAAAGTGGCAGACTGCCTATTCCAGGAGTCAGGTAACGAGAAAAGAAAACCGTTTGAGCAACATCTTTTGTGAAAGTTTCCTCCACCCATTTTTTCAAGTCCTCAATGGAAGTGATCTTTTCGTCGATTACCTGAGCGTAATTAGGTTCACCTGGAATCGTTTTCGTCTTATCGAGTTTAAACGAACCAGTTCCATTAAACACTCCATAGAATTTTACTGCCTTCGGAATGATCTGTTTAAGAATATCTTTTGCTTCATTGTCGGTGAGATTTACTGAATAGCTTGCGACGTTGTTATAATTCATCTTTATTGTCTGTGTACTTTCATCGTACTCCAGGGTAGATCCCATATTTTCTGCTACACATTAATCGTTTCTGAAGCATACCCTGCTGTCGTTGCGGTTAGAGCGATCCCACACGTTAAACCAAGTAAAAACTTTTTCAATATCACCACTCCCTTTTACAATTCTTATATTTGACGCTGGATTAATGTATTTGGGTAACAGCCCTTTTTGCAATCTCTCTTGCTATCCAACTCCCCTACATCCTAGCTATCTCTACTGGACTTAGGTGCTTCCTCTAACCTCCAAAAAGATTTTTTATATGAAGCAGTTCCTTAATATATTCCCAACCTGTCAATGCTCCCATTAATATCCACAAATTTGCCAACAAAATAATATTGAACCAAAAAAATAAACCTATGCTTCGTCCAAACGACTTTAATAAACCGTAGATGGTTATACCGATAAGCATAAAACTTAGGATGGTTACCACTTGATCTGTTATGATTGCAACTGAATTCTTCAACAATGTAAGTTGTATTAGCAATAATAATAACTCAAATGACGTGCTACAAATACACAAAACTAATACAGAAAAGATAAATTTAGATCGGTCCAATTCAATAACATTTCACACCCTGCTTATGAAAGTTGTTAAAATCTCCATCCTTAAAGGATGGAGATTTTATGAAGATTTGTATTTTTGATGTTTGGGGCTTGGTCTAGGTCCTTATACGTTCCACCTTTTATCGACCATGCATTACAAAATAAACTATCAATAATATTATTAAACAAATTGCAAAGTACTTTAACATTCGAATCTTAGTGTTAATCCCGTCAAAATTGGAATCTCCAAATATAAAGAAACTCCCTGTGCCAACCAATATTGTCAATACTAATTGCATTATTGTTAGAAAGAATAAATCTCTTTCACTCAATAATAATGAGCAGACATACACCACTTATGATTATGTAAAAAATACAACAAACCACCTTCCAGCAAGTTTAATCATCTCATATAACCCATTATTCCCATACCTGCTATTTCATAGTTCTGCTTAAAGAAGCTACACATAGCTGAAATCTGCCCATTAGTTCAATGAAAAAGGGAGCAGCTGCCGGCTGCGGCGATCTGCTCCCTGATTGTTCAACTATAGGTTTGCAATAGGTAAGCATTTGATGTGATCTCTAGCTTTTCCTGCGCAATGATGTGACTTGCCTTTTCAGGCGTAAATGTTTCACCTTTTTGGACAATGCTGATTAAGATTCGAGCTACTTTTCCAAGCTGTTTAAATACGGATCTGAGCTTCTTCATATGCTTAACCTTAACGTTATACTCATGCAACTCTCGAAATACAGGATTTACACCAATGAGCTGTAGAGTAGCGAGAAACAAATATTTACGTAAGGTAGAATCTCCTCGTTTCGATATGACGATCTGTCCCTTCCGTTTTCCCGACTTACTTTCAGCTAGATTAAGACCGGCTTTTCGCAGTAACTGGCGACCATGCGCATACTGCCTTAGATCACCCGCACCAGCTAAAATCGCTGCAAAATGGAGCGAAGCTGACTTGCCATCGGAATCTCATTAAGTATGGCTAGGCTTTGCTTCTGCATCTTCTCTAGCATTTCCACGATACGTTCATACTCTTCGATTAATCGTTCTAAATCTCGCTTTGCCTCAGCTAAAGCCGTGACATCCCCTACACTCCGTTTGGCTTGAGAAATAAGTTCAGCAGCTTTCTGCGTGCCTATAGAGCCGCCTGCTCTGTGCATATGCTTTCTTCAAGTCGTAATCATCTCGGTTATGGATCGTGACGCAAGATCCTGCGGTAACGGTAATTCTTTCAATGTGGCCATTGAACGTTTGCAAGTCCAATCCTTAAACACCGATGTATACTCTGGAAAGCGAATATCTAACCAACGGATAATCCGATTCTGCAACCGGACACTGTAGGCGACCCAGAACTCCCGATCGCTCATTAGGGTGCGTAATCTTTGGAACTCTTGAGCTTGCCTTGTATGTTCATAATAATAACCACGACTTACAATATTCGCGATGACAAGCGCATCCTTCGGATCACTCTTGGACGGACTATTATCTCGATTCTCCTTGTTTCTTTTGGTGGTGGCTGGATTCACTAAGACGACGTTCGAGTCTTTGTTTGTAAGCCAATTCGCTAAGTTCCACCAATAATGTCCAGTGGGTTCCATGCCAATGATTACACGGTTCAAACGGTGCTTTTGTTGGATTCCCTCTATCCAACATTGCAGCTTGTCAAAGCCTTCTATGGTATTACTAAATGAGAGGTGGCGATTCGAGAGCACGATTCCACGGAAATTCGTAGCTTGCGCCACATGAGTTTCCTTAGCATATCGATACCTATAACAAGATGAGATGTGGTAATTCGTTCAATTCGTTGATTTTGTACTTCTGACAAAGGCCATTTCTTAGCCCTAACAGGAATGTTTAGCGCAACGAGGCTGCCGATCTATACCGGCAGCCTCGAATTGGTTGCTTAAACCAATGGGTAATCAACTACAATAACATTTTCCAGTATACCATCCAGCGATTTAACAAATTCCTGATGAACGGGATGCGGACCATATGATCCCGAAACGTTAACAATTGATCCAGCAATTCCTGTTGCTTGATTGGCGTGACATTAGTATTGAACTTGAATACAACGAGATGTTCGTACATCGCTAATTGCTCCTTTTTTAACCTTAATGTTGTGTTGCTATAGTTTCGCGTTAGCTCAATCACTATATCCCTCGAATTTCGATATGCTATGTATACAGGTTGCCACCCTATATCGTTCCAAGTTCGAACTATGGTGCCTTAGAGCCCATTCGTTAGTCTGACTTGGGCTTTTTACTAGAAATCCAAAAGATCGTTACAATGATTGTTAGTACAATCCATATAAGTACCATTAAAACATTCCATATTACGTTGGGGTTGACTGCCCCTGTAATTAATACTTCCATGGCATGTTTACTCATACTTGCGGGATTCATAAAATCTGTAAGAGTACTCAAACCAAGTACAATTCTACAGCCTAGTAGGAATACAATTGAAATTAATGCAATAATACCTTGACTATTAAAAATAGTACTTATCATCGTAGTGAAGGTTACCATAAACAGAACCCATAACAAATAGAACAATGAAGCTATTATCGCGTCCACAAAATTTACATTTGTAAACAGTATTTTAACATACATATACGAAATCAAGTAACCTAACACTACAGAACAAGCAACAAATATGAAATTGGCAATTATTTTACCACCTATGTACGATACTATAGTGACCGGTCTCGTAAGAATAAAAGCCAACATACCGTTGACTTTATCTGTCTGTAAGACCCCCATCATAGAAATTGCAATAATTATAATCCCCAACTGATCAAATTGAGCAGCTAAAGTAGTTGCGAGTACTTCCCCACCTTGTTGAGCAGCCATACTAGGATCAATTGTGATACCTTGTGCTCCACCGAGTGTTTCTAATATGGAGGGTAAATAATAGCTAACAACTGGTTGAGTTACTCCTAAAAATATAAATACAAGAGGTAGCCAAATAACTTTAAATTCACGTACCATTTGAACAAATTCCTTTTTCATTAGCACATTAAAATTATTCATTTTTCCACCACCAATTTTATGAATATCTCTTCTAATGTATCTTTGGTGATTTCAAACTTTACGAGATCAACCCGATGTTCCAAAGCACTTCTTATTAACATGTTTTTATTCAAACCTATATGTTCAACTTCAATTTTTATTTTATTTCCTACTGCTTCTACATCCTTTACATAGTTCAAATTTTTCAAAACTTCCATCCATTCTTGATTGATAGACATAACTTCAAAAATCATTTTATTTTCGCGATTGCTGTTTAACAAGTCGGAGATAGTTGTATCTTCAATTTTTTGCCCATTTTTGATTATAATAAATCTTTCACATATTTCTTCTGCATCGCTTAATATATGCGTCGACAATAAAATCGTAGTCTCTCTCTTGATTTCTTCGATTAGATTCAGTACTTCTCTTCGACCAATTGGGTCTAATGCCGATACCGGCTCATCCATTACAATCAATGATGGTTTGTGTAACAACGCCTGTGCAATGCCAAGTCTTTGTTTCATTCCACCTGAAAATGTTCCAACTTTTGAATTCTCTTCTCCACTTAACCCTACTTTCGATAATATTTCTGGGATTGCCTTTGTTAATTCTTCTTTTCTTAGTCCTGATAGTTCCCCCATGAAAGCAAGAGTTTCTTGTGCAGTCATCCAATGATAAAAATTAGGGTACTGTGGTAAGTAGCCAATTTCCTTTTTCATTTGCGAAATTTTCTTCCCGTTAAGCAATATTTCTCCCATTGTAGGATTAATAATATCTGAAATAACTTTGATGAGTGTCGATTTACCAGCCCCATTCGGCCCAATCAATCCCACACATTCTCCAGATTGCAGAACCATTGAAAAGTTATTTACAGCCGTTTTTTCTTTATATGTTTTAGTAACATTTTTGACTTCTAATTTCATATTCTTTCATTGTCCTTTCTGCCAATAACAAAGTATAGAATCGGACCAAACGTGTTTAGAAAAATAATAATGAGACTCCACAGCAAAACATTTTTCCTCGTTTTTCTGTGCTTGAATAAATCCATTAATGCTATTAGGATCAAAATCATCCCTACAGCAAGGACCGGTAAAATAACCGGCAATACAGACATGAAATCAATATCTTTTAATTCGTTCCACCCGTAATGCATTTGCAAATTAACCACTTCCTAAGTCATTATTAATCAATATGTTATCATTATCGATAATGATAACATATGAACGCGAAATGTTACACTTATTTTTTCTTTAAAGAATATTGTTTTAATTCTTATTGTTATTTACAATGATAATATTATCATTATAGATAATAACGGGATATTTTTTTGATTGGGGAGAGAAAAAAATGGCTAATAAAGCTGACATTATCCTGCACCCAGTAAGGATGAAGATTTCTCAAGCTTTAATGAGAAACAAAGAAAATGGACTGACTTCACTTGAAATGGTAAAAATCATTAAAGATGTGCCTCAAGCAACTTTATATAGACATATACAAGTTTTATTAGATGCTGGAGTTATCCGCATTATGAAAGAAAAAAAAGTGAGATCCATTTCCGAAAAATACTACATTTTAAATGAAGAAGAAGCCCGACTTAGTGCAGATGAGTGGAAAAAGTCTTCTAGTAAGGAAAAGCTGAATTATATTTCGTATTACCAATTATCGCTTATGACTCAATATCAAAACTATCTTACCAAATTAGAAGAGCAAGATTGCTCAGATGATGTTTCTACTTTTTCACTTGTAGAATTAAAGCTTGATGATGAAAATTTTATTAAATTTCAAAATGAATTAAACGACCTAATGATAAAATACTACAACACTACTAACAAAATTAATGATCTGGATGCACCAATTCGAACTATTGCCTTTACCATTATTCCAGAATCCTGAAACAGAACAGTCAAAAAAACATGATCCTGCTCTACAAGGAAACCATCCCACTGGATTGTGCGCATGTTGAAGTAAGTATGGTGATTTCTCAGCGATCAGCATACCTTACAACAAAAATAAAAAAATCATGTCTGTTGACATAAGTTTTTATGAGCTTGACAACACCTGCGACGACGACACGTAGCCCCACATCCTCTGGCTTATTCCGCTCAGCTACCACCGCGAAAAACTCGGTAGGAGCCGTATACGTTCTGATCGTATAAATCCGAACACCACTCCCAAACGTGACTGCTGGATTTTTATTATACCAGGCAACCTTATCAAGCCTCCATATGTCCATACAAAAGTGTGTTATGTTTGATTCGAATGCCAAATATTATTTTGTATAAAATAAATTTTCAAGAATATAGTTGTTTGTAATTATATTGAAAAAGAAACAGCGGCGGACTAGGACTGAAAAAACAAAGTCTTAGGCTGCCGCCTTTGCTGTTTATTGAACTAACGTTCTTTCGTTAGCTCAACAATCAGTTACCTTTCTTACCATTCTATTTCGCCCCATAAATCTCTTAGGTATTTATCACCAATCTTCGCGTTTTCGAAAAGTTCATCTGAATTGCGGAACTCTTGCGTAAACCCATCATGATTTCTTGTAAAATATACCCCGTCTTTATTACGACTTATCCAATAGCCAATCTCTTTATGGTAAATGAGAAATTCCTCTCCCCATCCAACTCGTTTCTTTAGTTCAAGAAAATCCTCATGTGTCATAATAAATCGCTCCCAATTCACTCTTGTAATCCGTCAACAGCTTGTCGTGCTGACCAACTGCCTTTGTTTCTCTTATGAGCTATCGTTCCTTCGTTAGTTTAATCAATTAGTTATCCTTCAACTAATTGATTAAATCTGATGTCACCTTTTTCTGTTTCAGCTATCAATATGTCATTTCGCTCTTTGACACGGAATATCTTTGTTCCCACTTCCAGTTTATTTGCTGTTCCATTTTTTAAATCTTTATCATTACTTCGGTGTCTGATTTCAGTTACTTGCATGTCTTTGGTTAATTTTAACTCGTCTACCCAAGGAACTCCTGCAATATAAATGGTGTCTTTATGCATGAAAATATTAGCTTTCAAATCCATTCTTAAAACCTCTTGTGCAGTTGGATTTCCACCCCTTTACAAATCTATCAAGTGAAATTGAGACGTGGAAATCCTCACGAATGTTGCAGCCTCTATTCAACTAATCCGCCCGCACTTTAACGAGCTAAAGGAAATAGCCGCGATTTGAATAAATGTATAATGTAATCCAAGACAAATCCTATACTAAGAAAAAAACAGAAATGAATTAAATATGCTGTGAACCGAAAGGTAACTAAAATACTACTACCCCCAAAAGCACTTTCGTTTATCATCCAGTCTCTGAATGGCTCAGCTCTTATCAACCAAGTATTTGGAGGAAATTGACTAAGAATAATATTTGCTAATCCACTCCCCAAATAGTCACTTAGATATATTATTATGTTCATTACTGGGAACCAAAAAGTGAATTTTCTTAGAAGAAACATAACGCTTACCCCCCAACAAATTCAGATAGAGCTTTAAAACAGAATTCTTTTTGTAAGCCACTCTATACGTTAGACAGTTTTTATTGTGAATAGTTTCCATAAATCTCTAGTAATTCACTTCATTTTGTATATATTAATTTTCAATTTCACTCCACTATCCTGGTTCAATAGGCAACCCAAAATACTTGCTGCCTGTTCGTCATGAAACTATCTCCTTTTAGCCATACATCCAGCGCAAGCGCCGCACCACGAGAATCAGTGAACCTTTTAGGTTCAACTAGTACAAATTCATAGGGATTTCATGTTAATTAGAATATAGCGTGGGTTTTTCCCCGACTTAGCCATAACTATACACGTGTTAAATTTTGCACCAAGGTTGGCCCTATCAAAAATTAAATAGGAGGAAAAAATTATGAAAAAATATATGTACTACGATCGGGAAAATCACACGGATATTGCAAATGAGTTAGACTCCCTTCACTTCGAAGGGAGTTTTACTTTTTTCAAAACACAAGGTATGTACGACCATATTGATTCAGATTATCTCGGAACAAGGATAATCGATCCTTGGGAGCAGGCTGAACTGGTTGCCAAAAAAGAAGCAATGGAAGCTAAGCAACTTGAAATGAAAGCTCGGAAAGAAAAGCGTCAACCCCCTCAACCAGACCAGGAAAGTGCAGAATCTGGATGTGAAAAGACTGAAGGCAATTACCCGATAACAGGTGATTTGGATTGTCTAAAGATTACCAAGAGTCGAAAAGAGCAAACAAAACTTCGCAGATTACTACTAAAGGATCGGACCAGTGCAGGTTGTGTACTTTGCGGAGAGGAAAAGCCGGCCGATTTTTTAATCGCAGCCCATATAAAGCAGCGTTCGAAGTGCACCGATAGTGAAAAAGCAGATATTCAGAATATCGGAGCTCTAATGTGTAAGCCATGCGATCATCTTTATGAATATAGGTATGTCATTGTAAAGGAGGGTGTGGTGACCGCTCGCTCTCGTAGTAAAGGAACCGACAAGCATCTTCAAGCGGAGATGAATAAGGTTGTCAGCCGGCAAGTCATCGGGTACACAGAAAAGAATGCTGAGTACTATTTGTGGCATGCCAGTCAGTAACAGACCATTCTAGTTGGAAAGGTCTTTTTTATGGCAAATCTGGAATGTGACTTGTCGAGGCACCTTCCATGATCACTCGTCTCAAAATCCATGTTATAACAAGTCCCATTTTAAAAACCTTTGAACTCACTAGTTTAAAGAGACTGCCATTTCGTACCCGGCAGTCTCTTGGTATTGTTCTAACGTTCCCAGTTAGTTGAATAAGCTACCAGTTTTTTTAAGACAATACAATGTTCATTTCGATGGATGAATCCTAACGGACTCTATAATAGCCTTAATTTCTTTATTCTGCTCAATTGTCAGTTTATTGCCCTGACTGGTATTTTTCAAATACACTATCATTCCGTCACTTTCTGAGGGGAGCCATAGCTGAAAAAGAGAAGAAGCCATTTTGTTATCCTTTAATACTATTTCAGCCTCGTAGTCGGGAGGGCTAACTTTAAGATCGCCAGGTATAGACTCTGCCGTCTGCATTGCTTTCAGAAATGTATCTATTTTCTTTTGTTCCTGGACGATGCCTGTGACTCCCTTATTTCCCATAGAATCTTTTTTGTATATAGTAATCTCTTTAACATCTTTATTGTTCCAATCCTCAACACACTTGGTGTTCTTATTTGAGCAATCTTTCCCGCCGTTGCAACCTGTAAGAATTAAAATAACGATACTAATACAAATCATTATTTTTTTCATCCAAATCCCCTTTTGTGTTATAAGACTAATTTCTACTGACGTAAAAAGGTACGGAATTGTTACGATATCTGCACGTTTGGTGAGCGAAAGGCTGCCGATCGTTTCGGCAGCCTCCTATTGCTGAGTATTGAAAAATCGTTCACCATTATCTCAATTAAGTTTGTCCAATAGTTGCCCAAAAACCACATGGGATTAAGGTATTTCGAAACATTTTAATTAATTCAATCTACAGATTTCTTGTTTAGCGACGTTCTCGACCCAAGTGACAAATTGGAAACAATCGTTAATGGTGTAGACCGTATACTCCGGATATCCTTCCAGAGGTGTGATATGCTCAAAACAGTGATCATGCGCGATCATTATGACGGACGAGTCCGCCTTACAATACAATGTCAGATTGCCATTGGCTTCAAAGGCAAACGCAATGTAATCGATAGGCTTTATCTCGCACAAGACCCCCTCATCGCTGCACACCTCTCCGATATAGGATTCCCACCCCTGGAAGCCTTCCTCCGCCTCTTGATAGGTGAGCGCTGAGTTTAAATTACAGAGCCAGCTGTCTTCCGTCTCATTCCATCGTTCCGTGATTCCACCGAAATGGGCTAACAATGTCCGATGTTCTGGACAAAGCGGTTTATCTACTACCGTTACAGGTGGTTTCACAAGCCATCCAAAGGACTCTCCCTGATGGTCCGTCCAACCCAATAATTGATAAGGTTCATGGTTGATCTGAAGCTCGGTGACTCGTGAGTTCCACAACAATTCGCTGAGTGTAGGGAATAAGTTTGTGAACGCGATCGAAAGATGAAAGAAATCTCTTCCTTGGATCGTTTGGGAGAATGATACTTGGTCGCCCGGCTTAACAAACCATGAGGTGTAATTGATAAAGTCTTCCAAATCTTGATTTGAACTACTCGCCATGTTAACACATCCTATTGAGGTTTTAAAAGTGTATTATCACCCTCACGTATTCTTTAATCAATAACCATTTTCCTTTTTTTGTAACATTAAATTTCGTTTAAACTAGTTAGCCCATTGAAAAAAAACTGCCCGTTAGCATGGAAACGGCAGCCGATTATGGATGGGCTGCCGTGGTGTCTTTATTAAGCTATTGTGTCCCGTTAGAGTCTATGCAACAAGATATCATTTTCGCACGCTATCGTATACCGAATCGAGATATGCTATTGCAGCTTGCTCAGCTTCTTCCTTGCGTATCAGTCCTTCGATATCTTGACGCAATCTTCTATAGATCTCTATAGAGACTTTCATCGCATGGTAACAACTTGAGGCGTTGTGGAGCGGAAGCGTCTCTTTAAGCTCATCCATTTCGTGAGCGGCATATTGCTCAAGCCTACGTACTCCAGACGGAATAAGCCCGATATTCATAAGTATTAATGGCCCAAGCACGGCACTTCGCATATATGATAGCAAATCAATGAACTCGAATAATTCGCCTCTACCTAATTTCGTTGCTCCATAATGTACCCATACCCAGAATCGATCCTCCATCCATTGAGGAGTAGGAGTAGGGTACGAAGGTAATGTCTCGTTGATGATTGAACGTAGCGAATTGTCGCGATCCCAAAGCACAAGCGGATTCTCAACTCGTACTGCCAGCTCTGATGTGGAGATGAACTTCAAATCGACATGGAGCGGTTGAGGCCCATACAGACAGATTACCAACCGAGGTTCACCTACATGCTCGCCGGTGAAAGATGAAAGCAAGCTGCCAAACGAATTGGCGATTCGAATGCGTTGCTCCATTATCTCTTCCTTGAATGCAATATCATATACAATGATTAAATCTAGATCACTGTATGCATCCATGGTCCCGCGAATGGCGGAGCCTCCGACAAGTAGCCCCGTGAGGCGCCCATCCTGACGGATTCTTCCGATAGCTTTATTAATGAATTGCTGGTGAATAGGTAACATAAGACTTATCACCTCTCGAAAATAGACCCATGCTAATGGGTATTACGGCAGTATATCACCTTGAAAAATAAGGTGTCAAATTCTTTTAAATCACCCTTCAATGCCGCGCTGCTCTTATTGAACTATCGTGTTCCGTTAACGTAATGGTCATCTTACTTAACCAGAACTTCAATTGCATGTGATAACTTGCTATTTTCAATTTCAATACTACGTAACGACAAGCTATCTTTTAAGTACGGTTCATTTCCAACCCCTTCAACGGGCACATTGTTAATATCAATCTCAGTAGTTCTAACCGTTAAGATTTGTTCCCCGGACTGGCTTACTTTGAACTCATCTTCAACCTCAAACGTTTTACCCGGGTTTATTTCACCTACATAACCTAGGCTAGTATATGCTCTGCTATAATTACTGCCTGTAAATGAAAAACGGATGATTGGATCCCCGTAAGATAGTTTAACGTTTTTATTACCAGTATATTTCAAACTGGCCTTTACTTTTAGTATTTCGCCATTTCTGATAACAGTTGGTGTTGTCACCTCAAGCACGAAATCCTTAGTTTTTACATTTTGTGTTACCACGTTTAACTCTTCGATACCTTCAAGCAATGCATCTTTTTCTTTATTACATGCAACCAAGAACAATAGTAAAAATACTAAATACATTCTCCATCGTTTCATTATATCCCCCCTATCTCAAGACGAATGGGGGATTATTTATGTTGCACTAACCTGCCCGTTAGTTGAGCAAAGGCTGATCGAAATCCAAGTTTTTATTATCATAAAGTCTAATTACTTTATTTTTATATAAATGTAACTTTGCTTCAAATTCTGGTCTACTACTTTCAAAGTCATGTGTCCATTTGTACATCATTTTTAACATGGTAATATCAGGTTTATAAAGACATTTTTCAATACCAAGGTTTTGTTTGAAGAACCGCGTTAGGATTCTAATTCTCCGCTTCCACAGTGGTGTGTCTAGAAAAATGATTGTATCAGCCATTTCATATAAGCAACGATAGGATTCGCGGTCGGTTCCTTCAAATATCCAAGTACCATTTTTATCAATTTCCCTAATAACCTCAACCTGCTCTGCGGCTGTACGCTTAAATCTCCCAGTCTCCGTTATATGATGAACTATACTATCCAACTCATACCAGGGAATATTTCTTTTATTCGATAGTTGCTTCGCAAGTGTTGTCTTGCCACTGGCTACAATTCCGATTATATAAACTTTTTTCATATTTCCCCCGCTGTACTTACAAAAATAGTTTATGAATTGCCCATTTACTATATTTCGTCATCATCTTACTTGCACCTCTTCCGCGTCTCCATGCTGCGCGACTCATCTAATAATCATGCAAGTATTTAGTGGGAGCACTTACACTTCCATAATTTTATATATTTCCCAATCCATAATACTCCATGGAATATACTAGCACACGCCTATGGAATGGAATAAAGAGGAGTTATTATTTTTGGTATAGAATATTCGTCGGTAAGGGATTTCGATATGAACATCCAGATGACAAAACACCATGTATCGGAAAGAGGGCAAAGGATGAACCGCTTTGATGAATTAATCTTAAAACGTAATAAATTAGCTTTTTGGTTAATTAGTTTTTTGACTGTGATCGGATTGTTGAATGTTTTGTTAGATCACAACTTGCTCAACTGGATTTCCTTTTTCATCCTATTGATTGCGTCTGCAGCAATTTTTAGCTGCAATTTTAAGAAAGTACTTATTCATCAGGTGCCTTATTTCCTGCTTGCGGCTATTTTCATACTATTGGTCACGCTCAGCAGCAAAAAGCTCGATATCCCATCTATGGTCGCATTTATTTCAATATTCATGATCTATCCGGTTGCTCGACCGATTTTAATTTACTCGATCCTCTCCGTCTTGAATTTGAACTTTTGGCTGATTGCAAATCATACTGTTGATTCGCAAACGTTATTTTCGGCAAATGCAGGGATTGTAATAACCGCAGTTGTACTCATTTTCGCATCGCGGCTTAATCAAAAAGTATTCATGGAAGCGGAGAAGCGATTTACCGAGATTATTGACGCCAACAAACACACCGAATATATGCTGCAAAACGTACAAAAAGCTGTTCAAAGCCTGAGCCGGTTCAACAACGGGCTTCGGAAAAATGTCGAGCAAACGGATCGTATTACCAGAGAGGTCACTATTGGTTTTTCGGAGGTATGTCAAGGCATCGAAACGCAAGCCTCCAGCGTGGCGGAAATTTCAGATACGATGACATCGAATCATCAAGATATCAATACCGTGTCCGGCAGTGCCTCCAAAATGAGCCAACTGGCTGTACATACGACAGAAATTACGATGCAGGGTAACGAAAAAATCCAGAACTTGACGGCTAAAATTCATGATGTGAACCGGATCGTGGAAGATACCGTTGCTTCCATGAATGAATTAGAAGTACAAAACCATGAGATCGGCACCATTCTTTCTACCATATCGGATATTGCCAATCAAACGAATTTGCTTGCCTTGAACGCAGCGATTGAAGCGGCAAGAGCTGGCGAGCACGGTCGCGGCTTTGCCGTCGTCTCCAGCGAAGTCAGAAAATTGGCCGAACATTCGCATGTCGCGGCAACGGAAATCTCTTCGATCCTGCAAGCGATCCAGTTGAAATCCCAGGAGCTTACAGCAAAAATTAAAGAGGGCAAGCAAGCGCTCGACGAAAGCAAAACCTCTGTAGTAGAGACAGAAACGTTCTTTCAACAGATTTCGAACAATACGAATTTATTAAAAACCCAATCGGCTGATGTCATGGAGAAAGCATCGCAAATCAAATCGTCGTCCGAGCATATTGTGCAAGAAGTGGCCAGTATTTCCAATGTCGTCCAACAATCCAGTGCGTCTACTGAAGAAATCCTGGCAAGCATGGAGGAGCAAAAAGAAAAAGTGCAAGACATTTCGGCCAGCTTTAACCAATTGGAGACCTTAATTTCCGATTTGGAGAAATTGCTGTCTGAAAAGCAATAGATAAAAAAGCGGGATGATCGGCATTTCTCCGATTAATCCCGCTTTTTCGTTAATTCTGAAACAATGCAGAACCCCAACCAAGTCCGCCGCCGAATGCAGCCAAGGCAATGATGTCGCCCCTTTTGATTCTGTTCTCATTATATCCCCGTCACTAGGTCTTATTTCCTTCTGACACAAGCTACATGTTGGTTTTTAATCATCGTAATCACCGGCAGCTTACGCGTTTTTATTATTTGACGAAATTATTTATTTTCTGCCGGAAAATAGGCTTACCAACAACTCGTACTGCTGAATCAGCTCCTCGGAAGGACGAATGCCAAGCTCTAGACTGAGAAGCCGAGCATAGCCGGTATACAGTGCGGTCAATCCTTTTCTGTCCCCGGTCTGCTCGCATATCGTCATAAGAAGACATATGACAGATTCGTCAAATGGATTGCGTTCTTTTAGCTTGAGCAGCAGCTTAGAGGCAGCGGTCATATCCCGCAAGGAAATAAGTGCTGTGGCAAGCTTTATTGAAAATGAATCGTACAACTTTGCATAGCGCTCCATTTCGTCAATAGCCCACAAATAGGATTTGTCTCCAAACAGATCTCCGGTATATTGCCGTTCAATTTGCACTGCTCTATCGACATTCCCAGCGTCAATGGATTCCAGCTTCTTCACTTGTTTTTCGAATTCCACATAATCAATAAAGGGATCCTTCAATTCGAGCGCGTAGCCATCGTTCTCCGATCTTACAATCCCACGCATGCCGAGAGGTTCCAAAGAATTGCGCAATTGATAAACTGTCGTATTCAAATAATTCTCCGCACCCTTTTGATCCATGCCTCCATAAATATCTGTAATGAGTCTCGAACGAGGAATACGTTTGCCATGATAAAGAACCAGGTAAGCAAACAGCTCTGTGCACTTTCGAGAGATCCACTTTACGCGGCCTGCTTCATTTCTAACAGCGAAGTCTCCGAGCGCCGTTATGACGATCTGACTCACATCCTGGGAAGCCGGAACTTGCAGTGGCCGTAGTTGCAATAGCTGCCAGTTCGAGAGCGCACGATTTACCGTCCGCTGCAGCCTCTCCTTGGAAACCGGCTTGACCAAATAATCCAAGACAGACAGTTCGTAAGCTTCTAGAGCGAAATCCTTATGAGACGTGATGAAGACGACTTGCGTGGCAGAACCGGATTTTTCCACCTTGGCGGCAAACTCCATCCCATTCTCGCCCTTCATCGAGATGTCTACTAAAGCCAGGCCGATATCGTCGTTCCCACTTAAGAAGGTGGCTGCGGACAGCGCATCTGTAAAAGCACCCGCAACATGAACCCCGGGCAGCTTATCCAGCATTTTGTGCAAAATCAAATGCATCGCTGGCTCATCGTCCACTACAATCACTTTCATACGTCTTTACCACCATTCTATTGTAGAATCTTTCCTACCACCAACAGGTCCCGGCAAGGTGAAGAAGAAAGACGTCCCAACTCCGGCTGCGCTCTCAAACCAGAGGCTGCCGCCATGAATCTTTACAAATTGACTGGCTAGCACCAGTCCAAATCTCATATTCCCAGGATCGTCTCCGATGACCGGCGTTTTGAAGAACTGATCGTTCAGACTCAGCATTTCCGCGGTCTTCTCATCAATTCCCTCTCCATTGTCGCTGACGGACACGATGATCTGATCGCCTTCCAATACGGCCCCGATCTCAATTACCCCGCCGAATCCCGTAAATTTGATAGCATTCGAGAGTAAATTTCGCAGAATGAGATCCAGCATCTCTTTATCCGCACTAACCGCAAGCTTCTCGTCGATTCGTTCCGTCATCCGAATCTGCTTCATGCCTGCCTTCGCTCCGGCAAGCGACAGAGACTGTCGAACGACCTGCTGCAAATTCCAGTCTAACGGCCGAAATACAACTCTTCCTTTCTGGCTACGATACCAGTCGAGCAAATTCTCAACGAGATGGAACGTACCCTGCACTTGTCCTTGGAGCTCTCGGAACACTTCGGCATGCTGGGCTTCGGAGGCAGCAAGCTCTTCACCGAGTAGTTCAGTTAGGCTGACGAGGAGTGCAATCGGATCGCGAATGTCATGCGCAACGACGGTGAACATCTTGTCCTTGAACGTGTTCAACTCAGATAGCTGTCTGGCATTCTCACGCAATCGGGTCTCGTTGTCCTTCAATTCCGTAATATCATTGAACATCAATATTTTTCCGATTGGAGCGCCCGAGTCGTAGATGAACGCTAAATTGCAGTGATAATGCTTACTGTGGTTTGCATGGAATCTTTGGAATGGGAAGCGTTCGTCTCCGGTACTAGCAGTGCGAATGTGCTCAACCAGTTCCGGACTGGAAGGCAGAACCTCACCCACGTAAGCAGGGTAATGCTTAGTCAAACCGAGTTCAGGAAGTACCTCTTCGGCTGCGCTGTTGTAACTTACGATTTGATCCTCGTAATCGAGCAGGACGACGCCATCCCGGATCGTGTCGAACACTTGAGTCAACGCAAGCGGAGTAAACTTAAGCAGATTAAACCGCAAAATCCCCCACACATAGACGACGCCCGAAACGACAAACCCAAACGGTGTCAAATCGACGACAACTCCGAACCACAATAACATATTGAACATCAGGGGCACGGCAGCCCCCATACTCAGAATGATGACTTGCTTGCGCACGATCCGAGAAGACCGCCAGTACATAGGGATAAACAGAAAAAAACCGCACATTATAACGAAATAATTATAGAGGGTGTGTACTTCATACCCAAGGCCTTTGTCCGTCTTATACAAAGGAAGCGAAGCTCCCTCATTCAAGTTATAGCTCTTGTAGATCAGGTGATGCCAATCGTTAGTCAAATGGAGAAAAAAAATAGTCGCTGGGATAACGAATAAGACCAGTGCAAGGCGTTTCCGATATCGAGCCGCTGTCCCCGTAAATTGAATGACCTGAAAGAACCATAGCGTAGAGACGAAAGGAATACCCAAATATTCAATTTGAAGCGCCAACTTCACTTCGTACAGATTTCGGCTAAGCAATTCGACCGCATAGCCTGTTGCGTAGCAAGCCGCTCCCATCATTATTAGAATCATCGTTTTAGCAATGGGTAAATGGCGTTTCTGGTAAGAAAGGAATGCGACGTACACCATTAGCGCCGCTGCGAGAAAAAGCAGTACTGACATCCATTGTATTTTATCCACAGCTGTCTCCTATATTAACTCTCAGACAATGTCTGATGAATAGCGTAACGCGAAACTAAGCTATTATCAAGCTCACTTCGTTTATGAATCTTCGGTTTAATGATCGTATTTTCAACTTAACTGCTGACTAACTAAGTAATAATAAAGACCCTGAGCTTGGGTAAGCTCAGCATGGGAGCCAGACTCCACGATCGCTCCGCGATCCATAACGAGAATGAGATCTGCTTTTTGCACCGTGCTCAATCTATGAGCGATGATTAGAGCGGTGCGTCCTTTCATCATCGAATCCATGTTTTGCTGAATAATCCGTTCCGACTCCGAATCAAGCGCACTTGTAGCCTCATCGAATATAAGAATGCTCGGCTCGCCCAGCAGCGCCCTTGCAATGGCGATCCGCTGTAGCTGCCCCCCGGATAAGCTTAATCCGCCCTCGCCAATCATCGTCTTGAAACCGAGCGGCAATGCGGTAACAAATTCGTAAGCTCCTGCCAACTTGGCGGCTGCTTCGACTTCTTCTAGTGTAGCGGACGGGAAACGAATAGCAATGTTGTCTTGAATCGTGGCACGGAACACGCGACTTTCCTGCTGGACGATACCGATTTTACGGCGCAAGGAAGCGGCATGAATTTGCCTGAGGTCGTGTCCATCAAGACGGATCGTCCCGCTTGTCGGCGTAAATAGCTTCGTCAGCAAATTGGCAAACGTCGATTTACCCGACCCGCTTCTGCCGACGATTGCAACGGTTTGCCCGGGTAGTATGCGGATACTAATTTGCTGCAAAATATTGGGGCCATCCTTTTCATAACGAAACGTCACATTGTCGAACTGAATGTGCCCTTTCAGCGCAGCCAGTCTTCGCATATTTTGCGACTCCCGCTCTTCCGGATGGGCCTGAAAGACATCGTCGATCCGTTCCATCGATACTCGCACTTCCATAATTTCGTTGAGCATCTCCAACAGGCTAGTTATCGACTGTGTAACTGTCAAGTAGACCGACATAAAGGCAACAAATTGACCAACCGTCAATTGCCCGTGCATAACGAAAACCGCGCCACCGTACAGCACCAGGGCGTTACCGATCGTTTTAATGCTGTTCGTAATCGTTTCAGATGCTACGTGTAATTGAATGGCCTTCATTCGCTGCTTCAAAGCAAGCTGCAGGTTATCCATCAGCTTCCATCTGATGGCCGATTCGGCGGCAAGGGCTTTGACGGTCGAGATCAATTTGATAGCTTCGACTATCGTCGTTTGAGACTCCGCCTCCGCTTCGAATTGTTTGCGGCTGTTTTTGCGCATGAGCGGCGAAAAGAGCAGCACTAGCGCGATATAGCACGGAATAATGGCAAACGCGATAAACGACAACTTGATATGATAGACGAACATAAGCGTTCCGTAGATGAGGATCGTCAATACATCAAGCAGCATTTGCACGGCCCCGGTTGTCAGCATTCTGCGTATTTTCTGGTTTTCGCCCACCCGACTTGTCAAATCGCCGATTGTGCGTGCCAAAAAAAACGATAAATGCAAGCTGAGTAAATGCTTATAGAAATCTCCCAGCATTGTGATGTCGATACGCAATGCGATTTGAGCTGCTAAAAAATTTCGGAACGAATTGACTACGATATAACAAACAGAGAGCCCAAGCATACCGATCAACAGCATCTGGAGAAGATCCGTGTGCTTATCTACAAGCACCTTGTCTACAATGACTTGCGTAATGATCGGTATCGCAAGGGCGATCAATTGCACGAGCAATGACGTGACTAGGAGTGATAGCAACAATTTTTTGTTCGGTATCACGTATGCGATAAACCGCGTTATTGGACTGCGAATACGCTCATGGGATGCAAGTCGCTCCGTTGGCGTTAGAGTTAAGATCGCCCCGCTCCAACCAGCCTGAAAATCTGCTCTGCTTTTTTTTTCCAAACCATATGCCGGATCACCAACGGTAACATGGGTTTTGGTCACTTCATAAACGACGATAAAGTGCTCGCCCTTCCAATGTGCAATCACTGGCAGCTTCATAACGGCAAGCTCATCGAGCTGCGTTGTAAAGCCTTGCGCAGCTAGACCGAGCGATTCCGCCGTCTCTATCAAGCCGTACAACGAGCTTCCTGAACGCGACATTTCCGTTTGCTCCCGAATCCGATTCAGATGAATGCGCGAGCCGTAGTACGTCATCACCATGGCAAGACAAGTAGGTCCGCAATCCATTTCATTTTGCTGCAAGAGAATCGGATATTTGCGCAGCCTGAATCGTCGTTTTGCAGGCTTCACTTCAGCCGTTTGCCAGAGAGATGGTTGGCCTGGAGCAGCCTCCAAGTCCATCGTGTCGTCTTCCCCATACTTGGATACGCTTGATACATAATTGGCGGAAATGCTCTCGATCGCTGTTTTCAGGGCAGGGTGCTCCACAATCATTTGATCGAAATCATCTTTACTTAACCGAAACAACTGAGCATCCTCGCTGGCTACAACCGTAGCTTTACGCTGCGCCCCTGTAAGCAGCGCTAATTCTCCGAAAAAATCGCCCGGAATAAGACGGTTTATTATGGTACCGTCTTCTTCCTTGCTGACCTCGCAATGCCCGGAGTGAACGATGTAAAATGCGTCGCCCTCGTCACCCTGACGCACGATGGGCTGCCCTTTTTCCACTTTAGTCACAGTCATCCGTTCCAGAAATATCCGAATGGCTTGATGATCACCAAAAGATAGCAAAGTCGTCCGTTTTAAAAACATGGAGACAGCGCGAGAAGACATGTAGGTCGTAAGCAGATGCTCAAGTCCGGGATTATGCAGCAGCACTTCACGAAGCTTCTCTGTTGGAATGGCTAGCAGTCGTACATTCCCTGCAGCGCTGTAGGTGATGGAGGGGCTTGGTTGCTCCATCTCGCTGCCCCATCCAAAGCTGTCCCCTCCCGACAATAGACCAAGGCTAATGTCCTTCCCGTTCAATTGTTCTTCGATCATCCTGACTTCTCCTGAAACGATACAGTAGAGAGACTCTGATGGGCCGCCCTTGTCATGGATCGTCTGTCCGATGGAGAATTGCAAGATCTCCGCATGTTGGGACAACCTTTGTTTTTCATCTGAACGGAGCACGCCAAATATTGATATTTTTTCCATATAGGTGAATTGTTTATTTGTCTCCATCTCTCACCTTTTCCCCTATAACCTGATCTTGTCCCTAAAGCGTAATATGTATGTTTGCTTGCTTACGTCTAGAAGAAAGCCATTCCTCGAACAAGATCTGTTCAATTCTCGATCGAATTTCGGCGTTCAGCTCCGCTGGGTAAACGTCTTCAACCTTAATCACGTAAAATTGTTTGTCGATTTCAAGAGGTCCGATAACTGTCCCGGCAACTGCCCCGAACGCATCTGTAGCAATAGCTCGCGGAAGTTGCCTTCTTTCCCGCCGACCGACATACCCTCCGGCAAGCCTCGATTGTTCGTCTGTTGAATATTCGCGCGCAAGCATAAAGAACTCCGCTCCCTCCTGTGCCTTGAATGTAAGCTCGCGTGCGAGCCCCCGTTCGCTAACGACGATTTGCGCGATAGCCACCGCATCGAACTCAGAACGTTGCTCGGTGAAGTATCGCTCCACCTTGCCGGATGCCACGTGCTCGCGGACGAGGTCCTTCACGATCTTCATTCGGGCAAAGTCAGCCAAGTCGGAGGTGGAAAGCGAGCGTTCTGCTAACCACTCTTTTACTTCCAAGGCTTGATAGAGCTCGTTCTCCGCTCTCCAGTCATTGACAGCCGTCTGGATCTCCTCCGGACTGGCTGTCAGTTGATGCTCTTGCGCGTAGCCGGCGATAAGTACATGTGATGCGTAAACCTCTATCGCACTGAAACGGCCGCGCATATTGGCAAAGCGCAGAACAGTCGCTAATGAATAGCTAGTTCCTTCTATGTGAAGGGCAATAACCTGATCGAGTGACATCATGGCAACCCCTTTATTTTCGTCCTAATTCTAGATAAAAACGCGGGGGAATCCCCCGCGCCCTGATTAATAAGAAGCACGTGATTGACGCCCGCCGGTTACGTTCTTCGATTCTTCCTCGGACAACTTCTTAGGCAAGTTGTCGAGTTTGATTTCGGCAGCATTGTTTGTTTCTACCGATTCTTTGCTCGCTTCCGCTTTCTTGTTCTGTTCCATTTTTTTCACCTCCTTCAGAATTCATAAGGCAAGTTTACTACAGCCAAATAAAAGAATAATGAAAGAATTCGGCCATAAAATAGGAGAAACCGCGTAGCATCAAGCCTTCGCGGTTTTTTTATTGATGTAATTAATTCATTTCTGTCAGGAAAGTATGCCTTCAGGCAGTTCGATCCCTGTTGCCTTAATAATGAACTATACTCCATCTACTTAACTCTCGTGTCTCGTTCATTAATTTTGATCAACAATTCAACGGCCTTTGGCAAAACATAAATATTTTTTTGTCGTTCATTATTGGCTGGGATTTTCCGCTCGATGAATCCTCTTTGCTCAAGACCTTGAAGCATGCCTGTGATGCTAGCCCCGCGCAGATGAAACCGATCAGCAAGATCCCTCCAAAAGAAGCGCTTCAATCGGCAACCTCGAAACCGCCCGCAGGTGGCCGTATTGCCGAAGGTGCGCGCGCTGATCTGGTACTGGTCAATGGCGACCCGACTACCAATATCTCGGATACCCTATCTATTAAGTGATTTGGTTCAAAGATGTACAAAAACAAAGTTAATTATTTCAACTTTTTGTGGCAGGGCACTCTACTTCGAGGAGTGCCCTGCTATTTCGGCTTCTTTTGGGAAAATTATTGCAAGTGAGATTTGCAACAATAGGTGGAATCCGTACGTTGGTAATTACGTAGTTTAGTTAACTTATAGGGGGATAAAGAGAATGAAAGTAAAATTAGCAGTAATTCTTTCTGTTACGCTTGTTTTGATGACAGGATGTCTTGATAAAGAAAACATTCCAACTCCCACTGCTACTGAAACAAGTCCAATAGCGGCAAACCCTGCTCCAGCGAAACCGACCTTCACCTCAGAGGACGTTGTAAAGTTACTCAATACGCAGGGGCTTGAATTGATGCCCCCGAGCAAAAAAGAAGGGTTTCCAACTCTAAACGGAATATTGCCCATAGAATTCACCATCAGCAAACCTACCGAAGATACGATGCGTGTTGAGTACATCAGCATCTACATTTTTAGAGACGTCAAGGAGTCCTACAAAGGCTTAGAAGAATTCAACAAGGAAAAAGAAAAGTACAACATGGTTGTTCCAAGCGTTTGGCAAAACGGAAACGTTCTGGTCTTTTATGGACACAGCACGCCGTTAGGAGAGAATACAGCATTCGAAGAACAGATCAACAATGCCCTCGCAGGATGGAACGTAATATACAAGCACCAATCATTAGATTCAAATAATGAGATCGCTGCAGCTGACTTAATGGGTTCAGTCAAGGTAGATAATTTAGGGAAACATGCAGTCGTGACGTACAGATTTACAAACCAAAGTAAGAAAACGATCACTATTGTTGGAGGAGCCCGATACAAACTATTAAAAAACAATAAGGTCATCGAAGAAGGGTCGGTTCCAATAAAAGACTACATCGACTTGAAACCTGGGGAAGTTTATGAAGATACAAAATCCTTTTCCGATTTAAAAGGGGCATATAGCGTTCAAGTTGAATGGGGCAAAACCGTTGTTACCGCTGATTTTGTTGGTAACTAAGCGTACATGATATTCCCAATTCGTAATTTGTGCAAACACAAGCTTTCGGCAATACACCTTTGAAATCGTTGAACGAAAGACAGCTGCCGATATCTTGTTGGCAGCTGTCTTGTTATTCAAATCGTTACTCTACCAAATTTCCTTTAGAAGTAACTACAATATGCAATTCTCCAAGTATAACTATAAGGTTACCATTTTCGTTGCAACTTTTCCCCGGAATGTCTGGTCATGCTCCACAAAAACCATTGTTGGATTAAAGCTGTTAATAAGCTCTTCAACTTGCATTCGTGAATAAACATCAATGAAGTTTAGTGGTTCATCCCAAATGTATAAATGAGCTTTTTCACATAAACTTTTAGCTATAAGCAACTTTTTCTTTTGTCCACCAGAATATTGGGATAAATCTTTCTCGAACTGGATACGGTCAAAATCCATCTTTCGTAGAATAGATTTAAATATCGGTTCATCAATCTGATTTTCTTCAATAAAGTCAGCTAACTTTCCCTTTAAATGAGAGGTATCTTGCTGTACATAAGAAATGACAAGACCTGAACCCACGTTCAAAGTACCTGTATGCTGGAGTCGATCTCCTAGAATAAGTTTTAAAATGCTACTTTTTCCACTACCATTCTTTCCATCAAGCACTACTCGGTCTCCTGCTACAACATTAAAACTTATTGGCGTATTCACTAATTCACTTTCATACCTAACAGCCACGTCTGTTAACTGAATGAGTTCTTTCGATTTGTATGCTAAAGGCTCTAACTGTAATGACTCCGTTTTTTCCACATTTTTTAGCAGCATCGACTTTTCTTCAATTGCTTTATGTTGCCTTGACTCCAGGTTCTTTGCACGTTTCATCATTTTTGCAGCTTTATGTCCAACATATCCCTTGTCCAATTTAGAACCAGAATTCGTTGTACCATTTTTGGAAGCTTCTACTTGATTAGACCAATTAGCTGAACGTTTTGAAGATTGTTGCAGCCTTCCAATGTCTTTTTGTAGACGCTCATTTGTTTTTTCCTCATGTTCCTGCTGTCTATCAAAATTCAGCTTCCAAGAAGAATAATTACCACTTTGAACTTCGATATTGGCTCTGTTTATTGACAAGATGTGGTCAACACAGCCATCCAAAAAGTTTCTATCATGTGAAATTAAAATGAAACCTTTTTTCCTTTTTAAATAAGTAGAAACCATCTTTCGTCCATTGGTATCTAGGTGATTAGTTGGCTCATCAATTAACAAAAATTGCCCTTCATTCAAAAATAGTGCAGCCAGTAAAACCTTCGTTTGTTCCCCATTCGATAATGTTTCGAATGGTCGGTACATCACATCAGCATCGACATCTAAATAAGATATTTCCCGAAGAAACTCCCAATCTTCTGCTTTAGGACATATCTCTTCTACTATTTCATATGTGAATCTGCTTTTATCCGAGACTGGATATGGGAAATAATTGAATTCAACTGAAGATATAATTTTTCCGTTGTATTCATATTTTTCTAATAATAGATTGAAAAAAGTTGTCTTACCTCGACCGTTGCGGCCAATAAATCCAAGCTTCCAATCCGTATCTATTTGAAAGCTAACATCTTCAAAAATTGGATCAAAGCTACTGGGATATGAAAATGTCAGGTTTTGTACATGAATCATTGACATGGTGGGTTCCTCCTTTTTATAACACACGATTTCTTTATAAAAAGTCGGTATATATCCATCAATTCTCATTTCACTCCGTATAAGTTCAATGGATACTAACGACTTATACGGAGTGAATCATGTGTAACAACCGTTTCAGTACTCATGTGCCCCTCCTTTAAAAAAGCATACCGATATATTCACACAACACTTTCGCATTAAAAAATAAAGAGCTACAAGAAAGTTACCTTTCTTGTAGCTCAAATAAACGAAAACAGAATCCACCCATTTAAATGGGATAGATCAAATTATTTGAGTGAAGAGAATAAGTAACTTTCTCGCTTAACAAAGTATAAAACAGCTTAGCTTATGTTTTATCATTCGTAAAATAGCAAGAAATACTACATTATCCTTTTCATCTCCCTTTGATTAGTAAATATTATCCTAACATAACAAATTTCACATTTCAACTTTGCAACATGGCACAGGGGTCTAAGAAAAATAGCGCATCTACGTTCCCTTCTGGAAGGAATGTTTATGCGCTTTATGTTCTGTTTTTAAAATGACAAGATGGCGTGCATTTTTTCCCACAAGATTGGTCCCTGCTCGCTCTCCGACCACGGAATAAAATGTGGCTGCATCACGTCATGCCAGTTCTCTGGCGTAATCGGTGCTGGCCATTTCCTTCGCGTCGCTCCGTTCACAAACGCGGGAGTCGGACGTTCGTGATAAGAGAAAATAAGCTCCTCGTGCGCTCCGATGATATAAGTCGGATTAAAGCAGCTCGGTTTCTCTTCCTGCAAAGCGTAATGATAGAAGATATAGCTGCTGATCTTCGACGGTTTCAATATTGCAAGCATTCCGATACACTCACGGCCGCAATTTTGTCTCGCGTCCCTTATCTCAGGCTCCCCATCGTGGTAAATATCAAGCATCGGAACGGCGTACCGCTTCATGCCCCCACTACCTGGCCATGTCTCCAACAGATCCCTGCACGCACTTGGCCACTCCCATTCGCAGTCTTCACTCACCGCTTCAAAATAAACAAATATGCCGCTCTCCTTCGCGAATATCGCACAGCTCACGATACCCTGCTCGCGAAGTTCGCGCTGCCAGCTTGTGGCTGCTTCGGCTAACGCGTGTGCAAAGCTCGCTTCGCACCCTACTATCACCTGTGACCTGTACATCCTTCTCGTCATGTCAGTATCGGGTAGAATCGGCAGGCGTTGCCCGCGCGAATCATTCCCTTCTCCTCTTCTGTAAGGTCTTCAGGAAGTACAGTTTCGAACAAATGAATGACATCCTTATAGCCACCAGCCTGTAAAGCAACAGGCCAATCGCTGCCGAACAGCAGCCGTTTGCAGCCAAACAACTGAACTAACTGATCGACGTATGGCCGAATCCTTTCAGGATGACATCCACCTGCCATCGTGATCATACCGGACAGTTTAACCGCCACGCCTGGAAGCTGGGATAACCGATCCATGCCGGAACGCCACGGTTCCATCTGCTGCTCCCGAATGTTCGGACACCCGAGATGGTTGACGACCGCCTTGAGCTGCGGCTGCTCCTCCAAATACGATGCTGTATCTGAAAGGTCTTCGGGCCGTACAAGCAAATCGAGTGCAAGATCAGCCTTCATCAGCGCAGCAAGAGCCGACCGAAGTTTGGCCTGCTCCACCTCAGAGCGGTCAGAACGAAATGCGCTACCGTTAAGTCGGATACCTGTAAAGTGCGGGTTGGCATTCAAGGACCCAAGTTGCTCATGAAAAAGATCCGTGAACGGGTCGAGCCCTCCGCTCACACCGGATATAACCGACCAAGTCTGCGCAAGATCCAGCAGGAATTCCGCTTCCTCCACCGTAACGGCAGCCTGTACGGCTACAAGCCCCTTAACTCCGAACGCTTTGAGTTCCGGAAGCAGATGCGCTGGCAAGTAGTCCCTATATAGCAGGTCATTCTCTGGCTTCAACCAGCCGTAATCCATCCGCGATGGCTGCCAAAAATGAACGTGACTGTCTACGTACATCACGCTTCCCCATCCTCCCTACGCCCTGCCAGCAGATCGGCGGCATACGGGTTCGGCCACGGCATCTCATAGCTTGGCGAATTGACGTAACGCTTCATGCCAAGCCTCAGCCTAATGCCAGAACCTTGCTCTAACTGTATTGCCAGCCATTTGCCATTGAGCTCAATAGGCGCGCCTAGCGGTTGCCCCTCTACGTCGATTCGCTGGGCACTTGTGAATTCGTGCTCGCCGAAGCCCCCTGCCTGAATGACGACCTCGCGTTGGTCAAATAAACTGGTGTTGCACAGCTGAAGTGTCACACTATCCGTTGTAAGCGCCTCCACCAGTGCAGACACGCCTTGTGGAAGACCTGGCCGCCTCTCCAGGGCATCATAATAGCGTACCCGAGCATGCTGCAAGCCACCGTGCGAAATATGCATCGGTCCACCCAGTGTCAGCTGTACAAGCGACTCGAAATAAATCGGGCACATTTCCTGCCAGATATGGATGTTAGAGAAGTCACCGTCTGCAAAGCCGCTTTTCCACCCGTGCGGGTCGCCTTCCTCCGAGCGCATTCGCTTCAACTGCCGACCGACCAGCTCCATATTAGCCGCAAGTATCCGCTTCGGATAGTCTGGGTTGAGCCCTCGAATGTACTGGAACCAAGGCTCTGTATTGCCGATATAGTGCTTTGTTTCCCTTCCTGTCCGGCTGTCCCTTCCCGATACGACAGGCACCGTAATTTCATTCCAATCATGATCTCTCGGAATCCGCTCTAGCCGCTCCAAATCCTCGTCGGCCATGGACATCGTCCACAAATAGACTGGATACTTGGGCAGCGCCTTCCGCCAATCGTACCAACCGCTATCCCCGTGCTTATTCGGCACGAGTACTTGGCCCTGATCTTCCCGTCTTAGCGCCCAGTTGGCATCTAGTTGAGAACGAGCCAGCGTAAGCTGGGTCATGTCTCCTGTAAGTAAAACAGCGTTCATGCACGCGTTCGTCAGCGGTTCGATGATGGTCATAAAACCGTGCGGCCATCTCCAGCCGTAGTAGCCACCCCACCATTTGCCCTCGTTGTACTCGCCGATGATGCCGGACAGTCCGACATTGTCGGGAATAACTCCTCCATTGTTACCGGTACGTTCTTCCCATGCTGCGAGATAATCGACCACCCAATCGCGGTAGGCCGCGTCTCCGTTATGCATGAAGGCATGAGTGATCAATCCGGTTGCATTCAAATTCAGCGGGACGTCTCCCCGATTCATTCGCTCATTCATCATCGCAATCAGTTTTTGATAGACGTCATCGTTGGACCAAGGGCATTTGCCGCTCGCAAAGTCGACACCAGGAATATCTTCATACGGTGCAGGATAGTGGTCGAGAATGCTGCGATGCGTGACCCAATCCTCTTCCGACACCGTGAAACGCGGACCTTTGCTACCGGTCAATGGTGACCTTATCAGTTTCTGCGCCTTATCATAATTGGGAGCATCCGGATCGTCTCCCGTATACATGCTGGCGAAGCGCACTGCTCTCTGCTTGTCCTTGCTTGTAACAGGACCGGCTAGTCCGAGAAAGTAGAGAAATAAATAACCTTCGCCATGATGCATCCAATCATAGTAAGCATCAAATTCTCGGTGAATTTGCCCATACTCGGTCCATTGCCAAGTAATCCCTTCCCAAATCTTACGCGATACCTCATGGAGCTCACGACTCCCCCCTAACACGTAAAGCAGCGCTAGATTCATGAAACCTTCATAGGGGTCATCCGAGCCGTCCATACCCGGCCATTCTTTCTGCCAGATCAGACTTCCGTCCGGCTGCGTGTAACGCGCTACAAACTCCTTCGCCGACTGATTCAGTGTCGCAAACAACCACTGTTCCTGGAGCGCCCATTCCGGTGGAACCATTCGCTCCTCCGCTACAATCCTTAGCATCATGCTTCCTTGTGTGTTCACTTTAGTTCCTCCTTTTCAGCTGGAAATAAACTTCGGCCCTGAAATAAGGCAAATACCCGTTGCAACTCCTCTGGATCCAGACCCTGCCCATCACAAAATGCCAAGTTCGTGCGCAGCACATCCGATGTAGCAGCTCCCGTCAAGGTAACGTGTATGGTTGGCTGCGACAGACTAAAACGCATAGCCGGCTCAACGAGACCGTGCGGTGCAGTTTTACGTAAAAACTGGAGCTGTTCCATCCGCTTCGCTGCTTCATCAATGAGGTTAGGCCTCAAAAATGGCGCTGGCGTATCGGCAAGCAGTCCGAGTCCGAGCACACTGCCGTTGATAACACCGATTTCATTCTTTGCTGCGAGCGGGAGCAATTCGTCCTTCGCCGTATGATCAATCAACATATATCTCGTATAAAACTGGATGCTGTCAAACCGATTTAGCCGGACATAACGCTCCAGAAGTGATAGTATCCTTGTCGAAACTCCGATATACCGAATCTTTCCATCTTCCCGCAGCTTCTCCAGAGCAGGAAGCGTCTCGTTCATAATCGTTTCATAGGGAACCTGCTCCACATCGTGAATTTGCAGTAGATCAATCCAATCCGTTTGAAGCCGTTCCAAACTATGCTCAACGGAGCGAATCGTCGTCGCATAATCGAACGATTCTCCCGGACCTACTGCCTTCGATGCCAACACGACCTCGTTTCTTCTACCGCCGTTCAATGCTTTGCCGATTCGACGTTCTGACTCACCTCTGCCGTAGCTCGGCGCTGTATCAATAAAATTGATGCCGCTATCCAACGCCTCATGGATCATCTTCTCGATGTCACGTTCATCCGTAGGTCCAAAAACCCCGCCAAGGGGTGCGCCGCCAAGCCCGAGTTTCGATACACGAAGTCCGGTGCGGCCGAATGTAGTATACTCCATTGCTATCCCTCCTACTGTAAATTGTAGTGTTCATCCTTTATAATCAAAATAGCCAGAGTTCCCCATCTTATGGCATATCTTCTCTATTTAAGGAAGAGGCGAAAGCAGACGTGGAATTTATTTATACGGAACCGATCGGTTTAACTGATCTTGCCGTGCTCGAAGTCGGTACGCAAAATTGCCTGCCTGACATGTCATTCGGGCCCGGCGTAAGAGATATGTACATACTGCATTACGTTCACAGTGGGTGCGGTACTTTCACAACGGGAGTCCGAACAGAAACAATCGGTCCTGGCGAGCTGTTCCTTGTAATGCCGGACATCGTCCACGCGTATTGTGCCGATTCGGATGAGCCTTGGCGCTATTCGTGGTTCGGCTTTGTCGGCACATTCGCCACGCGTCTTGTCGAACTGGCTGGATTTACTGCCGTGTCTCCCGTCCGTGCGGCTGACTCATCAACGTCCGTTGAATCTCTTTTTGGCAATTTAATGAGCCTTCGAAATGAACCAGCCAAGGAGCTCCTTCTGACCGCTCTGCTGTACCAAATATTCGGTACACTGGCTATTCCGGACGATGCCCCCCCGCTTAGAGCGGATGTCGGACACCACGTACGTAATGCCGTTTCCTTTATGAATGCCCGCTATGCCGAACGCATCAGCCTACACGAAATCGCTGAGCATGTAGGACTGGAGACCAAATACCTATGCCGTCTTTTCCAGCAGCGGCTGTCCATGTCCCCTTACCGATATCTGACTGATGTTCGGATGAGAAAAGCTTGCCGCCTTCTGCGCAGGCAGCTTCTCGGGATTGCCGAAATAGCCCAATCCGTGGGCTACCAAGACCCCCTCATGTTTTCGCGAATGTTCAAACGGACAATTGGTCTTTCCCCAACAGCCTACAGGGAGAATGCGAAATTGGAGAGCGGAACCGGAACTTATTGAAAGAAGAAAACTTCTTCGAGTCCTTCGAGGAAGTGTGGACGATGCTCGTTGTTGCATGCACCAAATCGCTCAAAACCAGGTGTGGGCTCGGTATGGACGCCGGCTTGAGATGAGATGAGATGAGATGAGATGAGATGAGACGTGACACGGGATCCCGCCGCTCCAAACAAATTAGATGGATTTTATGTAGTTATTTTTGCTGATTCTCCCCGTTTAGAAGCAATAGATGGAGTTTCTACAGTTAATTCCTGCCGAAATCCAACAAACAGCCAAACTAGCTAAATTTAACTGTACATTTTACATCTAATCGCAAAATCTCAGGTAGTACGGCAAAATTAACTGTACATTTTACATTTATTTGAATACTAGCTACTCAACTGAATCAAAAAAAGCCCACTATAGCAGATTTCGCTTTAGTGGGCTTTTCTCGTTAATCAAAATCGTAGCGCTCTTCATTCCACGGATTTCCGTACATATGGTAACCATTCCGCTCCCAGAAGCCCGGCTTATCTTTCGCCATAAACTCGATGCCTCGCAGCCATTTGGCACTTTTCCAGAAATACAAATGCGGTACGACCATTCTCACGGGTGCTCCGTGGTCAGGTGTTAACAGCACGCCATTGTGTCGGATGCCTAGAAAAGACGTCTCCAGCAGGAAATCTGCCAGCGGAAGATTCGTCGTCCATCCATGCTCGGCATGCAGCATCACATGGGTTGCTTCTGGTTTCAGCTTCACTTTGCTCATGAGTTCAGATACAGCAATACCTTCCCACACATTGTCCAGCTTAGACCACGTGGTCACACAGTGGATGTCGTTCTTAAATTCCTTGCGTGGAAGTGCCATGAAATCCTTGTACGATATGGTGAACTCTTCCTCCACCAAACCGAACAAACGCATATCCCATTTGCTCATGTCGTTGTAGTAGGGCACGGACCCATAATGCAGCACAGGCCAACCTTGAGTCAGCGTTTGCCCAGGAGGAACACGATCATTCGGATCCTGCGGCAGCTTTTGACCAAATTGCATGGAACACCCTCCATCCATTCTATCTAAATCGAAGCAACCTCTAGTCGTTACCGATATAAGAGCCGTATTCCGCAGCGCTCAATAATCCTTCCAATGCTTCCGGTCCTGAGATTTCAATCTCAACCATCCAACCTTCACCGAAGGACGCATTGTTAACTAGCTCTGGTGAACCTTCCAATGTGCTGTTCACAGCCGTTACTTTGCCAGATACGGGGCAGAAAATATCCGAAACCGTTTTGACCGATTCCACACTCCCAATGCTCTCATTCGCTGTTACAGAAGCGCCAACTTTCGGAAGCTCCACGAATACAATATCACCCAATTGATCTTGTGCAAAATCGGTAATCCCTATGCGAACCACCGTATCCGATAGCTTCTCTACCCACTCGTGCTCTTTGGTGTATAACAAATTGGCTTGTACGTTGCTCATCAGTCCACGCCTCACTTACTTACAAATTTTGCTTATAGCTTAATCTACTCTGAACATCAAAGTCAAGATGCACATCCGAGATGTAGTCAAACGAGCATGAAGACCCACAACTGACCTTGAAGCGCAAAAGTTACTGTTGACAATTTATACCGATTTAGGCGCATAATGAATATGATAAGACTAACTAAATATTGGCGAATGAGGATATAGGGAGAGACTGCGAAGCAAGTTTGCAGCGCCGAAGGAGTAAGCCCAAAGCGGTGAATCTCTCAGGCAAAAGGACCTATATCGGACGCAACTCTGGAGAGCTTCGACTCGTTAATCACGGGAAATCGGACACCCAAGGGGAAACTTAACGGAGGAATGCATAGATTCTCCCGTTCTAGGCAACTCTCAGGTATAAAGGACAGGGGCAAAAGGTATGTTTGTGTTGCATATCTTTTGCTCCTATTTGTGTTTCCGAAATGTAACCATCGGTAAATAAGTTGAGTGAAAGTGAGGTTATTTGCATGCTGAAACGAACACCGCTTTTCCCGATTTACGCAGAATATGGCGCGCGAATCATTGATTTTGGCGGCTGGGAACTGCCTGTGCAGTTTACGGGCATTCAGAAAGAGCATGACGCCGTCAGACAGCAGGCAGGGCTTTTTGATGTTTCCCATATGGGTGAGGTACGTATTCAAGGCCCGGATGCTCTCGCATTTTTACAGCGAGTTACGACGAATGATGTGTCTAAGCTGGTGGAAGGGCAGTGCCAGTACAGCCTCCTATGCTATCCGGACGGTGGTGTGGTTGATGATCTGCTCGTTTACAAGTTCAGCGGCGAGGACTATATGCTTGTAATCAATGCCTCCAATATTGAAAAAGATATCGCTTGGTTGCAGCAGCACCTGACTGGTCAAGTAGCGTTGACTAACATTTCTGAAGAAACTGCTTTGCTGGCGCTGCAAGGACCACGGGCCCTAGACATTCTAGCTAAATTGACTGACGCACCGATACAGACCTTGAAGACCTTCCATTTCCTTGCTGATGTGAAAGTAGGTGGAGTAACCACGTTGTTATCCCGCACAGGGTATACAGGTGAAGATGGCTTCGAGCTATATGTGGATCAGAAAGATGCCATCACATTGTGGAGGACACTACTTGAAGCTGGTGAGGAGCACGGGCTCATTCCGACTGGTTTAGGAGCTCGAGATACGCTTCGCTTTGAAGCGCGGCTTCCCCTATACGGACAGGAGCTATCCTCGAAGATTTCGCCGCTTGAGGCGGGACTTTCCTTTTTTGTAAAGTTGGATAAAGGTGATTTCATAGGACGGGATGCCCTGCTCGAGCAAAAAACAATTGGAGTGCCACGAAAGCTCGTTGGCATTGAAATGCAAGAGCGCGGTATTCCTCGACCGCATTACGCCGTGTACGCCGAGAGTAAACAGATTGGTGAAATTACGACAGGTACACAATCTCCAACGTACAAAACGAATGTCGGCTTAGCATTAGTCGATTCCGCATATAGCGCGCTAGGAACGGAACTATTCGTTGAAATCAGAGGCTCGCAAGTGAAAGCTACAGTTGTCTCTACCCCTTTTCACAAAAAGAAATAATTCCCGAATCCAGGTTGGAAGGAGCATCATCGGTATGAAGCATCGTTATTTGCCTATTACAGAGCAGGATCAAAAGGAAATGCTGGAAACGATCGGCATCTCCTCCATGGAAGAGATGTTTAGTGATATCCCGCAGCAGGTGCGGTTTCAGGGTGAGCTGCAAGTGGGGAACGCACTTAGTGAGCAGGGATTGCTCCGATATATGCGCGAGTTGGCGGGGCGGAATGCGGATTTCCAGCGCTACGCCAGCTTCCTGGGCGCTGGCATCTACGATCATCACCTTCCGGTGGTGATCAATCATGTCATCTCACGCTCGGAGTTCTACACCGCGTACACGCCTTATCAACCGGAAATCAGCCAAGGGGAATTGCAGGCGATTTTTGAATTTCAGTCGTACATCTGTGAGCTTACCGGCATGGCCGTGGCGAACGCCTCGATGTACGATGGCGCCACAGCGCTGGCCGAAGCCGGCGCGCTAGCCAGCGGCGCGACGAAGCGCAGCCGTCTGCTCGTGTCCCGCGCGGTGCACCCGGAAGCGCGCGCCGTCCTGCGCACGTCCGCCCGCGGGCTGAACTTGGACGTCGTCGAGATCTCCGTGACCCCCGAAGGTGTCACGGATCTCGACGACCTCGCGGCGGGGCTCGAGAGCGACGCTGCCGCCGTCATCCTCCAATCGCCGAATTTCTTCGGCTGCTTGGAGGATATCGCGGCTGTGGAGCCGCTCGCGCACGGCGCGGGCGCACTGCTCGTCGTGAGCGCGAATCCGCTCACGCTCGGGCTGCTCGAAGCGCCGGGTAAGCTCGGCGCTGACATCGTCGTCGGCGATTGCCAGCCGCTCGGCATCCCAGCTGCGCTGGGAGGGCCGAGCTGCGGCTACTTCGCCGTCGCGGAGAGCTGGATGCGCCGCATGCCGGGGCGCATCGTGGGTCAAACCGTGGACCGCGATGGCAAGCGCGGGTTCGTGCTTACGCTGCAAGCGCGTGAGCAGCATATACGACGTGAGAAAGCCACGTCGAACATCTGCTCGAACCAGGCGCTGCTCGCGCTTTGCGCATCCGTGTACTTGTCTACGATGGGCAAGCAAGGCATTCAGGACGTCGGCACGCTGAACGTCCGCAAAGCCCATTACGCGGCCAGTCGCATCGCCGCGTCAACCAAACTCGAGCTGCCGTTCACAGGCAGCTATTTCAATGAATTTGCCGTCAAGCTGCCGGACGGCACGAACATCGAGGAGCTGAATCGTCAGCTCCTGAACCGAAACATCATCGGCGGCTACGATCTTGGCCGCGACTATCCCGAGCTGGCCAGCCATATGCTAATCGCCATCACCGAGCAACGAACACGCGAAGATATTGATGCCTTCGCAGCTGCATTGGAGGAACTCGTATGAACAACGAAAAAGCACTTATTTTCGAAATGAGCCATCCCGGACGTGTCGCCTACTCCTTGCCTGACTCGGACGTTCCCGACGTGAATATCGAGGAACTTCTTCCTGCCAAATTTCGGCGCCAGACAGAACCAGACCTGCCCGAAGTGTATGAAATCGATGTCATCCGCCACTACACGGCGTTGTCTCGTCGCAACTTCGGGGTCGATAATGGCTTCTATCCGCTAGGTTCATGTACGATGAAATATAATCCCAAAATCAACGAAGACGTCGCCCGCTTCCCCGGCTTCGCTCATATTCATCCGTATCAGCCGGAAGAATCGATACAAGGTGCAATGGAGCTGTTGTACAATCTCCAGCATGATCTCGAAGCGATCACAGGCATGGATCGCGTAACCTTGCAGCCTGCGGCTGGCGCACATGGTGAATGGACGGGGCTCATGATGATCCGTGCTTATCACGAAAGCCGCGGCGAGCATCGTACCAAGGTCATTTGTCCAGATTCGGCGCATGGCACGAATCCAGCCAGTGCAACGGTTGCTGGCTTCCAAACCGTCACGATCAAATCCGATGACCGCGGCCTCGTGAATCTCGACGAATTGCGCCGTGCCGTCGGATCCGATACGGCCGCGCTCATGCTCACGAACCCGAACACACTCGGCTTGTTCGAAGAACAAATCGTCGAGATCGCCGAAATCGTGCATGGGGCAGGCGGGCTGCTCTACTATGATGGCGCGAACGCGAATGCCATTATGGGCATCACACGGCCAGGGGACATGGGCTTCGATGTCGTCCATCTCAACCTGCACAAAACCATGAGCACCCCGCACGGCGGAGGCGGCCCTGGTGCAGGCCCAGTCGGCGTCAAAGAGCGGCTGATTCCTTTTCTGCCGACGCCACTTGTAGCCAAACGTGAAGATAACAGCTTCTATTTCGACTACAACTATCCTCAGTCCATCGGCCGCGTCAAAGGCTACTATGGCAACTTCGGCATCCTAGTTCGCGCCTACACGTACATTCGTACGCTCGGCCCGGAAGGCTTGCGCAACGTATCCGAGTACGCCGTCCTTAACGCGAACTATATGCTAGCTCGCTTAACGCCTTACTTCGATGTTCCGCATCCCCGTTTCTGTAAGCACGAATTCGTGCTATCTGGGAATCGCCAAAAGAAGCTGGGTGTCCGTACACTCGATATTGCCAAAAGATTGCTTGACTTCGGTTACCACCCGCCAACCATCTACTTCCCGCTCAGCGTGGAAGAATGCATCATGATTGAGCCGACGGAGACCGAAAGCAAGCAAACGCTCGACAGCTTCATCGATACGATGATTGCCATTGCCAAAGAAGCCGAAGAGAATCCAGAGTTAGTTAAAAATGCCCCTTACACGACCGTTGTCAGTCGGATGGATGAGGCATTAGCCGCACGGAAGCCGGTTTTGAATTGTACCTGCGGGTAAAGCAAACACCAGCATAACATGTGAAAAGGCTGATTCCAGAAGTAGAATGCTACTTTTGGGATCAGCCTTTATTTTGCGTTACGACCTCATTTTTACTGAGAAGCCCATTGCACAATCAAAGCATTTGCATCTGCAAGGAGTATACCTTTCACTCTGTTATCAATATCTTTTCCTACATCTGCTTTATTCAAGTGTTTCACAAAGTCCTCCATATGCTTGGCAGCCTGATCTGGTCGATTCATATCCTGTTTATGCTGCGCCTGCTTGAGGGCGTTGCTCAACTGAGATGTTAAGGAATGGCTTAGAGAAGCACTATAGCGAGTAAGCAGCTGATTCATAGCCTCAATACTGGTTGTCACATGGAGTTGGGAATGCTTAACCAATTTATTCCCTGCTATATCTTCAATCGTGATTGACACTTGATGACTTCCAACTTTCCCCGCTAAATCGAAAACTACGCTTGAGCCCTTTGTCAGATCTAAAGAATAGACCGAGCCGCTAACCGTGATCTGTGCAGCAGCCAATCCGGATAGACTATCGGAAACTTGGAAAGTTAGCGGCAGATGATCATCAAAGGAGTCTCCCTCCATTAACGCATTGCCGTTGATCAAAAACCTATAGGTAGGCAGTGTTACATCAACCTGTACGGCCATCTGCTTCACATCTTCCACATTGCCTGCTCGATCCACAGAGTGGTACTGGATTGTATTCATACCGTCCTGAGGTAATGTAAATGACCCTGCATACAACTTCCAATCTACCGAATCCCCTACTTTGTATTCCGTCTTGGCAACGCCAGATAACTCATCCGCAGCATTCAGCGATACAACGTTCGTCGCGTACCAACCATTGTTAGGCGCTCCTGCCATAGCAAATTCGGTAACTGGCTTTATTTGATCCAAGAGGATAGAGACTGAAGCTGACATTGACGATTCGACAGAAACGCTAGAAGAAGTAACTTTGTAGTAATAGCGTATAGCAGGGTCGACTCCATTGTCCGTAAAGGTCGCTGCTCCTCCCTGATAAATTGGCGCATAGGTACCATCTGCACTTGATGATCTGTAGAGTGTATAAGAGGTTGCCCCGATTGCTTTGTTCCAGGAAAGCTCAGCGGAATTGGCTGTTGTCGAAATGACCTTAAGTCCCCTTAATGGATCATGCGCCTGGGTAGGGTCAACAATCATCAACCAGTTGATCAACGGATCCTGTGAAGCCGTATTTCTCACTGTAACAGTGATCGTGCCATCCGTCACATTAACAGAATTTCCATAAACTGTATTGGAAATATACGTAATCGCATTCTTTTTAACCCCATTGATATATAAGTCAGCTTTCCTGGAAGCATTGTTCCATATATCGTTGAAGCCTGTGTACACGGTGTAGGAACCATTCTTTACATTGAACTTGTAGGTCAGGTCCGTACCCGCAGGGGAATTACTAACATTACCCCCATTCAGATAACGAAGGGTTGAGAACATATCTCCACTAGCTGAACCTGCTGAATTCGAATTCGTTCCGACATAGCCCCAAGGAGCTGGATTAGCAGCGTTATACGCCTGTTCAACTACGTCCTTATTAACTAGAGTATCTTGAAGGTATGAGGTCATCAGGCTGTAATCACTTGTCGCATAACCACCGCTGTTGACCAAATAGATGGTCTTATCAGGAACAGCGTACATTTTAAAACGTAACGCTTTATTATTAAACTGGGGAAGAACAGCCTGTAAGGTATAGACGCCTGGAAGCGCAAATGTACTCGCTGTTAGTGGCTGTGCATTGACTGACCACGTTACTGCGGTTGTCGTTGCAACCGTTGCACCACTTGGGATAACTTCAATCTGTGTTGGTAAATTCAGTACGGCTCCCGTAGCAACAACTTCAGGCAATGCCAGATTCACGTCTATTTTTCCCATACTGTTCAATACATCTTTGTTCCAACTGCTATACCATCTTATCGAGATATCCGTACCTTGGCCAAATTCAATGGGCAGCCATATGTATTTGGCACCGCCATTTGTCGTAAACTGTCCGCCATTCCAATCGTCCCCCACATAGATGAATTTCCCTTTCGCGGGGTCAACTGGGATCACAAATGTCGATTGCGATTTAAAGGCTGTCATTGGATCTGGATCTGATGCCGATGTCCTTACAAATGGATTCACTGGCGCCCCCCAAGGACCAAACATAGCATCTGCCACGCTGAACTTATTTTCATTCGGAGACCATCCCGTAGCACCGGAAGTGATCATGTAGTACTTTCCATTAAATTTAAAGATGGCTGGTGCTTCACGCTGCGTACCTGGAAATACTCTTACATAATCTGTACCATATACAGCTTTATAGCTTGCATCTCGGACTGGTTTGCCGCTGGCATCTACAAGGCCATCCGTATGCCAGCCCGTCACATCTGAGTAATCATCCAACAGTTTGGAAATATAGATGGTTAAGTTTTCTTCGCTGGAATAGATGAGATATGCAGTACCGTCATCATCTTTAAACAAATTCATATCGCGTGCCATACCAGGATTGCCTGGCTGATAATCGACCTGCCCCGCTGGTGCTTGATCCATGCGGTAGCTCTTCTGGTAGATAAACGGTCCTATAGGTGAATCACTTATGGCATAACCGGCTTGCGCTTTGCCATAGTTCGCATTGTTATTATACGGATCTTTATCTCCATCAATATGAGCCCACATGACATATTTCTTGGTTTTATCGTTATAGATCACTTTGGGTCTCTCTATAATTCGGCCCGTTCGAATATCAGCCCAGACGTTCAACGTATCCGTTCTACCCGCATAGAGTGCGGAAATGAAAGGATCGTTTGTAAAATCGTCCATTGATTTGACCATGGTGAGTGCCATACCTTCATCCGTCCAATTGTACAGATCCGTCGAAGCGTATACTCTCACTCCAGATGAAGGCCACGCGCCTTTATGATATTCACCGTACCAATAGTATTTCTGTGTAGTCTGATCATACATGATACCCGCTCCATGGGCATCAATAGGGTTACCACTGAGATCTGACCATGCCGTACCAGGTGTAAAAGCCGTTCTCACTGTGCCTACTCCCAGCGGATCGGACAAGGCTGAAGTGGTCCCATCTATGACGGCAACTAGTTTATAAAAGTATCCTGTGCCTTGTGTTAAGCCTGTATCGATAAACACCTTATTCGGACCACTATATATCTGACTATACGTTCCAGTCTCGCTTGAGGATCTGTTTAATTGATATGTGACGGTTGTTCCTTGCACAGCATCCCAGGTTATTGCAGCTGTGGTATCCGTAACGGAAGTTGCTTGGAAATTTCCAGGGGCATTATAGCGATAGGTAGCAGCCTGTGCAGAAGCTGCAGGTGATTCACCAATCGTGTTATATGCCGTGATCTGGTATTTATATGCTGTGTTCGGATTTAACCCTGTATCTCCATAGTTTAAGGCCTTTCCGTCGTACACCTGGGTGAACGTGTTTCCATCATCAGAAGATCGATATACCCGATACCCTGTTGCTTTAACTACCGCTGTCCAGCTCAAATTGATTTTCGAGGCATTTACGGCAGTTGCCGTCTGTCCCGCAGGTGCAGCAGGTGGCGCTGGCGTCGTCCGCACACTTAATTCAGAGGACCATTGCGATTCCGTAAGTCCACCATAGACAAAGGCTATTTTATAATAATACGCGGTATCAAAAAGTAAGCCCGCATCCACAAAACTGTTGGTTGTGCTGTTGGATACAAAGGTATAACCGGTATTTGGCGTCGTTGAACGATAAATATTGTAGCTTGTAGCTCCGTCTACTTGCGGCCAATTCAGGGATATTGTGGTGTTAGTTTGAGTGTTGGACTGAACCACTGAAGGATTAGCAACCGGAGCATCTGTTACCTTCACATCATCCAAATAAATGGCCTGCCATTTATTCCGAATTCCAATTTTTCCACTCGGAAATGTCGTATCGGACTCATCAAAAATGAGTTTATCAACGCCATTATTAACGATATAGCATCTAATGGAATTTCCAACAGTAACCATTTTTAGTGTATACCATGTGTTTTTGTTCATAGGATAACTGAAGCTTCTTATCGTTGTATCTGTACCGTTGATTCTTTTGGAAAGAACCAAGCCAGTGGTCGTTTGCATTTGGAAATAATAAAAATTTCTATAGTCCTGTACTCGCGCCAGAATTCCCGGATACGCTCCGCCAGCACCTGTGTAGAAGCGCATCGTAACGGTTGAATTCGTCCATGCAGCATCACCTGCTGTAAGGATCCCTTCACCTGCATCCGTCTGATTTAACATTTTATTACTGGCATCAGTAGGGTCCGTATTCACTTTCCAAGTTCCAGAGGCTGGTGTCCATACTGGGTTAGCCGAATAATCACCGTCCGAGAAATCATCCTGAAAATAAGTCGTAGGTGCTGCTGGTGCGGCTAAAGCTTCCAATTGTTTGGTGAGATTAAGAGATGTAATGACTATCAACAGCAAAAACCATCCTAACAGTTTGTGCTTTCTATGCATCATGCTCCGTCTCCTTTTGTGGTTGAGGTAAGGTAGGGTGAGTTGATGAATGTTGTAACCTCCCGTACGTTCAATTTCGCTTAGCGATTTCATCACCTCTGTCTATAGGGTAGACCCATAACCCTCATCTGTGTAGTCTACATAACATCTAACACTGAACAATCCTGCCTTTCGCAATATGAACAAAACCCACTTATATGAACTCTCTCGTCTTCAGCCCATTGTAAACATAGATTCTATACTTGAACTTTTATGCAAACTTAGAAAACAAGAAAAAGCCCTCCTTGTCTGAACAAGTTGAGGGCTTCATTCCACTATCCCGCTAACGCGGCTACTTCATTACTTGAATCCTTATCGTATCACTGGATATGACACCTGCAAAGTTAACGAGTTCAGCACGATACTCATAATTGCCCTTGCCTTTATTGGTTACTGTCGATACTGCTGATTGGGCAGATGGTGTTCGGTCCGAAAGAACTTGCGTATCGATAAGAACACCGTTTTCATATAGGAGATACGTTGTACCATTCGTACCCCACCACATATTCATACTGACATTGTAAGTGCCATCACCATCCCAATTATCGTTTGACAAAACCGGTTTGTTGGGCGTTGCTTGCGTTACCTCCACAACGTGCGTATCGCTCTTCGTTGTACCGAAGGCATTGGTAAGTTCAGCATAATAGCGATAGGTGCCATTCGTCTTGTAGGTAATGGCAGTTACCGTTGACTGGGCAGATGGTGAATTTTCCGCAACAATTTTCGTATCGATTAATACATCATTCTCGTAAAGTTTATAGATTTTGCCGTTTTCACCGTACCACATGTTCATCTCAACCTTGTAATTGCCGTCTTGAAGCCCGGTATCGTAACCATTGTCATCGGAAAGATGAGGTTTACCCGGAACGGCTTTACTATTCGATTGGATATTATTCACCGTCGATGTTGCCAACGCTTTATTGCCGCTTGCGTCGGTAAACTCAAAGGTGAAGCTGCCATTAAAGTAAAACGTAAAACTGCTTGATCCACCATTGTTCGTGATTGTGACCGGCTCGTTCGTTGTCATCGTTGCGATAACATCTTGTGTTGTCGGCGTTATACGGCTATAAGATATAACTGCCGTTGGCGGTGTTGTATCCACGACAGTAATCTTTTGCAACGCTGTACTCTTATTGCCAAATGTGTCTACAGCTGTCCAGGTTACGATTGTCGTACCGAGCGGATAGTCAGCAGGCGCATCGTTGGTTATGGTAACTGCAGATGTATCAGAAGCGGTAGCCTGACCACTATTCACAACCGTTCTGACCCCTGTCGCTTCAGCCGTTATATCGGTAGGCGCGGTAATTACAGGTGGCGTAGTATCCGGTGTTTGTGTTGGTGGCAGACTCTTCTGGACAAGTTCAAAGTCGTCAAAATAAGCCTCGCCCGCCGCTGCGCGTTTATACATGAATATGGTCGCGCTTGTATTCGTGCTTCCTGTGGTAAACGTAATTTCATTCCTCGTATACGTCGTCGAGCTTATATAAACTTGACGCTGATAGCTTCCGAAATTTCTCACTCCGAACTCACCATTAACTCCCATTGCCCATGCAGAAATCGTGTAGGTTGTATTTGGCGTAAGTCCGTTTACCTTTTGCTCTATTCCCCCGTATGCGGTCGCCAATTTGGCTGCATACATTCCTGTATGCGTGTTCGTATTCACAATAGCCGACTGGTTAAAGTGCGTTGGCCAAGCAGTGAAATCACCCGTCTCAAATCCAGGGTTGTTCAGCAAATTGGTTACAGACACAACCTCAATGGAACACACGGCTATTTTGGCTCCGTCTGCTGTTGTCACAGTAACCGTAGCCGTCCCTACCCCTGTGGCCATTATGTTCCCACTCCCATCCACTGTCGCAACAGCAGGATTATTGGAACGCCATGCAACCTCTTTATTGTCGGCATTGGTAGGTGCGACGGTGGCAGTGAGTACAGCAACGTCTCCGACTCTCAGACTCAATGCTGATTTATTCAGCGAGACACCGGATACGGGGACAGGTGCTGGCGGTGGAGGCGGCGGTGGCGGTGTGATGCCATCTTTGATTATATGGAAATAGTCATAATCCGCTGTAAGTCCCGTTCCTGCACAAACGATCAGACCGATCTTCGGATCTATGAGGTCCGCCGTCTGTGTAGTACCAACCTGGGTGTAAGTGACGCCGTCTGCAGAATAATACCCGGCATAGAAATTTCCATACTTCACAATTCGCAGATAGGAAACCATAGACTCGATCGTATCGGGTACCTCCATATGATAACGGACACCATTGATCTTTAAGTCAAACTGGAACTGATTTCCGGTCCCATACAACCGGGTCATCCGGATATAGGTATCGTCATTTACATATACGACCAATCCACCTTGCGACCACCGAGAGCTCGGCTTGCCTTCGAGCTTCGTTTCAATGACCCAATTCTCTTCCTCCGCAGGTGCACCGGTGAGAAGAATGTTCTTCGCATCGGCACTTCCGCCCGCAATATCGCCGTTTTCACTGACGATTCTCATATACCCTGGATTCGCACTTAATGACCACTTTGCTGGGTTCTCCCGGATCCAGTGCCATTGCGAATTGGCCTCGGCCTCATTGAACTCATCATCCGAACCTTCCGTAAACACCGGAGGCTGTCCCGTCGATCCGCCCGGTGATGCGCTGTACTGGATCAATTCCAGGTCGTCGAAGTAAACATCCCCGATGCCACCGCCTTTATACAAGTAAATAATAACACTCGTATTGGAACTGCCCGTCGTAAACGTAATCTCTTTCCTGCTATAGTTGGTTGAGCTTATATGAACATCTTTCGCGCTGCTGCCGTAATTTTTCACTCCGAATACCGCATCGCCCCCGCCTACGCTTTTGCCGTTTGCAAATAATTTGTAAATCGTATTCGGATGCAATCCGCTGACGGTCTGCTCTACCCCCGCAGTAGCCCCTGTAAGTTTGGCTGCATAATTTCCGGAAGCGGCATTGTTGTTCTCGATGGTCGCCCCGTTGTAATGGATTGGCCAATTGGTGAAATCACCCAACTCAAAGCCCGGATTCTTCAACAGATTCTCCTCAATTGGAGGCTGCGGAAGCGGAGGAAGGTTGTTGGGATCTAGTCCTGGACCTTGGTATGCACCAATATTCGGCGCGTCGACTGCAGACACTGGATTGCCGAAGTAATCCCGGCCTCCGTTGCTTGAAATCAGCTTACCCGCTCCGATTGCCGGAGACGTCGAAAGAAGCTGGTATCCAATAACCGTATCTTTGCCTATACCGCCTGAACCAGGGGACGCCAGCATAGGATCTGCCGTAATTTTATAGGGATCAGCCGGTTCGCTGGCCGGATGGTTTCCATAGAAAACATTGTGTTCAAACACATTATTCGTACTGTTTCCGAAGTTGTAGCCACCTGAACCCAAATTATGGATGATATTGTTGTAGAAGAACGTGTTTTTGGCAAAACCACCCCAGTTTAAATAATCCACTACTTTGGCATTGGAGTATTTAGGTAGATATACCGTATTGTTGTACACATATGTGGTATCCGGTGTTCCACTGAAATTGAACACGGCTCCACTGTCATTTTGGCTTATGTTATATCGGATCGTTGTGTTCGTATTGGAGTTGCTCGCAACCGTACCGTCATTTACTACCAAAAAGCCCCCGCCGGCATTATTATGACTGTAATTATATTGGATAATAGTCCCATCGCTTTTGTAATCCGCATCATAGGCCATGGCATCGCCGCCAGGTGCGGTATTGTAAACCTCGTTGTTTTGAATCACCGAATCTTTATTGGAAAACACCCATAAAGGTACATGATATCCGCTGGCTCTTATATGAGTGTCATATACGACATTGTTTTCGATCAAACCATTGGTCGTATCAAGGATGAAAGCTCCGTCTGCGCCAACATCGTGAATCACGTTATTAGTCACTTTGAAGCCGGATGAAAATTTCTTCTGAGCACCGTATATGTAGATGCCCACACTATCCACCGAATAAATCTTACTGTCCCTAACCACTACATCTGATACGTGATAATCCCAGTTCGTTCCCCACACGATAATACCTCCATTATGGGCATAGTCGGTAGAAACGTCTCCTTTAACATGATGAATCTCCAAATTTTCAAACAGAAAATGCTTGAACACTCTCGGATTCGAATATCCTCCACTTGTGCCATCTACATGAATGCCTCTGCGTACCGCCTTCGTCTGGGCATCATTGGTGATTTCAAGATTTTTGACTTCCCACTGCTCCTGATTGTTAAAATATACAGCGGCTGCAGCACCTGCCCCAGCGATGAGCGGCTTACGACCAGTACCGTACATGTCTATCGTAATGGGATTTCCCTCTATTCCGGATCCTTGGGGAGAAAGCGTACCTGTCCATACTCCGTCAGACTTGAACAAAATTTTGTCGCCCGGTTGAAAGACATTACTGTTGACTTTACTCAGGGTCCGCCACGCTGATCCAGGTGCCGTTCCAGCATTCGCATCATCACCGTCTATCGAATCCACATAATAGATCGGTCCTGCTGCATGGACAGTTGTTGGTGCGGCCATAGGCATGAAGCATGCTGCCACAATGGCTATTCCCAGAAACATACTTAAAAACCTAGACCATGTCGTTCTCTTCATCACTTTTGCCTCCTTATGATCGTTTTCCTTTAACCAATTAATCTCATAGAATTAGTAAGGTTAAAAGTTATCTCAAAAAGCGGTGACTTTCAGTGAATACAAGTAACCGCTTCCAAGAACGTAGTGAAAAGTTCGATACCTATCCAACAAATTTGAACTAGGTGGCTTTAATGGATTGGCATGCTTTTATAGTTGCTTTCATTAATCTCTACTTTTGCTTCCCGAATTAGCTTATCGAGATAGGCACCATATGTGGTGTCTACATAATTTTTCCAAACATTACGTTCATTCTCGTCAAAGCTTTTATACCCGCCGGTTTCCCTCTCCACTACTTTTACAAGAACGTATTCGCTCTGCATGGTCTCATCCAACACTGAACTGACCTGATTGGCTTCCAAGCTGTCAGTAAGTACTGAATAGAGGACTGCCTGGGACTTAAAGTAAGTGCTAGCCGTATCGCTATTGAATTCCTCTTCGGTATAACGGACCGCAATTGCTTCGTTCTGGCCTTGCAGTTCTCTAACCGTTTCATCCATTTCTTTCCCTTTATCCAGTGAAATCTTTATGGAATCCATCAGCTTCTTGGTCAATGGCTTCTTTGGATTGTTCGTGCTGCTCTGCACATTTTCCTTATAGGAAACTGCAATCTTTTGGAATCTGATTCTGTCCTCTTTGGTAAACAACGTATCCTTGACAAGCTCATAATGCTGCTTTAATTCCGCTTCAGTCACTCTTAGCTCAACCTCGGACAGCTTTTCCTTGAGCTGTGTCCGCAGCTTGCTAAGATAATAGTTCATAAACGTGCTTTCATCTAATTGGACGGGACCGTAAATAGTCTCGCGTGCATTAACGGCTGCAATTCTTCGCTTATTCTCCTTATCCATTTCTTGGAGTAAATCGTCATAGGAAGTCCCTTGTATCAGGCCGTGCTGTTGGGCAAGCTCCAGTTCGATCTTGAATCTGATGATTTCTTTTAATGCCCACATTTTGGCCGTATCTTCCGGATTATCCCCGTTAACATCGGTTTTCCAGAAGTTTTTTCCATATTCTGCTCCATTTAACCGGTAGAAATAGTCGATTACCGTGGCTCTTTGCTCCTCTAGCTCACTCTCGAATTCCTGTGACGTGATCACACTGCCGTTCACCTTCGCAACAGGAGCTCGGCTCGAATTTGCTCCCGCTGAAGCATAATACATCACGCTAACTGCTATCGGAATAACGATTAACAATGCGACAACTATCTTTTTAAACTTCATCATGATCACCCTAACTTCAGCCCGCTGATTCCAGCGGGCCGTTATCAGCTTATTTCTTCGTTTTTTGGTACCAATCATTCACTTCTTTGGTGATTTCTTCGCCGCCAAGACCCTTCCACTCTTTCACGAAGTTGTCAAAATCATCAACGGACTTTTTGCCGTAAACCATGCTTATGAATGTATCGCCTTCCAATTTAACCAAGAGGCCGCCTTTGGATTGCATTGTTGCTGTATTCGCTCCGGTGTAAGCTTGCGGAATATAGATGCCAGACTTCCAACCATCATCGACAATTTCAGCTGCTTTCAGATTTTCAGGTATGCCAGTCGCTGCTCTTTTCTCTGCCGGCGTTTTCGGCGCTTGCCCTCTGCTTAGATTAGCGCTGGTTTTCAGTCCTGAAAATGGATTTTTGGGTTCGATCAACAGATACTTTGCCGAACTGATTTTGCCACCGGGTATATCCTTCTCGTTAGTGGAAACACTTCCGTCCGCTTTGATCGTATAATCATAATCTTTGTACCAGCCGTTCACGAACTCGCTTCCCTCTTCCGCATTTACGAAGGTAAAAATCCGATTTAAGTACAGGAACAGAGCGTCAACGTGCCCAAAATCCTTCTTCACCAACATGCCTCCACGCAAGTAATTCGTGTCTCGAGCCATAATCTTGCCGTTAAGAGTTGGCAGTGGATAAGGCTTCATCGAAGCACCCGGCACATTCTTCATTAGATCCGTAGTTGGCCACCCCCCCATCCAGTAAGGAGACACCACAATACCTACACGGCCTTGAGCGATCATTTCTGCTAATTTATTCTCGTCATGCAGGCCAGCTTCTTTCGAAATATAGCCTTTGCTGTACCAGTCCCGGAGCTTGGCCAAGCCGTCTTTCATCGCCGGAAGCGTTGATCCGTGAACCAATTTACCGTCTTTCTCCAGCCATTGATAAGGTACAGTGCCGAAAGCCCCGAACACCCATGAGGTCTCTCCCAGCCAGCTAGTGAACGGGTTGGGGGAAGATCCACCTGAGCCAAAGCTTGCTCCGAATGGGATAACATTGTTATTACCACCAGGTTTCTTGTCCAAGAAAGCTTGCATGACTGCTTCCAGCTCTTCAAATGTCTTAGGAGCCTTCATTCCGAGTTTATCCAACCAGTCCTGCCTGATCCACATGACAGGATTGTCGTTCCCCGCATTGGCAAAGTTCGGTAGTGCCATCTTTTTCCCACCGTATGTGACCTGACTCCAATTGAGCGGAGTTGAGTTGTAGATTGATTTCATATTGGGAGATGCATATTTTTCGAAATCTGCTGTGATATCTCTATATTTGCCGGACTGGATCAATTCGTCTAACAACGTCATATCTTGGGTTGTCAGAACATCAGGCAGCGATTCGTTGGCTGTCAGCATCAATCTGAGTTTCGTATTGAATTGTTCGCCAGGTACTTGCCACAAAACTTTAAGATCGATACCTAGTTCGTCGTGTGCCCATTTCGTATGCACGTTACTTTCCATGGTCTCCCCATTCTTAAACTTCATGGTGGCGTCCGTGGCTTTGACCGTCGTGATGGTCACAGGCGTTTCAAACTTGTAAGTCCCCTTTTGGATGGCTTCAGCAGCAGCTGCACCTTTCTGGTCAGCAGTCACAGGCGAATTTTCCGTACCCTTCTCTCCACTATTTGTACTTGTGGAACAAGCTGTAACGGTAGAGAATAACATGAGCCCTGCTAGTGCAAGTAGATATCGTTTTTTACCCATTTTCTATCAAGATCCTCCCTTATAGCTGTATTTAGTCGCACTTTTATCTTAATACAGCGCTTACAGCTGGGTAAGAGTTAAAGATTTAAGATGGTATATGAAATTGTTAAGATTCAAGCTATATATGCCGGTCCCTATATTCTTGTGGAGTTACCCCATAATAATTTTTAAACAGTTTGCTGAAATACGGTGGGTTCTGAAACCCCATTTGACTTGCCAGTTCATAGATTTTGATATCCGTTGAACCCAGCATGACACCCGCCTTTTCCATCCGATAGCGCATGATAAAGTCGCTGATGTTTTCTTTCATCTCCTGTTTATAGAGAGATGATAAATATACCGGGTGCAGACTCACATGATCAGCAATGGTTTGCAGAGAAACATCTTTGGCTATATGAGTCTCGATAAAACGATGGATCTTGGTAATAAGCTGATTTTTACTATCTTTGAATTCACGGTTACTGCCGGATTCCATGCTTTCCAGTACCCCCATAGCCCACTCCATGACCCGGTCCGACTGGTATAACATTCGCGGATCTGCCGTCACATCTATCTCCCATCCCGATACTTCCATCAACGTTTTACCTTGCAAATGCGCGATATACAGAAAAGCATTCATGAGTGTATAGATGACTTCCATCATGTGTTCTTCGGTATCCATTTTTTTGGAGTTCATTTCTTCAAACACTTCACTTACTTTAGTACGGGCATCTGTCCACCGCCCAGCTTCCAAAAGCTGCCCGATACTTGGCGGGCTGTATAAGGTTTGCAGGGATCTCGATTGCACGCGAGGCTCCCCGGATATGATCATGATTTCCCGGTCGCTTCGGGGGACCTTACGGAATTCATTCAACGATTTGCGGTAATGCACGGCGAGCTCTGGAAAGACCCCCAAGTCGCTTATCAAGACGGATATTTGGCCCTTCAAGAAGCCGGCGACTTTCAATTGGAGCTCATAGGCCGATTTCTCAAGAGCTTTATCATCAACTTTTTCTACAGACCCATCCTTAACTTTGTTCTGCAGCACGTAACACAAATATCCGAAAGAATCTTTACAGTACCAGACATCGTAATCTGTCTCTAGAATTTCGCAAGCGATATTATGGACGGCGTATTCGAATAACAACAAGTCACCCTCCTCTGGATTGCCAAACGCACCTTCCATTCGTACTAGAATTAAAGAGCAATCCATTCCCGCTACAAAAGGAAGCTTGTACTCTTTCATCCGCTCAGCCAAGACGGATGCTGTCATGGAACCTCCGGATAAGAGGTTATTTAATAAATTTGATCTTAATAGTGGCAGATGAACATGAAGTGTATGACGGGCCTGTTCCAAGGAACCCACTTGCTCCCATTCCTCCTGGATGAGCATTTTGACACGGGAAACCTCATTCATCAAATCTTCGTCCTTGATCGGCTTGAGCAGATAATTCACTGTACCGAACTTAATAGCCAGTCGTGCGTACTCAAATTCGCCGTAACCCGATAATAGAATACATTTGGTACGGGGATAGTGTTCCTGGATATGTTCGCATAATTGCAGCCCATTCATGCCCGGCATCCGGATATCCGTTACGACAATATCGATTGGCGTTTTCTTAAGAATCTCAACCGCATCCAACCCGGATGCTGCCTGAAAAACATACCCGACACCGACACGTGCCCAGTCATTATCTACCATACTCTTTACTAGCATCGGTTCATCATCCACTAGCAAAAGTTGAATCATAGATCCCCACCCTCTCCTACCTCATACTCTTTTCCAACGCAGTGATACGCAAAGACCTGACAATCTTGTCGAAGACTCAATAACAATACCGGCATCCTGACCAAATCGTTGGATTAATCGTTGATTGACGTTCCAAAGTCCGCAGCCTGTATGTTCATCCATGGGTTGTTCCAGCGTCTGTACATATTCGCCAATCTCAAGATCCGTCATTCCCTCACCACTATCTTCCACAACAAGAACATTCCAGTCGGACTCACGACGTCCAGAGATCATAATGGTTCCTCGCCCCAGTTTGGGTTCAATCCCATGTACAATCGCATTTTCCACAACGGGCTGTAGAATAAGCCTCATCACGGGTTCATCCAGCATTTCCGCAGGGATATCAATGTGATAATCGATGCGTTCCAGTCTCAACGAATAGATATTCAAATAGTGATTGACCAAATCAACCTCCTCTTTCAAGAGAGGCATTTGATTCTCGACCCGGGTGGTATACCGATAGTAATCCCCAAGGTGGTACGTCATTTGTTTGATTGTCTCTGTATATCCTGCTTTTGCGCAACCGGCGATGAAAGACAGACAGTTGTACAAAAAATGCGGATTGATCTGCGATTGCAGCTGCTTTAGGGTGGCAAGGCGGGAGCGGTTCTGTTCCTCGTACACATGTGTGATTAAATGTTGGATTTCCGTTCCCATATCATTAAAACGCTGCATCATGTAATCAAATTCGTTATGAAACCGTTTATTGATTCGGAACGAATAGTTCCCCATCTCCATTTGCTTTAGTCCTTTCATAATAAACGAAATCGGCTTTTGCACATGAAGATACAAGAGATAAGAAACGGCAAATCCCAGAATGACCAGCACAAACATACTGATATAAAACAAATTTCTGCTCTTAATAATAGGAGCATGAAATGTGTTTAAAGGGACGTAATCGATCAAATAGGCACCGAGTCCTGATAGGTGTGTATAACTCAAATAGGCTTTCTGCTCCTCCAGCTGTATTCTCCGATGCCCGCTTTCGCTTAACCCTTCCTTGAGGAGATTCTCTCCCAATTTCTCTAATGCGGCATCATTCGATTCGTTAACCGAAAACACCTTGCCAGTGCTTGTCAGTAAGAAGGAGTGTCCCGGACTATCCCGTTTGTAGTGCTGCAGCATTTCCCGAATATTATCTAGACCGAATCGCACCTCATACACGGCATTTACGGTCTGCGAATTACTTTTAGAAAAGTACGGATCCCATATAAACAGCTGGTAGTAAGGAGATTCCTGAGAGTTCCCCTGGCGGAAATGCCAATTTCCGTTGTCAGCCATATCCAAGACGCGCTGATCGTAACGATCATTGGGGTTTGTAGAAATTCTCCTTTGAGTCTCTGGTAAATATACAGAAAGATCATTGGACCAATTGCTGGAGAAACTCTGAAGATAGAGTTTTTCTTTTACTTGTGTCTGGAAGTCGATCGCGCCGTAATAATCATTGGTCAGTATGCTCATTTGCAGCTTCAGTATGGAGGAATCTCGCGCTAAAACACTGGAGGAAAGCGATAAGCGTTCCGCATTAGCTTCAATCTGATTTTTTAGAAACTGCAGTTGGCTTTCATTGTACGCCGTTATCTGTGAATCAATGACCTGAAAGCTGGTCCTATTGAAATAAGCAAATAGAATGACAATGGGAATCAATAGAATGAGGATAACTCCGTTGATTTTCAGAAATATTGGCCAATGCCCTTTCACAGCACAACCTCCTAAGCGTTTCTGTAGAAAACTTGCTTCATATGCATTCACTACGAGTTTTTCGCCAGAAGAACTGGCTTCGTAAGCCTATGCTTAAAATAATGACAGTCACCTTTAATATGTATTCTATACAAAAAAACGCTTCCAACCTAAGATGATTATACAGACAGTCGCAAGTAGAGGAGGAAAAAAATGTATGAAGGATACCGTCATTATAACATCATCGTCATCCGCATCGGCAAGAGTAAAAAGGAGTAAGCCTACTTCGTTCCGTAAAACCTGGAGGCTTCATCTCATGCTGCTGCCCGCAGTGTTAGTCGCGCTTATTTTCAAATACGCCCCGATGCCGGGGATTATTATGGCGTTCCAGGATTTTAAGCCTTGGCTTGGCATTACCGGCTCCCCCTGGGTCGGTTTGGATAATTTCCAACTCATTTTCACGATGAAAGGTTCCGTTCAAGTGATTTGGAACACGTTGATCATCTCCATTTTGAAAATCATTTTTGGATTAGCCGTACCGGTCACATTTGCTTTGCTGCTTAATGAATTCCGCAATATGAAGTTGAAACGATCGGTTCAAACCATGGTATATCTGCCTCATTTTATGTCCTGGGTCATATTAGCCGGTATTTTGCTCGACGTACTTTCACTGGATGGCATCATAAACCGGTTATTCACATTCTTTCATTTGCAGCCCATTATGTTTCTGGGAGAAGGGACTTGGTTCCGTATTACCGTAATTGTTAGCGATTTATGGAAAGAGTTCGGTTTCTCTGCCATCGTATTCCTTGCCGCATTATCCGGTATTAATCCTGAGCTGTATGAGGCCGCCGAAATCGATGGCGCTGGCAGATGGAAGCAGACCATTCATATTACACTTCCGTCCATGCTTCCCATCATGGTTGTTGTGTTCACATTATCGCTAGGGAACATGCTGAGCGCCAACTTCGATCAAATATATAACTTGATTAATCCGCTAGTACTTCAGCAGGGCGATATTATCGATACGTTTGTATTCCGCAACTTCCAAGGCGGGCAATACAGTTTGGCTGCCACTGTGGGCTTATTCAAATCGGTGGTCGGGTTCATCCTGATCAGCGGCGGATATTACTTCTCCTACAAATGGACGAATTACCGTGTATTTTAAACTTAATAACTGCGGAGGAAAAAGTTATGTATTATAAAAATCCATCCTATAAAGTGTTTTATTACTTGAACGTGACGATTCTGATCCTTGTTTCCATCCTTTGTATTTTACCGTTGGTGCATATCTTCGCCGTTTCCCTCAGTGGAAAAACGGCAGCCGAATCGAACTTAGTCACTTTTATCCCGATCGATTTTAATCTGGACAGCTATGTGAAAACCTTTCAAAACGACAACTTCCTGCATGCCATCCAAATCTCGGTATTGCGAAGCCTGATCGGTACGGTATTGGCTATGATCGTCACCGTTCTAGCGGCCTTTCCATTGTCTAGGAGCAGCATCGAATTCAAGCCACGCAACTTTTACGTATGGTTCTTCTTGATCATTATGATCTTCGATGCCGGACTTATCCCGCACTACCTGCTGAACCAGAAAATCGGACTGGTTGGTTCGTTCTGGGTCTATATTCTTCCGCATCTGCTCAATGTTTGGAATGTTATTCTCATGATGAATTTTTTTCGGGCTATTCCCAAGGAGTTGGATGAAGCGGCTACCATGGACGGGGCAAATTCGTTTAGAATTTTCATGTCCGTTTATTTACCGATATCGTTGCCAGCCCTTGCAACCCTTTCCTTATTCACACTGGTTGGCCATTGGAACAACTGGTTCGACGGCATGTTATACATGAGATCTCCAGATCAATGGCCACTGGCCACGTTGCTGCAGACCATCGTAGTAGCACGCGACCTCAGTCAAACTGGCATTGATTTTGAAGATTTGGAACTTTTATCCAATCGGAGCGTCAAATCTGCGCAAATCTTCATCGCGATGCTCCCGATCCTGGTCGTATATCCCTTTCTGCAACGCTTTTTTGTCAAAGGCATTGTCATTGGAGCTGTAAAAGAGTAATCTCATTTTTCGAATGTAATCCCCTAGCTCGAAATAAAAAAAACACCGTTACAAGCTGCTTGAAAGCCAGCTGCAACGGTGTTATTACTTTAAGATAATCGCTCTACCAATTGATGAGAGTTTAGTACAAGATCAGCACGTATGCTGCATGCCTGCGGATTTGCTAAACTAACGATAAAATGCTGAACAACACCAGCGAAGCCTCTACGCTCCAGCACCGTGTCCCAGCTGCCGAAGGTGCGCAGTCGCGGAGCGGCATTTTTATCATAGAAGACCGCTGACTCTAAATTCGTCACCTCGACGGATCTACCGCTGCCGTGCAGCTCCACCTTTTCCAAATCAACACCAGCGAGTCTAACCATACTGTAGGAACCTATAGATGAACCGAAGCTCAACGTTCCAGATGCATGAAGCAACTTGCCGCTATCATCCACCTGTTGATGGGAGGCTCTCACCTCATACGAACTATCACCAAGCCAAAGCAACGTGTCCAGCATGTGGATCAAATCGTCGTACAGTGTTTCTTTGGCGCTGTGTCCCTGCAGCTTGGTACGATGCTTTACGGCTGAGGCTACATCGAAACCGCCTGACTCCTGCAACCATTGTTTCGCCTCCATATAAAGTGGCGCAAAGCGACGATTAAAGCCAGCTGCGAGCAATACACCTTTCCTCTCCGCGTACGAAGCCATTTCCACGGACTCATTCCACGCATACGATAGCGGCTTATCCACATAGACTGCTACGCCATGAGCCATGCATTTCATCGCAATATCATAGTGCGTCGACGTCGGACTATGCACGAAAACAGCATCCAACCCAAGCGCTAATAATTCATCCAATTGTGTCGTCCCAAACGGCACTCTGTACTTCAACTTCATGCGTTCAACAGTTGCCGGCGTAGAGCTCATAATCCCTACGAGATCTACTTGTTCATTAACGGACAGCAAAGGTAAGTATACTTTTTGTGCAATATCACCTAAGCCGATGAGGCCGATTCTTTTTTTTGACATGTTACACGCCACTCCTTATTTGTGTTCGTAATACATAACGTCCTACCCACAAGCCAAGTATGAGCAAGATAGCGCCCACCAACGTGGACACGCCATACACCTGCACCCACTCAGGTTGATCCACAATTAGGGCATAAATCTTTCCCCCTGCAACAGGTCCCAAGAAAGCCGCGAAGCCTGTGATCGCCGAGTACGTCGCAATATACATCGGACGCTCACTCTTCGGAGTATCCCCAATTGTAAAAGCGAAAACCATCTGGTTGAAGCCTCCCAAGCCAATCCCAAGCACAATATGAACCAAGTACAGCACAACGACTGCTGGAATGAAAGCGATAGCTCCCCATAATAAACACGCTAACGCAATGATCGGTAACGACCATAATAGCAAGGTCTGAGCCGAGAATCGCGCATTGAGATTTCCCCATACATAATAACTAGCCATCATGACTAAGGTATGTACTACCGTAATATAGGAAACAGTTCCATAGGAAATGTTCATCAACTTCAACATAACGTAAGAGAAAAGAGGCACAGTCAATCCTTGCACGAAGAGGAAGGCTGCTAGGAAAATGATTGCTCTAAGAAATGCGCGATCCATAAGAGGCTTCCGGATCATACCAACTGGATTGGATGCAGTAGAAGGCTCGAAAGGCGGATTGGGGTACAAGAAGTAAGCAATCACGTTAAGAACCACACATACACTCACAATCATGAAAATGTAATTGAATCCCTGTTCGCCAGGGTACTTATCCAGAATCTGACCACCTACGAATAGCGCCAGCGAGCTCACACCACCCAGAATCGTATTACGCAGCCCAAAATATCGCCCACGTATCGGGCCTGGTACCGCATCACTGATCAGTGAAGTCCACACAATCCCCCCAGCCGCATTCCCCAGATGCGCAGCCGTGTACAGAATCATGTAGGTGATCACCCAATACTCTTGCGGTAAGACAAAAGGAATTAAACCTACACATGCCCATAATATACGATGGGTAGATCCGAAAATAATCAACATGCGCTTCCGATTTCGGAATTTCTGCATGACGACAGCCATCGCGATTTGTACAATATTCACGACTGTCGTGATCGCTAGAATAAGGCCAATCTCGGTGGAGCTTGCACCCAAGTAAATCAAGTAACCGGTTAGGAACGGTCCGCCAAGCAGTTGAAAAATAATAACAGCAGGAAAGCCCTCAAATGTCGCGACGAATAAGCTTTTACGATAGGTGGACATTTTTTTCTTCGGCTTACGCGCGCTCGGATCGAATAATTTCATAGGCATAAATCTCCTTTTGTCGGTCTAGCAAAGTTAGCAGTATCTAATAGTTTACAACCTATGGGTTGCATATGTTAAAATAGAAGTGATTACCTAATCTATCATGTCAGGCGGGATCATTGTAAACTTATGAAACCTAAATTTTGGGGTTTGCTGGCAACATTGTTGCTCTTTTTGATTTTCATTGTACTCTCTATGAAATTTGAGTCAACTACTTATTTGTATATCGCGAGTGTTTGCCCGATTCTTGTCGTGCCTTTTTTACCTGATATCCGCTCGAATCAATATATTAAGCCCAAAGCGAACGGCGCTGTACGCCTCATTTCGATGGAAAGCAAGGACGACGGAGATACTGATTTTCTCGTGATTCTTTTTGAACCCGGTTATGTCAAATGGAACGGCGGTAAGCTTTTCTTCAAATTGGCAGATAACATGAAAGATGTGTATGTGAAGCCAGACCCCTATGCGGCAACGCTTACCGTACTTAAATACGATCTGTTCAAGCACCGTCGTAAGAAGCATTGGATCGGCATTTCCTTAGCCCAGCTCGAACAGCGCACCGAACAGCTCTCTTATACAACGAATGAAGTAAACCGTCTCATTATTCGTACTTCGGATATTCAAGAATTGCTGCAGACCAACTTTAAACAACCTGCCTCCCTGGGGCAACAAGTTGGCGCTTAATAGCCACTAAACATAAAATCACCCAACGCTTGAGATCTCAGCCTACTGAAACTGGTAGGTGGGAGGACTTTCAAACCTGGGTGATTTTTTTATTTGAAGAAAAATATTAACCGAGCTGCTCGCCGCACAAATACGCCGCTAACGTTCGAACCAGAACACCGGTTGCCCCTTTGGGCTCGATGCCTTTGGCCGACCATAGCCAAGCTGTGCCACCGGTATCCAAATGGATCCAAGGCGTTTCCTCAGCAAAGTATCCGATGAACAGTCCTGCCGTAATCGCGCCTGCCCAGCGGTCGGAGGATGTCGCGTTTTTGATATCCGCTACATCACTTTTCAGCATTGCGCGATATTCGGGATAGTTCGGAAGCTGCCATATTTTCTCGCCTGCATCTCCTGCTGCTTGCAGGAATGGCTTAATGAATTCATCGTCATTCGTAACAGCCCCTGTTGCGATATCTGCAAAGGAGATCAAAATCGCGCCCGTTAATGTCGCTACGTCGATTAGACGGTTCGCCCCTTGCGCTTTGGCGTAAGTGATTCCCTCTGCCAAAATAATACGACCCTCCGCATCGGTATTCAATACCTCCACGGAATGCCCGCTGAGCATTGTGACGATATCCCCTGGACGGTACGCCGTACCCGACGTCATATTCTCTGCTGCGGGAATAACCACAACCAGATTTACCTTCGGTTTCAATTGACCGACGACGTGAAGTACTCCAAGCAGTGTGGCGGCTCCGCCCATATCACTGATCATTTCTTCCATGCCGTCGGGCTTCTTCATCGAGATACCGCCGGTATCGAAGGTCACGCCCTTGCCGACGAGGCCCAGCACGTCGGCACTGCCCGGATCACCCGTGTACCGCAGGGTGATCATGCGGGGCGGGTGGACGCTGCCCGCGCCCACCGCCGTGAGGCCGCCCATCCCGCGGGCGGCGATCTCGTGCTCATCCAGCACTTCTATGGCGAAGCCATAGTGCTGGGCGAGTGTGATGGCTTCCTCTGCGAGGGAAGCCGGCACAAGCTTGTTGCCCGGGAGGTTCGTGAGATCCCGGGCATAGTTCGTGCCCTCCGCAACCGCCTCGGCGGCTGCGATCGCACTTGCGAGAAGCGCTGCATCCGCAGCCGCTTCTGTGAGCAACACCGCCTGGCGCAGCTCCGCGCGCGCAGGCTCGTTCTTGCGGTACGCCGCAATGCGGTACGTACCGAGGAGCAGCCCTTCGGTCAGCGCCGAAGCGGCTGACCGGCTGTCGAAGCCGCTTGGCAGCTTCAGCGCCAAGCGTTCGAACTGCAGCGCGAGCATCTTGCGCGCTGCAAAGACCGCGGCTGCGCGCAGCGTATCGCGCGTGGCAGCGGGGCCGAGCCCCGCTACCAGCACGTACGCGTACGGCAGCAGCCCGTGGGTCGGCAGCGCCTCGAGCTCGCCTGAGGCGCCCGTGAATAGGCCCTTTGCGCGCATGCGCTCAAGGGCCTGGTCGAGCTGCGGCTGGCCGAGGACACCGTCCTGGCGCAGCTCCGCTTCGGTAAGGCAGACGAGAATCACGTCTGCCCCTTCTGCATTATCCAACAACGAGGTGTACACACGCGTTGTGATGTCTGTTATTTTAGTAAACATAGGAAATGATCCCTACCCTCATCCATTTTTCGAATCTTGCTTTTATCCCTATCTGCCTATTTCCGTCCGCCAATTAACTGGATAAACTCCCGTTAATTTCTTCACATTTCATCAAAAAATCCATTTAACTGGAAAATCCCCAGTTATTTTCCGCCTAATTGCCATTTTCAAACCAAACTAGGCAAATTAACTACATAAAATCCATCTATTCCTCTAAATCCATGGGATTAGTCGAAATTAGCTGTACTTTTTCCATTAAATCGCTTGAGCTGACGAAGCAGAACCATCCCTGCCGCTCGTTGTCTCGCCTCACATGGTGCCTGACCCGCATCCGTACTCCCTTGCTCTACTCACGCGCACTTACATGCTCTACTCCCTAGTGCACTTCCTAACGCACTTCCTAGCTCACTCCCTAGCGCACTTCCTCACACACTCCCTAGCTCACTTCCTTGCTCCCCCTAATAAAATGAAGCCGCCTTCTGCACAACCGACGACATCGGTAGTTGGTACGGACACTTTGCTTCACATAGTGGGACCACTTTACAAGGATCATGGTCTGCACAGCTAGTTATTTTTTCCTGATGCCGCTGGAAAAATCCATCCCCCTTCGGCAGCAAGCCGAATTTCTCCCTGAACTTACTTGCGATCATCACATCAGGGATTGGGATTTCCAGTGGACAGGAGCAATAATTACACCGTCTGCAATCGTGCTCACCTAACTCAACTGCAAGCTGTTCTAGCTCACGGCGCTCCTCAGGACCAACTTCCTTCCTTTGCGCTTCCAAATTCTCTTGCACTTCCTTCACGCTGACCATCCCTGAAATGGTTACATGCACATCCTGGCTATATGGATATCGGATCGCACGATCCACGGGTTGAATAAATCCACCTGACAAGGGCTTCATCGCTACTCGCATCAAGTCCATCTCAGCTGCTTTGGGAATTAGCTCATCCAAGGCGAAGGGCTGTGCCAAGTTCAGATGAAATAATATTTGCGAGAACTGCTCGTTCGCAATCCATTTGACAAGTAAATCTGGTCGATGTCCGGAAATGCCGATAAACCGCACTTTTCCCTCTCGCTGAGCCTCTAACGCAGCCTCGTAGGCGCCGCCGACTTCCATCGCTTTCTTGTATTCCGTAACATTATTCACATAGTGAATTTGTAGTAAATCAACATGATTAGTCTTCATGCGTACTAGGCTTCGCTCAATTTCTGCTTTCGCAGTAGCGTAATCGCGTGCGCCTGTCTTCGTTGCCAAGAAATACTCCTGTCTTCGATGCGAGATACACTCCCCGATAATCTCTTCGCTGTTCCTATAGGCCGCTGCTGTATCTATGTAATTAATGCCATGATCCAAAGCATAATTAAGTGCTTCTCTCGCTTGTTCCAAGGGAACGCTAGGCAAATTCATGGCGCCAAACCCTAATGACGACACTTTATAGCCAGACTTCCCAAATGTTGAATATTTCAAGCCTTATTCCCCCTTAGGTTTGCTGGTTCACAACCAGATTAACTTCCTCTTCGTCTTTCTCATGCTCTCCCGCAAGAGCTTCCTTCTTCACTTCAATATTGTAATACAAGTCAGTTCTACTTTCCATGCTGTCCACTAGGTCACTTACATGCAAAAGCACCTGAGACGAATGCCTCAGGTGCTCTTCCTTTATCTTCTTCCCTCATTTTGATTACCATTGTCGTCCCGATCATTGCTCCCCCAGCCCCAATTGATACCTGGGAATTTCCCGTTGTCATCCCTAGAAAATGGGTTCACCGTAGGTTTACTTGAACTTGTTGGTTTCACTGTAGGCTTCGCAGTAGCTTTTGGTGTTGAAGTAGCCTTTGGTGTTGGAGTAGCTTTTGGCGTTGGAGTTGCCTTCGGTGTCGAAGTTGTTTTTTTCGTTACCGTAGGTTTCTTCCCATCGTCGTCGTCATCATCCTTACGATCCGGCTTTGGGGTTGGTTTGCGATCCTCATTCTTCTCGTTGCCGTTATTCTTATCATTTCCGTTGTTCTTACCATTGTTATTATTGTTATCGTTGTTATTATTTCTGCCGTTATTGTCATTCTTAGATGTTGGTGTCGGCGTCGGTTTCTTAGTCACTTTGCCCGGGGTATTATTCCCTGCATTGTTACCTTTGCCGTTGTTGTTTTTACTGTTTTTATCGTCATCTTTATTAGATGAATTACCCGTACCGGATTTGGCAACCGAAGTTTGCTGAGCACGCTCACTGAGCTTACCTGACTTTTCGTCAGCAAGTAACCTTTGCAAAGTAGACTTATCAATCGGTTTATCTGGTTTAACGAACGTTTGAATACCACCGTTATCCTTCGCCAGTTGATGAATGGAAGTCGTTTTGATGTCATCCAGCGATACTTTCGCACCATTATCAACGGCATTGAGATAGATCGCATATTTCCCTGCGGATACACCACTTGCTTTCGCTTCTTGTCTTACTTCTTGCGGAGCAGCGAAAGCTTGCACTTCATAATTCTTCACTTGGTCCGGATGACTGTCTTCGATATGTTTATTTACCTGAGCTTTCAGCTTCGTCGCAATGGCTTCGTCGTCGACCGTTGTTTTGGCTCCTACAACCGTTGAGGAAATAATAATATCTCCTTCACCTTTCGCCAATGCCCCTTGCTCGGCTTTATCGAGAATATCAGACGTTACATCCTCTAATGTTTTACCTTCAAACACTAAAGCTTGAATCAAATCCTCACCGTCTGTATTAAGTCCATGCAGGTCACGAACAATCTCATTATTATCGATGCCAATTTCAACACTTGGATTAATATCAATGGTTACGTAGGCAACAACACTATTGCCGGGCACACCACCTGACAAGGTTGATACCAGAACGAAGCATACAACAATGGCAGCAGCTAATGCTGACACGACAGCCATTTGCGGTACTTGTAACCGACGCTTCACTGGTGAGTAGAGAATCTCTTCACCTAATTCACAACTGCGCGTCCCCCTTGGCAACTTATCAAAACGCCCCTCTGAATTCATTACAATAATGGAGCTCTCGCTTAATTCCATTACGATCCCCTTGTTCATGCGCTGTTCTTCCTTTCATTCAACTTTCTTCATCACGAATATGTAAGTAATCCCGTAAATATGGATATGGGCCGTTAAAAATAAGTGCAATTGCAATGATGTACTTACGATTTCGTTCCAAGGTCTTTCTAGATACTTGAACTTGCTCGAGCAGCTCTTTAATTGGCAGCTGTCGTTTCGTCAACAGAGTGCGCATAAGCTCTGAATCCTGTGCAAGTGTGCGGCCGATACCGAACAGCATCTGCCTGGAGTCGTCATGTTTGGGGGAGGCATCTGTTAATTCCGAGAAATTAATGTCAAAATCACTTAAGCAGCGATTAAAATCAATAATTTCACTTCGCCTTTCTTCTAAGCCCTTCTGCTTCTCATAGGCTTCGATGGCTTGATGAACCTCAATTGGATTCATTAAGTTATCTTCATCATCTTCTTGATCAAACGAGCTATAAGGGATTTGCCCTTTGAAGCGTTGCTCCTTACGAATAAAATCAATGAGCCTTCGCCTGATAACCGTCTCTGCGAAACCTAGAAATGATCTTCCCATAACCGAAGAATATTGATTAATAGCTTCATTAAAAGCTGCTAAGGCAATGCTAAATTCATCATCTCTTGCGGGATCAATGAATCTCTTGCAAAACCTGCTTGTTACTTTGGCAACATAGGGCTGATAATCTGCAATAAATTGATTCCTTAGTCTTAGGTCTCCCTCTTGAATCTGATGTATGGTTACCTCAAGTGAAGAGGCTTGCGGTTCATTTTTTCCATGGGACTCTTTCTTTCCCAGAAACTTTTTGAATAGTACCAGTAGCACCTTTCCACCTCACAGTATAGTAGTTTCGTCCTTGTATATAACAATTCGGGGGGTACGTATGATGAAATTTATAAATAATTTGCTGATTCATTATAACATAGATATCTAAATGAGCACCTACTGGCAAATAAACCCTTGTTTTACGGTTTCAATTGCTTTATCTATCCTTTATAATATTAAGAAAACCTCTATCACGATGCCCTCTCCGATGAGCAATGTTGAATAGAGGTGGTACGACAGGGAGGTGTTTCATATGGAAGCAAGCAATCACTTTGGTAAGTTTCTTGAAACGTTACGAGGCAAAGCTTCATTGCGTAAAGCAGCTAATAAGAGCGGCCTATCTCATGCATATATTAGAGATTTGGAACTGGGTCGTAATCGAACGACCAATGATGTCATTAAACCTTCTCCCGAGACCTTGAGAAAGTTGGCCCAAGCTTATCAATACCCGTATACGGATTTACTTAAAAAGGCAGGATATCTAGAAGAAACTTCCACTTGGTCGAAGCCAGGGCAAGCCAATCTGGATACGATCTGGTATGTCGAATTTGGAATTCAATCCATTATCTACTATTCAGAGGATGGAATGCGAGAAGAACAAGTCGAATCTCTCGTGGCTTTCACACACTTTATCGAAACATTAACAGAGCATCATTTTGTGAAAATGGATATGCATCTTTTCGTAAATCTGAACAAAATAAAAAAGTATGCCTCCTCAGAAGGCAAACTTTATTTTGATACATATGAAAATGCACCCTTCATCATTGCCGCAGCAATACCACAGAAGAAGTATCATCAAACTATTCTTGATTATGTCGCATTTAATAATGGACACGCATTGGAAGCATTAGGTAATCCATGTCCCTCATCTTTGAAAGCCAAGTTCTTTACTTAGCATGACATAGATGAATAGAATCGTTGCCATACTCAATAACTGAATAGGCATCACGACACTGAATACATTATCACTGAAAGCATGACGGTAGATCATGCCAATAATAACAACGATCATGTATAAGTATACCCCGACATTTTCTCGATTGAACGGAATTCTCGTATAATGCGAAAGAAAGGTAAATCCTAGTCTCCGCTTGTATAGCGTCATGAGGAATACGAATTTACCTAACAGAATTAATATATGCGTCATATAAGAAATGGCAAGATCGTCTTTAATGACATGATAGGCTTCGTCTTGTGTGAAATTGATGCAAACATATACAGTCGTAGAAATGAGAACTGGCATAATGTAGCCCGAAAGTGCTATGAGTAAAGCAGGTACAAACCGATATTTCCATACACACATGAGTAAGATACATAGGATACAAACCAATATTAAAGGCGAATTATTAATTAATGAGAGCAGTGAGCCTACCAGCACAGCTAGCGATATTTGTTTCCAATATGGCTTTATTCGAATCCGAAATAGCAACAAGGAGAATAAGACCATGGGAACAAAATGAATAATAGCTAGTATCAATTTTACCCATGTGAACAATTGCGCTTTCCCTCATTTCTAAGCGACGAAATCATGCTGTAAGCAACTTGACAATTTCTATAATTACATTAAAGAGTATACAAGATATTCGTACTTTTGCCTTCAAAGTGGACTAAGTTGGCTGTTATAGCGTATAAGATGACATAGTTCCTGCTATTGTCTTTGGAAGGATTGGAGTGAGATCAGTAAATGAAGCATGGCTTTACAGTCGCCATCGTAGAAGATAATTACTGGGTAGGTCAATTACTTGAAAGCTATTGTCAGCAATGTGGGTTACAAGTCATTTCAATCGTATCGGACGGGGAACAATTCCTACGGGATTACGATAAGTTACAACCTGATATCCTTCTCATGGATATTGGGCTTGAAGGTAAGTTGGATGGTATCAGCGTTGTGCAGGCTTTACGCCTTGCGGGGTACCAAATGAAGGTCGTTATGGTTAGTGGAACCACGAATACCGAGCATATTTTGACGGCATTTCATGAACTTGATTCTGTCTACTTTCTCTCCAAACCTGTCATGTTGCCGAAATTTCAAGCTGCCATCCGCAAAACGATTGCCGAAATTCAATTAGAGCGAAGCCGCAATTCGCAGGAACCACAGCCTGCCTCAGCAACGTGGATTACAGTTAAAAATCAAAAATCACAACTCCCTATTTCCGAAGATGCCATTCTCTTTGTGGAAAAGGAAGACAAGCGACTCTCCAGAATTCATCTGGTGAACGGTGCTCAAATGGAGTCCAGCTCGAATTTATCGGATATATTGGCTCAAAGCACACCCCATATGTTCAGCCCCTTCAAGGGCTATCTAGTGAACTTGCGACATGTCGTGTCGTTTGTGAAAGAAAGCGGGTTCCCCACTTCTCGGAGATTCATCATTCATTTGAGACATACCTCCGTCAAGATTCCCCTCAGCCGTGATTTGCAAAAGGAATTCGCAAAGCTGCTGCAAGAAGTTAAATGAGTATGAAGAGCCCGTTGCGTATAAGCTAAATAACAGGAAAACCTCCAGCTATTCTTTGGAATTTGCATCGAAAACAGCAAAAACCAGAACATTAACGGGAGGTTTTCCATTTAATTGAAATTTTCATTTAGAAAGCACACCTCTAGGAATTCTTAGAGGTCTTTTTATTTTTCAGCTTGTCACGGCGTGTGCTAAGCATTTGTAATCGTTTCATGAGTTGCTCTTCCCATTCCTGATCCTCAATCGTTTTGGCGAAACCTAACAGATCTAACGCCATGTCAATTTGACAACGAACGATATCCATCGGCTCTTCGCCTTCGTGATTTACGCAATTGTCGTGCAACAAATGATCCTTGCCATCTACGTACTCAATAAAATCGACTTCTGCAGCGCCATCTCCATGGGCATATTCGGCGAGAATTTCATATTCGTTCTCCACCAAATAGTGAACCTCAATATGGTGACATACCGGGCAGAAGAGGATGGGCACATTGTGAATTTGTGTACGTATGTGCTTCAAAGTACCTTTTGTTCCAATCATACTGGCTCCACAGCAAAAACTCATGGGAAATCCCTCCTAATCATCGAACCCGGATTAATTTAATATATTCGTTACAAATGTGTGAAATTCCTTTTTCATAAGTGCAGCTAGAGGATGTCAAATCATTCTAAATGTGTTTGACTAAGCATAATTATAGTAATGACTGATCCATTACGTGTTTTCCGAATTCTTGAGATGAAGGGGAGAGCGGCGTGAACATGATTCCGAGTGTTTCCAGACAGATAGCCTTTGTGCAGTATGACGACCAATCCTCCAGCATGACAGTCCAGTATCATACCGGATTCAGAGCCTCCTACACCAATGTAAAACAAGATGAGTATCTCTTGCTTTTCACATCGCCGAATCGATATGATTCTCTAATGAGACTTACGGAGAGTAGGTACATGGAAGAAAACATCTCAACCAAGTAAGGCATTGAATCACCTTTACCCTCGGCCAATCATGATGAGCAACTGCTAGTGGTACACAAGCAATCTCCCCCCTTTCTTCTGGGGTGGAGATTTTTGGTTTATATGGCGCATATGCTACAATAAAACATAGAACAACATCTATAAACACAATTACTCCTTCTTACAACATAAGTAAGCAGAAAAGGTGAGTCTGATCTCTACTCAAGCACGCCACTTTGCCTTTGATCGCGATACGCTTCATTTACTGGCACAATCCCCTTCCGTCCAGTTTATTTATTGGCAGCTTTCTTCCAGTAAGCAGATGCTCCTGCAAGAGCATTTCCAGAAGGACTGGCGCTCTTTATCTCCTTCACTACGGTTCCACGAAGTCGTCGATCCATCTCCTAACACATCTTGCAGCAACCAACAGCAACCCGCGGGTCGGGTCTCGGAGCTTTTGCTTCCTCCTGGAGATTCATGCTTTCTCAGCGGATTAGCCTCTGGCCAAGCGTATTATGCAAGACTAGGTATCCGAAATGAGCAAGGTTATTTCCTTCCGCTTCTGCATTCCAATATCATTCAAATCCCAGCGATAAGTCTGGATAGCGATCATCATTCAGTCGAAACTGATCATTCTTTTATTTATCAGTTAACGTCTCTTCTTTTACCACAAGTAACGCCCGATGAACATGCGTATTTTTCGGCCTATTCGGTGTATGTACCGAAGAACACTTACCTTGTAGATACGGAATCTGGAGGCGATACTGATTGAGCACTAACGTACAAGGCTATGTTGCTTTGCTCTTGCATGCCCACATCCCTTATGTTCGCCACAATGCATCTGAAATTACGTTAGAAGAACGCTGGTTTTTCGAAGCGGTTGTCGACACGTACCTGCCTCTCATTGACATGATGGAAAAGCTTGTAGAAGATGAAGTGCCGTTTCGCCTTACGTTATCATTGTCTCCACCCCTGCTTGCCATGCTAGAAGATTCACGCATGCATCTGCGACTTCGCAAGCACCTCTCCTCGCTTTGCGAGTTGGGGCAGCGTGAAGTCATTCGCCTGTGGGGTGATGAAGCCTTCGGCCCGCTAGCTAAGCTATACGCGGATCGGTATCATCGGCTCAGCCTCTTATACGATCGCCTCCACGGCGATCTCATTGCCAAGTTCCGCAGCCTCAGCTCCACAGGCTGCTTAGAATTAATTACTTGCGCTGCGACACATGCGTTTCTACCCTTGGTGAAGAACGATGGCACGCTACGCGCGCAGCTCGAGTCGGCGGTACAGGAATTCCGCCGACATTTCGGAGTCGCTCCTGCAGGCATCTGGCTGCCAGAGTGCGGCTATTCGCCTGCGCTTGAGCCACACCTGCAAGCGCTCGATCTACGTTACTTCATCGTAGATACGCATGCGCACACCTTGGCCCGCCGCGAGGGCGCCATTGACAAGGACACAACAGGTCTGCCGCTGCGCACGCCAGGCGGTGCCTGTGCGTTCGCCCGGGATCCCGAGGCCGGCGCCCATGTCTGGAGCGCCGAGGCTGGGTACCCCGGCGACCCCGACTATCGCGAATATTATCGCGATATCGGGTATGACCTCGGCCGCGAAGGCGGGGCCGAATGGGCATACTTGAAGCCCTACGTGCTGCCGAACGGCGCACGCATCCATACGGGCTTCAAGTACTACAGCGTCACCGGCGATGGTGACGCCAAAGTGCCCTACAACCCGGCGCGTGCCGCTCAGAAAGCTCAGCTCCACGCTGAGCATTTCATCGCTAGCCGGGTAGCGCAGGTGCGCCGCCTCGCGGAGCGGCGCCTGGCGTCTGGCGCAGAGGCTGCATCTGCGCCTCAGGAGCCCTCGGTCATCGTATGCCCGTACGATGCCGAGCTGCTTGGCCACTGGTGGTACGAAGGCCACCAGTGGCTCGAAGCCGTGCTGCGCGGCCTTGCCGCGCGCAGCGATGACAGCGTAGTCGTGCAGACGACTACGCTTGGCGGCTACGCCGCCGCCCATGCGCCGACCACCGTAGCTGCGCTACCGGTGTCGAGCTGGGGCCGCGGCGGCTATGCCGAGGTCTGGCTGCAGCCGCGCAGCCAGTGGGTTACGCCGCGGCTGCACGCGGCGGAGGATCGCATGGTGCTGGCTGCGCAGAAGCACCAGGACCCGGCAGCGCTTAGTTCCCTGCAGCTGCGGGCGCTGAATCAGGCAGCGCGGGAGCTCATGCTCGCGCAGAGCAGCGACTGGACGTTTATCCTAGATGCGGATACGGTCACCTCCTACGCGACGAAGCGTATCGAAACGCATTTATCCCAATTCCATAACCTTATGAATACATTAGACAAGGGCGGATCTGACAAAGAGCTAGCCACGCTAGTACACGCTCTGGAACGGAAGACTCCTTTTTTACCAGAGCTTCATTATCGACTTTTTCAGCTATCTTCCACTAATCATGTCCTATTACGCGCATCATCCAGTGTAGATACCGTCATACCTTTAAACGAAGTTGCCGTTACCTCGAACAAAGAGGCTGCGCAACAGAGCCATCCGTCCAAGCTGCGCATTCTCATGCTCGCTTGGGAATACCCGCCGCACGTCATTGGCGGTCTAGCAAGAGCGGTTTGCGATTTATCCAGAGGGCTTGCTGCCGACGGACATTCCGTTCATGTCATCACCTGTCAGTCTCCAGACTGTCTTCCTTATGAAGTTTCCGAGGGTGTCCATATTCATAGAGCGGAAGTCATTCCTACAACCGACTCCTTGCACTTCCTAGATCGCGTATTCCAAATGAATATGGCGTTCACAGATCTCATGTTAGGCTTAGTACGTAAGGGCCTTGTATTCGATCTAGTGCATGCGCATGACTGGCTTGTGTACTACACAGCACATGTCGCCAAACATCAAATGCACCTCCCGCTTCTAGCAACAATTCACGCTACGGAAACAGGACGTAATCTTGGAAAGCTCGAGTCACCGCTTCAGAAGCGGATTCATACCATAGAAGGTAAATTAACAGAAGCGGCCGATCATCTCATCGTATGCAGTGTAGCCATGGGGCAGGAAATTAAGACGCTCTTTCATATTCCTATTCACCAAATAACCGTAATTCCAAACAGTGTTTCTCCCTTGCCTAAGCCCGACCCAGCGTTATTCACGATGAATCCACTGCTTGCTAACGCGATTCCTCATAGCGAGGCGCCGCAGCGCGTCCTTGCTTTTCTAGGCCGTCTTGTATATGAAAAAGGTGTACACACTCTTCTGACCGCGATGCCGCAAGTACTCGCCAAATGCCCGGACGCCAAACTCGTCATCGCTGGAAGCGGTCCTGAGCGAGATAGCTTAGAGGAACTCGCTCTTAGCTTTGGAGACCGCGTATGCTTCACAGGCTTTCTCGATGAGGCTGACAAGAGCTTACTTTTACAAAAGGCAGAAATTTGTATTTTCCCAAGTCTCTATGAGCCCTTCGGATTAGTCGCGTTGGAAGCGATGGTCAGCGGGACGCCTCTCATCGTTTCAGATACGGGAGGCCTTGCAGAGATTGTCAGCCACGGGGTTAACGGATGTACATGTCCCGCAGGCGACAGGGATGCGTTAGCCGCACAAATCATTCAGTTATTAGATCAACCGCAGTATGCATCTAAGCTCGCTTCTACCGCCTTACGTACCGTTCATAGCGAATATAACTGGAAAAGAATTGGATCTATGACAACTCACGTTTACGAGGCAGTGATTTCACTTCTAGCTACTACTACCAGTCATTCCCCGCATCAAAAGGAAATAATCAAATAATTTGGATATCTACACCAAATGAAAGCGTGACCAGTGAGAATTTTCAGTTTTTTTTCAAAGAATCATTGATTCCTTTGTCAGAATTAGGTAACCTAATTGCAAGACATGTGCTCCATCGTTCAGTCCTCCTGGCCTGATCTGAATGCGCGATCAAACAAAAGAGTGGGGAAGTGATTGTATTGCCAAGACATCTGGTCATCGGAAATGGAAAATTCCTTATTAACCTCGATCAGCATTCCTACATGCGAGATCTGTACTATCCTTTCGTAGGCCAGCTTAACCATATTGGCGGTTATCAGTGCCGTGTTGGTGTATGGATAGATGGCGACTTCGCATGGCTGAATGCCCCTGAGTGGCAATTCAAGCTTGCCTATGTGGAGGATTCCCTCGTCACAGAAGTGACAGCTACACATCCCGGCCTCGGTGTTACTCTACTTATGAATGACGGTGTTCACCAGCGTGAGGATATTTATTTGAAGCGAATTCACATTACCAATCACACGAATACGGTTCGTGAAGTACGTATGTTCTTCAACCAGGATCTGCTCATTAATGAGACGGAAGTTGGCGATACAGCCGCGTACTACCCATCAACGAATACCGTCTTTCATTATAAAAAGGATCGTTACTTCATGTTTAACGGAAGTACTGGCACAGAAGGGATTTATCAATACTCCACTGGTGTCAAAAGGTTCTACAACGCCGAAGGTACATGGCGGGATGCTGAAGATGGTCATCTGATGGGCAATGCCATCGCACAAGGCTCTGTTGACAGCACGATCTCCTTCCGACTGTTCGTCCCTCCTAACGGCAACCAAACACTTTACTATTGGATGGGTGCAGGCAAGAATCTGGAGGAAGTGAAGAAGCTCGATTCCTATGTCAAAGACAGCCACCCAGGCAAGCTGCTTGACCGTGTGACCGTGTACTGGCAGCGTTGGGCGAACAAAATAGATCGCGATTACTTCGATCTCACACCTGAAGTGCAACGTCTCTTCAAACAAAGCCTGTTGCTCGTTCGCACGCAAACTGATGTGAATGGGGCAATCATTGCTGCGAATGATTCTGACATCATGCAGAGCAACCGAGATCATTACAGCTACATGTGGCCACGCGATGGTGCGTTAATCGCTTATTCCATGTCCATGGCTGGCTACCAGGGAATGATTATTCCGTTCTTTAACTTCTGTGCAAATGTCCTGTCACCTGAAGGTTATTTGCATCACAAATACAATCCGGACGGCACCGTAGGCTCCAGCTGGCATCCCTACATTCATTCCGGTCGCGTGCAGCTTCCGATTCAGGAAGACGAAACGGCGCTTGTATTATATGCACTCTGGCAGGATTTCCAGAAAAATGGAAGCTTGGAGTTTGCTCAATCTTTGTATCGCAATCTCATTCGCAGAGCGGCAAGATTCATGTCCACTTACATTGATCAAGAACTGAATCTGCCGAAGCCGAGCTACGATCTGTGGGAAGAACGCTACGGGATCTATACCTTCACGGCATCTGCTGTGTACGGGGGATTGATCGCTGCTTCGAACTTCAGCAACCTGTTTGGAGATGAGGAGCGCAGCAATCGCTACAAGCATACCGCGGAGAAAATTAAATCCGGTATTCTGAAACATTTGTGGGATGAAGGCGAGCAACGCTTCGTTCGCGGCTTGTATATGGAAGACGGCCAATGGGTTAAGGATATGACGTTGGAAAGCTCCGTGTACGGTATTTTTGAGTTCGGCGTACTGCCTGCTGACGATCCACGTGTGGTAAGCACGATGTTAGCTAACAAAGAAGGTCTGATGATCAAAACCGAAGTCGGTGGCTCCGCCCGTTATCATCATGATTATTACTTCCAACGCTCCACCGATATTGAGAAAGTGCCAGGGAATCCTTGGATCATTTGTACCCTCTGGATCGCAGAATGGGAAATTGAGTATGCCAAAACGGTTGCCGATCTCGAGGCTCCACGCAAAACGCTCGAATGGGTCGTCAAACATGCCATGGAAAGCGGCGTGTTATCTGAGCAATTGGATCCTTTCTCCGGCGAACCGGTGTCTGTAGCTCCACTTACTTGGTCGCATGCGACCTATGTATTGACTGTGGTCAAATATCTGAACAAATATAAACAGCTTTTAGGGAAATAAACGTTAGTAAATGGAGGACAGGAGTCATTCTTGTCCTCCTTTCATTTCCGACCATAGGGGGATCTGGTTTTGGGGAATTTGAATTTCTACATCTTATGTATCATCATTCTGTATTTGCTTTATGTAATGGTTTCCCGCATTCGTAAGAGAATGAAATTGAAGAAATCAGACCTTCCACCGCTTGGAAAGTCTCGTAGAAAAAGAGCTGTTGCAGGCGATTCAAGTAACTGGCATGACACAGCTATCTATGATCATAACCCTGGGCGTGCTCACCACAATCATCACCACAGCAGCCATGGGGATGACCATTGCGGTGATTCCGGGGATTCGGGAGATTCTGGAGGGGATTCTGGAGGAGACTCGGACTAGCCCCTTTCTTTTCCAACCGAATTAGCCCGTTATTTTATCAAGGAGGTTGTGTATGGCTACGATCATCACTATTGTCATATTCGTAATTGTCGTTCTGTTTCTTTTTTCTGCTTTCTCCCACGAGTCTAAGCGCAGGCAACAGCGAAGACGCCGACATGACAACCATGACGCTAGCTATAGCGGCTTTGCTAGTGACTCCTCTCCGTATGAGGATAATCGTCATCATGGTGGACATGGGCATCACGGTGCTCATAGTGACCATGGGCACTCCCATGACAGCGGCGGAAATAGTGGTGGTGGAGATTCTGGTGGCGGCGGCGATGGTGGTGGCGGTGGCGGGGACTAAGCCAATTCTACTCGAAACAACCATCCCCTATCATATGGCGACTCATACAACAGCATGGTGGTGCGCTCTACCAACATATTCACAGCTATCACCTTCCCTGTCACAGGAGAAAATAAGTCAAATTCATCAACAGCCGTTTCGATGGTGCTCATGAATGCCCCTTTCGCTAGCTCGGCCCCCTTCTCTGGCAGCTCTATGAATAGAATCATGCTCCATTTCTCTAAAGCATCCTCTGTAAACCCAATTACAGCTTCGTTACCTTCTTTACGTATCCAAAATAAATTTTCTGTCGTAATGCTATCCATACTCGGACCTCCTTAACAAGAAAAGCCCCTCCGCCCGCATTCGCATGCTAACCGAGGGGCCTTCCTATGTAGTTACAACTTATTTAACAACCAAGTTTTTGTCGCCTGGTTTCCAGTTCATTGGGCACAATCCGCCGGATTGTAGCGCTTGAAGCACACGAAGTGTTTCTTCTACGCTGCGGCCTACGTCGTTGTGGTTAACAACTTCGTATTTCAATTCGCCTTCTGGATCGATGATGAATAGACCGCGAAGCGCGATACCTTCTTCTTCGATTAGAACGCCATAATCACGTGCAACGGATTTCGTAATGTCAGCAGCAAGTGGGAATGCCAATTTGCCAAGACCATTATCGTTAACCGGTGTGTTTATCCACGCTTTGTGAGTGTGAATGCTGTCGATGGAAACACCTAGAATTTCAGTGTCCAATGCTTTGAATTGATCAGCAGCATAGCTAAGTGCTGTGATTTCAGTCGGACATACGAATGTGAAGTCCAATGGGTAGAAGAAAAGAACTAACCATTTTCCTTTGTAATCGGACAAAGATGCTTTACCAAATGCTGTACCGTCACCTGTAGCTGTCTCCATTGTAAAATCAGGAGCTTGTTTACCAACTAAACGTTCTGCCATGGGTATAATTCCTCCTCAAAATCTATCTTAATCTATATTATCCGTATAAAATGGTATCATCCCCCTACTTGAAAGTCAATAATTAGATCGTATACTAGATAATAATTATTTTAATCCATGGAGGATAACCTCGTATGAACACATTCCTTCCTCTTCATACGTTTTTGGATAGATTACTCCCGCTCACGGAGGACCAAAAAGAGCGTTTCACAAGCTTATTCACGGTTACGACGCTGGCCAAAGGCGAACATTTACTCCGAACCGGCGATCATTTGTCCCATTTATATTTCAACTTATCCGGCTGCTTTCGCTTATATTACAGCACCTATGATGGTAAAGAGCGCATTAAATCCTTTTGCGCGGCGAATGACTTCATCACATCATATAGCGCCCTACTAACGGACAGTCCCTCTCCATTTTCTATACAAGCCCTAGAACCCGCCAAGTTGCTTCGCATATTTTACCCTGACTTCTTGACCTTAATTGCGGAAGATCCTATCTGGGAGCGTTTGGCTAGAAAAATGGCTGAAAGCCTATATGTGAAAAAGGAACGACGCGAGATGCAGCTACTCACCCTTTCCGCTGAGGATCGCTACCGCTCTTTCTTAGAAGAATTTGGCGTTTTGGCAAAGAAGATTCCCCAATACTATATCGCATCCTATCTAGGCATTACTCCTGTCGCGCTGAGTCGGATACGCGCGAAGTGGCGGAATTCATAAGCAGAAACAGAATCGATTAACCTATGTTAATGAGATTCGCGGTAAATCCCCTTATGCTGAATGATATCCCCCTTTCGAAAGGATGTAGCTCAATATGAAACTAACCGGTCATTGCATACTCATTACAGGAGGTTCTGCAGGCATCGGCTTCGCACTCGCCAAACGCCTTGTGGAGATGGGCAATCAAGTGATTATTGCCAGCAGAAACGGCAATCGATTAGAACAAGCCGTACAAGCTTGCCCTGCACTCATTGCCTACCCTTGTAACTTGGAGAATCCAGCGGATATCGATATCTTTACCCAGGAAGTACTGAAGGCGCATCCCGACCTGAGTATTCTCATCAACAATGCCGGTATCCAATTAAACTATGATTTCCTTCGAGAACCCGATACCTCGAATAAAATCAATCGTGAAATCCAGATCAATCTTACTTCAACGATTCAGTTGTGCAGCAGCTTTCTATCACATTTTACCAAGAAGCCTCACGCTGCCATCGTGAATGTGTCCTCAGGACTTGGTCTTGCCCCTAAGAAATCGGCCCCCGTGTACTGTGCCACCAAAGCTGCGGTCCATCTCTTCACTAAGAGTTTGCGCTATCAATTGGAAGCAACGAATGTGAAGGTTTTTGAGATTATCCCACCGCTCGTCAGCACCGAAATGACAGAAGGAAGAGGCAAGGGGAAAATCACACCAGATCAGCTTGTAGACGAATTCATACAGGGTTTTGAGCGTGATCGTTATGAAATTCTGATTGGCAAAGTAAAGCTTCTGCGACTTATCCAGCGTATCTATCCGTCGGTAGCGGATAAGCTTCTGAAAAATGGGTAGAAATGATCCTGCCCACGTCCTGCTATGAAAATAAGCTCGCATTCCCGAAGCAAATCTGCTTCGAAATTGCGAGCTTATTTATATCTTTATTTGCGCATAGCGTCAACAATCAATTGACCCATTGCAAGCGTACCGATCGCTGTGCTCTTATCCACTGCGATGTCGCCTGTACGGTGACCAGCGTCTAACACTTCTTTCACTGCGCGCTCGATGGAATCCGCAGCTTCGTGGTAGCCGAAAGTCAAACGGAACATCAAAGCAACGGAAAGGATTGTTGCGATAGGGTTGGAGATACCTTGACCTGCGATATCAGGTGCTGATCCGTGTACCGGCTCGTACAAGCCGAATGCGCCTTCGCCTAGGGAAGCGGATGCTAGCATCCCGATGGAGCCTGTCAGCATAGCTGCTTCGTCGCTCAAAATGTCTCCGAACATGTTCTCTGTTACGATAACATCAAAGGAGGACGGACGGCGAAGCAATTGCATCGCACAGTTATCAACCAATACGTGCTCAAGCTCAACATCTGGGTAGTCAGCCGATACACGGATGACTACTTCACGCCATAGGCGGGATGTTTCAAGTACGTTCGCTTTATCAACGGAAGCAAGTTTCTTGCGACGTGTGCGTGCGATGTCAAAAGCTTGACGCGCAATACGCTCGATTTCACTTACACTGTAAGCACATGTATCAACAGCTTCTTGACCGTTAGCTGTTTCACGACGGAATTTCTCACCGAAGTAAATACCGCCAGTCAACTCACGAACAACGATCAAATCAGTGCCTTCAAGAACTTCTGGTTTCAATGTGGAAGCTTCTTTCAAGCAATCAAAGATGAACGCAGGACGGATGTTGGAGAACAAACCAAGCGCTTTGCGAATACCTAGAAGACCTGTTTCAGGACGAAGCTCTTTGGAATTGTTGTCCCATTTCGGACCGCCAACTGCTCCAAGAAGTACAGCGTCTGCGGATTGACAAACTTTCAACGTTTCTTCCGGAAGCGGTGTACCTTTCTCATCGATTGCAATACCGCCGAAAAGCGCGTGTTCTGTTTCAAACTGATATCCGAATAATTCCTCGGTACGTTTTAATACTTTTTCTGCTTCTGCAACGACTTCTGGACCAATACCGTCCCCAGCGATAACCGCAATTTTTTTAACATCAGCCATGACAATCATTCACTCCTTATTGTAGCAAACCTAGTTTGTTAGTATTCCAATCGTTATATCCTGCTATCATTGTATCATAAGCAGACTCTCCTCTTTAGATATAAAAGCTATCGCATTTATAGGTTTCACCTATTAACATAGTTCAATTACTATTCTAATACCCCAATACTTTTGATGATCACTTTAGGTGAAACATTTACTGTTGCTTCAGATAACGCTTTTCCCCAATTATCCTCTACCTTCTTCCAGTTTTTATACTGATATGCACGTACATGGACGCCAAACTGAAAGGGACCTATTTGATATTTTTGAGCTTTCTTGATTAGAGCCGCGCATTCTTCTTTCAATTTTTTTTCAATGGCTTGTTCTAACTGTTTTTTCTTCTCCTCTACGTCTAGTTCAAACAGCCTCTCCGTCAAATCGAGCTTTACCTTCATCCCAATATCTATTGTCAAATGATCATCTTCGAATTTCGCCTTGATCTTAGGCTTTCCTTTTTTGATATTAAAGCTCACATAGGACATTTCTTTGTTCGTATGGAACATTTCAGGAGAAAGTTGAAACGTTAACGGAATGCTATTTTTCGTATTACCCTGCAATAAGATGAGCAGAGAACTCTCTTGATGATTCAAAGAGGTCGCGTAAGTACCGTCTTTATGTAAAAGAACAGTACCTGAAATGATGAGTTCATTTTTCACAGGTTTCATTTCAGTTAAAACAGGCGTCATTCCTTTATCCTTTATTTGTTGATGAAATTGTTGTAGTGAGGTTTGCACGGTGACTCTGCTCTTATAAGTGCTTTCTACAAGATCTTTGATCACGGTTGCGATTCGGCCTTTATCACTCATGTTCGTATACATCACATCTTTAACCGTCCCATTAATCACAATCACATTCGCATTAATCTCATTTCGGGAATCACGGAAGAGAACATCTAGATAGGGAAATGGGTTCCTTTGCTCGAGTAGTTTTTTTCCTATGAGGAGATTTTGTGATTTTCCGTAAGCAAAGATACCGCTTGTCTTACTATTAATTTGCCCTTTTGATTTGCGCAACGTATTAGCTCTTGCGAATGAGATTTTATATCGATCTGTGGCTTCTTTCGTGAAAACAGGAGATGATGTGTACACGACTAACTTATTATTCTCATCAAAATCAATAGCCTCTGTAAGAACAAACTGTTGATTCTCTATATATACGGCTTTACCGCACCCTGATACGATCATTAAAACGACCAATGTCAAAGAAATGCTATTGTATTTTTTCATGATTTCGCTTCCTTTCTCACGAAATGAAAAATCCATCCGTAAATCCACAGAAAAATCGGGAATACGAAAGCACTATATACACCTGTTATCCCCCATAAATTGGCCATTTGAGTTATTTGGGAAGAAGTCGGGATAAAAAAGAATGGCAATAAGATCCAAAGGAATAGGAGTATTCGTAAAACGTTTCGATGATCCTGCTTGCCTATTAATTGACTTATTCCTAGTGCAGCCGTGTAGAGATAAGGAATAATCGTCATAAATATCATAAACAAATAAAAGCTCAGACAAATGATCTCCAGTCGTTCCATAAAAGGCAACCGGATAACCTTCAATAAATTAAGCACGGGATATACGTAATCCGTAACCTCACTCGGAGCGAATCTAATAAAACAAGCTATTGTAGTCATTACATAGACGATCATCGATAATGAATTTGCAATAACAATTCCCTTGGATGCTGATTTCTTGTCCTTTAGAAAAGGATAAAGAATAAAAACCAGTTCAAATCCAAGAAAAGAATAAATGGTTGATTTTATGGTAGATAGAATGGGAAACACGCCAACTTTTCCTATTGGAAAAAGGTACATCCATTGGATATCCTTTAGTGCAAATAACAATAAGATAGGTATCCACAAAGTGACCATCAAAACAAGCTCAGCGAAGAGTCCGATCATCCTTATTCCTTGTTTGGTAATCATATAAATGGGAATGACAAATAGGATCATCAAGATGTAGTTCCGTATATCCTGAACGATCCATATTTTTATGATATGAATCGTTGCAAACATAGCTAGACTTGCTGAATATGCCGCAAACATAATCCATACTGCTCCTAAACCTTTACCCAACCACTTCCCAAAATATGTAGATAAAAGTTCGAATATCGTATGCTCGGGATTTTTCTCCATAATTCGTATGATGACTAAGCTTAGCAGCATAGACGCCATCCACCCCAATACAATCGATATCCAACCGTCGGTACCTGCCGTTTTAGCTAAATCGCGGGGCAAGGATAGGACACTTCCACATCGGGAGTCGAATCCATACGTCTTTCCAATCTGACAGTCGGATGGGAGCAACCGGACTTCCATAAGAGACGCCAAACGATTCCATCGAAATAAGGTGCACCCCGATAATCATCATACCAATCACAATCCCCACCATACCGAACGCAGCTGCCAGAATCATCATTGGAAAGCGAAGCAGCCGCAGCGAGGAGGACATATCATAATCAGGGATAATAAAAGAGGAAATAGCTGTGATGGCAACGATAATCACCATAATATTACTTACAATCCCTGCTTGCACAGCCGCCTGACCGATGACAATACCCCCGACGACACCTATTGTTTGTCCAATAGGGCCTGGTAGACGCAAACCTGCTTCCCTCAACATTTCTAGGGCCAGCTCCATAAGAAACGCCTCAACAATCGGTGGAAAAGGTACCTTTACTCTGGATTCTCCAATCGATATTAACAGGGCCAAAGGAAGTAATTCATAATGAAACGAAACAATGGCTATATAGAAAGCCGATAAAGAGATCGTCGTAATTAAGGCTAGAAAGCGCAATAAACGTAGGAAGGTGGCTATGGTCCACCGATTGCTGTAATCATCAACACTTTGAAAGAATGATGAGAAGGTTACAGGAGCCACGATTACACTGGGCGAGTGATCGACAACGACAACTATTCTTCCTTGTAAAATATGGGCTGCAGCCGAATCGGGACGTTCCGTCATAATTAATTGTGGAAACAAACTTATCGGGTGATCTTCAATATACTCCGCTAATTCTCCCGTATTCAAAATGGCATCCACATTAATTTGGGAAAGTCGATCCTCCATTTCTTTCACAATATTAGGTTGTATGACATCTTCGAGATACATGATAGACACTCTCGTATTTCCCCGAGATCCAACGTTGAATTCTTTTATTTTCAGTTCTCGATTAGGAAGATAGCGTCTGATTAAAGCAATATTTTGACCGGAAGTTTCGACAAACCCTTGATGTGACCCTTTTAGCGTGGATTCGATTTGCGGCTCTTTAATCGCTCTTTGAGGCCAGCCTTGTATATGTAAAACAAGTGAACGCGTCTGCCCCTGAATAATTAGGATGCTTTTACCTTGAAAAATAGCATTTTCAATATCTGACCATAAGGAGATCATTTCTGTTTTTGCAATCGTAATGGAAGAGTTCCAAATATCGTTAATCGACTCGAGTTCATACATAAGCGGGTATAAGATGTTATTATTTATCGCGGATTTATCAATGAGCCCTTCTAAATAGACAAGAACGGCATTTTCCCCAGTTCTTAATTGAAACTGACGTGTAACAAGATCTGGAGCAAAAGTAAAAAATGTTTGCAGGGTACCGAGGTCATTTTCAAGGACTCCTGAAATCGTTTGATGTAAAGGAACAGATGATTGATTGCTTGGATCTGATTTCATTCCTTTTAACCATCTCCGAATCGATACCATCCTTGCACCACCATTCCTATATGACATGTACAGAATATTTTCCCACATTTAGGTAAAATTAATCCCCGGTTGGTGATTCATTCCAAATTTGATCATGAAAAAACACCCAGAGCCATGCCTCTGAGTGTTGGTTACCAATCTTAATTCGTTTTCAAATGCAATTCCATCGCCTTCGCGAGATTCTTCAAACTAAATGCCCATCGCATGAACTTAGCTTGGTTTGATGATCATAAATATGAACAAAATGACTCCTACGGTAGATGCCGCATAGAAATAGTTACGAGCCTTGGCCCATAGCAGCAGCTGCTCACCAGGGAGTGAGGTCGCTTTCTGATTGGAAGGATCCAACACCCAGCCTCCGAGTTTTTTCTGACTGGGCGTAGCAAAGCCGATGGCAATAATTTGAATGATCACATAAGCCACAAGCGAGCCGATCAACCAAATTTGCATGATGGAGCCGTAATCACCCAACCAAATCAACAACAATCCAGTTAGCACGGCAATCGTACCTCCGATTTTCGGGAAGATCTCCAACCGACTTCCGACGCGCAAGGACATCCGCAATTCCTCAAGCGTTTGTTTTTTTCTTAGCAGCACATGTGCAAAAAACGTTGGACCAACCCCGATAATGGCAGACAAAACATGAATAAGTACAAGAAACTTCATGCAAATTCACCTCTCGCTATGTAATATATAAACAACGCAGTTTATAAGATACAATCTAGAGGAAGAATTTTCTATGAGTGCCGACACCATTAGTGGATATTTTCACCATAATTTCGAATAAAATTTCATCAATTATTATCGTTATTTCCAGCCGTCAGCAAAGGTTCGTACATCATAATTGCGTGGTTATCCGTCACCCATTCATCCCTTACGAGCTGCCCATCTCGATTCATCACTCTACGATGGATTTCATTATGGCGGACATATCCACCCCAGTATTCACGCGTAATTCTGTGGCTCTTCTCATAAATTTCGTAGCTGTGAATATTGGGACTAAGTGCACGCCATTCGCCAACTAAATGGGTATCCGAAACCTGGATCGTCAGCTGATACGGTTCTTGTGTCTCGTTCCGAATTTGCAAATCCAAGTAATTATAGTAACACGTTGCCCCGCTCCCAAAAGGCTGCGATCTCCCCGCATCTGGAAATACATCATAGCTGTGACGATACCTTTCCGTTACCGTAAGCGGCGTGTGCAGCGTCATCCAATAGATCAAATTCGAAAGCTGGCATAAACCGCCGCCAACACCCGTCTTCACCTTTCCGTGAAAAAGCACCATGCCATCGACATACCCTTTCCTACGGGTTGTACTGCCAATTAAGCGCCAATAGGAAAAGGTTTCGCCAGGCTGGATAATTACGCGATTCAACTGCTTAGCAGCGAGTTTCAAATTGATCACTTTGTTATGCTGAAGCCACATATCCACATCTTTCAGCTGTCTTAAAAGAGGTGTACGGTGCGTGAAAGCAAGGTGAGGGAGTATGTCACTCTGCTTATGGGAGGTGTACCTTTTGCCATCGAATAACCAGGCTATATAACGTTTCAATTGGTAAGCTTTAATCCCAAAATAAATCCTTGCACGACTTCGGTGGATCGGTTTTAAGGGCTTACTCATCTTCTGGAAGTCCCCTTTCTCATATCCTCTCCCCATCTTAATTTCAAAATAATTCCAAGTCAACGGACCCAAAGAGAATCTGGCGACACAAATTTGCCTAATTCACACTCCTACGGTTTAAATTGTATCAACTAAAAAAGTTAAAAAGAGCCAGTCTACGACAGGCTCCGCCAATTAAAGAATATATAGTTCAAATTATACTTTATCTTGAAAATGAGGACTATTATGGCCGATAAGCCATGAAATTCTTCGTGATCCTTACAAATGAAATAATTACAGCAAACGATCTTAAAAACAAGCTCTTGTGAATCTATTAAGCCAAATAAATTATTCATCTTTGCTTACCCAATAGAGAGGATCCTTACCTTCCCAAATCACGGCATAAAGTTTTTTAAGAGGAGTAATAACTTTAGCTTTTACCATGCGCTGCTGCAGCTCTGCTTCATTCCACCCCAATTTTTCAAGATTTTTTTTCATTATCTTACCATCCTCAATTAAAACTGTAGGCAGTGGGGAATCAAGGGGGGATTTTATATTCAGATCTGTAGTAGTTACTGGCATAAAGTCAGCTTTTTTTATTACACTAAGATGACCTGTCGTCTCCAGGATAGCTGTTTCAACTTCCGAAAGCTTCGCTATTCCTGACATTCGTAATTCGGATATCAGCATTTGGATTGGAAAGAGAGCTTGATTCATTGTTTTATCTTGAATTTTTCCTTTTTTGATAAGTGTAAATGGATGCCCCGAAATCCACGAAGACCACTTTCGACTCTTCATTGCTAAACCTGAAAGAAGAAAATGTGTCAAATAAACGATAATAACAGCTGTTATCATATCAAGAAAGCGAATCTTCAGATCATATAAGGGCGCGACGAGTAATCCACCCAGTAACCAGAAAAAAACAAAATCGTATGCGGCGAATGTGCCTCCGGTACGACGGGGGAGATATCGACTAATGATGTAAACTAGTAATCCTATAATTAAAGTTCTACAAGCAAACATTAAGGGTTCCAACAAAAATCCATTCACAATTTATGCTCCTTTTGCTGAAGTACTACCAGTGTTCCATTCGGCTCTGCGAGTACTGCCCACAACTGACTCCAATCAAGTATTCCAAATTGCTGATCCAGAGTTCGTTTCAGCCAAGTTTTATCTTTTTTTATTTGTTTTAAACCTTCATTATGGACCCTACCGTCTTGTATTAATGGAACCGTTGACCCTACGGGAATACTCGGAAGCCCATATATTTTTCGTGTAACTGGCCCCGCAGACTCTCTTAAGATCACACCGAGTTTACCAGTTGGTTCAAGCACTGCAGCCCAAGCGTCCGAAATCCTCGGACAACCGTTCCCTCTCAGAAGTGCTAACAATTCATCCAATGTAACTCGTGCCCGAACAAGGTTTCGAGGGACAAGCTTCCCTTGCTCGATTAAAGCAATAGGCTCCCGATCTACTAGGAAAGGTCGTCTAAGATCTAATTTTGATAATAAAACACTAATTCCGCCATATATTACGACGATCACCAACCCTGAAACTAAGGAACTTTTAGGATTTACCATCCGAATACCCGCCAAACCGACTATACCGGCAGCAATTAAGTAATTATGTCCAGACAGAATCCCTACTTGCCGATGCCCTGTCCAGCGAGTCACAATAATTAGAGCTATGTAGAGGACAAAAGCACGAATGGCAAACATCCAAATAGGCAGATTGGATCCTCCAAAAAGTAGTTCTGTCATAAATATCCCTCCAATGCATTCGTCAGGCATTTTGAGCAATCATCTCTTTTTATGAGAATTATGATTCCCCTTGCTTGCTCAGTAGCTCATCTAATTTCTTCATACGCCTCTGGTCTCTGCTTCTTAAAGTCTTTTCATCTTGCCTAAGTGCGATCATTAAGGATGCACACATCCCGATAATAACGATGGCGAAAGGTACTGCTGCAACGATAGAAGCGGTCTGTAAGCCGCTTAAACCGCCACTAATTAACAGTACAATAGCTATAGACGATTGAAGGACGCCCCATACAATTTTTACTTTATTCGTTGGATTGGGATTTCCTTTCGTAGATAGCATACCAAGGACGAAAGTGGCTGAGTCAGCTGATGTAATAAAGAAAGTTATGATCAGCAAAGTAGCAATGAAGGCTATGATGTGACCTAAAGGCAATTGCTCCAGCGTTAAGAACAATGCGGATGTTACATCCTTCTCAGCCGCGGCAGCAATTGGATAATGATCAAACAACTCTATATGGAGACCAGTCCCCCCGAATACAGAGAACCAGATGAAGCTAAAGAGGCTTGGCACTAAAAGAACGCCTAGAACGAACTCCTTAATCGTTCTGCCTTTCGATACTCGAGCGATGAAGGTTCCAACGAATGGTCCCCAAGCGATCCACCAAGCCCAGTAGAATAAAGTCCAAACACCTACCCACGAGCCTTGAGTAAAAGGAGTCATTCTCAAACTCATGTAAACAAGATTTTGCAGATACCCTCCTAGTGTCGAAGTAAATAGATCCAAGATAAAGGAAGTTGGTCCGACTACAAATACAAATGCCATTAATAATACAGCGATGAGTAAATTGGTGTTGCTTAATATTCGGATCCCTTTATCCAGACCGGTCGTGGCAGAGATTAAGAATAAGACAGTCACTACGGCAATTATAACCACTTGAATCATGGGATTTATTGAAATTCCGAACATATGATTCAAACCGCCGTTAATTTGAAGCGCTCCAAGCCCAAGTGAAGTTGCTACGCCGAATGCTGTGGCAATAATAGCAAGTGTGTCGATAAAAGCTCCGACACCTCCTTCTGATACTTTCCCAAGTAAGGGTGAAAATGCAGAGCTTATGAGACCCTTTTTATCTTTCCGGAATTGAAAGTAAGCTAATGTAAGCGAGATGATGGTATAGATCGCCCAAGGATGCACTCCCCAATGAAAGAAGGAATAACGCATAGCTAATCGTGCAGCATCTGTAGTAGCTCCAGTTACCCCTTCAGGCGGTGATAAATAGTGCGATAACGGCTCAGCAACTCCCCAAAATACAAGCCCAATCCCCATTCCTGCACTAAACAACATAGCGAACCAGGAGATGGTTGAATATTCTGGCTCGTCATCATCCTTCCCTAGTCGAATCCGGCCATACTTGCTGAAGGCCAAATAAAAAGCGAAAACTAGAAACCCAAAAGTGGAGATTAAAAAAAACCAACCAAAATTTTTTATAGACATGTCAAAAAGTGAAGTCGCTGTTGCAGCAAGCTGAATTGGAGCAACTGCCCCCCAAAGTACAAAAATCAAAATAATACCTATCGAAATATATAGAACCATATTCTCATACCTTCCTTTGTTCCAGACTCACATATAATCTTTACCTCCATAGGAAAAATAATGCACAAATGAAAAAATAGAGCCCATCAAACCACTGCTATTGGCATAATAGCTCTGGATTGATGAACTCTTACTTTTATACTCGTTAAACCTACTCTACCAGTTTCCATAATCAAGTGAGGAAAGGAAACGACGCCTTCTTTAAGGCAATAGAGATGCTACCTCATTATATTTCCTCCGCTAATTTACGGAACAACCGGTTTGAAGCTGCGTTGCTTGGTGATATGGTGGTTTCTATATACCGTACCTCGGTACATGAAGCTCCGGTTATTAACTCACGTAAAAGAGAATACGCGATTCCCTTTCCTTGATGTTCCGTTGAAACAGCAATTTGCCAAACAAATAGTATTTCAGGATTGGATGGGCAATTCATTCTTGGATACAGCGTACATCAGCGGCCTACCGACACGCGATGCCTCATTCCTCATCTAGTCTGCTCTTGGTAAACTACCTGCCACCGTCATCGCAGATGCAGGATACGGCGGCGAAGAAAACTATGACTATTTAGAGGGAAATGAAGTCGAAGCCGTCGTCAAATATAGCACCTACCACCGCGAGAAAAGTAAGGCGTGGCAAAAAGATATTAGTAAAATCGACAACTGGACGTATAACACCGAACAAGACACATGGACATGCGCGTCGGGACAAACACTTATTTTCCGAAGAGCGAGCAAGGAGAAAACGGAAAGTGGATACGAAATTGAGTATCGCCATTACCGAAGCATAAGCTGTGAAGGATGCCCACTAAAAGCTCAGTGTACGAAAGCTGAAGGTAATCGAGAGGTAAAGGTTAGTCTGAAGTACTTACGTTTGAAAAACCAAGCACGTGAAAAGCTCCGAAGCGAAGAAGGTTACGCCCTTGCGGTTCGGCGTATGATCGAGCCAGAGCCTGTGTTTGGAGACATGAAGAACAACCGTGGTTTTAAAAGGTTTCTGCTTCGAGGCTTACCCAAAGTAAGTCTGGAGGTCGGTTGGCTTTCCCTTGCCCACAATCTGCTCAAGAAAGCAGCTGTAGACACCAAAAACAAAGGAACTAAGCGCAAACAAGTCGCTTAGTTCCTTTTTCATTCAAATTTTCACTTTTTCCAAGGCTTGAGTTTGTCCCGGTAATTATTTAGTAGTTACTTTTGAGACAGCCCCGCTGCTTCTCAAGCTTATGCATTATGCAAATATGATTCCATCGCCTTTGCGAGCTTTTTCATGCCCAGAACGGTAGTTTCTTTATCCGTGTGCGTGTAGTTCAAGCGCATCGTGTTGTACTGCGGATTCTCCGCGTAGAATGTTGCACCGGGAACAAAGGCTACGCCTTCTTTAACCGCAATTTTCAACAGTTCCGCCGCGTTAATTTGCTCAGGAAGCTCGACCCAAATGAACATGCCGCCCTTTGGCTCTTCCCATTTCAGACCCGGCCAGTTCAGCTCTTCGAGCAGCCCTGACATGAACTTCATCCGATCCATATACTGTTCACGGATTAAGGAAATATGAGCGTCCAGATCAAAGTGCTCAAGCAGGTGATACAGTGTTTGCTGGTCGATCGTGCTCGAGTGCAAATCCGCGGATTGCTTGAAGCGTGCAACTTGGCGAATAATCGACTCGTCGCCCATGATCCAGCCTGTACGGAAAGCAGGCGCGACGGTCTTGGAGAAAGTGCTCGTATACACGACATTGCCACCCTCAGCTTTACCGCCAAGCGAGTAGATCGTCGGATAGCTTTCGCTTTCGTTAAACTGGATTTCCCCATAGGGGTCATCTTCCAGAATGAGCACATCCGCACCGCGGCAAATGTCTAGCAAGCCTTGACGACGTTCCAAGCTCCATGCACGACCCGCAGGGTTGGAGAACGTTGGAATGACGTAGACCATTTTGGGATTGTGCTGCGCGATTTTAGCTGCCAAATCCTCGAGAATCATACCATCATTGTCGCTATCAACAGATACGATTTTTGCTCCTTTGGCCTGATACACTTGGATTGCTGCCAAATAGGTCGGACGTTCAACGAGAATGACATCGCCTTCATCAATATATACACGTGTCAAAAGATCGATCGCTTGCTGTGAACCTGTCGTGAGCAGCATCTCGTCTGGGGTAACCAGCATGTTCTTCGCTGCCATCCGTTTACATAAGGATTCACGCAAAGGCTTGTATCCCTCTGTTAATCCGTATTGCAACGCAGACTTTCCGCCGCCAACAACTCTTGTGAACGCTTCGCTAACAGCGTCTAATGGGAAAAACTCTTCAGCAGGCAATCCGCCAGCAAAGGAAATAATCGAGCTCCCTTGAGTCAGCTTAAGAATTTCTCTTACTGCCGACGATGAGAAGCCTTCCAACGATTTAGAAAATCGATATTTCATACAGGGACGCATCCTTTCGCATTTGTAGAAAGCACCCCTCCTCGAATCGTGGAGGTGAGGTGCTTATCCGGGTTGCCATGATAGCTAAGAGATTATATTAACGTAACGTTGCTTCTGTTACTTGTTGGGTTTTTGCGCTTATCGATCAGTCTGTTCACCGCGTCTAGGTAAGCCTTCGCACTTGCTTCCAGAATATCCGTCGAAATACCGCGCCCTTGAACGGAAATCGTGTCTTGTTTCAGAACGACGTGAACTTCACCAAGCGCATCTTTCCCGTGGGAAACGGATTTGATGGAATAGTCATCAAGCTCTACGTTTTCCTTCGTTGCTTTATCAATCGCGTTGTAAATCGCGTCAACTGAACCGTTGCCTACCGCGCTTTCAGCCACTTCGCTGCCATCCTGGAAGCGAACATGAACCGTAGCAGTTGGCGTCATTTGGTTACCGTAGGCAACTTGAAGCGTGCCAAGTGCGAAAATTTCCGGTGTCTCGATCAATTTTTCTTCGATCAGGGCACGAATATCCTCGTCCTCTACCTGCTTCTTGCGATCAGCTAAATCTTTAAACTTGGCAAAAGCTACATTGACTTGCTCGTCGCCGAGCTCGTAGCCGAGATCAATAAGCTTCTCACGGAACGCGTGACGTCCGGAGTGTTTGCCCATTACGAGCTTACTTTCCTTCACGCCGATCGTTTCCGGAGACATAATCTCGTAGGTGGTTTTCTCTTTGAGCATACCATCCTGATGGATGCCGGACTCATGCGCGAAGGCGTTAGCGCCAACAATCGCCTTGTTGCCTGGAACCACCATGCCTGTCAACTTGCTGACGAGACGACTGGTGCGGTAGATCTCATTCAACACAAGCGAAGTCTTCGCTTGGTAGAAGTCTTGGCGTGTTTCCAGCGCCATGACCACTTCTTCGATCGAGGTGTTCCCTGCTCGCTCGCCAATCCCGTTAATGGTACCTTCAATTTGATCGGCACCGTTCAGAACCGCAGCGAGCGCGTTCGCAGTTGCCATGCCTAAGTCGTCATGGCAGTGCGCGCTTAATTGAATCTTCTCAATGCCTGGGACCGTTTCCTTCAGCATTTTGAAAATATTACCGTAATCATATGGTGTCATATAACCAACGGTATCCGGAATATTCACGACAGAAGCGCCAGCACGAATCGCCATGCTTGTTACTTCAGCGATAAAGTCCAGCTCCGTACGTCCAGCATCCTCGAGTGAGAACTCGATTTTGCTGAAATACTTTTTCGCATATTTAATCGCCGCTTCAGCCGTTTCCAACACCTGGTGCTTCTCCATCCGCAGTTTATGCTGACGGTGAATCGGTGAAGTCGCAAGGAAGAGATGGATGCATGGATCCTGTGCACCTTGAAGGGCTTCACGCACAGCTTCGATATCCTGCTCGCGAGAACGAGACAAGCCGATAACTGAAGCGTTCTTAATCGCTCTAGCGACCGCATTCACACCAGCCAAGTCCCCTGGGGATGCCGCAGGAAAACCAGCCTCCATACGATCAACACCAAGCTTCTCTAGCTGCAAGGCAATCTCAACCTTCTCTTGTGTGTTCAGGTTCACACCCGGTGATTGCTCACCATCACGAAGGGTTGTATCAAAAATGTAAATTTTACGCACCATGTCACCTCCTAAAAGTTTCCGATAGAAAACTTGCTTCGTAAGCATTTGCTCTGCTATTTTTTCTAAGTCTGTATAGTATTCACAGGGAGCAATTGGGAAATTCTCCTCAATCACTCCCTGTGGAATGTACAGCTATAAAATTCAATAATGCCGAGTGACTATTTTTTGATCCAGTGCATCATTTCACGCAATTGTCCGCCAACAACTTCGATCGGATGTTGTGCTTCGTTACGACGCGTAGCGTTCATGAATGCGAAGTTGGATTGGTTTTCCAAGATGAAATCGCGAGCGAATTTACCTTGTTGAATATCGGAAAGAACTTCTTTCATTGCTTTTTTCGTTTCAGCTGTGATGATACGAGGACCCGTTACATAGTCACCGTACTCAGCTGTGTTGGAGATGGAACTACGCATGGAAGCAAGTCCACCTTCGTACATCATATCAACGATCAATTTCAATTCGTGTAGACACTCGAAGTAAGCCATTTCAGGTGCATAGCCAGCTTCAACCAATGTTTCGAAACCAGCTTTAACTAGCTCAGAAGCACCGCCACAAAGAACTGCTTGCTCACCGAACAAGTCTGTTTCTGTTTCTTCTTTGAAAGTAGTTTCGATAACGCCTGCACGTGTACAGCCGATACCTTTTGCATAAGCAAGACCGATTGCTTTTGCATTGCCAGTCGCATCTTTTTCGATTGCGATTAGACCAGGTACACCAAAGCCTTCAACGTACGTACGACGTACCATGTGACCAGGGGATTTAGGAGCTACCAAGAATACATCTGTACCTTCAGGAGCAACGATTTGTCCGAAATGGATGTTAAATCCGTGGGAGAACATGATCGCTGAACCTTTTTTCATGTTCGGTTGAATGGACTCACGGTAAACGCGAGCTTGTGTTTCATCCGGCATTAGAATTTGGATAACATCAGCGCGTTGTGCTGCTTCTTCTACAGATACAACTTCGAAACCATCGTTTTTAGCTGCGTTCCATGAACGGCCTTCACGAAGTCCGATAATAACGTTCAACCCGCTGTCACGCAAGTTTTGTGCTTGTGCGTGTCCTTGGGAACCATAACCAACAACCGCAATCGTTTTACCTTTAAGTACTGCTAAGTCTGCATCTTTTTCATAGTAAGTAGTAACTGCCATTCGAATAAATCCTCCTTTGATATAATGAATCCGTTTTGTCTACCCCTTGAGTGGGTGTTTCAACGATTTACCGTGGTACTTCGCTGAAACACCCACTCAAAGAGAGCTTACTTCTCATTGAAACTAGGTGTTTCTTTCTTTATTTAACCGAACCGCGAATCATCGCAGTAACGCCCGTACGGGAAAGCTCACGAATGCCATAAGGACGAAGCAATTCGACCATAGCATCTATTTTATCTGAATCTCCGACAACTTGCACGATCAATGAAGCTGGACCGATATCGACAACTGCTGCGCGGAACGTTTCAACAATCCCTAGAATTTCAGGACGCATAATCGGTTCAGCATTTACTTTAATAAGTGCGAGTTCTCTAGCTACCATAGGGTTGGAGCTCAAGTCCACAACCTTGATAACGTCGATCAACTTGTACAATTGCTTGGAGATTTGCTCCAATGTGTTATCATCACCCGTGGTTACGATAACCATCCGGGAAAGTCCGTTTTCCTCGGACTCTCCTACGGTGATGCTTTCAATGTTAAAGCCGCGGCGTCCGAACAAACCAGATACACGTTGCAGGACACCAGGCTGATTGTTTACGAGTACGGAAACTGTATGTTTAGTTGTCATTCCGAATCCCCCATTAACATGTCACTAATTGTATCGCCGGCTTTAACCATTGGGAATACGTTCTCGCCCTTCGGTACGACGAAATCAATAACGACAGGCCCCGGTGTATCGAGGGCTTCCTGCCATACTCTTCTTGCTTCTTCCTTCGTCGTTGCGCGCAAGCCTTTTACGCCGTAAGCTTCTGCAAGCTTCACGAAGTCAGGGCTTCCTGCCAAGTCAATGTGACTATAGCGATTCTCATAAATAATTTCTTGCCACTGGCGAACCATCCCAAGTACTTGGTTGTTGATAATAACAACTTTAACCGGAATGTTGTTGATCGCACAGATTGCAAGCTCTTGCGCACACATCTGAACGCCGCCGTCTCCATTGATGGAAACAACCAGTTTATCTGGGTTCCCCATTTGAGCGCCGATCGCGGATGGGAATCCGAAGCCCATCGTTCCTAGTCCACCTGATGTTACTAGGGAGCGTGGGTTTTTGAATTTATAGAACTGCGCGGCCCACATTTGATGCTGACCAACGTCTGTCGTAATGATTGCTTCACCTTTGGTTGTTTCGCTAATCATTTCAACAACATATTGCGGCTTAAGCTCAGTCTCTGTTTCACCGTATTTGAGTGGGAACTTCTCTTTGCTTTCTTGCAGCTCAGCGATCCATGCTGCGTTATTCGCAGGCTTCGCTTTCGTATTCGCATACTCCAGAACGGCCTTCACATCACCAACACATGGGATATCCGTCTTCACGTTCTTGCCGATTTCAGCTGGATCTACGTCGATATGAGCGATTACTTTTACCTTTGGAGCAAAACCATTCAAATTCATCGTCACCCGATCATCAAAACGGGAACCGATAGAAATCAATAGATCTGCATTCTGAATCGCTGTATTCGCTGTAAACGTTCCGTGCATCCCTGGCATACCGAGCCATAGCTCGTGTGCACTTGGGAAGCCGCTTAAGCCAAGCAAAGTCGTGGCTACAGGGATCTGTGTTTTATTAACAAATTCGATCAATTCATTGGAAGCATCCGCATAAACAACGCCGCCTCCTGCAATGATTACTGGACGCTCAGCCTCTTCGATGGCTTTGATCAGCTTATCAACTTGCAGCTTATTCGGTTGTACCGTAGGGTTGTAACCACGAATGCTTACATCCTTTGCGGGTTTAAATATCGTTTTATGAGCGGAGACATCCTTTGGTATGTCAATGAGAACCGGGCCCTTACGTCCTGAGTTCGCAATATGGAATGCTTCGTGAATGATACGCGGCAGGTCATTAACGTCTCTTACCAAATAGCTGTGCTTCGTAATCGGCATTGTAATACCTGTAATATCAGCCTCTTGGAAAGCATCCGTACCGATGAAGTTCGTTGCAACGTTACCTGTAATAACCACTAGAGGAACAGAATCCATATATGCTGTAGCAATACCTGTGACTAGATTCGTAGCCCCCGGTCCGGAAGTTGCGATACATACGCCAACTTTGCCAGTTGAACGAGCGTAGCCGTCAGCTGCGTGAATCGCGCCTTGCTCATGTCTAGTCAACAAGTGATTGAAATCATCAAAACCATGCATCGCATCATAGATGTATAATACAGCGCCGCCTGGATATCCAAAGACGCAGTCCACACCCTCCAGCAATAAGCTTCTTAGCAAAATCTCGGAGCCTGTAATCAGGTCTGGTTGCGTCAGCTTCTCAATTAGTTCTTCTTTAGAGCGTTTTGGTTCAGTTTGAACATTCATTGTGATCCTCCTCTCGAAAAGTCAATTCGTGTCATCGTCTACCATGCCATGAAAATAAGAAAAACCCCTATCATCCCGGACACGCACAAAACGTGTTCAACGGGACGAAAGGGGTTTAAGCTTCCGTGGTACCACCCAAATTTGCTATATGCCTCACAGCACATAACCTTAGCAGGAATGTTCAAGAACGAACATTACCCTCAGCACGATAACGTGTGCTCTTCCGGTTCTCCCTACTACGTGCGGGTCATCCACAAGTTTCAGGAAAACAGCTCCGAGGTGACTTCGTATCTAAGGGATTAAGGCGATGGTTTCAGCAAGTCCAACGCTCTCTGCGCATAAGTGCCCTTATTACTTCTTCCTCTTCATAGCGATTCATTCGTATGCTTCACCATATCAAATATGATTAAAGATTATTATATGCATCTGAAAGCCAATAGTCAATAGGTAGATCGAATAAAACGATGGAAAGTGAGAGAAGATAATACCAATTCTATGGAATGATCTGAGGGGGCCTACAATGAATACGTCTCTGCAAGCCCCTTTCCCCCTGACCACATCCCTGCAAGACAATGTCAAATGGCTTCAAGATCAATTAGGCAAAAGTTCAGATGTGTGCTATCGGCAATTAGAAATTGGCGTATATCCGGAAACGAATAGTGTGGCTTTATTTTACATCGATGGACTTGTCCAAACGGAAATTTTGAATGAACACATCACAAAGCCTCTCCTTACCGCTCATGAGAATGCCTCCTATTGGCAGCAGGATATTTGCTTCCACGATTTATTATGCCAGGCGATCACGCTCAGCGAACTAAACTTGAGTACGGAAGGAACCGCTGTTCTCGCTGCCCTTCTAGGGGGAAATACCATCCTTATTGCGGATGGCTATGACGAAGTTATCATCGCAGGTACTGCGGGTTGGGATAAAAGGGCCATAGATGAACCGCAGACGCAAACCGTCGTCCGTGGTCCCAAAGAAAGCTTCACAGAGGATTTGCGAACCAATATTTCTTTGATCCGGAGAAAAATAAAATCGCCTCAGCTTCAGTTTATTTCCTTAAAGATTGGCCGTTATACACAAACGGAAGTCGTGATCACTTATCTGGAGGGTGTCGCTGAGGAAAGAGTGATTGAGGAAGCAACGAAGCGATTGGAACGAATCGATACCGATAGTATTTTGGAAAGCGGCTATCTGGAAGAATACTTAGAGGACGTGACCTATTCTCCCTTTCCTACCATCATGAATTCAGAACGCCCTGATGCCGTAGCCGCAGGTATTCTCGAAGGCCAGATTGCGATTATCGTTGACGGCACCCCCTTTGTCCTGCAGGCGCCTGTTACGTTTTTCAGTTTTTTGCAATCGAGTGAAGATTACTATCAACGCTTTGATATCGCGACATTCATCCGAGGCATTCGGTATATGTCCTTCTTCGTCTCCATGCTGCTGCCTTCCCTCTATATTGCCATCACAACGTTTCATCAGGAAATGCTGCCGACAACCTTACTCATTTCATTAGCCGCACAGCGTGAAGGTGTGCCTTTCCCTGCGATCATCGAAGCCTTTCTTATGGAAATTACTTTCGAGGTGCTTCGTGAAGCAGGTGTCCGTATGCCTCGTGTTATCGGTTCGGCCATCTCCATCGTGGGGGCACTTGTGTTAGGGCAAGCCTCTGTTCAGGCTGGTTTGGTATCGGCAGCCATGGTTATTATCGTTTCCTTCACAGCCATTTCAAATTTTGTGACACCCGCTCTAAATATGGCCGTTGCCGCCCGATTAATCCGCTTCGGCTTAATGCTCCTTGCAGGTACCTTCGGCTTGTTCGGTATTCTAACGGGCTGTATGGCCATCTTGATTCATTTGGCATCACTACGTTCCTTCGGCATCCCTTATCTCACACCTGTCGCCCCGTTAGTTGTTAGTAATCTGAAAGATGCGCTCATTCGTGTGCCCCATTGGTTAGGTAGTTTGAGACCTTTTAGTCGAAGGAACCTAATCAGACAAGCACCTTATGACAAGCCATCTCCGCCTAGAAAAGATCGTTCGTGAGACTTCTTGCAGGAGGTATTCGACATGACAATGAACGTAAGGCGAGGATGGCTGCAGCTACTAACGCTCAGCTTGTGCTGTTTCCTGTTAACAGGTTGTTGGGATCGTAAAGAATTGAACCAGCTTGCCATTACCTCAGCAACCGCCGTTGATTGGGACGGAAAAGTTTGGACCATTTCGTATCAGGTTGTTATCCCACAATCCATCGCCAATCCCAATACGGGGGGCAGCCCTGGCCAGCAGGCACCTGTTATGGTGTTCTCGACGAGTGGTGGTTCCATTCGTGGGGCGGTTCAGCAATCAAGCTTAGAAATGCCAAGGTCTCTTTTTTTTGCTCATAATCGCGTGATTGTTATCGGGGAAAAAGCAGCCAAAGAAGGGATCTCCCAACTCTTGGACGTGTATCTACGCAATTCAGATTCGCGTGAGACAGTGGTATTACTGGTCACCAGCGGTGAAGGAAGAACCATTTTGGAACAAATTGTCCCTTTGGAAAAATTGCCAGGCGCCGCAATTAAAAATATGATTCACAACGAGGCTATGAATGGATCTAATTTTCAGCAGGTTCCCATTTATCAAATGATGATGGGGATCACGAGCGACGCCCCCTTCACACTGGTCCCCGAAATTGTCATCTCTGGTGAAGGTGAGAATACGACAATTGCCACACTTAAGAAAACATCCTTTACCAATAAACTTAAACTTGGCAGAATGGCTGTATTCAAAAAAGATAAATTAGCTGGCTGGTTTACAGCAGAACAGGAATATGGCATCAGTTGGATTCGCGATACCATTCAGCAGACGACCTTGTTCTTTGGTTGCACAGAAGACAGCAAAGATATTAAAGCAGCACTGCGCGTCGATCAGAGCAAAAGCAAATTAAAGCCTATCTTCGCTGACGACGGCCATTTGGTTATGTATGTTGATGTGGAGACATCAGGTACCCTGAATGAGAATGGCTGTCCGAGTGACCCCACGCAACCCAAGGATTTGCATACCATGGAACGAATCGCAAGTGCCGAAATCACACGTCTCATGACCAATGCGTTTCAAGTCGCTGTTCAGAACAATCTAGATGTCTTCCATTTCGCGGATGTGATACATAAGCACGACCCTAAGATTTGGAAAAAGGTTAAGCCCGATTGGGAAGCGCATTTCGCCAAACTTGAATTAGCAACTAACGTGAGAGTGAAGATCACAAGAATCGGTATGAGCGGTAAAGCTTTTAAGGAAATGTCCAAAGAAACAGGTGAGTGATCTGATCTAGCTCACAGTGGGATGAGGTAGAGGGTCTTGGAAGAACGTATTACGAACTATCAACTTATCGTCATGATTATCCTATTCGAAATCGGGAGCACCCCGCTATTTGCGTTAGGGAGCAGTGCGAAGCAGGATTCTTGGCTTGCCATGTTGGCTGCAGCAGTAGCTGGATTCTTCTTATTGCTGATGTTTGTATCCATTCAACGGCGGGCTCCTGAGCAGGACATTGTCGGACTCCTTCGGATCTGTTTTGGCAAAATCGCCGGCAGTGTCCTCGGGGTTTTCTTTGCGATCTATTTTGCTTATGAGTCCATGAGAAACGTCCGTGATTTCGGAGAAATCTCCAATTTAACCTTACTGAACAATACACCTAAATACATCACCATGTTCATCATTCTATTGCTAGCCTCGTACGCGATCATGATGGGGGTAGATACCCTATTTCGGGTGACAGAAACACTGCTCCCTATCGTCGCTATCAGCTATGGCCTCCTTATTTTTCTGATAAGCCTTGCCAATTTGATTCATTTCGATAATGTACTTCCCATTTTGGAAAATGGCTTCAAGCCCATCCTTCATGCCGCATTCCCTGATATGGTCTCTTTCCCGTTCGGGCAGACCATCATCTTCTTCATGGTATGGCATATGCTGCCTGAACGAAATAAAGTGAAGAGGCTTAGTCTCATTGCTTACACCATGGTTTCCCTTTTCTTGGTCTTCATGAATATCATCAACGTAACCGTGCTTGGAACAACACTTGTTGCAAACAGCACACTGCCATTCTTGCAAGCGGTGCAATTGATCGAGGTTGGTGAAATTTTTGAGCGATTGGATGTTCTCGTTACCTTATTGCTCTTTCTTGGTTTATTCGTCAAAATGACGACCTTCTTCTGGGGAGCTGTGTATGCACTCGGGCACATTTTCCCATCTCTCCGGAAAGGTACATGGCTAGTCATTGTAGGCTGCCTGATCTTCATCACTTCTTTCCTTGAACCCAACTATTCGGTACACGTTTGGCTAGGGCTTAAGTTTAGCGTGAAGCTTTACCCGCTTTTTCAGGTGATCATTCCTCTACTCATGTTTATCGTGATCCGCTTTCGGAAGCTCCCAGCCCCACAGGTCACCTCAGACATCTGAGTTCTGCAGCATTTCTCCATTAAGATAAAAAAAGAGCCTGCCCCCTGGTGGGGACAAGCTCTTAGGCATATCGGATCGCTTACGCGTTTACTTTCGCTTTTGCAGCTGTAGCCAAATCGTTGAACGCTTTGGAATCATTCACAGCTAGATCAGCCAAGATTTTACGGTTAACTTCGATACCAGCCAATTTAAGGCCGTGCATCAATTTGCTGTAGCTCAAGCCGTTTTGGCGAGCGCCTGCATTGATACGAGTAATCCAAAGTCTACGGAAGTTACGTTTTGTTTGACGACGGTCACGGTATGCATATACCAATGACTTCATTACTTGCTCTTTAGCTGTTTTAAATAAACGGTGTTTGGAACCGAAATAACCTTTTGCTAATTTCAAAATTTTCTTACGACGGTGAGCGCGAATAAATCCGCCCTTGACTCTTGCCATTGTGAACTACCTCCTGGGATATATAAATGATGTTCGAATGTTATGCTATGTTACAATTAACCTTTGATAAGGGACAGTTGTTGTTGCAAACGACGTACATCGCCAGGAGCCATTGTTGGGTTCGTGGACAATACGCGTTTTTGCTTGGATGATTTACCAGAAAGCAAGTGGTTCTTACCTTGTTTGTATCTCATCACTTTGCCTGTGCCAGTGATTTTGAAACGGCCTTTCAGGCTGCTGTGTGTTTTCATTTTCGGCATGTTGTTGTTCCTCCTAATTTAGTATACTCGCCTAAGTTGTCGCTTTTGGCGTTAAGATCATGATCATGCTTCTTCCCTCAAGCTTAGGAGCACGCTCCTGCGAGGAGATTTCAGCAGTTTCTGTAGCAAGGCGCTCAAGCACTTTGCGACCAATCTCCGAGTGTGCAATTTCACGACCACGGAAACGAACGCTAGCTTTGACTTTATCGCCCTCACCAAGAAACTTAACTGCGTTGCGAAGCTTCGTCTGGAAATCATGTTCATCGATCGTCGCACTCAGGCGAATTTCTTTGATATCCACAATTTTCTGATTCTTACGTGCTTCTTTTTCTTTCTTCTGCGTTTCATAACGGAACTTGCCGTAATCCATAATGCGGCAGACAGGCGGCTTCGCCGTCGGTGCAACGTTTACTAGATCAAGGTTCGCGTCAAGTGCAATTTGAAGAGCTTCGCGAATTGGCGTTATGCCAAGTTGTTCTCCATCCGCCCCAATAAGGCGTACTTCCTTCACACGAATCTCGTCATTAATCATATGGTCTTTGCTAATCGTGTTCCACCTCCATAAAGTATGTAACTCTTCCAAATATAAAAAAGATGCGGGCACAGTGGGCCCACATCTTCATCAATAACAGGTTTAAAACAAACCTATTGAATGTACATGATGATTCATTCAAACCAGCCAACGTTCGTTAGTCAGGTGAGAAGCGGGCGCTTCTGCTTTACTTGAAACATATTATCATCTCATTCTAGAAAAGTCAACTCACTTGTTTACTTTTCATTTCATCCAATCGAATGACACGCGTATGCTCAGTGTGACTCCATTGTTTGTTGTTTTGCGTGAAGAACGCATAGAACGTGATTGGCCACCAAGACAGCATGAAAATCGGATACAGCAACAAATATTTGTACGTCTTCTTATGAGCCTTCTCAATTAACATAGACATCGGAAGCAACACGTAAATAGCCAAGCTGAGTGAATTGATAACCACTGGGTTGACATGAACTAAGGCTGAATCAGCCGTCCCATGCGATGTCATGGATTGTATCCATAGCATAACCGTTAATATAGCACCAAAGAAGAAATTGTATACATTCGCCGAATAGATCGCCGCGTCAATTTTCATCCAGCTTCCTGTTTTAATCCCTTGCCATAGCAGAGGGAAGAAGAAGCGTTTGGCTACTTCAAAGTGACCTTGCATCCAACGTAGACGCTGCTTAGCAGAAGCGTTGAAGGATAGCGGCTTCTCATCGTAAACCCGTGTATCGTAGTTGAAAGTAGGTTTGATCCCCATTTGAATACATCTCATGGAGAACTCAAGATCCTCAACCAAGCTAGTTGCTCGCCATCCAATTTCTTTGAGCAGATTAGAATCGAAACACATGCCCGTACCGCCAAGGTAATTGGCAAGTCCCAAGTTCGATCTAGGTGTTTGGACAAAACGGTTCGCATAGAAGTACGAGATTGCGAATGAACCCGTAATCCATGAGTCATTCGGATTCTTGGTATCCAGGTAAGCTTGAATCACGCGGGAGCCTGAACACAGATCGTTGTTCATGTGGATCAAATAATCAGGACTCACCAGATTGTCTGCATCGAACATGACAACACCGTCGTATTGACGCTCACGCTTCCATAGCTCTTTGAGCATCCATTCAATCGCGTAGCCTTTGCCTCTGAGGTTCGGGTTCCGGCGTTCCATGGCGTACACACCATGTTGGCGTGCGATGTCAGCTGTGTTATCTGTACAGTTGTCACAGATCACGAAGATATCAAATAGCTCTTTCGGGTAATCCAATGTCTTCAAATTCTCAATCAGGGCCCCAACGACTTGTTCCTCATTATGAGCGGCAACCAATACAGCAAACGATTTCTGTGGAGCAAACATCTTCTTGTTTTTGGGACGATACCAACCAAAAAACGTTAAAAACAACTGATACGCACCGATCAAAGCTAAGAAAACCTGAACGGAAAGCATAATCTTGTCTAGCATGAAGCAAAGTCCCCCTTTTTTTGTGCACGTCAGCTATCTTTTTGTATGCCTAGTGCGTTTATGTACAGTCATTCATGATAAAAGTCTAACGGTGAAACAATCGTTTCTGATTTTCCTCTCTTTCCCCCTGTTTGTCAAAGTCTGCAAACTCCGAAAAAGCGTCAGTTCTTTGATATTTGGGAGGTTCGCACACACCGAATAGAGCATGCGCTTGAAATCGGGTCGAAAATGTCTTGTTTTCATCGTTTTTCATATATTGTGTACCAAAAGTTCACCATTTAGACGAACACTACCTTTTCTACGTGGTGACGTCCTTATTATAAATTACTCAGCTATTGGCTGACAACTTTTGCTTAAATACCCTGTTAATGGATAGATCTAACCACCTTACAACATTCGCATAACAAAGTCGTTAACAGTCCGTCGTTCACAATTAGGACATACCAACCTCAGCTGCGGCGGGATATCCGTTCCAATTTTCGGCAACACTAACAAGAGATAATTGCCATGTTACCACACCAATGTTAACGCCAGATTAGTGCAACATTAAATGGAATTTATGAATATTTATCATCCAGTTAATCCCCCTCTAATAAACCCTTCGTACAATAGAAATAGCGAGCAATTCTAAGTTAGAAGGAGGCGGTTACTCATGAGCAGCAAAGTTGTCCATTGGCTTCAGGATCATGAAACACGTCTATTCCACTTCGTCAATCAACGAATCCAACATCATTTTCTCGATCAATTTTTCACGAAAATTACACATTTAGGCGGTGCCACGGCATCGATCATGATCTCTTTATGCATGGCCTGTTTTGGGCAAGGCTCGCTGCGTATAGCTGGAATTCAAGCACTACTTGCTTTAACCATCAGCCATATTCCTGTTGCCATTATGAAAAAGAGATACCCTAGACTTCGCCCCTACCTTGTCCATCCTCAAACAATTACACATAAGAACCCTCTGACGGATCACTCCTTCCCCTCTGGGCATACCACAGCTATTTTCTCATTTATCGTACCTTTCGTTTATGCTCTACCCGTTCTAGGACTCGCATTGATCCCGCTTGCATTAGTTGTTGGTCTGTCGCGGATTTACTTGGGGCTTCATTATCCATCAGATTGTGTTGTAGGTTGCTTGATTGGAACGACGGCATCAATAGTGACAGTCGCATTCTGGGGGTAATTCATGGAACAAGTATCGCGAAAAAGAAGAGTACTCATCCTATCCGAAGGCTTCGGTGCCGGCCATACGCAAGCTGCATTCGCATTGGCCAGTAGTTTGGAGCAACGCTGCGCTACGATCGAAACCCGTGTCGTGGAGCTCGGCTCCTTCCTCCATCCCACGCTGGCCCCCTGGATTCTAGGCGCTTATAAGAAAACCATCGCTGTGCAGCCTAAATTGTATGGTCGCTTATACCGTGCTCAATACCAAAAATCGCTTAATCCGTTGACACAGCTCGCCCTGCATCGCATTTTCTATGCGCAAACGGCAGCTATGATCAGGCATTGGGCACCACAAGCCATCGTATGTACGCATCCTTTTCCCAGCGTCGTTGTGTCTCGATTGAAAAGGGCTGGTTTACACATCCCGTTGTGCACGGTTATCACGGATTACGATGTTCATGGAACGTGGGTCAGCCATGAAGTGAATAAATACATGGTGTCTTCCGAGGATGTGAAGCATAAACTCATCGTACATGGCATCGCGGCTGCCCATGTCGAAATAACAGGAATTCCTGTGCATCCCAGCTTTCGGGAAGCACACGATCGAACGCTGATTCGACAACAATTCGGACTATCTGCGCTGCCTACTGTATTGGTCATGGGCGGTGGTTGGGGCCTCATCGGCGGGGATTCATTGAGCGAGCATTTACTAACGTGGAGAGACCGAATTCAGTTCATATTCTGCTTAGGGCATAACCACAAAGCCATTTCAAAACTAGCAGCAGATCCGCGGTATCAGCACCCTCATATTCACCTGCTCAGATTTACGCAAGAGATCGGCAAGTTGATGGAAGTCTCCGACCTGCTCGTTACGAAGCCAGGAGGAATGACGTGTTCAGAAGGGCTGGCCAAATCGATTCCCATGTTATTCTATGATCCCCTTCCAGGCCAAGAAGAAGAAAACGTGCATTATTTTACTAAACTTGGCTTCGGCGAATCAATCCAATCAGCGGATACGATCTCTCACTGGTTGTCCATGCTGGCTAGCCGCTATGCGGATGTGCAGGCCAAACGTGTTTCCAATCAACAAAGGAAGAGCCAGCTGCCTACGGGTGATGGTTCAGAAGTCATTCTCCAGTTGTTAGGATGAAAAAAACAGACTATCTTTGCTGCGCATTGGCAACATGGATAAGTCTGTTTGTTTGGGAAGCTTATTCAGCTGATTCTTTCGATTCAGCGGCTAAGGCAGAAGCAGAAGCTTGTTTCAGCTGTTCTTGATGTGTAGACAATGCTTCTTGTCCGATTACAACTTCACAGCGATGAATATTCATACCTTGACCTGCGAATTTCGTTTCGTATTCGGTCATTACATGATCCGGGTGAATTCCTTCTACATGAAGATTCAACGAAATATTACGCATTCTTAGACCCATATCCGCAAATGAATTCAATGAGAATTCGAATAAGGATTGCGAATCAGTTTTCAAATGAATTTCGCCCTTTGCGTTCAGAATTTGTTGATATTTGGCAACAAAGCCTGGATGCGTCAGACGTCTTCGCGCGTGCTTTTTCTTCGGCCATGGGTCACTAAAGTTCAAATATACGCGCTCTAACTCACCTTCAGCAAATGCTTCTTCAATATGCTCGATATTGAATAGCATCAGTCTTAAGTTTGGAATGTTAAGCACCGCATCTTCTTCATTCTCCACGGTAATTTCATGTGCAACTTTAGCTTTCTCACTTGCCTTGCGAATTAATTCATCATACATATCCACACCAATGAAATTGATGTCCGGATATTTCTTGCTCATTTCACTAATAAAGCGCCCTTTCCCCATCCCCAGCTCGGCATGAATCGGGTTATTGTTTCCGAACAACTCGGACCATTTGCCTTTATAATCCTTGGCGTTTAGTACAACGAGTTCTTTTTGACGTTCTATATCTTCTCTGATACCTTTTCTGCCCCGTAAACGCATTATTCATTTGCCTCCTACACGCACATGCTTTCGAATACAAATCATAGACGATTCTATAAAAAAAATCAAAACTTTCCTCTAGTAGATGAATGGAAGAATAAAAGAAAACACCTTCCGAAATGGAAGGTGCTTCGCTCTTAGAAGCTGTTTATTTGTAGCTTTCGTCTCTTCTTTTATTATTACTTCGTAGACCTGCTAAACCCAATAAACCTACCAGACCTAACCAACCCCAATCCATATCATTGTCATTATCCGTGGTTGCATTAGCTCGATAAGAATTAGTACCATAAGTGCTAGGTGTTGTTGTTGAAAGGCTTTTCGTACTCATTCTATCCACCATGTTTGCGCTGCGATCGACACCCCGCTCAATCGCATTGGCTCCGCGTTGGACACCTCTCTCAACCGCATTAGCCCCTTTTTCAACAGGATTCGTTCCATATCCATTCATATGGTCCATAACGCCAGTGCCTCTCCCGGGTGTCCCATAGCCAGAATACGTGTTTGGGGTCGTTAGATTCCCATTATAAATGCCGTTCGTTCCATTTCCACTAAAGTTCTGTGAACTGACGCCCGTCCCAAGCCCCATTCCCGGTGAGGTGGCATCATAATTGCTTCCTGTGTAGCCCGTTGAAGTCGTAGTCCCCGTTGTCCCTGTCCCCAATGTCCCAATTGGTGATCCCGTTCCGACTGCATTTCCTGTATCCATTTGCGTTGCCTGAACCCCTGATGCCCCCATACTTAAAGCTGTTGTCAATGCTACCGCCAAAGTTATCGTACGAAACTTTTTCATGTAGTCCATTCCCCTCTCAGCTCGTAATTGTGGTGCAAAGTTATCATGCTCGTAGTTGCGAGGTTTTATCGGGGGACTTGTTGGAAAGGCAGGGGTCGCTTTCATGCGCAAATTTCGCTACAATATAGGTTGAACAAAACGACAACACAGTCCTCCAAAGGCGGGATTTTGCGGAAAGAGAAGTAACTGAAAGAAAGGATATGTCCTATGTCTACAATGATCCAGGAATCACCTCAGCTTTGGGGCGATAAACGTTTCCATACATGGAATTATGAAATGCGCGAGAATTTAGGCGGTAAAGTATTCAAAGTCATGTTAGATGCTGGTTTCACATGTCCTAATCGGGACGGTAAGATTGCAACTGGCGGCTGTACCTTCTGCAGTGCACGTGGATCAGGAGATTTCGCTGGAAGTCGCCGCGACGATCTTGTCACACAATTTAACAAGATCCGTGATCTGCAGCATCAAAAATGGCCGGAAGCCAATTACATTGGCTATTTTCAGGCTTACACGAATACCTATGCGCCCGTTGAAGAGCTGCGGGAGTACTATGAAGAGATTTTGAAACAGCCTGGTGTTGTCGGCTTATCTATCGCCACGCGGCCAGATTGCTTGCCAGATGATGTCATTGAATATCTAGCTGAATTGAATCAGCGCACCTATTTATGGGTGGAAATGGGTTTACAAACCGTGCATGAATCCACTTCCGTACTGATCAATCGCGCCCACGATACCCAATGTTATTTGGATGCTGTTGCTAAGCTGCGCAAACATAATATTCGGGTGTGTGCACACATTATTTATGGCTTACCTGGAGAAACCCACGAGATGATGCTGGATACAGGGAAAGCTGTTGCTCAAATGGATGTACAAGGCATTAAGATTCATTTGCTTCATCTCATGCGCAAAACACCGATGGTGAAACAATATGAAGCTGGTTTGTTGCAGTTCTTGGAGAAGGATGAGTACGTCAAACTAATCGTGGATACTTTGGAGATTTTACCACCAGAGATGATCGTTCATCGACTCACCGGAGATGCTCCGCGAGATCTACTGATCGGACCGATGTGGAGTCTTAAGAAGTGGGAAGTGTTGAACGCTTTTGATAAATTGCTCACTGAGCGGAATACGTGGCAAGGGAAGTATTGGGCGGGGAAAGCTGAGCAAGTATGAGTTAGACTATATCTGCATGCCGAAAGAGCATCCTGGAGGAGAAATCAGGGTGCTCTATTTACGATAGAGCGAGCTCGATCACGCGAATAAGGCCCGAAAAGGGCCTTATTCAGTGGCGCTTCCACTGCGACGAGCTCGATCATAAGCTTTAGCGCCCTTTTGGGGCGTTAATGCCGCGTTCCACTCGCTCGATCACGCGTATAAGGCCCGAAAAGGGTCTTATTCAGTGGCACTTTCGCTGCGACGAGCTGGATCACAAGCATTAACGCCCTTTTGGGGCGTTAATGAATTTAGACTTAGTAGTGGACACAACGAATTGGGGAGTTAGATAATAGACCTATCCAAATTACGAGGTGTCCGAGATGAGTGAATTCCGCCAAC
>NZ_LMSJ01000007.1 GCF_001428105.1 Paenibacillus sp. Soil766 | reverse complement strand
GGGTCGGACCTCTACTTCGGCTACGGCACTTCAAAGGGTAAAGTTACCGTGTGGATTTGAACCACCTAGATTGTGCGACTGTGAGGCGCACACAAAAAAGAGTGAGGGAACTCCTCACTCTCTTACCTGCTACGTTTGTAAACCTACGATAAAAAATAGATGAATTAGCTTAAGGACGAACTAGGACTTATATCTTCCAATAATTCTATAAATTCCACCTGATTCAACCCTGAGGCTACACTTCCCATTACTAATGGTTTGCAATTGGATGGCAGCCAGATTTATACTTACATCGCTTATAATTTCAAATGCTTGGACATGGCAAACTCCAATGACTTTCGACTTTATAACTGCTTCAAATCGACCATCGTTAAACCATTCGATATCCACGACATACCCACCGCGGGCACGCAAACCAGTCACTCGACCCTCACGCCAAGCGCTCGGCAATGCCGGCAGCAGATGGATCACTTCCCCATGACTTTGCAGTAATAATTCCGCAATACCCGCTGTCGCGCCAAAGTTACCATCGATTTGGAAAGGCGGATGGTTATCGAAAAGATTGGGCAGTGTGGAATGAGCTAAGATTGCCAAGATGTTCTGATATGTTGTCTCGCCGTCACCTAGGCGGGCCCAGAAATTAATTAACCACGCGCGACTCCATCCTGTGTGCCCTCCGCCATTGGCGAGTCGTCGTTCTAAAGTAACTCTAGCCGCGCGGCTCAGTTCTGGCGTTGCTGTAGGTGAGATTTGATCCCCAGGGTAAAGGCTGAATAAATGTGACATGTGTCGATGACCTGGCTCAGCTTCATCATAATCTTCAAGCCATTCCTTAATTTGTCCATACTTTCCGATCTCTGTTCTAGGCAAACGATCCCTCGCAGCCACTAAGCGTTCTCTAAACAGGCAATCCCGGTCTAACTTCAGCGAAGCTTCGATGCAACCCGTAAATAAATGATTCAGAATTTGGTTATCCATCGTTGGTCCATAGCAAAGTGTCCCTGATTGACCATTAGGCAGGATATAGGTATTCTCAGGAGAAACCGAAGGATTAGTAATTAGTCGCCCATCTGGCAGTTCAGTCAAGTAGTCCAAGAAAAACGAAGCAGATTCCTTCATGGTTTCGTAAGCTTTCTCAAGAAATACTAAATCTCCATTAAATAAGTAGTGTTCATACAAATGAAGGCAGAGCCACGCGGCTCCCATCGGCCAATGCGTAGCAGGCAAATAGACATCCTGAGGAGCTGTATCTCCCCAGATATCGGTATTATGATGTGCAACGAAGCCGTCGCAGCCATACATCTCCCTAGCCGTCTTTCGTCCTGGTTCTCTCATGCGCTCAATCAAATCGAATAAGGGTTCATGACATTCGGCCAAATTGCAGATCTCTGCCGGCCAGTAATTCATCTGAGTATTAATATTAATCGTATATTTACTGTCCCATGGCGGGACCAATTGATCGTTCCAAATGCCTTGTAGATTAGCAGGTAACGCGCCAGGACGACTGCTAGCAATCAGTAAATACCTGCCAAACTGGAAGTATAAAGAGATCAGTGCGTGATCCTCTCCACCTTGCTGAACACGATACAGCCTTTCATTCGTCGGCAACCGTTCAAGCGATTCATCAGCTTCTCCCAGGATTAGCGTCACTCTATCAAACAAAACTGCATAATCCTTCTGATGCCTTTCACTCAACACTTCAAAATTATTGCAAAATGCTCGATCCAAGCGAGCTTGGCACTCCAACGCTGGTTCTTCATAACGAAATGATGTCGCCGCCGTTACGAGTATTACTAAACTATCCGCTCCCTCAACAACTAGCGTTTCTCCAATCGTCTGGACACTCCCACCTACAGCAACCGCCTTTACAGAAGCGGTATACCGAATACCATTCTCGCCACCTGTTTGGCCAAATATCCCAAGGGTACCATTACCCAAATGACTTACACCATCAATGTGCCGCCTACGAGGCCCGGCTAATCGAATATCTACCGTTATGCTCTTCGGTTGATCTGCCTCTAAACGAATGGCAATGACACTGTCAGGATAACTCGCGAACACCTCACGTCGGTAGGTGATACCACCTTGATTGAAGGAAGTAGATACCAATCCCTTCTCTAGCTCTAGCCCACGCCAATAAGATTCTACATCATCGCTCATCCCAGGAAACGTAAGATGTAAATCCCCTAAAGGCAGATAATGCCTTTGTGATTCAGGCGTACCAGATAGAGCAAGAGCGGCCAATCTCTCCGCCTCCTGTGGACGCCCATCTAACAATAACTCTCGAATCCGCCCTAAGTTCATATACGCGTCCGGATTGTTCCTATCTGATGCCCCCCCATACCAGAGGCTGTCTTCATTTAGCTGTATTCGTTCTTGTTTAACACCGCCGAAAATCATTCCCCCAAGCGTACCGTTTCCTATTGGCAACGCTTCTTCCCACACCTTGGCTGGTTCATCAAACCAAATTGCATTTTTTTTCATGCCAATTTTGCCCTCCTTGCGTGACTATTTTTTCATCACATATTGCTGCTTGAACTCAGTCGGTGTAATACCCGTTTTCTTCTTAAACACATCACTAAAATAGGACCGTTCTTCATAGCCTACTGCTTCGGCAACCTCTGACAAAGAGAGGCCCTGCACCATCAAGAGCTTGGCCTTTTCCACTTTCTCGTTAACGACAAATTGAAGCACTGACGTTCCTGTAACCTTCTTAAATAAATTCGAATAGTAACTTGAACTTAAATGAACCTGTTTGGCATAATCATTGACGGTCTCATTGATATGCAAATGGTCTTTGATATATTGAATGGATTTGGTTATCGTAATTTCCGCTTCGACTTGTTGTTTTCCTTGAAACACAACGCAATACTTGTCACATATGTCTCTGACGAAATTTTGAATATCTCTTACGTTAAGTGATAATTTGTTTAACTCCTGTACAAATTGCGCGATTGGCTGCTCTTCATTCTGATCTAATGCGATGGTTATGGATTTATCGATAGCAAGGATTAATTGTAAATACAGCGTTTTGGTCTTTTCTGGCGTCGGCTTTTGCTCCAAATAATCCCACTCCGCAAAGATACCCTCTAGTACTTCATTTGTCTTCTGAACATTTCCCGATCGAATGCCATAGATTAATTCTTTTTCTTTCTCTTCGGAATAATGACTGCCTTCAACAGGCAAGATTTGCGCAATATCGCCATAGTAAAAGATACTATTCTCAATTGTATAGAACGTATACGAGAGCGCTGTCAACGCCTGTTGAAATGACAAAGGCAAATCCACAATATGATCGACAGTCATGCCGACCCCCACAGAGATGGAGTTCTTGGTGTACCTTCGAATATTGTCGCAGTACTTCTCAGCAATCTCTAATGATTCTTCCGAGGAACTGCAATTTAACATACATACCATACGGTTAATGCCATCGCGGAATACAATACCTTTGGTAGAAGCATGGATCGTCTCTTCAATAATGTTCTGTAATGCAAAGCGAGCTAACTCAATCTCAGCGATCGAGGCATGCATATTCGTATGATTGAACTGATCAATCTCAAGTATATGAACGGCAAGCGACTCCTCCTTCATGTCGATTTGAAGAAAGTCCCACCTCTTTTTTAATGTTTGCGGATTCGAATGATAACGCACTAGAAGACTTAGATACTCTTGTCTAAGCAAGGGCATACTCTCTCTCAGCTTCCGTTCCATTTCCAACACATTCGATTGTTGTTCGGATTGCTGAAGCACTAAATCCCTCGCCTTAAAAACGATATTCATAATCTGATCCGGCATGAAGGGCTTTAGCACATAATCGAATGCCCCTAATTGAATCGCATGCTGAGCATGATCAAAGTCCGAATAGCCACTGATGAAAATGACCTTCGAATCCGGCAAAATACTTACTACATTTTCGACCATCTCGATCCCACTTAGCTTAGGCATACGTATATCCGTAATGATAATATCAGGCTTCGTTCTCTGGATAAGCTTCAACCCTTCATCCCCATTGAACGCAGTGCCAACGACAGCAATCCCATACTTCTGCCACTGGATGCGTTCCGCAATCCCATTAACGACGGTTGTAATATCATCTATGACAACCATTGTGATTACACGATTCATCCTGTTCACACTCCTCCAATTTCAATTACGCGTTCCTCTAGAGACACTAGTGGGATTTTCAGTTCTACACATGTACCTTCGTTTAGAATACTGTGAATATGCAGGGACGCATTGTCACCGTAATAGAGAATTAATCTGTTATAAATATTGCGCAGCGCATAGCTATTCTGAGTATGCGTAGATCGAATTGCTAATTCTAGTTCAGTAACAGACGCCATGCCTTTGCCGTTATCTTGAACGGTCATGACCAAATACTCATCTGTTTGGTACACTTGAATGCCGATTAATCCTTTAAAATCCGAATCTCTCAAGCCATGAAGGATGGCATTTTCAACGAGCGGCTGCAGTAAAAGCTTGAGAATCGGTAACTTCATGAGTACCTCTTCGTCATACGCTACCTCATAATTGAACAGATTTTCATAACACTTCTGCTGCAGTTTGAGGTATTGCGTGACGTGCTCTAACTCTTTGCCTATTGTGGTGAGCTCATCTCCGTTATTCAAGCCTAGTCGGAATAACAGCGAGAGTGACATAATCATTTCACGCACTTGCTCGTGCTCTTCCCCTGCGGATTTCCACAGAATCGTATTTAACGTATTGTACAAAAAGTGGGGGTCGATCTGCGCTTGCAGCACTTTGATCTCCGCCATTCGTTTCTGCTTCTCCGTTTCGGAGCTTTCGTGAATAAGATTTTGTATGCGCTCCAGCATACTGTTAAATCGCAGCCCCACTTGATTAAACTCATCATCGTAGTCATCTTTGAAACGAACCGTCAGATCGTCTTGTTCTACTCTCTTGATCAGAGATTGAAATTTATTAAGCGGTTTTAACAGTATTCTCGTCATAATCGGAGAAAGAAGAAGAGCGAGTATAATGAACCCAAGTACGGTGGCAATCGTCATCCACTTGATATATTTCATATCGGAAAGCAGTTCGTCTTTCGATTGAATATTCACGACAATCCAGTGGTCTGGGAACGTTACTCTCGAATAATTGACTAGATAGTCGACCCCATCCGCCGTATATTCAAAATTCCCCCTATCCTGGTTCAACTTTTGAACTAAATTGCGATCCTTCGCTATTTTTGAATAAGGGGACTCCATATCAAACGCCATGACTCCGTTTTCTTTATATACAAAAAGATCGCCGTTTTCTGATCCTTTATTCGCAAGAAGATAATCCTTCAACGAATTTTCTCCTACATTCACCAGAACTTTGACATCTTTTATCGGCAGCGTCCATATTGGCTCAATTAACAAACTTAGTACTTTCTGATCAGTTTCGAAAAAGGGATCTTCATGTGATTCCACCCAGGTTGGCGCAAGCATATTCTTATAATTCTTGTATATCTCACTATCTTTAAAAAGGGTCTCCGTATTCCTAACATCATTATTCGCATAGAACTCTCCAATTGGCGTGCTTATGAGAATGGACGTAATGGCAGGCTCTATTAGCTTCATTTGGAAAATAGGATTTTGGACTTGCTCATTTAAACGAAATAACTCGTATTTAGATATTTCTTTATTCGCAGCTGCAGCAGAGAGAACGTCTACGAACATTTGATTGGACATAAATGTAAGCACCGCCAATCTGACCTTACGCAGCTTTTCCTCTAAGGCTTGGGAAGATTTGTTGACCATGCTCTGGCTTATTGAATACGCTTTCTTCTCAACAACGCCAGAAGCAATATAATAAGAGGCCGTGCTGGAAACAAAGATTGCGGATACCGTGAATAATACTAGAGATAGCCATATTCTTGTTTTAAAAGATCTCTTATATTGCCATGGCTTCACCATAGAGCCCTCCCTAATTGTATGTTATTCCTATCTTAGCAAGCTAAGTTGGATATAACAATCGTGCAAAACGGGAGAGACGTGTATACACGTCACCTCCCGTACAGCTAAACTTATTTTTTGTTATAACGATCAAAAGCATCTTGGTTAATTTTAATATACTCGTCCAAGTTATTCTTCTTCAAATTGTCCAGATAGGATTGATAAGTACCTTCAATATCCGCTGCACCTAGAATCCATTTTTGACCCATTTCAGCAATAATCGTATCTAGTTTCGGTTTAATTTCATTGATACGTTTCTGTTCAGCTTCCGTGAAGTTCAAGCTCGGCAATGTGTAGTCAGAAGAAATGTACTTCTTATCCTGGTACTCTTTAATGCCCGCAAGAGCAACCGGATTCGTCCATTGTTCTTCATATGCAAAGTTCTGCCATGCTCCCATACCTGAAGATTGCGCCCCATAATTGGTAACTAGATAGCCTAATACTGGTGTTTGACTCAATGTTTTCTCTGTAAACTTTGGTTTATTATCTACCATGGTGTAAGAATCTCCATCAATGCCGAAGTTGAACATATTTCTACCTTCTTCAGTCCACCAAAAGTCAAAATATCTCATAACAGCCGCCGGATCCTTCGTTTTGGCGGACATCGCCCAACCAGATCCACCTAGAATGGCACGTTTACCGACTTCAAATACTTTTCCACCTTGGCTAGCTGGCGGAGTTACAGGTACGAAGTTTAATCCTGGATTCTCTTTTTGTAGGGATGTATTGAAAGCCGCTGTACTTGCAAACCAGTCATGCGTAGATCCGCCCGTATTTCCACCCAACAACACTTCTCTTGCTTTTTGGCGTGTGAAAATTTCCGGGTCGATCAAGCCTTCTTTAAACCATTTAGCGATATTCCCCATCGCTGTTTTATATTGTGGTTCACTTGGACCGAAGGCTAACTTGCCATCTTTGATATAAAAGGAATAGAAAGAATCCCATAAAGGCAGTAATTCATTCGTTTGCGCTAGTGGAACACTCGCATTAGCCAAGCGGTTGAAATATGGAATTTCATCCTTCTTGCCATTTCCATTCGGATCTTTCTCTCTGAAAGCTTTCAACACGTTATAGTACTCATCAACGGTTTTAGGTGCTTGTAGTCCCAGTTTATCCAGCCAATCTTTCCGGACAAACCATCCTGTTGTTGCACTTCCATCGGCTACAAAAGGAATGGTGTAAATTTTTCCATCCGCTAACGTAATGGCTTTTCTAACATCGGGACGCTCAGCCAAAAATTTAGCAAAATTCGGAGCATTCTTTTCAATTAAGTCGTTAAGCGGTTGTAAAGCACCTTGTGAACCAAGATTGTTTAAATCGGATAAGTTATAGGAAATAATGTCAGGAATCTCTCCGGAAGCGAGCATTAAATTATACGCTTGTTTAGCATCTCCACTTGACGGGGCAACATTTTTGAGTGTAACTTTCGTTTTCTCAGTAGCCTTTTTAAAAATTGGTAAATCCGTTTTAAATAAACCTGCTGCATCGAAATAAAAAATATTTAAATTCATTGGCGTTGCTACTGTACTTGTACTGGCACTAGGTACTACGCTTGCAGTTGCACTTTCTTTCGGTTCGGACGATTTGGCACAGCCTGCAAGAATGATGACAGCCAACATGGATGTTACGATTACCTTCATCTCTTTTTTCACTTTAATTACCCTCCCTTTAGTAAATACCTTTGCATTTATGTTATCGTGCGGATGCTCCGCTGCGAGTAACAACACTATCAATCTAACCCTTAAGTGATCCGATCATAACACCTTTGACAAAGTACTTTTGGATAAAAGGATACACGACAATTATCGGAATTATGGCTACGATAATGGTTGCATAGATCACGGTTTCCCCAGTTGTAAACATATCGCTCATCATACTATCGGATGGCTTCATCTGAACCACAAGCTTATTCAGTAAGACTTGCAGCGGGAGTTTCTCATCGCTTCGCAGTAAGATCATCGCCCAGAAATAACCATTCCAACGCGAAACCGCATAGAAGAGTGCAATGGTAAACAGCGAAGCCTTGGAGAGCGGCAAAATAATTTTAAATAAAACACCCGCGTCACTTGCCCCATCAATCTTGGATGATTCAACCAATTCTTCCGGAATGGACTGAAAAAAAGTCCTCAGAATGATGAAATTAAACGTGGATATCGCAAAACCAATGATAATTCCAAAGCGACTATCTAATAAATGCAGGTCACGAAAATTTAAATACATGGGAATCGTACCTGGCCCGAAAATAAGAGTAAAAGAAATCACTAAGTTGAAGAATGTTTTTCCTATTAATCGGCGTCTCGAAAGCGCATAAGCGCCACATATCGTCAGAGCAAGACTTACGAATGTCCCCACGACCGTGTAATATAACGTGTTGAGATAACCCGAATATATCCCCTTTTCCTTAAACACGGCATGATAGGCATCCCATGTAATTTCCTTTGGCCATAGCAGTACTCTTCCCATAACAACAGCCTGTGGTGAGCTCATTGAGGCCGATAACACATAGATGAAAGGATATACGGCTATTAGGGCTAAAATGAATAGAAAGATATAATTAAAGAAATAAAACGTTTTTTCTCCTCGACTTTCAAGCATGCTCATCACCTACCATAATCCGTTATCTGTGTATTTCTTGCTTAACCAATTGGAAAAGAAAATAAGAATTAGTCCGACAACTGAATTGAATAATCCCACCGCCGTAGCCATATCATACCGACCATTAACGATACCTTCGCGATATACATAGGTTCCTATTACATCAGCTGTACTATACGTAACAGGCTGATACAGGAGGATGATCGCCTCATATCCAACATCAAGTAGATGACCTACTTTTAATATTAACAAAATCATAATTGTTGGGAGAATGCCTGGTAACGTAACGTTCAGCATTCGCTTCCATTTATTCGCTCCGTCGATGACGGCGGCTTCATATAATTCGGTGTTGATGCCAGCAAGTGCGGCTAGATAGATAATGGCTGAAAACCCTGCATCCTGCCACACATTCATCGACATTAAAATAGTTCGAAAGTAACCAGGAATTGTTAAAAAATAAATTTTGTCAAACCCAAACATCTCAATAATTTGATTAACTAACCCGTTCGTCGGCGACAAAAAGTTTGTCACAATACCGCTGACAATGACCACCGAGATAAAATGCGGCATGTAAGTTAACGTCTGCACGGCTTTTTTGAAGAACATATTCTTCACTTCATTAAGTAACAGCGCCAACACGATGGGAGCCGGAAACACAAAGAGTAGACTGTACAGGCTGATGATCAGCGTGTTTTTAAAGACACGGATGAAATACTCACTGCTTAGGAACTCCGTAAAGTGTTTGAATCCAACCCATGGACTGCCTTCAATGCCTTTAAAAATACTGTAATCTTTAAAAGCAATCTGAATTCCGTACATCGGTTTAAATAGGAATAATGCATACCACAACAGAAACGGAATTAAAAGAAAGTAGAAAAATCGATCTCGTTTGATTTGAGCCCAAATGGTACTTTTTGAAATGGTATAGGATCTTTTAAGTGCTTGTGTCTGCTTAACTTCCATCGTAACTAACACCTTTCTTTCTTTGTAAGCAACTGCTTCTATACTTTTATTATAAGCTATGAAAATGTCGATTCAGAGGCAAATTCCAACTGCATGAGAGGGGGATTCCTATGATTATTGGAGGTAAAATGAAAGGATCAAGCGATTTGTTACTCGCTTGATCCTCCACTAATCCCATTTTTACTGAATGCTTACATTATCAAAAGTCGCCGTTGTGAGTGTCGTATTCACGTGGGACGTCACAGCAAGACCGACATAAGCTGTACTCGCTGCCGAAATAGTCGAGGAGCCTGACTGCGTCCATGTGATTCCATCTGGTGAAATGTATGTCGTCACAGTGTTCCCAGAACGCGTAGCTTTAATCCAATAAGGTGCGCTGACCGTTGCCGAAGTCGTGGAGTTCGTTGCTGCGCCAGGTGCTGTTCGATATTGGAAAACGGCGTTGGTAGGCTTCAAAGCTGCGAATACATTGCTACCATTTCCAAATAAAGACTCTCTGACCATAATCCCAGCCTTCGCAGATGAGTTCGTATTCGTCAAGCTGACAACTCGTGCTGTAATTGTACGATCTCCTTTTAAGGGCACATAAGCGAATCGGAATAGATCCGTATTATTCCAAATATCACTCCCCGATCCTTTCACTGTATACGTACCAGAGCTATAACTGTAGCTACCCGCTACTCCCACAGCACCGATATCCTGCGAGGCGAATGGAATTTGTGATGTCGCAGATGACAATGTCGTGGCACTTACCGTGCTGCTAGGCAATGATGTGTTTGATTTCGCATCATATGCGCTTACCTGATAACTATAGGCAGTTGAAGCCGTTAAACCCGCATCTGTATAATTGGGAGATTGCGAATATCCTACAATGGATCCATTCCTGTATATTTTGTAACCGCTTACGGCAATGTTGTCGGTTGTAGGTGTCCAACTCAAGTTCACAACTTTATTAGATAGCGGTGTAGCAGTTAATCCCGTTGGTGCCACTGGTTTTGTTGAATCCGTAATTGTGCCGAGTCTGTAGGCAAATGTAATATAAGCAGTATCCGAATCTGTAGCCGGCATCCCGTTCATATAGGTTGTCGTAAACGGAGCCGTCATTCCCTTACGGGCTACATAATGCGCATAGACCAATTCATTCTGTGCCCAGTCAATGGTTGCACTTCTTCCCGTTGCATTAATCCCGCTCCATGGCCCCATCGTACAACGTCCGTAGCTAGCGTCCCACGAAGTTGGGGAGTTGCCGAGATTATAATTTGACCAATATTCCGTTCCAGCTAGGATCCGATTGTCCGCGTCACCATATAAATCAATACCTTGCTTCCAAGCAATTTCCGCAATAACCGTCAAGTTTCCGAGACCCCCGAGTGCATGGACCTGATCACGACCTGACTCCGAGATTTGACCCGTAGACATAATATTACGTGTCATCCCAGCACAATCGTTTGTTCTAAAGTTGGAAATAGCGGAATTAAACATAGTTTGATTGTTCGTAAAGATGGCGATAGAAATCATTGATTTCATCGCAGAGCCACCCCAGTTTGCATCTCCAGGAGTCGAGATCTGTGGGTAGAATACATTGGTTAACATAGTTTCCAACTGCGTGATATTGGAAGAAACCCAGCCAGAACTGCTATAACGAAGTAACTCGCCCGCATTAGCTAGGAATATACCATTATCCCCAGCAGCAAGCTGTGCATCTGTTCCAGCAATCATGGTAAGCGTACTCGACCAAGCGTTCAAAATCTCAATCGCCTTATTGGCATACGCCTGCGTACCTGTCACATTCCACAGAAGCGCGTTGTAATAAGCTGCTCTCGCATCATTCTCCAAGGCACTATTTCCATAGTTGGCATCTGTACATGTGGCTAGCGTTGTATCATTTCGGCAAACCTTACTAAACGGTCCCTGCTTCGCATAACTAGAGGATGCTTTAGCATCTGTTTTAAAATTTGTTAACGCTGATTTCCATGGTTCTGTGTTCTGATTCGCAATCATCCTCGTAATATCCGCCGCACTGTGCAAAATTCCCGGATGAGTGAATGTAGCCGCTTCTACCTCTTTCGGGAGAGCAACACCGAGTGTGGAAGCAAGCAAGCTGAACATTACAAACATGAAACAAATGAGTCTTACACTGTAAAACTTTTTGAACATAAAATCACTCCTTTTCTTGGATTAAAATCCAGCATATAAATCGCTATAGAAAGCGTTTACAGTTGGTATTGTATCGAGTACCTATAGGGCTTGATAGGCAAAATCCGATGAAAATAGAGGGGAAATCCAACTAAACCGAAGTAACCATAGAAAAAACGGCAGTCTAGGATGTGAAATGATTCCTAGACTGCCGTTGCTTTGATTATCCTTATGAATTTATCGCATCTAAACATCCAAAAACCAATAAAACTTTAGTTGTTCATTGTGTTATAGATGCTGTACATGAGAACAGCTGCCTGTGCTCTGTTCGTTGTTGCTTTAGGGTGAATTCCCTGATCATAGCCGCTTACCAAGCCTGCTGCAATAAGGGCCTCAACACTAGCCTTCGCATAATCTGCAACCATATTGGCATCTGTGAATGCGGCTAATGCTTTGCTGGAATCCTTTGATTGCAATTGCTTAGATGCCTTTAGCGCTCTCACTGTTAAGACCATCATGTCCTCTCTTGTGATCGGAGCTAGTGGGTTGAAGTTATTCCCCAGATCTCCATCCGTAATGCCAAGCGATCTGGCCATTCGAACTGCATCGGCATAATACGCACTTTCTGGAACATCTTTGAAACTCTCACCTAGAGGGGCATTTAGTTCCAGCACTCTAGATAGTAATAGAAGGAAGTCAGCTCGAGTAACTTGATCCATTGGGTTATATTGCTTTTCCGATGAACCATTTACAATACCTTTAGACGCGAGAACTTCGATTTGCTTCTTCGCCCAATTGATGTTAGTAATATCCTCAAAAGATTTAGTGACATATGCTACGGCATATTGACTGAAATGTGTTGTTTTGAATGTCACTTGACCTGTGGAAGCATCATATTTACCGTTTGTTACTGGAACGATTTGACCTGCTGCATCCAAGTACCAGACAACGAGATGCTCTTGATTTTGCAGTTCCTTGGATGTTGGAGAGTATGGTATCGAAACTGTAACAGGCGCTTCCGAATTACTCCAGTTAATCGACTTGCCACCAGCAAGGATACTTAATTCAACAACTGGATGTGTTCCTATTTGCTGCTGCAAATCAGTTCCAATCGTACTAAGATCCACTTTAGCAATTTTAAAAGTGATTTCTGATTGCGATAATGTGTTTGGTGATATCATTGATGCAGGGAGTTGAACAACACCAAATGGTGTGGCAATTTCCAAATACGAACTATCTGTTAGTGTAGATATCACTTCTGCTGGTATAGTTAATTCATATTCTTTAGCTATTGCCGATTCAGATAGTTCAACTCGAACAGATCCTACAGATTTCATTTGTGCTGCTGCCTGTTTCCACTCTGATGCATCTAATGCAACGCTAGCTGTTTGTCCATTAAGCTTTATATCTTTCTTAAACACGTTGTCATTATTGTTAGTTCCAGAATTTGTTCCTGGGCTCGTTCCAGAATTTGTTCCTGGGTTTGTTCCTGTGTCTGTTCCTGGATTCGTTCCTGGGTCTGTTCCTGGATTTGTTCCTGGGTCTGTTCCTGGATTCGTTCCTGGGTCTGTTCCTGGATTCGTTCCTGGGTCTGTTCCTGGATCTGTTCCTGGATCTGTTCCTGGATCTGTTCCTGGATCTGTTCCTGGGTCTGTTCCTGGATCCGTTCCTGGGTCTGTTCCTGGATCCGTTCCTGGATCTGTTCCTGGGTCTGTGCTTTTATCCAGTTTCAACGTAACTTCCTTGTTGATTCCAGCACTTGTCGCGATTACGACAATTTCCGAATCGGTTGCATTGCTTGCTATTTTGACAATGCCATGATTCGCATCCAAATCTACACCTGATGGACTTCCACTCAAAGACCACACAATGGAAACATCCTGAGAATTGGTATCGCATAGATCAACAGCTTTATTTTTACATTGCACAATTAGATTATTGTATTGGTCAAGCACAGTACCAGTGAGAATTGCCTTCACTTCGCCGCTGTTCGGTATCATTACTTCAGTGCTTCCTGTGTATTCTATGCTTGTTGGCACTGGCGTGTTGAGAGATTGTGATTTCAGAATCATCATCTCGTTCCCAGCAATTTGCAGAGTCACTGCATTTCCATCCAAATTATAAATGGAACCTGATCTCATATCTGCAAGTGCCTCTGTAGAAGGTATAGCTACAGTTTGTGCCGCGCTATTGTTATTAACGACAGCAATCATCCATTTCCCATCAGGTGTTTGAATCTTATAAGCCGATACATCTGCGTTATTGACTGAGAGATTCTCTTGTGTGATACCCTCCCCGCCATTTGCCACAGGGTAAAGGACAGTTAAGAAATTCTGTCCCGGCGTCGCTTCAATCCGGAACATATCGAGCAGATATTGGCCATTGGCCGCAGGAAACATCTTAGAGGAACCGCCCTGCTGAACACTGATAGTTGGATTTGAAGGTTGTAAAATAGTCGTCTCCAATCCAGTTCCATAGAAACCAGATGTTTGCACTTTTGTGCCTGTTCCGGTAAAACCCGTACCTTGTGAATTCACAGGTACACCGTTCACACTCGTTTGCTGTGATACGAGCGGCAATGTATAACGGCTTCCGTTGGCGCTGTTGCCTTTCATTTGATCCCAAATGACATAGGCTTCAATTCCATTTTTTACATAAGCAATGTTCCTTTTATACGTACCTGATGTTGAACTAAGATCAACCTTAGAATAGTCCATAGCTTGAGATGTATAGAAATCTTCTTGCTTTACTAGGTCAGGATTATCTATAGAACCTCCACTTGCATTCTTGAAAGTAGCAACTGCATGGTTGTTTGACTGACTGTAGTAAGCTGCTGATCCATCAAAATAACTTTCGACACCCGGATCCAAAACTAACGGGGTACTATTGGCATATAACAGAAAGGATCCATTGTCAGCGTGCTGATGACCCATATAAATCTCTCTAGCCATTTGCACGAAGTAGCTTTCGTTAGGTCTATTATAGTTGTTGCGGAATATCTGATAACCAGTTCTTCCTGTGAAATTAGATGATCCTAATTCAAGTCCAACATTATCCTTGTTATCTGTATTCGTTGGCAAGAAGAAATTTTGAATTGCAATGCCTTCACCACCATAAGATCCAAGAGGACTTCCTGCGCGCTTATACGTCTCGTATAGTTGAGCAGCCAGTTTAGAATCTGTTTTCTCCACTTCGTCCAGATAATTGGCGAACGGAACAAAAAGACTGCCATTGCTCGTTGTATGATCACCAAAACCAGGAGTTCCAATTTGATTGTCAAAAAATTCGTAAGCAGGTGTCTCAACAAGCATTAGAAAATTAAACAACGGAGTAATGTATTTTGGGAACCAATCTTCACCTGTCGCAACACGAAGTGCTCTAACAAAAGGAGCGATCTTCCCTAAAGTAGCTGAGTGATAACGTAGCGATTCGGGCCACCCGCCGTCACTATTTACGTGATATATCATCTGTCCTTTGAGCAATGCCTTAGCATTATCCAAAATTGCACTTGCATTTGGGTAATCCGGTATTGTCAACGCTAGCAAACCAGCACCTACAGCCATATCGGTATTCCAATTGGTTGTGTTATCGGCATTTTGTTTCGCAGTTAATTCTTGTCGATCCCGTATATCTGTCAAATAATCAAACAAATATTGCAGTTGCCCATAGAATTCTTTTCGCTCTTCAGCCGTATACAGGTTAGGGGCATCTTTAATAAATGAATAGGTCGAAGCCAGTGATGATGCGTTCCTGCCTGCTTGTACTTGACCATAAGCATCGATCCCAAAAGGCCGTTTGTCTCCAGCAAACCAGTTCTCGGCGCCTTGAGAGAAGTCATTTAACAGCCATTTCATACGGTATTTCGCTTTCTGCGCATATTGAATATCGCCTGTTACTGCGTAGACGATGGCATCCGCTTGCATATACAAATTACTATCTGCAATACCGATTGCGGAAGGTGTATTCGCTGTAAGGATACGCGTGTCAGCAACACCGTTAGTTGTTATAACATTTCCATCACTATCTTTAAACGTAAATACGAGATTAACGCCTACATCATTTTTGAATCTTCCGTCAATTTTCACATTATACGTAAGTGAGTACTTATTATCTAAGGCCGTAAGTGGAAAGTCACTTGTCAACTTCCATTTGCCCTCATCATTGTCTGTTGGATTTGAAATATACAGAGACTGATTCCCCGCGAATACATAATTAGAACGCTTTTCAACTGTGAGAACAGGGTTTCCCTTTATAACCACTGGACTCCAACTAGGAACATTGTCTCCTTCAAAACTTGCATTAGGCACCTGTAAATCACCCGAAGAGGTAGTCGGATATATCCTTAAATTATCTACCCAGACATGGCCCAAACCATCTTGCTCATTCGATGAGGACGGTAATGTAATTTCCATCGTAGCAGACTTTGCACCTGCTGGAGCTGTGAAACTAACGTTTTTCATACCTGTCCAAATTTTAAATTTATTGTTCAGTACATTATAATCTAGCTGATCTGTGATGTTTAATTCATTCATTTCTTTAAGATCATTTATCGACATCTGATCAGACAATGACTTCAAGTAATCATATTGTTCTTTCAAGGGAGAATGCGTAACATCCTCTTTGAACTGCTGAAGCTCTTCAGATGTATAGAATAAGGTAGACCCAGAGTCATTCTGTAAACGAAGCACTTGCGTATTTCTCATCTCGCGTGCAGCATTATATAACCGAACAATTGATTTAGCTGTAACATAAGAATCAGAGCCAGCATAGGCCGTTTTCACCTCAGCAAGAACGGAGTTCACTTTATCGAGGGCAGCTTGCTGTGGATATTGACCAGCTTGGCTACCCACTACCGCGTTCCCAACTAGTTCTTCCGCATACTGGACTGCTTGATCATATGTTTCTTTCACTTTCATTGTATCCATCGTTCGGCTCGTGATGGTGATCACCGGCCAATAACTTTGGTTAGCAGCCTCTCGTGAATAAAATTCATGAGTAGTCCCTGAATTGACTCGTGCTGTAAATGTAATCATTCCGTCTTTTGCCTTTTCATCAGCAACTGCGTTAGTGACGTCCCAATTGCCGCCTAGATTGCCTGTTAACACTTGTGGCCCAACCAATATCGTACTGTTATCGCTTGCTTTCGGTGCATTGTTACGAGTAAACGTGTTCTCATTCCATGTGTCATCCGCATTCACATTTACCGTGATCGTTTCATTATTCGATTTAGCATTTGTTAATTTCAATTTAGCGCTCAGGATATCGTTCCCCACTGAACCTAAATCAAACTTCAAATACGCCATTCGGAAAGTATCACCTTGCAATTGCAGGGTGGTAGCCGTTCCATAGTTTGTACCAGCGTTAAGTCCGCTAACAAAGGTATCTGCAGTGGGATATAAGCTTGTTGTTGAATAATGTCTACCGAGATAACTTGCGTTTTTATACCACTGTATGACGGGTAAGATGCCGTAAATACCATTATCCTCCGGATAACCAGAAACAAACGTTGAATAGCTCAACATAGTTTGAATCGTATCATCGACACGTGGATTTCTAAACTGCCGATTGTGGGCAAAGGGTAAAACATACGTATTGTTTAACAACGATTTGCCTAAATCAATCTGATATTTCAGTGCAGCTTTTGCTTCTTCTGTGTTAAATTCAGGTTGAATGACAAGCAAGGTTTCTGCTTGCCAGACCGTCTCTTTCAATGTCTGACGATAGACCGAATATTCAACCGTATTTTTGCTCGCATCTGTAAACACATAGGATAAAGCCGATGTTTTAATCATCGCAGATCCTGCTGCTATCACTCCGTCAATGGTTGCGCGATAGTCGGTATGCGGATCACCGATCTTACTGCGTGCCCGAGCAATTTTAGCAACAAATGCATCATAAGCCGTTTGTGTCACTTCACCTGGGCCATTACCAACTTTCGTTTCCGCTGCATATTGGTCTGCTACGGCTAGTACACTTGGTAGACTCTCTTGTATGCCTGTTTCCTGTGGTTGAAGTGCACTCACAATCAAATTGTAAGTTCCCCATCTCAATTCGCCTTGGTTATTGCCATATACCGTGACTTGAACAGTTGCAGTACTTTCATTGGGTAGCGGTTTGGTTACATATCCCTCTGAACTGATCACGTTGGGATTACTGCTAACAAATGAAAATAGCGACCCATTAGCACCCTGTGTAGGCATGTCATTATTGATATATTTGCCATTGTATAAATTTAATGCAGCCAAATCTCCCTCTGCCAGTAAGCCCGGATCAGAAGCAGGATCCCTGGTAACTTTAACATTCACTGTTTTTATCTTTGGGGAGGAAGATGTAAACGTTGACGTCACTTTAAGTTGTACGGTTTTATCACCCGCAAACCAGTTTGGTCTGGTTACTTTACCATCATTCGAAATGACTGATTGATCGTTGGATTCATAAGTAATTGAGGAACCCCTATTTCCCACTAACAATAAATTACTTGTTATCACTGTGCCATCGCTTAATCCAAGATCATTCAAGTCTAGTTGGGCCACTTCATCAGGTGTAGCTACTCTCGATGTTGTCACGACCAACGTTGGCTTGACGCTCCCTCTAGATGAACTAAAAGTATCGGCAACGCTTCCAATTGTATCGATCATAAGCGTTATTTTTTTATCGCCTTGATACTCTGTGCTCACCTTATTCGTCAGTTCGGTTGAGGCAACTCTTGTGCTCGTATCTTTGCCTGTAGGTCGGAAAGAAGCAACTAGCACATCGCCTTTAGCACCTGTTCTGCTATCGACTCTCGTATTGTAGTTCATCGACGTTACCCAATCGTCATACACAATATGAGTTACGGACATTGTATTCGTGGTTAAACTATCCGTCCTATACAAATTTAGTGCGGCATTCGAAATCGTTCCCTGAAGGCCCGACAAATTAAATCGCAAATAGGAAATACGGCCACTTCCAACTGTCAAACTGGTATCGCTTGCATAATTAGTAGTTGCAGCCCCACTTCTCACAAATGTATCCGCTTCCGGGTATAAGGTGATATCTTCCGTAAGTATGAAATCTTCTGCATGTACCGGCTTAGGAGTAACAGCAAATATGGAAATTAGCATGCTTAAAATCAATAACAATGATAGTTGCTTCTTCAAGTTAAAACCCTCCCTTATTACTTTTCACAACATGACTACATCTGGACACTTTGTTGTTAATGTCGAAAAATCCCTTCCCTCTTCGTTTATGCTGATAATGATTTTATTATATGAAATGCGCCTTCAATTTAAGAGGCGAATTTCTATTATAATAGTACGTAATTCCTACTATTCGTTTCGTAAATAAATAATTATAAACACAAGTAAAAAAAGCCCGAGTTGATCCCGAGCACTCCAGCACAGTAAACTAAATTAATTCTTTTTTCGACTTCCCTCTGAAATCTCCTGGCGTTTGACCCGTATATTTACGAAATACTTTATAGAATGTCCGACGGTTTTCAAAGCCTACATGTTTCGCAATTTTCTCCATAGACATCCCCTCCATCCCGATTAGCAACTGCTTAGCCTTCTCTACGCGGACTTCATTGAGATGAAAATTAAAAGTAATGCCCATTTCTTTTTTGAAAATTTGTCCTACATATACAGGATGCTGATCCAACAGTGAGGCTGCATCACTTAGAGAAATATCATTCATATAATTTGTTTTTATATAATCAATTATCATTCTTATGTTCTCGTTTGATATCTCTTGTGGTTGATATGCTTCTATTATTTCTTGCTGAATACTTTGCTTCTCATTTAATATCTCAATTGCCATTTTTTTTAATAATTTTGCTAGTTCCAGCTCATTAATAGGTTTCAACAAGTATTCTTTGACTTGTAAGCGAATTCCCTCACGTGCATAGGTAAACTCGTCGTATCCAGAGAGAATGATGAAACGAGTGACATCTTTCTTCTGGGCCTCACGAATCAAGGTCAAACCATCCATTTCAGGCATTTGAATGTCGGTTATGATCAAATCAGGACGAAAGTATGCCATTGTCTCAAGTGCTTCAATGCCGTCGTTAGCCGTAACAATTTTAGTAAAAGCGGTATTCTCCTTTTCTACCATATCTCTTATACCTGCTAAAATAATCGGTTCATCGTCCACGATCATCAACTTTAGCATCTCTGTTCCCCTTTACATATAATCGTAGTGAGCACACTGTTCCTTCACCAGTTACGCTGCTAAACATCACACCAGACTGTCCCCCAAAATAAGCTTTCACTCGTTCCACCACATTGGTAAGACCAATACCCGTTACTTGGTTCTCCTCACTCACTGCAATGACTTCACCAGTAAGAACTTGTCTCAATGCAATAAGCCTATCCTCGGAGATACCTGATCCGTTGTCCGATACCTCGATAATTGCGTAATCCTGCTCGATCGTGAATCGAATGGCGATTCGCTTGGCTCCTCTTCGTTTGGATAGTCCGTGAAGAATACTATTTTCCACAAGAGGCTGCAAAATAAATCGAGGGCATTTTAAAGACAGCATCTCCTCATGAGGGAATATTTCACATTCAAGATCTTGCATTCGAATTTGGTGAATAGAGAGATATCTTTTCACATTGTTTAACTCATCCTGGAGAGTCGTTTCATCTTGCTTAGTCAAGCTGTATCGTAAAAGATCCCCGAGGGAATAAGCCATATCCGCAACTGTAACATCACCACTTGCCCTTGCCAGCATACGCATGGTTTCCAATGTATTATATAAAAAATGTGGTTGTATCTGCGCTTGAAGCATCCTAAATTCTGCTTCTTTCTTCAGTAATTCTACTCTTTGGACACGATTTACCAACTCATCTATGCGGTTGATCATCGCGTTGTAGCTCAAGATCAGAAACCCAACCTCATCCTTTCCTGTTCGTCCGGTATACGGATGATGCAAGGAATCTGCTTCAACCCGACGCATGTGTCGCGACAATAGAAGTAGTCGCTTGGTTAAGGTAGAAACAAATACATAATATAGAATAGTTAACAATGCAAGTAGTACACAACCTCCAATGATCCATCCAAACTTATGACGGAGTAGTGTAAACATGGCATCTTTCTTATTCATCTCAACAAGTGTAAGTCCCAGCCTTGGAAGGCTAGTCGAATTGACGAGCAGTTCATTGTGAGCAAACCGATTCTCTCCATTCCCACTTGCAATGGACAAAGACTTCATCTCTGCTATTTGATTGACTGTGAAAGCAGCGTCTATTTTTTGATATACGATATTGCCATCTTGATTCACCAAAAGAATCGCATTATTAGGATGCAAATTACGAAGCTGCTGGAGATACTCAACGAAAAATGTAGGTTGGACTGTTAATTGAAGTACACCAAGATCATTGGAGTAGGTGTCGTTATAAATCTTGTGAAAGTAAGAAAGTGACGGTACTTCCATAGAGGAATCAATGGTCCATAACCCTTTCTTCGGACTCAAAGTATTCCAACCAGAGGTTTTACTAATCGTGTCCAATTCATGATAAGACTTAAAACCGCTAACATTTATCAGCCGTTCCTCATATTTAGGGTATATGGTTATATTTTTAACAAATTTCTCTCCCAGATAAGAAAATGAAATAGTCGGGACGATTTCTTTTAAATAATAGTATATTAAATCTCGATCGTTGGTGTAATCGCCTCGCAAAAATTCAATTAATGCGTTATTATTCTGAAATACCGAGTAAAGTGATTCGATTTTAAGTAGGCTTGAGTCCAGATTTACAGCCAATTGCTCCATATTTTGCTGGTTCGCTAGTTGGTACTGGGACACGAACTTATCATTCATTTGATTATAAACAAAATAGGTAAAGGTAAGAAACGGAATAATAATCAGAAGAATATAGCCTATGATCATTTTAGTACTCATGCGCATCTCCATCACAACTCCGTTTCTAAAATGAACGAACTCATACGGAATCGTCAGCCGGATAACTGGTCGACATCCCGTATGAGTTAGAATGATTTCTTATTTTGATTTCGTCAAACTGTCATACTTTTCCTTCAATGGCCCATACTGCTTTGTTGCCCATGCTTCTAATTTAGCAATGCCGATTTTATCTGCTTTAACCAGCATCTCTTCATAAGCTTTTAAAGCTTCCGCTTCCGTAGGTGCAAGATAAACTTTCGTGACTTCTGTTTTCACCATGTTGTCAATATTCGTCCGGATAATCTGTTCAGGGGAATCCGTATCAGGATTAATCATGCCAATCGCGGGGTTAAACTTTGTGATTTTGGAATAGGCTTCTCCTTGGCGCGTCGTTTCAGACCCATTCTTATAAGAGCCTAAAGCCATACCAACGCCGCTCTCCGTTGGCACTCCCCACCAATAAACACCTTTTTTCTTGAGAATCTCAATATCCTGAACATCATATTTAAATTCTGGATAACCGGCTGGATTCCAAGTCCAGTCTTTGTCTTTGATTCCCCACTCAGCTGTTCGCCAGCCTTCTTCAGAGAATAAATATTTAAGCAGCCTTACAGTCGCTTCAACTTTCTTATTGTTCTTCGTCACGTACATACCGAGTCCACCAGTGCCAGTACTAATGACCGTTGCATTGGGTCCTAGTGGCTCTGCGAGTTGAACAAACTTCATATTCTTATCTTTGGAGTCTGCATTGAGGCGATCAGCAGCGGAATATGTCCATGTGTAAGCAAATCCTTTGCCCGCGAGTACCATTTGCTCTGTCTCTGTCTCATTCTTATAGGCAAAATTTTCTGAAGTAACATAACCGTTTCTGTACAAACTGTTCATATACAGCATCGACTTACGTACATCATCCTGTTTCAAATAATATTCAATCTTTCCGTTTTTATCGACAAAACCGCCTTGAGCGCCGAATTGCGTATCAAAGAAGGGCCTTTGCCAATTCGGGTTAAGGATGAGAGGTGTCATCTCGGGATGCTTAGCTTTAACATCAGCAAAAACCTTATTGAGATCTTCCAAAGATTTGATGCTTGGATTCCCTACTTCCGCCAAAATATCTTTACGCATCGCGAGTCCCGGAACCATCATATGGGCATAAGGATTAGCTTTCCATTCGGCTTCTGTTGAGAAATCATTGCGAATCGCGTAATAATTACCATCACTCACTGTACTAACCAGCTCTTTAATGGGATCAAATTTGACATCTGGCGCATACTTGGGAAAGATTTGATTGTAAGGAAGACTTAATTTAGCATCTGACATTAGCTTGAAATTGAAGGACACGACGATATCCGGCAGATCACCTGAAGCCGTCATCAAAGCCAACTGTTTATCATCTGTTGCCACGGTGACTTTAGGCTTTACACACGTTGCTTTTGTAATCGCTTCCGGAATTTCACCCGACCAATCTTGGAACGGGTACCAAGTTGCATCAACAAACATGGAGACTTCAACAGGAGTTGTACAAGAATCTTGTGCTCCTGTGCTTACTGCCGAAGTTGTGGAAGTTGAACTAGGCTTTGTTGTTGAGTTCTCGCTAATATCCGCATTCGTGCTGCATCCTGAAAGCACTCCCCCAATAAGGAGTGGAGTGACCACTAATTTGGTGATCAATTGGGTACGTTTGTTCATATGTAAGTCCCCCTTCAAATAGATTACATTATTTTAAGCATTCTAAACAGGCCTAGAGAAGAATGCCATAAAATACAATTTCTAACCCTTTACGGAACCAAGCATAATACCAGACACAAAATGTTTTTGTAGGAAAGGATATACGCCAAGTATTGGAATGATCGATACTACCATAGCAGTAGCTTGAATCGAAAATGGGGTAACACTTGAACGTGACATTGCTGCCATTTGCGCATCTCCTGTAGGTACCATAGACTGATTGATGACTTGCATCATCCGATAAGTAAGAGTGCGCAAATTCTCATTCTGAACGAAATAGGCTGAATCGAGCCATGAATTCCAATGTCCCGAGCCTAGGAATAACCCCATTGTAGCGAGCAGCGGCATGGAGACTGGTAGTATGATCTTGACGAAAATTTGAATCTCTGAGGCACCGTCCATTCGTGCGGATTCTCCTAGCTCATCAGGAATCTCTGTGAAAAAGGAAATCGCGATGAGAAGGAAGAACAGATTCAACATACCTGGAATGATATAGACACCGAACGTATTAATTAGTTTGAGACTCTTCAAAACGATATAGTAAGAGATCAATCCGCCGGAGAAGTTCATAGAAACGATTACAACTAGTAGGTAACTTTTCCTAAAAATCAAATCTCTTCTCGCTAGTCCATAAGCAACCAAACTTGTAAAGAGAACAGCTAGTACCGTTCCTAGAATAGTTCGAAGGACTGAGATTCCTAGTGATTTAATCCATTTTGGATTTTCGAGAAAATAGAGATAGTTACCGAGAGTGAAGCTTCTCGGCCATAGATACATGCCACCGGCTGCGGTATCGGTCCCGGCATTAAATGTAATTAATAAAATATAGTAAAATGGATAGACAGTTACGAATACAATGATGAACAGGATCATCGCAATGATGGTATCAAGCACACGATCTTCCATTGTTCTTCTTCTACGCACGGTTGATCACCTCATATCTCTGGTCTAGCTAGAACAATCCGGTCCCAGACACACGTTTAGCAATAGCATTGCTAGTGAAAATCAGGATGACCGAAATAACGGATTGCATCAAATCAATTGCAGTTGCAAACGAGAATCTACCTTGGGCTAGGCCAATATTGAAAGCGTACGTTTGGATAATCTGGGATGTCTCGCTATTTAATGTATTGCCTAGCAGCATAGCCTGTTCGAAGTTCGATCCAACCAATCCGCCTCCAAGCATACTACCGATTGTGAGAATTAGAACAACGATGCTTGCGTTCTTTAAACCAGGTAATGTAATATACAGAATTCGTTTCAACCGCCCTGCTCCGTCTATCTCTGCTGCTTCGTAGAGTGAAGGATCAATGCCAGCAAGTGCCGCGAGGAAGATGATTGTCCACCAACCCGCTTCTTTCCAAATCGCCGTAGAAACAGCTAGTCCCCAATAGGAGTTAGGATTTGTAAGAATATCAAGTGGTTTATCAACGAGATGAAGCGTTTGCAAGAGATGGTTTATAATACCGAATCCACTAGAAAAGAATGAATAGGCAATTCCCGTTACAACAACCCAAGAAATGAAATGAGGCAAGTAACTGACCGTCTGTACGAAGCGCTTGAGGAATACATGTTTCACTTCACTGAGTAGAATGGCAAACAGAATGGGGATTGGGTACGAAAAAATAATTTTCAACACGCTTAAAACCAGTGTATTTCGCACTAACATTGGAAAGTTATAATCATTAATTAACTCTTTGAAATGGGTGAGTCCTGCCCATGAACTCGTAAAAATCCCCTCAATACCGGTAGATATTTTGTAATTTTTGAATGCGATAATGATGCCGAACATAGGAACATAACTAAAAATCAATAAAAATATGAGACCTAACCAGACAAATATCTGAAAAGGCAATTGACTTTGAAAGCGTTTTAGAAATATTTTGTTATGTATTAGAATCACCACCCTCATTTGTTATTTATTCTTATGTCTAAATTATAGATGAAGCAGCGCCTGGTTCGATACGGTTCATTTACAAGAAAAGTGTGCCTATTTTAAAGCACAGATCCCTAAACGTTTGCAGATCGCGCTCAATTAATAGAAAGCTGAATCACTGGCTATTTCCATTTTTTTATCCTATTGAATTCTTGCATTGTAATAGAAAGTACAGTTCCGTGCTTAAAGCGGTAAGGAAAGCTGAAAGTTTCATCTGATCGAATAAATAGTCCGCTGTCAATATTATCGGCTATAAAGGGAACATACCCCTGCCCTTCACCCTCGATACCGAAAAAGTCTAACATCAAACACCATTTACCGTTGCTGAGCTTATACGCTGTAGGTGCTTCATAGGCATGGTGTCCGAGTTTTGCCATCTCCTCGTCAAAGGCTTCAATTGTTGTATATTCACCGGTAAGGCTTTTTCCCTTTTGTAATATGATACCTGCGGGGTTTGCTTCACTTTTTAAGAAGCGGTAGAACATACCGTTTTCCTCATATATGGCAGAATCAATTATTCCGCTGTCATCCTTCCGGCACAGTATCTGAGGCGTAGTAAAGATTTCAAAATCCTTTGTTCGAGTATAATAGATCGCCATATGCTCGTAATTATTGGATGCCACCGCTGATGACCAGTGAATTACGTAGTCTTCATTTATGTTATCGTAAATTACATCCGGGGCCCAAAGGTTGCCGAAATCCTCATCACCAAATTCTATCATTCTCTGCTCCGACCAGTTCACAAGATCGTCCGATTCCCACATGGAAAGGCACTTACTTCCCTCTCTTATGATGTTGCCCCAACTCCCCTTATACTTGGTGTTGAAACAGTTGGCAAGGCTCAAGTCTGTGGCGAGAATATAGAACTTGCCGTACTTCGTTCTTACGATTGTATGGTCTCGAACGCCCTTATCACCTTGTTCACTCCAAATAACGGGCTGACCGCCGTTAACTTGTTCCCAGTTAACACCGTCAGTACTGAGTGCAAAATATACCTGTTCTCCATCTGGGGTTCTTTTTTCCCTAAAATGAACGAATAAGTATGCATCCATTAAATATTACCTCCTTAGACCCGGGTACGATATAAACACTAAAAAAACTACAAAGCAAATTCGACCGTAACATCTAAACCTGCACTCAACGTTAGGCTTATATGTTTGCCGCATCCATCACTATCTACTTGAACCTCAAGACCATTAACTATAGCGTTATACCAAGAAATGCCCGCACTTAATCGGATTGTATTATCATTCCTGCCGGAATTTAAAGTAACACGTGCCGTTTGCGCATCTATATCCCAGATCAGTTCTTTGACCTCTACCTGTGTTCTCGCCATGAGTCCATTCATTGCCCCTGCTCTCCAATCGGACGGCAATGCTGGAAGAATCTCTATTTCACCTGTATTCGAGAAAAGTAACGCTTCATGAATTGCTCCCACAACTCCGAAGGATGTATCTGTACAGTACGTATGGTTTCTTCTATTTGTATCATGATCTGTCATCAAGGAAGTGTAGTAACCGGCATCTGTCATCATCGGTAATAGTGAATCAAGTACCCCATCACCCTTTTTTAGCCTCGCTTGAACAAGTGCCTTATGCATCCAGCCGTGCCCCGCAGTCGCATCACCGATATTGTAAGTATCTCTGTTCGCAAGCGCGATATTTGCAGCCTTCGCCAAATCTGAATCGTTTTGGGTTTCATAGGCAGGCCAAGCTACATACAAATGACTCAGGTGGCGGTGATTATTATTTTCCATGTATTCATTCATCGCCCATTCACGCAATGCTCCGTCTGCATCATATTTATATTCAGGCAGTTGTTTTAATAAGGCTTCCCATTTAGCAATCGCAACTTCATAACCCTTGCGTTGCACTGCTTTTTCCATTGTGATGACCATATTAAGACCGTCCCGCGCAGCAGAAATATCCATAGTAGCATTGGCTGTGATCGTGCTGCAATACCCAATGGGGTTATTCTCCGGAGAGTAGGTAGGTATAATCAGGTAGGTTTCCCCTGGATTTAACACTGATTTACCGCTCTCATAGCAGGCATTTCCGTTTATATCTGTATAATATTCCGGTGTGCATATCTGCTCCCAGAAGTTTGCCTGCTTAGTAAGTAGGGGAAGCAATATATCCTGCTCCAGATCCAGATATCCTTTACCTATTAAATGGGCAAATTCTTTGACAGTAAGCCCTCCATCATTAACACTAAGAATCGGTTGTAGATCATAAATCCTCATGTTGTCATGAATTGAAATCTGCCTATTGCCGTAGCACTGCCAGTACTCGTAGATTGGTAATAGACACCAGCTCGCACCGGCATTCCAATATTCAAATGGATAATCGTTGTCATATTCGACGTGCATTCCGCGATCCCCGTCGGAATTTACTGACACCTGTAGCGCATCATGCATACCGTATGCCAAACGTGCATTAGCTTCAAAGTCTGGTGTATTTCTTAAGAAGAATGTGATATACCCTAGCTGGGCCTGTGTTAAATGACCAGTGTTCATTGCGGCAACTTGTAAATTCACGTTGGCATCAAGCGTATAAATGCCCCGCCATCCTGGATTCCACTCGCCAGTCCACATCCCATACAACCGAGGTGCACTTGAGCCGCTGCAGCATATCATGGCATAGCGTCCTTGATTATACGCCTGCTCCAAAAAGGCATGATTGACTTTAGATGGAGACTCTTGTTGTGCTTTTATAAGTGTTACATTGTCCGCATTCTTATATGCTTCGTCACCTTTAATCTGAATACTCACAGCATTAAATTCTGCTGAGTGCTTCTGGATATGAGGGGCAATGGCAGCAAGATAATCGAAATCTCCGCCAATCGTATCTTTATATTTTTTAGCAACAGCAATTGTATGTTGAAATAAGTGGTTTACGATAGGGTGCTGCGCCATTCCTGCAAAGTCTTCAATTAACCCCATCTCGGAAGTTCGATCTGATTGTGTAATGAGATAGACAGCATCCGCATCGATAATTTGAATCGCTGGGTTTTGTTCAATTCCAACGTTCATAGTTTCATTCGTATCGGCTAGCAAAACTCTTTTCTTTGTACCATTTTCTACGATAACCTGTGTCAGCCCAGCGTATCCGCCATTAACTAGTTCACTTCCTGGGTATGCAGGGTAATGTACTACTTGTGCGATATAATCTGCGCTAGGGTTTACCAGCTTTTTGTATTGGAGGGCGTTTACCTCTGTGTTACCATTGTGTGCTCTGCACATACTTGAAATGTCATCGATGGAGATCGTTAGGTTGATCTTGGTACCTGTGGAAGATTGTGTGATTTTCGTAATCGAAACATTGTCTTCTCGCGAAGTAAATGATGTTCGAATCCAATCTCCATTCATGTCGGTGTAACGTACACCTGTCTCTGCAGTTTCATAATTCGTCCATCTTTCATATTCCGAAATGTTCTCCATATTCGTCGCGCTAAGTCTAAGCTGATGCCCTGGATGATAGCTGTAGTAAAAGGTTCTGCTCCTAGTTGAACCTTTTGCATCTGTAATCTTCCAATTATCGTTTTGGTTAAATACGTTCACTCTGGCATCAGCAAGCTGCTGCGTTAATTCCTCTGGTATCACTCTTGGATCTCTAGATGGAAAATTGAACCACATATATTGAAAAATAAAGGTATCGGTATAGGGCGATCCTGAAGTGATATATCCATTTTCGCCATTACCGCTAACCATTCCCTCCCGCCATGCATATCCGGGGTTTGAGACTGGAACCTCCGTGTAAGTGAGATCATAATTCCCTTTTCTATACATGCGTATTCCTGACTTCCTCATTGTCATCATATCCTCCTTTTGGTGTGGGCTGTTTATGCATGTAATTGCAAACATCTCCCCATTCCCCTTGCTTTCAGCTATAATTATATCTATCACTACACCGATTTGTTATCTGTTGAGGCGACGAATCAAGTTGTTCAGATGTCGCATTTTTACAGGAGGAGAACACAAAGAGATGAAACTTCCACCTATTCAAATCGAAAATATGGATATCAAACTCACACTTGGCGAATTTGTGCTGAATGTGTTGTATGTCAAATTCGGTTATTTTTACACCTCCATGCATGAGCATAGTCACAGCCAAGGGAGCTACGAATTTCATTACATTCCAACTGGTCGTGGTACGCTCATCGCTCAAGGCAAACAATTTCCAATCACACCTGGGACTTTATTTATGACAGGTCCTGATGTTATGCATGAGCAAATTACAGATACTCATGATCCTATGGCTGAATACTGCATCTTCTTTGAGGTTCTTCCTGGTGATTCCCCCCCATCAGTTGCCAAAAAATCCTCAATAAAGGAAACCGCTCTTTCTGAGCTGCTTGTAAGTACACCTTTCTGGATTGGTTCAGACAAGGGCAACATGATGGAACTATTTGAAATGCTTGCCAGTGAACTATCCCGACCATCTATCGGCTTTCATCATATGGTAACAAACATTTTGGAAATGATTATTATCCGCCTGATCAGAGGATATAAAGACCATCAGTCCTCCTTATTTCCCATCCCACTCAAAACACTAGATGACAGTAGGTTACTTATTATTGAGAACTGTTTCCTTTATCAATATCCATCCATTACACTCAAACAACTTGCCGGTGAACTAGGACTAAGCACTAGACAAACTGAAAGAACTATAATTAAGCAATACGGCGTTTCCTTTAAAGATAAAAAATTGAAAGCTCGGATGAACGCAGCATCACGACTACTTAAAACAAAAGATATGTCAATTCATGCAGTTGCTCAACAAGTTGGATTTAGTTCGTCAGAACAATTTAGCAATGCCTTTAAAAAGTACTTTGGAATAACGGCTACACAATACAAACACACCCAAGAACGTTCCTGAACATGCTAACGGGACTGCCCCAAAGGTCATTAGACCCTGAAGCAGCCCCGCTAATTTTATAGCATTGTAAAACAAATTCCTATTCATCTTCCTTAAAAACTGGCCTAATTACGAGTTTAAATTCAAACTCATTCTCTTCCAGTCTGTACTGCGGAGCCAGCTCAGGTCCACATGAATGTGAGCCTACTCCACTCATCTTGTAATCAAGATGAACGATTGTCTCCTCCCGCCTCACCAGCATGTGATGATGCGAGGCTGCCGCCAAATCCTCTGGTGTATAGTGAGCCGCATTGAATGAGAATGCCTTATCGCTAGTAAAATTCAATCCCATTCCCTGCCCATTAGAAACACTCACCCATTCCGTTCCAAAACGAGAGCCGTTTTCCTGAGGTCGGATATAAGGCTCAAACAGCTCATCTACTGTCTGGAGATACTTTCCTTTCTTAACGCTATGCTGCTTGTCGATATAGCTTTCTTGTGGCCCGAATCCAAAATATTCGACCTCTTCTGTTCCTTGCGGCATAGTAAGCTTCAAACCAAAGCGAGGCAAGAATGGCAAGCCTTCTCTGACTTTTACATTAACCTGAAGATTAATCTTACCAGTGCCGTCAAACTGCCAGATGGATTTACCATGTAGAATCGGATATTTTATATAACCGCCAAGTGAAAAATCAACACCAATGGATACTGAATTCTCTGTCTGTTCAATAATTTCTGAGCGATATACGCGCATAACGGCTTGATCATAGCCTTCTTGTAACCATTTTGGCTTCAAGTGCGCATCATTATCAATCGGAGCTCGCCAAATGTTGAAGGTAGCCGGAGATTGAAGCAACTGTAATCCATGTTTGGATATCCGTGTTAAAGTCCCGTCGTACAAATCGAATTCATGTTGGAAATCAAAACCTTCGATTGCTACAAGGTGCCCGTTTTGAGTGACATGAATTGGGGCCAAAGAAGGCTCCACGACTGCCTCTATTCTTTCAACAGGCAGCTCGAATTGTTCAAAAGTTAGCTCATGTCCTGCCTCACACCATAAAGTATCGACTTTCATCTTACAGGTTAAGGTAAGGAAGTAACGGTTCGCACTCACTTCTGGCAATTCATATGGAATTCTGACAATTGATTCTGTGTGAGGAGCAACATCTGAATCGTCCAAGTAACCTTGTTGTACGACTACGCCGTCCTCCTCCACCTTCCAGTGCACAGATACATGAGTTAGATCTATAAAATCATACCGATTCGTGATCCGAATCCTACCCTCGGCTAACTGTACCGCTTCAATCTTTATAGGAGCTATCACTTTTTTATATTCCAACAATCCTGTATGCGGTTTACGATCTGGTGTGACTAAACCGTCAATACAGAAGTTTCCGTCATGTAGTTTTTCTCCGAAATCTCCACCGTAAGCGAAGTAATGTATTCCTTCAGCTGTCTGTGTCTTCATACCATGATCGACCCATTCCCAGACACAGCCACCCATCAGTTTTGGATACGCATCAATGACATCCCAGTAATCCTTCAGATCGCCAGGACCATTGCCCATCGCGTGACTGTATTCACACAGAAGCAACGGTTTTGAGTTCGTATCATCTAGCGCATATTTCTCAATCTCTGCTGGTGATGCATACATACGGCTAACCAAATCAAGACTCTCCTCGTTAGGATTGGTTTCAACCCGCGGATACTGCGCACCTTCATAGTGGATCAGCCTAGATGTATCCCGATTTCTCGCCCACTCCGCCATCGCTATATGATTTACTTCATACCAAGACTCATTACCAAGCGACCACATGATTACAGAAGCCTGATTCTTATCTCGCTCCACCATTCGCGTCATGCGATCCATGAAACTTTTCTTCCAATCCGGGTTGATGCTGAGTATATTGAAGGGACCGGCACTATACACGCCATGACACTCCAAATCAGCTTCATCTATGACATAGAACCCGTACTTATTACAAAGTTCTAAGAACCTAGGATCATTCGGATAATGAGAAGTACGAATCGTATTAATATTGTGCTGCTTCATGACCACTAAATCTTTGATCATATGATTGACCGGAATCGTCCCTCCTAACTCAGGATGAGAATCGTGGCGATTGACCCCTTTGAGCTTGACGGCCTGTCCGTTGATTGTGAACACACCATCTTGAACAGCAATAGACCTAAACCCGACAGTGAACGTCAGTACCTCGTTGCTGGCATATACATATAAGCTATACAGATAAGGATTTTCGGCGTTCCACAGCTTAGGATTATTTACTACCAACGGAATGCTTCCTTTGCCGTCTATCGAGGCCTCACCCAAACTAACAATTCGCCCAGATGCATCCTTCAGCTCAACTGTTACCTCTATGGGACCTGTAGTTTCAATCTCGCAGGACAGGGTTGCTTTTTGAAAATCATCAGAGAGCTGTTGTTTATTAAATACATCACGTACATGAGCCTTGTCTCGCGCAAGCATATACACATCACGGAAAATACCCGAGAATCGCCACATATCCTGCCCTTCTAAATACGAGCCGTCACACCATTTTAACACCATAACGGACATCCTATTTTTGCCGCTCTTCAGATATGGTGAAACAAGGAACTCAGCCGGCATCCGACTGCCCTGGCTATATCCTACGAATGTGCCATTGATCCATACATAAAAACAGGAGTTTACTCCCTCGAAAACTACGTACTTCTCCTTACTCTCCCATTGATCAGAAACCATAAATTCTCGTACGTATAAGCCAGTTGGATTCTCAATAGGCATAAATGGCGGATCGCAAGGAAAAGGATAATTGTAATTCACATATTGAAGTTGATCATAGCCATTCGTTTGCCAGCACGATGGGACGATCAAATCATCCCAGCCTTTGACATCTTTATCTTCTTTATAAAAGTCATCTTCTACCTCTTTCACCGAGGGAAGATAGTTAAATTTCCAACTTCCATTTAAAGTTTGATAGTAGGGAGACTGTCCCCGTTTTCCGGAGTTTGCATTTTCACTGGTGCTATACGGAATATAGTACGCCCGTGGCTCCTCTCGATTAACATGCATAACCTTAAGGTTTTCCCAATATTTCTCTACTTTAATCACGTGTGTCGCTCCATTCTATACTTAAAATATTTCTTCTATCCCTTCATTATGGCATGTAGCCTATTAGGTGTAGAGGCAAAAACCTATTTAAACAAAGGGAAATTCGACTGAAAAGCCCCACGATTCCTCGTGAGGCTTTCCTTCCCTACAATTTTTCCATACACAGGTCCATCTGAAGGTCCACCCTATTAAAGGCAATTTTCATTCGATTAAATCACACACCTCTATTTATAAATTTGCTTTAAAGAAACCAATTCCCAAGGTGCAAGATTGATCTGTATGATTAATTCCCCCTGTTCACTTGCTCTAACAACGTACTTCTCTGTGAATTCAGCCTTTTCTCTAAGCTCAACTGTCTGCTGGCGATTAGGAGGTTCTGGATTACCCATTTCAATCCAAGCTGGCACAGCATAACCACTAGTTTCGTTGATATGCTCTAGCTCGAAGCTCGCAAATGGCTCCAAAGCTGTTAAATGAATACCAACATGTGTTGCAGTCCCTTTACGCTGTATATTCAAAGCTTTCTCCTGGGTAGCAGCCAATGGTACGGCTGATGGAACTGCCTGATCGTCATAATGATAAAATAACGCACGAATACTACCATCTTCAGATTTTCTTGTGATAATCACCTTCTCTTTTCTCATTAACTCTACATCGCCTAACTGATTAAGCAGCCTATAGGCGTGAAAGGTAGGCTTTGCAATCCCCTGGAAATTAATTAAACCAAATCCCCCATGAAAAATGGACGCCCCTGCTCCGCCTTCTTCGAATACGTCTGAGAATACCCAATAGGATAAAGAATCGGCCAATGGCGTCGCATCCAAATTTGCTTTGACCACAAATGCTGCAGCTGGTAGATGATCATGACTATGATCACGAGGGGATGGACTTGAACTCCACTCGGATAAATGAATTTCAGCTTGTGGGTAGGCACTCTCAGATACAATTTGACGCAGCACGAACAGGTCATTGCGTGTGGAATGGACCGTACGGCTGAAGCCTTCTGTTTTACCATACCCATCCAAGGCAAAGTCCGTCGGATACGGATGAGTGGACACGAAATCGACAGGTAAAACTTCTTGTTCACAATAAGCTAGAAACTCAGCTACCCATACTGGACGCCAGTTCGTCTCATCCACATTTTCCATTCTGAAGGTTAAATGTCTAGATACGTCTTCTCTTTCACCTTCAAATCTATCGTCGGGCACAAAATTACTTGTCGCTGGCCCACCTACACGCAGTTTTGAATCCACCTTTTTCACAGCCATTACTGTTGTTTTATACAGTTCAAAATATTGACTTCGCGTTCCGGTCCAAAATGCGGATAAATTGGGTTCATTCCAAACTTCATAATACCATTTGCGAATTTCTTCAATTCCATAACGATCACGCCAATGTTCAACAAGCTTTTCAATGAGATTTGCCCACTCTTCCAAGTTTCTTGGAGGTGTGATATTCCCTTTCCACCAAAACTGTGTCTCTATCCCTGATGCCATATCTATCGGGCAAAAACCAAACTCCACAAAGGGCCTGATCCCTATTTCCAACAACCGGTCAAACAATTCGTCTACATACTGCCAGTTATATACAGGAACACCGTCGATTATGCGAAACAAGCACATATCATCATGAAGTAAACCATGAAAACGAATATATTCAAAGCCACAGGACTTAACTGCCAACTCCAACTGTTCTAGCCAGTTCGCTCGCAAACCTTCATTAGCTCTTCCTGCACCAACGCATTTACGCCACATTGGATATAATGGTTTCCCACTTAATTTCGTATTTACAATAGTCTGGTCCACTAACGTGACCTCCTCTAATTCTAATAAATGCTTTGCTTCCATCCAACATAAAATTGATAGCAAAGGAGTCGAAAGTGGAAACACTCTCAACTCCCTACTTACTCAAATAAGTTATTTTTTATTGCGTTCTTTATACACTTTATTAACTTCATCCGTTAATTCTTGACCGCCGGCTTTCTTCCATGCCGTTACGAAATCATCAAAGGCTTTGTCCGTATCCACTTCACCCAGAATAGCCTTGACAGCGTAGGAATCACGAAGCGTTTTCAAAGTTGGCGCCACTTTAGGTTCTGAATCAAGAGAAGCCCCTGGGATCGGATTCGTAATTGTCTTCATACCACCTGTATATTTCGCTTTAAAATCCAACTGATCTTGCGGGCGATCAAACTTAATCATAGAAGGAACCTTGGCTGTAAATGGTGTAAAGAAAGCACCTGCACCCGTCTTGGCTGCACGTTTCTGAACATCCCCATTGTCACCTTTTGGAATGGCTGTATTGCCTTGCAGATCATAGTCAACACCTTTTTCCCCGTAACTTGTTGCTAAGTAACCTTCTTCATCCTCTGCCATATATTCAAGCATTTGCAGAATTTTAATGCGCTTCTTCTCATCCTTCTCAACTTGAATACCGAAAAGATTTGGCGTTTGAACAACACCATTGGACAATGCAAGCTTCGTGCCTTTTGGTCCGATCAGAGGTTCACCGATAGCAATGCTTACACCTTTCTGTTTGGCAGGTACGCCGTAACTTCCAGTTTCATGTAAGTGGTACCACAAAGCTGTATCGACATAACCCGTTTTCGCATTAACAAAATTATCACGAACCTTGTTTCCATCTGCAGTACCAAACTCTGGATCAATAATACCCTCTTTATACCATTTATTAAGCAGCTTTAACGCTTGGCGACTCTCCTCAGTCGTGAAACCGTGTGCAAGTGTTCCATCTGCTTGTTTTATAAACGTATCCGCATTCGTACCGAAAGCTGCAAATACGGAATTAAAAACTTGAGAAGGTGAATCCTTGCCTCTTGCTGACATACCGTACGTATCTTTTTTCCCATTACCATCCGGGTCGTTGTTTGTGAATTTAAGCAAAACATCTTCAAATTCAGCTAATGTCTTCGGTGGTTCGTTGTACCCAATTTTTTTCAGCCAAGTAGAGTTATACGCAGGCAAGAACCCCGTTGCACCTTCTAAGAACACTTTAGGTACACCCCAGTTTTTCCCATTATACATGCCGTATTGCCAAATATTAGAGTCGAGTTTTTCGATATCTGCAGCGTATTTAGGCATATACTTCTTAATCTCATCCACAGATATACTGGCGATAATGCCTTGCTTCGACCAATTAATCATGTCTGCATTACTCGCATCAGAACTAAACATATCTGGAATTTCACCAGCTGCCAACTTGATATTCATTTGATCACTCTGTGTCGATCGATCCAAACGGACGTTTTTTAATTTGACATTAAACTTTTGTTCCAGTAGCTTTTGAACAAAGCTGTCATCTTTATCAGGAGGCCAAAACCCTGCGATTGTAATTTCAATTGGGGCTTCAACTTTTGCAGCTGTTGATGGTGATGCCGATGGCGTGCTAGTAGAGCTATTAGAGCATGCGCTCACCAATAGTCCAACGGAAGCTGCAATACTTACTGTTCCAAATACTACTTTTGTTTGTCTCATTGAAATTATCTCCCCTATACTTTCATTTTTTATTTAGACGTAAGTTCAAGATGAACTTCCGTTAAATACACGTCAACTAACCCTTTACGGCACCAATAAGAATGCCTTTGACAAAATGCTTTTGAAGAAATGGATATAGAATAAGAATAGGAATTGAAGTCAACATAATAATGGCTGCTTTAATGGTTTCAGGTGTAACCTGCTGATTCATCATCTGGTCAAGTGTTGTGGTATCACTGTCAATAACTAGACGTCTTAAGTAAATCTGCAAGACTAATTTCGATTTTTCATGAACGTATAGCAAAGCATCAAACCAAGCATTCCAGTGATATACAGCTGACCACAATGCAATTGTTGCTAATATCGGTTTCGACAACGGAATGACGATGGAGAACAAAATGCGAATATCGTTGGCTCCATCCATTTTAGCCGAATCCTCGATTTCATCTGGCAGGCTCATAAAAAAATTACGAATAATAAGCATAGAAAATGTATTAATCAAGCAAGGTATTAATAGCGCCCAATACGTATTAATCATACCTAACGATTTGACCAACATATAGGATGGAATAAGACCTCCGCTGAAAAACATTGTAACTACAATGAAATACGTATAGAAACCACGATGTGGCAAATATTTACGTGAGAGCGGATAGGCCCCCATCGTCATGAATAAGAGCGAAAGAATGGTTCCAGCTACGGTACGGAAAATAGAATTACCTAGCCCTATCCATAAATAATCGGAGGATAAAGTCGCTTTATAAGCTTCCAACGATGGCTCTAACGGAATCAAATGAAGTCCAGGTCTGATCGCCTCCGTTAAAGAACTGAATGAGATTGAAAGCACATGAATGAACGGATAAATCATTGTGAAGCAAATACAAGAAATAAACAGTATAAGACTCGATTGGAAAAACCGATTACCAAAGCTTCTTTTTATCATGACGCTCTCTCCTTTGAAGATCAGGTGATCCCTTCTTGTCCCATTCGCTTAACGATATAATTCGTAGAGAGAACTAGACAAAGTGCAATCACATTTTTAAAAAGCCCTACCGCTGTTGTCAAACTGAACTGAAAATTCTGTAACCCTGATCGATATACAAATGTGTCTAGAATATCGGATACACCATATACACTTGGTGAATACAAATTTAGGATTTGATCAAATCCAGCATCTAGTACGCTACCAATTCTCAAAATGAATAAAATCGCAATAACTGGATATAAAGCCGGGATGGTGATATGAATAGTCTGTTTCCAGCGATTCGCGCCATCCATAACAGCAGCTTCATACATTTGTTGATCTACACTGGCAAGTGCGGCTAAATATATGATCGTACCCCAACCGATTTCTTTCCATATTGCAGAAACGACCAGCGTAAATCGGAAATAGCTCTCATCTCCGATGAAATAGATCGGCTGAAACCCAAACCACTTAATGACATCATTTACTACACCAGAGGACGGAGACAGAATCGTAATTAGAATCCCAGAAAGCACAACCCAAGATAGAAAGTGCGGCATGTAGGATAACGTCTGAGCAATTCGTTTGAATATAGAAGATCGGATTTCATTAAATAATAAGGCCAGTACGATCGGCGCCGGAAATCCGAATACAATATGATAGAAGGAGATGATAACTGTATTTTTTAAAATAATAAGAAAGTCCGGTGATTGGGTGAAGAGAAACTTGAAATTTGCCATTCCAATCCAAGGACTCCCCCATATCCCTTCTCTGACATGAAAATCCTTGAAAGCTAGCTGAATCCCATAGAGCGGTCCGTAACTGAAGATACAATACCAGATTAGAACTGGAATCAATAAAAAAAACAAATATTTATTCTTCTTGTATTCTCTCCATTTAACATTCAGTTTCGCACTGCTTATTTTTTTTGTTATGGACTGACTTACTTTCACAGTTGCGTTTACCTCATGCATCTTCATTCTCCTTTCGTGAGTTTGTGTGGTGCCTTCGATACTACGTATACTAGCTAGTTCTAATTGTTATATCTATTGTAATTTCTTTTAAAATTAGACTTTAAAAGAAACTGTTACGCAACTGCCGCAAGTTCACGGATTGTTATCTCGCCTTGACCGAACAAATCTGCCTTTTCAATATTGCTCCCGTCTGAACTGTAGCATTTAAAGAAACTGCTATTGTGTGAAAATAAAAAAAGCACCCTATTATACTTCAATAGGGTAAACTTTAATGTATTAGCATTACTTCTATTTCTCCGATTTCTCTAAACGGTATTGAACCGGAGTGACTCCGAAATAAGCCTTGAATTTGTTATGGAAATATTGTTTATTCCGATATCCGACTTGAATAGAAATAGCCGCTACCGTCATGTCGATCTCTTTACTCAGTAAATTTGCCGCTTTCTCCATCCGACTTCGGGTTACATATTCTGTAAAAGACTCATCCATAACTTCCCCAAACAGTGTTGAGATATAAGCGGGAACAAGTCCAGCTACTTCTGATAAAAGCTGAAGAGATAAATCCATATGAAGATTCTCATCAATGTAAGATTTTAATTTTAAAATCACCTTCTCATGAGAATGGCTCTTAGATTCCTTGACATGCGTAGCTATTTTTATTGAAATGTTGCGTATTAAATGAAGCGTCTCATCCAAAGTTTCTGTCATCATATGATTTGAAAGCCCTGAGATTGATATAATCTTTTGAACTTCCAGCTCCACAACCACATGGTAAAGAGTCGTCACTAATTGTAAGACTGTAAGCTCAACAGTTTCAAGCTGATAGTTTGCTGATTTGATTCTCTTCTCCATCTCATTGATGACTTGGATCGCTGCATCGATATCACCTGCTTTAATCGCTGCTTTATATGCTTCGTTCGAGAAGAAACAAGGTTCTATATGTTTGGAGCGTATATTTGCATATAGTAATGTCTGTTCATTCCCATAAATAAAATGGTACTTAGAAGCTTGCAAAGCAAACTGGTATGACTCAGATATCTCTTCCAAGGAAGGCACAATAGTTCCGATAGAGGCGTCAAACCGAATCCCTACTTCTTTCAGTGATCTTCTCACTTCTGAGATATGTTCATTAAGCAGAGTCTCTACTACACTAAGCATAAAAGAATTCATCATATAAATAATAGCGACCTCGCTATTGTTCAATGTGATCAACAAATTCGGTATCCGATGATCTAGACTATCATATCGCTCTTTATATGCTTCAGACGCTCCTTCGTGAACACGGATGTGTACGACAACATATTCGCCATTCAAGGGAAAATCATCAATTTGTTCCAAGCCCAAACTCGTACCAAGCAGCAAATTCTTCAGTCCATTGGATTTAGCTTTGGATTGCAGTATTTTGATTTGCTTTCCTAATGTTAATAAAGCGCTGTCCATTGTAACATCATCATGTACATTGTGCACCTGATGAGTCTGAATTAAGCTTTTAATGAGTTGTAACGACTTTTTAATTGGATTATTAAGCTGTTTTGAAAGCAAATAAGAGACACACAACCCGAAACATAAAACAAAAAAACTGACCCAGATCACTCTTTTTTTAAATATCTCGGATGAGAGTGCAAAGGAGTTCATAGGCCGTATCATGGCATACGTCCAGCCACTTTTTGCATCAACCAAGTAGGAAGCAATTTGTTTATTTGACGACTTACCCAGCACTTCTACCAAGTCATCCGATCCAATAAAATTCTCAATAAGAGATTTTTCATCCTTACTCACAGTAGTGGATTCTATAATTATTTTTCCGTTTTCATCGAAAACAAAAAGCTTATCCAAGTCACGATTCATTCGCTCTGACAGTGACTTCGTTAAGTAGTCAATATCGATATCTAGATACATATAACCGTTAGGTGATGCCCATAAACTAACAAAGGGTAGCTTAATCATGTAGGTCATTACTTTGTTTCCATTCGGCAACGTACGAATCATCCAGTGATTCTGAGGGGTGTTACTCAATCCATTAATAAACTCGTAATCCAGAGAATTCTCCGGTTTCGAATAGAAGTATTGTTGATCTACAACATAATTACCCTTTTTAAAGTAAATGGTTACATTCGTAACCCCTTCTGTCGCAACCTTTAAGATTTCTAAATTGCTTCGAAAAGCATAAATCCGACTAAGATTTCCTTCCATCTCATTATCCAATAAATAATTTAATGCAGCGCTATTGGTAGACACATAAGCTGAAGAAACAGCCTCTTTCATGAGAATATCTTCATATTTTTTCAAAATTGTTCCACGAAGTAGTTCCCTTGAATGTTCTAAGTTGATCTTACTCTCTTGCGATATTTCCTTCACCATCATCCGATTAGCTTCACTAACCAGATATCCTCCTGCAAGGCCTACAAGTAAAAATGCGAAAATGGTATAGGATAAGACTAATCGCACAAAAAAACTATTCTTGTATTTGGGAGGTACTCTCATTCGTTAAGTTCTCCTTGCTCTAGTTATTCTTAAGACTGCTTCAAATAATATCAGTGCAGATAAATTAATTTTAAATATCGGATTTATTATCATATTTTTCTTTAAATGTTAATTAAACAATATCTGAATTGATATTTAGAAAAATTAACATATGGCTTCTCTTTCTCAAAACGCAAGATTATGAAAACGCATTCAAATGCGCCTTGCCTACAGGCATATAATCAATATCGCATGCGGTTTGCTGAGAATATAGTTAAGCCATAAGACAAGAAAACCAAAAGTAGGTTTGGAACTATTTTGTTCAGATAGTTCCAAACCTACTTTCCTAATGAGAGAGACCTATGTTATTCAGTTCTTGCATTCCGGTAAGTGAAATATTTAATATCTGCAGACTTTCTTCTACCCGTAAAATCTTGTGCAGATATACCAAACATTGCGCCCGTAAAGCCCGGCCAACAGTACTCATCCGAGATTTTAAGGGCATCCACTGGATCGCCCAACCCTGACCAGTGAATTCCATCAAAAGAGTATAGAAACGAAGCAATAGACTTTTCCACCTTAACTTTTAAATAAATCTGATGATGATCAAAATATAATGGCGCGGAAGTCGTATTTATGAAAAATCCTTGATCAAAGCACATCATACTTAAGTATTTCCTTTGACTTTTTTCGTCAAACGACACATAGGCATAATATTGATTTGACTCATTGTAACGATATAAAATGCCGGCTAGTTGCTGATAGCTATCCGGCTCGAATTCCATACAAGTTTCAACCTCACAGTAAAAACTTTGCTGTCTTCTAAACAAGGCCGCTTGCTGATGTCTTGAGACAATAGAATCTCTACCATATATGCGCAAGTACCCCTCACGCTCACTGGTAGTAAAGTAATCATTCCCCATTGGTATTCTTAGATTTAAGAAATCACAAGATAAATGCGCATCATGAAAATCATATATGAATTCTGTCGAAGCATTTTCCTTACTATTACTTTCATAAGGTACCTCAAACGATTCTAATGGAGCATTGCTTCCACCTAAAATATATGGCCAACCATCTCTCCACTCAATAGGTTGAATACCTGTTTCACGCCCCAGTACACTAAACGAATTTTCTCTAGAATAAACTAAATCATCGTCTTTCTTTATCGGTCTTGAACACAAATGCACGAGATACCATTCATCGTAAATACCGGTAAGAAGTGCACCATGGCCTGATTTTTGCAGTCCTACTTCCTGATTCCCTGCTGCCGTCAATAAGTAAGGATTGCCGGGTCGGATCTCATAGGGACCACAGATATCCTTTGAACGCGCAATCGTACAGGCATGTTCATATTCTGTTCCACCTTCTGCAGTTAAAAGGTAGTAATAGCCATCTTTCTTATATAGATGTGGCCCCTCAGTTAACCCCTTTTCTGTACCTCTGAAAATAATATTTTCTTCACCAATAAGTCTTTGTTGATTTGGATCATATTCTTGCATGGCAATCCCATAAAATCCAGCGGCATGTTGCCCTTCGCTTCCAGGTTCTTTCCTCCAAGACCATTTGGCATATAACAGCCACTTTCTTCCGTCATCGTCATGAAACATAGAAGCATCAAAACCAGATCCCGTCAAATAGATGGGATCACTCCATGGACCATCCAAGCTAGTACTTGTAATTAAAAAATTGTAATCATCATGGAATGGAATTCCTTCTTTACCTTCCAATTTAAAAGTACGAATGTTAGAGTACACCAAATAAAACATGCCATTGGAGAAAGACAAGCATGGCGCCCAAACACCCGATGAAGAATCTTGATTCATCATATTAAGCAGTCGATCTTCATTTAGTGGATATGCCTCTGTTTGCCATTGAATTAAATCTTTTGAAGAACTGATTTTAACTCCCGGATAGTATTCAAATGTTGAATTCGCAATATAGAAAGTATCTCCCACACGAACCGCGGATGGATCAGGATGAAAGCCTGGTAAAATAGGATTCTGCACTATGGACATAACATGTATCCCCCTATCTTAAAATATATTTTTAACTATAAAAGTGTTCCCTTTCATTGAATAGGCAATATCCTACTAATTTACTGGCTAATTTCAACTGTATTACGTTTCAGTGCATTCTTATAATATTATAAAAACCAAAACCAACCTAAGCACCATGCGTTAGATATTCGCATGGTGCTTAGGTTGGTTTTCTAAAATACATAATTGTTACGTTTCTTACAAACAAAATTACAAACAAACAATAGCCTTTATAAATTTCGAATCTGAAATGAGCCAAATTTCGAACTAATCCATCATTTCCTCGAAAGGTCATTAGCTTTGCCCGTAGGATCTCTTTGCCCGTATTGTCTTTTCAATTCTCAATTTAGTCGTTTCTTTATATAAAAATCTAGTCCTCCCATCCTTATAGTGACTTATAATGTCCGGTTGTATGTTATTTTCCTCGAGCAAACGATGGAGTCGTTTCTCTCCAATTTTAAAAACTTTAAGTAAATCAGAAAAAAAGTATCCCCGTTCTTTTAGACCTCTTGTTTTAAGATAAATCAAACATTTATAAAGCTTATCGTTTTCAAGATATAAGTCACGAAGTGTCATCTCAGAGTTATGACGAACAGGCGTTAGTACACCAGATAATATCAATTGTATAAGTGATACAATTGTTACATTAAATATTGTGTACTTAATTAGAGCATCATGAAAACTAATACAATTAGGAGGAATACTACTTACTAATTGCCCTTTGCACCTTATGACCAGTTTATTTACGTCATCCAGATTTACCCTTTTTGATTTCCCGGAGTAGTTCAAACTCACTTGAAAAAATTCAGCTCGAATGAGGCTTTCTACAGAAGCAGCATGTATACCTAGGATAAGAGCGGCTTCTTTTTTTGTTATCCATCTCTTCTCTTCCTCGAGGTACATATCAAGGGTAGTCTGATCAACAAAATACTCATTCTTCTTACTCTGATTCATTTGAACTAAGTTGTTCTTTTTTAGCCGAAGCATTTTCCCATAAGTAACACCTTTTTCAATCTTAACCTCCTCGCGGCGGATTACTTTTCGCTTCTGAAGTAACCCAGGCTCCTCCTTAAAAACTCCAAAATTACGTCTAATTACACCTATTTCCAACTTCTGAATACAATAAAGATGAAATGCCTCTCTTATTTCAGAATAACAATCTCGTTTTACTAGTTTCTCAAAGTTCTGAAATGCTCCATATCTTTTCATACCTTTATCTTTTGCTAAAAATAAATCTAGCACATGAAAAAAATGATTTGGGAAATTTACATACATCCAGTCAACATTTGAAAAGGCTATAGCATGTTTTAAACTGTTTCTCGTCCTACTTTTACTATTATGGAATATCTCCAATATCTCTTGACAAAAACCCGTTAAATCAGTCAATCCATCTAAGAACATGAAGCTGGCGAATACTAGATCTAAATAGTCATTAGCTTGCAATTCAAAAATAGCTGATTTTTCTTTGTTAATTAAGCAATTTACAAGCTTTGTTTGGGAGTCTGAAAAGTTATCAAAATGAATATGTTCTAAAGTAATCTGATTTAGTCGCGTTAAACAACATTTACAACGTTTCTCAATAAAATCAAAAAGATCTAAGGGCTGAAAGCATGTACTGCATCCTTCTTGGAATAACACGAAATGTTTAGTACACATTCGTAATGGTAAAATACACCACTCTAAGCGATGATAAAAACTTTCCTGAATACATAACGGACAATATTTAAGATTATTTCTTTGAATTAATTTATTGGACCAAGAATGGTTAAGAGCACTTAAAATACGATTGGTATTGTTTATATTTTCCCCAAACAGAATCCATGGGCAAACTTTTAACAAGTCTTGTTCCTGAATTTCATTGTTTAGAAGTTGCCCGTAAGTTATTCCATTATCCCTTAAATAATTTGCATTTGGCATGAAAGAATTTGCTTTAAATAAACGAAATAAAAAACCAGATAAGCTTTCATCATTAAAATGTTTTGGACGCCTTGGCAAAAGTGAAATCCAATCCATTAAAATCTCTTCCGTTTACGTTCTTTAATTTTCTTTTTAATATTATTTAGTAATTGATAATAGTCCTCTAATTTCTCCGTGTTTATTTTATAATGTTGAATTTGAAGTGCAATTTCTAAACAACCATTTTCCAATGTGATTAAAAGATAGTCATCAGTATCTGTATCCACGTAGACCTTTAGCATTCGTACATTGGATGTAGATAGAAACCATTGGTTTCTAACTGCCCAATGACAAGAATAATACTTATCTTTGTATTTAATACCTTTCTCTGTTACTTCTGAAAACGCTGGAATGAACAATCCTATAATATCATCCTTATTTGTCTCCATATGATTCCTCCTATGAATCTATTAATAATAGAGTTCCCAATATTCATAGTTTTGATACGTATACATAACATTTTATGTATAATGTTATTTTTACAATCATGTTTTTCTTATCGTATGTTGTCTAAACTTTTTATGAGGTGTAGACAATGACAGATCGAGAACAGGTACTGCTGGGAAAACGTATTCGAGATATAAGAAAAGCAAGAGGATACTCTCAAGAACATTTAGCCGAGATTTCTGGTTTTCATTACACTTACATTGGTGGCCTAGAACGTGCTCAAAAAAATGTCACACTTGCAAATTTAATTAAAATTGCAAGTGCTCTAGAAGTTGGAGTTTACGACTTGTTTGAATACACTAGAATAAGCTCTACTACAGATAAAAAATCGTCTGACATCGAAAAAATTATGGAAGTACTTATTAAACTTCCTACTCGAGATGTAAAAAAAATAAAAGATTTTGTGTACAACATGTTTGAAGACAAAATATAAGCGGTGGCATAATTGCCACCGCTTGATTTATAAAACCACGAATATATTAAAGGCAGCTACGCAGATGAGCTCTCGTCTTCTGATATTAATTCGTCTGCCAGAATTTTAGCCATATCATTATCAGCAAACTCTCCAATTATATTTTTTTGTGCCTCTGCTAAGACACTCCCATCTAATTTCCTCAATATATTAAAGTCATTAAAGTCCTCCTCCATCACACCAATAATATCAAATGCTTCCCTTAAAATTGGTTTTATCCATCCAACTAACCCACCAGTAATATCGTGAAGTAACTCAGGGAAAATACTTTCATCTTTAGTCCAATCCAAAAGTCCTGGAGGCGGTGATAGTTGAAGTTCAATATTCCTAATAAACCCTTTAAAAGAGTCATCACACTTCTCAAAATGCCGTAAAACTGTTTTAGGATATCGTCGAATATGTTGGTTATTTAAAGTTCTAAGTTCTTCAATAGCAAGGGTCCCAACGCACACTAAGCAAACATCTGCAGAGTTAGCAATATCTTTAATATTCTCCATTACAGCTTTTTGTTGGACATACGTTGAAGCTAGTAAGTAATCCAACTCATCAATGATGAGCATTTCAACTTTCAATTCCTTCATCATTTCGAAAGCTTGAGTTTTTATCCGATCAACATCCGCATTACGAGGAGGTAAATTCATAGCCTTAAGGATATTATTATAGAATCCCTTATAAGTAAATGGGACAGGGAGAGTCATGTAGATTACAGGCTTAATATCAGTTTCTGTATCGTCCTCATCTACAACAGTCCATCCTTTATTCTTTTTCACATATTTTTTTAATGTCATAGATTTCCCAGCACCAGACTTACCCTCAATAAAAATGTGTATAGGGGAATCCTCACTCTCTGCCCCCTCTCTTTTGTTCTTTCGATTTTTATCAAGTCTTTTCCAAATACGAGTAACCTCATCGTGTTCTATAAATAAATTACTAATTCGATCCTGAAATTCTTTGTGTTCATTGCTTATCATAGGCAAAAACCACTCCTTCAAAACTATTTGTTAAAAGGATTGCCAAGTTATACTGGAACTATTCTCTAATAGAGTAGATTTCCCAAATGGAATAGCAAAAAGGGGCATTTTTGCCCCAATCTAGTTAACTTTCTTTACCACTACGCTGGTTATTGTATTTTTCAATTAAACTTTGTGTCCTAGTAGGTGTAGATCTCTTTGCTGGTTGGACAGCTGTTAAGGCTACTGACAAAGTACCACCTTTATTCAAAATATGTTTTCTCATTGAGCTATTTTTGTTGACCATGGTTTCAAACCGCTCTTGAATTAATTTTTTCCCCTCAATTATTTGATCCGTACCAGGTATTTGTCTTTTGTTAATTTTCCCTTTCTCTATTAATATTTTGCGAATTGCTTTGTAGAGATCACGACTCATTCCTTGCACTTGCTCAGCAGGGGGAGATATAGATGGTACTTCAATGTAAGTTTGATTAATCGTATCCAAAATATAGATGTGGGATATATCTCGTACATCAAACTTAATCTTCACATTTTTCTTCATACGAGTATTAACAAAACGACTTGTCTCTGGTGAAGCATATCTTACATTCTCCTCACGAATTCCGTCTTTATCATATGATTTCATGTCAACAGGTAGTAACTTAATTAAATAGCTAGTCTCTTGATTAGCTGGAATACTTGGAGGGTAACCCATTCTATCTACAGCACGATGAAATCTTACAGCAGGGGTATCTTCTTCAAGTGGTAAACCCCTATGAGTATCAAAGTGATATACATCAACAAAATATCGAACCAGCAGTTCTCTTAAATCACTTATGGTTAGAATAGCTTCCTTTTTAGCTGATTGACGTTCTTCAGCCCTACTCCCTTTATTATAGAAACCCAATAATTGATCCAAAAACTCATCATTGATTGTTCTAAAAAATCTTTCTATTATTCCACCATACCGGGGATTAGCAACTGGTCTGAATCTTACTTCTGCCTGTAATTCATCTTCAATTATACTTTTTACATAAGCATTGTTGAACTCTGGACCATTATCCATATAAATTACAGTTGGAATTCCATGCATCTCCCAATCATTAATTGTTCCATACATATCTTTAGCTCGTTTTAAACATATCCCATTGTACATAGCACACATAACTTTATGACCTGATGGATTTTGAAAAGAAAGGTCAAATCCCCAAATCATCCTGGTAAAGACATCAATAGCAAGAGTAAGCCAAGGTTCACCAAGATCACTACCGGTAGTCTCATCAATTAGTTTTATTGGGAGTTTTACATGGTCAATCTCAATAACATTAAGTGGACATTTGGCAAAATACCCTGAAACTCTTTGTGTTACAGGATCATGATATTCAGCTTCCATTATTCCTTTCGACAACCTATCATAAATTTGTACATTAATCCTTTTAACCATTTTATATACAGTATCATAAAGCAGTGGTTCTAATTTCTTGGAAGAACATAACATCTCCAAATCAGAATGTAAATGAGTGATCTTCCTTCTTTTTTTTGATAAGAAACGCTTGATTCCATTCTCAATTAATGGAACGTATTCTTCATTCTCAACCCTGCAGTATATTGTATCTAGAATGATTTCATCCTTTTTAGGATGAACTATTTGGATAGCTTTCTCATCTTCCCTTGAATGGGCGTTATAATAAGCTTTTGAAATGAGACCTTCAACGCCAAAATTTTCCCTGTTGTTCTCAGACTCATAGTAAGCTTGTAAATATCTCTCCAATTGCCTTGGAGATATTTTCTTTTCTCCACTTTCCTTTGATTTCTTTGACACTCGCTCTAAAAGTTCTTTTTTTGTTAACTTGGCAATGGTTTCATTTCCATTCAGATATCCTTTATATATTTCATTAAAGGAATTTAAAGCGTACAAATCCCCTTGTTTAGCCTTATCGTAGAGAAGTAGCGGTTTAATTAAATTGAGCCGCAGTATAGTCTTCTTTTTTCTATCAGGAATTAGCGTATCTAACATAAATGTTACTTTTTTTTCAACGTTTGTCTCTTTTTTAGCTGCTCTCTTCATGACATTATCAGGACCAATAAATGTAGAATCTTCTATTAAGGAAATGTAGTTTATTTCCCTAATTTTTTTATCTCCATTTTCCCGATAATACAAAATATTTGGTGCCTGGATTTCGTGAACGAAGAATTTAACACCATTTAAGTAGAACTCGTCATCAATAGCTAAAGGATTATGTAACTTCATATGCACCTACTCCTTCTCAAATAATAAATTAATATCATCGAAAATTGTTCCAAACGAAACTTCACTTGTGTGGTCAATTTTTCTATTTATATTTGTTATCAGGATACCTGTTGCAATTAGATGGAATATCAGCGGCAGCACATGTCGATAGTCCACTTTGGGTTCAAAACTTTTTGCCAAGCGTATCACTTCAACTTTATGAAGATATTCTACCCGACGTTTAACTTCTGGAATTAAATCAGAAAAGTACTCTCTTGGTCGCAAGTAATTCACTAGCCACAAGATATTTTCCTTTATAATTTCTGGTATTGTTACCTTTGGATTAACCAAACTATATTCCCAACCCTGTTCTCTAGCATAATTCTCACAGATGGTATATAGAAAGGGGTCCTGCTCAACCTTACTGTTTCCACCTTTTATTTGGAATAGGATAGGTCTTGAGCCATCTCTGAAAGTTAGAGCATCTGGTACATGTACTTCTTCTTTCAATATGTACTCTTTAGTTAGTCTCTTTTTTGAAACATTGACTGGCTGCTCATAGTAGCGAATTGTTAACCTATCAAGCTCAAGTAAGTAATAAAAAAGGCACTCACCCCAAAATGATTCGTATTGCACTCCACGGTTCATTTTATAGCTGTAAATACTTCCTATCAGATGCTCAAATTCTCGGCTGCCTTTATTCGTTACATTTCGTTTCCGCGAGTATAATTTATCCTCTTTGCTCCAATCTTTTTTAGTACTCCAGTTGTAGTCCAATTAGTAGCCTCCTGAAAAGTGACAGAATATGTTCCAGATATGAATACTTTTCAGTATTACTTAAAATCCTGATAATAAACGTCGTTACTGTGGAGTCAACAAAAAAACCTCAATAAATCAGGTTCCCCTGAAAAATTGAGGGCTTAGCATTCTTATCTTAAAACATTAAGATTATCTCTTTATTTTCTAAATATTCCATTCTTACTATAATAAATCTCCGAATCTCATCTTCACATATATGTTTGGATTTTTAGTTTTCCATTCATATTCTTCAAAATTCATGTGTCTTTTCTTTCCATTCACAGTTAATATTGCAACAAATGTACTACCATTATTCTTGATTTGCGAATTCCATTCATTATTTATTATTCCTTTACCAATGTAGTCATACTTATCACTATCATTAACCATCCTAATGTAAGTATTAATCAATCCAATAAAATTTTTTTTATAATGCTCTTCTAATCCAATGCTCATAATACCGAACTCCCTCGGAATTAAATTTATTCAGATATAAAAAAATATGGAGTCTACTAAATAAATATTAGTAGACTCCATATTTTTTATAGGCTGAAATTTTCATTCTCAAGCAAATCATTGTATAGGTGTTCTTTTACATTGATATTATTAACTTTTAAACTATACTTTTGAAATTTATATCTCATGAACAATGATACTCTGTCTTCATGAGTAGAAAGTATAATTTGTTTGTTATTAAAATCATTTCTCAATAACTCAATAAATGAAGCCATATTCATTTCATCCATAGTCTGAACTGGATCATCAATAAGTATCGTCGAGATTCCGCCAATATTATATACTTTATTTATAGCTAATGTTAGAGCTATTACTGTTGATGATATTTGGCCTGAACTAAAAGAATGAATAATATCATGGTCAGTTTTTGCTGGTGGAACAAAAGTTATAGCTTTCAGCTGAGTTTCATTTGTCGACTGATTAGAATCTTCTTCTTCCTTGATGAAGACTCCTATCCCTCTTTGATGATTCTGAATAATTTTACCACTATAAATATAAAATGGAATTTCTACATCACTAATCATCTTGCCTCTATACTTATTAATTGCCTCCGATAATATAGGTGTTATCCTATTCAACATTGAAATATTATCATTAATCTTATCTAACCTTTTTTTTAGTTTCCGGTGTTCATTATAAAGTTTACTTGCTTGAATCAAATACAGGTACTCAATATAGTTTTTTTTCTGTTTTAAATCCTCTTTGTGTATTGACATAAGAAGATTTTCTTTTTTTAGAAAACGATTCTTATATAACTGATCAAATATTGTAAAGTTTTCTTTACAAAAATCACTAACTTCAACTTTTGAATTTTCTAATTTTTGCTTAATATCTATTACAAACTGATCAAGCTCAATTACATTTTTTTTGTTTTTATTAATATATTCAGTTATGTCTATGTTAAGATTTTTGAACCATTCAAGTGCTTTTGGGTAGTCAGAAATAACATCAACATACTGTCTTAATTGTTCAACAAATTGAGTATCAAGCCTATTTTCCCCTTCAAGTACTTTATCAAGATTTTCGATTAATTCATTTACATATAAATTATATATTTCATTTATTTCACTATTTATTTTTTTAGTAGATTCACTGTAATCTTTTCTTAATTCATCTGATTTAGCCTCAATTTCTTCAGATAGTTCGAGTAAGCTATTCTTACGAGCACCACATAAAGGACAATCATTATTTTTCTTTTTACTATCATTTAAATATTGTTTATAATCTTCAAATAAACTTTCGCGGGTTTTATTCATCTTCTCAACTAATTTAGATATCGTACTAGCTGATCTATCTAGAATTTCCAAAGAACTAATTCTTTGAGCGAACATACCCCCATCAATTGGAATATTGGCTAAATCGAACAAATATACCCAATCAATGTTCTCATGTATTATTTCTTTGTTTTTTATTTTCAATAAAACACTCCGTAGAATTTCTTGTTTTTTATATTCATCTTCAATTTTACTATATTCATCTTTAAATTCACTGAAGATAATAATTGCTTTTATTCTTAAATCATTAATAATTACTCTTTGTATTTCATTATTTTTTAATTGCTGCTTATATTCATCCCAATATTGAACTAGTTTAGCAATATCATCTATTTCATTTAAGTATATCTCTTTAATATCCTTATCGAGGGGTTCCACATTTACTTTATCCCACGGAATCTCTAAATCATCATCCTTGATAAGCTGCACGTATTGCACTTTTTCTATATTCTTTTTCAAGGTAATGTTTAAGCTACCTTCGATTTGCTTAATTTGCCTTTCAGTTTGTGATTTATTTGCCACTAATTTCCTCTTAACGTTGTCTAAAAGTTTTTTTTGTTCCATTTCGGTTTCAATATTGAAGAGTTTTGAAATTACTTGCATACGATCTTTTTCATTTTTTTTTAATAAGTGAGCACTTTCATCTTGTTCAATGTAGTGAAACAACGAAAACTCTTCTCTTAAATTTTTTGTTGATAATAACTCATTCATTTTCTCTTCAGAAATTCTTACCTTTTTATCGCTTTCAAAACTATCGTATTTATATAGATTATATATTTTCATAAAATCATTTGAATTAGGACGTTTTTGTGTATTTGAAAAAGTACTCGCAGAAAATTCTCTAGAAATGACACAACGATCATTGGCATTATCACTATTAATAAATTCAATTTTAATTACTGTAGGTAAGTATTGATTTTTACTCAGTAAATGATCAGTGAATCCTCTAGTAGTTGTTACTATTGAATTGGAATACACCCTTCTGATTTTTCCAGTAACAACAAATTCTACTGCATCATAAATTGTAGTTTTTCCAAATCCATTTGGCCCATCTAATACTGTTAATATTGCTCCATTAAAAGATAAGATAGCGTTATCAACTGATTTAAAGTTTTGTATATGTATTCTATTAATTATATATTTATTCATCAATATCAACCCCTAAATAACTTATGATTTGTTCAATATTGGGATCATTATTATTGTTATTTAAAAAGTTCTCTATAAGTCCACTATAAAATATCCAATCACTATCTTCCATTTTACTACGTATCTCATCTGATAATTTTATTAGTTTTTTAATTTCATGTTTTATATTTAAGAAGGGGATTTTAATAAAAAGCTTTGAGACTATATCATATTCAATTGCAATTTCTGAGTCTTGATTCCTTTTAAAGCTATTAAAATAATCAGCATTCAACAAAAATTCATTCAAGTATTCAATTACTTCAATCTCCTGACTTAATCGCTCAATAATCAATTCCTGTTGTTGTTGTGTGTACACTAATACATATTTCTTGAAATAATATGGATCTTCTTCTAAATCATAAATCAATGAATTTTGCTCTTTAGTAAATTGCATTGAATTTGATTCCATCAATAGTATCAGTGAAAGGTTTTTTTCTATTCCGATAAAACCCTGCCTATTAGTTATTATAGTTGAATAGAATTCTTCAAATAATTCGTTGTAATCATGTAATAATTTTATTTTATTAACATTCACAACAACAAAAAAATCAAACTTACCATAGTCGGTCCTCTCAGCAAAAAAGACATTTGAACTACTACTTCTTAAGACGTCATCACTAATTTGGAATCCACTCTCAGTGAAAATCTGCTTTAATAAATTTATCATTTAAGTTCCTCCATGGCTGAAGCTACTTTCAAAAAATCCATCCGCTTTGGACTTGTAATAGCTTCTTTACTATTGACCCCTATTCCGTCTGGTTCATTCTCATATGCTTTCTTAATATCAAAAATGTTTCCGCTAAACGTACCTTCAATCTCAGTTGTAATTATTTTATGAATATCAAACAGAATGTAAGATAATTGATCATCACTTTTTAAATTTTGGAATATTTTTTTACCTATATTTTCTACGCTATTTGGACCCATTGATTCTGCAATTGTTGTAATTAGATGATGAACTCCATCCTTATTAAATACAAATGCTTCTTTAATACTTGTAGATTTTATTTCAAATCTGCTCTCTAAATTTATCATTGGAATCAAATTTTTCTGGACTCCTATTTTATTTACTAATTCACGATAAGTCCTTATAGAAATATTTTTTTTAGAATGAATATTTGGTGATAGTTTTTTACAAATTGTAAGAAATTCTTCATCACTTAAGTCTTTTAAATAATTCCAGTTATTATTCCAAGCAATACATTGAGTTTCGTTATCTGAAGGACAAATTCCAAAATTCTCACAAAAATCTATATAATACTCTTGTAGAGATAACTTTAAATAAGCTACCGCGGTCTTAGCGGATAGTTTGAAAATAAATTCTTCTTTAAGTATAGCTAATATTTTTAAAAAAGTGATTTCCGGAACGGTTGTTTTTTTGACATGTATTGATCTCACTAAATCATCAATTGTAGCTGTTAAGTTTCGATAAATATGATCAATATTTTCATCAATATAAGAAAACTCTTTATCAACATGATTGTCATTCTCTTTGTAAAATTTCCTAATTTGATCCTTAATTTCCTCTTCGATCTCATCTAAATTTACAATTCGTTTAAATGGTAATTCAGCATACTCATCATTTAGTCGTAATTTAATAAATGCTTCATAGAATTGCTCCTTCTCAGCTAATAACTCTTTATAACGCACTTGTTGTTGAACTTTTTTCGTAGGTTCATATTCTTTTAATATCTTTTCTAGCTCATCCTTATCAACGTCTTCAATTTCACAAGTCGAATGTAAATTTGCATATTTTATTGAATTAAACTTCGCAGATTTCCCCATCAAGTCTAGAATCGCACTTCTATATGTACTAATTTTTGATCTATTTTGGCTCTGATATGCTTTTACTTGATGTATAGAATGATATTCACCGTTACACTTTATTGAAAAATCTTCGAGATGCTCAATTTCTAATACAAAATCACTTATTTCATGAACTTCTTTACTATTTATTAGACTAAGGACTGTATAAATGGCTACTTTCCCTTGATAATCATATCCACTCCATGAAGGCACCGCACTATGACTATCACTATTCTCATCAGTTATCTGTCTAGAATCTTCAGAATTCATAATTATCCCCGATCATTTAGTCTAAAGTAAGATACGGTTTACACATTCTCCTATTATATTACAATTATTTCATTCTTCCAATGATCTCCAGTGTTTTGAGCATAAGAACGTCGAGACATGTTTTATTTCAAAGCTGTAAAAATTAACCCCAAAATAAGTAAATGCTCGATCTGGAACTGAGACTTTGATATCTTCCTAATTTGAGAGAGATATTACCCGATCAAATAGTACAGCAATATTTGCAAGAGCAAAGATTATACATCATGTTCATTGGTAAACGGATAATCACTACAAGTTAAAAAAAATGTCATTCTATAATCCATTTTCCGGCCAAGTCTTTGCACGAAAAAACAGCTTGTAAGAGATTATATTAAATACAAGAAATTCGAAGTAAAAAGTTGAAAAAGCCCGTACCATCAAGGCACGAGCTGACGACAATTATGTTCTAATTCAACGACATTTTAAGTTCTATTCACCGACATTTCAAGTTACAACTCACACATTCTAATTAATTCTGCAACAATCCGTCTAAGGAATTATGGAACAATTCTATTTATTTAATATCCAGGGCCCCCGCCCTGGATTTTTCATCAATTACATCTGCTATAACCGCAGTTGATACAATTCTTACACCCTTCGCTGTTCACCAGCGAAGCCGAACCACACGCCGTGCACAGATCCTTCGACGCGACAGGCGTCGCGCTTGGAGCCGCGTGCCCGCTAACACCCGCAGCGCCCCCAGCCGACGCTGCTTCAACGACCTCACTCGTCGCGGTCACGTAGTTCCGCGCGTCGTCAGGCTCGCTCATCACTTCGTCGTGCTGCTCGAGTGCTTTGGCAACCGCGTCTGCGATCGACTCGACACGGTTGTTGCCGAATCCAATGGCGCCGGAGCCGCCAATGCCTTTCAAGTGCTTCACGAGCAGCTTCACTTTGTCCCCGTGATCACCATAACGCAAGAACAAGGAGCATACGCGCCCTAACGCTTCGGACATCGCGAACACGTCGGAGCCGGCTTTACCTACATTAAGGAAAATCTCACTCGGTGTTCCGTTCATATCATTGATGGTGATATATGCCATACCAAATGGCGTATTCACTTTATAAGTCGCACCACGTAGAATTTGCGGACGACGCTTGTATTGCTTATCGAAGCCTTGCTCCGTCTTAGCATCCACGTTTACTGCAAGCTTGCCAGAAATGGCTGCAAAACTTTCTTTCTCCACAACAGCCTCTGCCGCGACAGCTACTGGTGCTACTACTTCTGGCTGAGCCTCAACTTTCACTTCTTCCTTTTTATCCGAACTCGTACTTAACACCTGCACATCACGACTGCCATCGCGATAGATCGTCACACCTTTGCAACCCAGATCGTACGCCAATTCATAGAGTCGTTTCGTTTCCTCAACCGTGAAATCAGCTGGACAGTTTGCCGTCTTGGAAATCGAGCTATCCACCCAAGTCTGGATGGCAGCTTGTGCACGAATATGATCTTCTGCGGACAAGCTCATCGAGGTGACGAAGTAATCCGGCAGATCTTGATCTGGATTCGCGTCCTTCCAATTCTGCGCAATCGGCACATACTGTTTATCGAAGCCTAGGCGACTTTGACGATAGTACTCGAATGCGAAGTAGGGCTCGATCCCCGTTGAAGTGCCCACCATTGTCCCCGTACTTCCCGTTGGCGCTTGGGTAATTACCGTCACGTTACGCATGCCATTCTGATGAATGGCCTCACCAACCTCAGGATATACTTCAGTCATTTTGCGCATAAAGCCGCTTTCCATAAATTTATCTTCGATAAAGGCTTGGAAAGATCCCTTCTCGCCTGCAATCTCAGATGAAGCCAGATACGCTTCTCTCGCCATAAATCCATAAATCTTGTCTAAGAATACGAGGGATTCAGGACTGCCGTACCGTATTTTCAAAAGAATCATAAGCTCTGCCAGACCCATCGTACCCAGTCCTACGCGACGCTCGTTTTGCTGATTCGCCCGATTTTCTTCGAAATGATACGGTGTTTTGTCAATAACATTATCAAGAAAACGCGTTGAGTATCGCACAACGGTAGCTAACTCTTCCCAATCCACATCGTGTTTCTCCGCATCATAGAACTTCGATAGATTAATGGCAGATAAGTTACACACACCCCATGCCGGAAGTCCCTGTTCTCCACATGGATTCGTACAAATGATTGGGTTGAAGTACCAGCTGTTGGACATTTGATTGTAATATTCCAAGAAAACTACGCCTGGCTCTGCTGATTTCCAAGCAGACTCAATGATCGAATGCCATACATCACGCGCGCGAACCGTGCGATAAGGCTTAACAGCTTTCCCTAATTTCTTCCACGCATCTAAATTGCCATCCCATAGCTCATTGTACTCTGGATCTGTCGTATCCGGGAACACCAGTTCCCACTTCAAATCTTCCTTCACTGCTTTCATGAACCCATTGCTGACACACACGGACAAGTTCGCGTTCGTAATTTGCCCCATTGTGGACTTCACTGTAATGAAATCCTCCAGATCCGGATGCCAATCATTAATCATCAGCATTAACGCCCCGCGTCTGCTTCCGCCTTGCTCGATTAATCCCGTCGTATAGCTAAATAATCCGCCCCACGAGACAGCCCCGCTGGACGATCCATTTACACCTTTCACCACAGAACGTCTCGGACGTAGCGAAGACAGGTTGATTCCAACGCCACCACCGCGTGACATAATTTCCGTCATTTCGGTCAACGTGCTCATAATTCCGCCGCGACTATCCTTCGGTGAAGGAATGACGTAACAATTGAACAAAGTCAATTCATCACTCGCATCCGCGCCTGCTGCAATACGGCCTCCAGGTACAAGCTTCCAATCGTTCAGAATATATCTGAATTTCTCCGTCCATTCCTGACGCTTTTCCGCTGTCTTCTCAACTGAAGCCATCGCTCCTGCCAAACGATCCCACAATTCTTCAGGTGTTTTCTCCATATTTAACGTTAGTTTCTCAACTGCAGATTCCACGGTTTCCCCACTGCGCGTTCGAACCTTTACGGTATTTCCTTCACGACTAATAATTTCGCCAACTTCTTTGGCTGGGAATTTCGGATCATCCTTAGTCAGTACAAGGACGGTATCTCCCACTTTCGCATGACTTGTGTCCGCATTCTTAAGTGCATAGCGATCCAAAAAGATTTTCTCACTCAATCCCGTTAGCTTCTTACTCTCATACACATTCCCCATGAACATAAGCCTCCCAATTAAAGTGCAAATTCAGCTGCAATTAAGATAATCACTACAAGAGTCATTAGCCAATAATTCTCAATATCTGGTAGTGCCAAATCATTATACTACACAACATATGGATGTACCATTGGCAAAAGAACCAAATTCACTCTAGTGACAGATTTACTAGCTTTGACGCGTCTCTCATCCTTTGTTAACCTATAAGTAGGATACCACATCATAATAATGATTAGAACATATGTTCCGTAATTATTTTTTTAAAGAAGGAGCGCACCTACATGTATTTTTATAAAAATGAATTCGTACATAAACAGGACATACACATCTCACCAGATGATCGCGGTTATTATTTCGGAGACGGCATTTACGAAGTGTTTCGCGTCTACAATGGACAGATTTATGAAGGTGCTGCCCATATGCAGCGACTCGAACGAACAGCGAGTGAAGTACGCCTCCCTTTACCGCATACGAGCGATGAAATCCTAGCTATACTAACCAAACTCATTCATCATAATAACCTCATTGAAGGCACCGTTTATTTGCAAATCACCCGTGGAGAGGCGCCTCGCGCACATCCTTTTCCGACACAGGCTGCACCAATTTTACTAGCCTACTGCTCTGAGAGAATGGTATCCAAGCCGTTACACAACCTGATATTCGCTGGTTAAGATGTGATCTCAAGACCTTGAATTTGCTTCCAAATGTACTTGCCAAGCAAACAGCACTCGATCATGGGGTACAAGAAGTCGTACTTCATAGGGAAGGTACGGTAACTGAATGCAGTGCCTCTAATCTGATGATCGTGAAAGATCAGGTTCTCTACACGCATCCTGCTAATCACTTGATTCTGCATGGTATTACACGTGCTGTCGTACTCCGAATAGCTCATGCCTTACAAATACCAGTCAAGGAAGAAGCCTTCACAACGGAACAACTTCTGTATGCGGATGAGGCCTTTATCACAGGGACAACAGTGGAAATCACACCAATCCTTCAAGTAGACGGACTATCCATCGGGACTGGTGCACCTGGTCCAACAACCCAGAAGCTTCAAACTGAATTCGAAAGAACCTTCCTCAATTAGAAGGCTCACACTCCCCCCACTATGCAAGGGCAACCCTAGTCATCTCGAATGGCAACTATGGTTGTCCTCTTTTTTGCGTACAAGTCTTATCTCTTCATTCGTTATAATTTTTCATTCCCTCGGCATATCTTTACAAAAAAATCACAATTTCGGATAAAACAATTGACGGAAACCCACGAGCCAATTAAACTATGGTTAATTAAAAACGAATTTGGACACTCTGCCCACTAATACTTTGCCAAGCAAAAGCGTTAAAGTGGTAGGCGAGCAATACGTCCAAGCAATCATCTGGGAACATAGAGAGGGGTAATTTTGTTGAAAAAGAAAGCACTCGCATCCATCGTATTATCAGCAGCTATCATGTTAGTAGCAGGTTGTGGTCAAAAAGCTGAACCAACTCCAGCAACAGGTGGCGCAGCGTCGTCAGTAACGCCGGCAGCTACGGCAGCCGCATCCAAAACTTATAAGATTGCGATTTCACAAATTGTTGAACATCCTTCTTTGGATGCAACACGTCAAGGTTTCCTAGCTGCACTTAAAGATGCAGGCATCGTAGAAGGAACGAACTTGAAGGTAGACTTCAACAACGCACAAGGCGATCAACCCAATAACTTATCCATCGCTCAAAAAATAGCATCCGCTGACAACGATCTTGTACTAGGTATTGCAACGCCATCTGCACAAGCAGTCGTACAGCAAGTGAAGAAGGCTCCAATTCTTTTCGCAGCTGTTACAGACCCTCTTGCAGCTAAAATCGTAACCAACGTGGATAAGCCAGGTGGCAATGTCTCCGGAGCTTCTGACACGAACCCAATGGCTGTTGCCCAATTAATGGATTTCGTTGCTGCAAACATGCCGAAAGTGAAAACAGTTGGCCTAGTTCTTAATGAAGGCGAGCCCAATGCGGTTATTATGGCGAAAAATGCGGAACAATCTTTAACAAAGCACGGCATTAAGCTTATCAAAGCACCAGTAACGAACACATCAGAAGTGAAACAAGCTGCGCAATCTCTTGTAGGACGTGTAGATGCTTTCTTGATTACACTGGATAATACCGTAGTTAGCGGCGTGGATGGCATCATTCAAATTGCTAACGAGAAGAAAATTCCATTCTTCTCCAGTGACCGTGATACCGTTGAAAAAGGAGCTTTCGCAACAGTTGGCTTCAAGTATTATGATCATGGATACCAAGTAGGCCAAATGGCCGTCGACATTCTCAAGAATGGTAAGAAACCGGCTGACATGAAAGTAACGGTTCCTGACAAAATGGATCTTATCCTCAACCTTAAAGCAGCTAAAGCTCAAGGCATCGAAGTAACAGATGCGATGAAAGCCGCTGTTAAAGATAAAGAGAAAAACATCATTCAGTAAGATCGATGTAAAGACACAAAAGGGGTGAACGTCACTTTCGTTCATCCCTTTTTTTCAAAGTAAGGAGGATTATTCATGATGAGTTCAATGATTGGTGCCACCGAGCTAGGTCTGCTCTATGCCTTGATGGCGCTAGGTGTTTATATTACGTTTCGCATTCTTGATTTCCCCGATCTAACGGTAGACGGGAGTTTTACAACTGGTGGTGCCATTGCTGCGATTCTAATCGCAAATGGCTACTCACCGATTCTTGCTTGTGTAGCCGCTTTTGCAGGTGGACTTATTGCTGGCGCTTGCACAGGACTGCTTCATACGAAGGGTAAAATTAATGGGCTTCTGTCCGGGATTCTCATGATGATTGCCCTGTATTCGATTAATATGCGCATCATGGGCAAGCCGAACATTTCGCTTCTTGGTGTAGATACTTTGTTTACTTCCATGTCACCCATTGCTGTTGTGTTGATCATTGTAATTGTATTCAAATTGTTACTTGATGCTTTCTTGCATACCGACCTGGGTCTATCGCTCCGAGCTACAGGTGACAATGCACGAATGATTCGCAGCTTCGGTGCCAATACGGACCGAACAACGATTCTTGGCTTGAGCTTATCGAACGGGTTAGTGGCGCTATCCGGTGCGCTCATCGCTCAGCAATCTGGCTTTGCTGACATCTCGATGGGTATCGGGATGATCGTGGTCGGACTAGCTTCCGTTATTATTGGGGAAGCGATTTTTGGAGCTCGCTCGGTTTTCCAAGCGACACTAGCTGCTGTACTCGGTTCCATCGTATACCGAATTGTTGTCGCATTGGCGCTCAGAATCGAGTGGCTTAAAGCATCCGACTTGAAATTCATTACCGCGATTATCGTTATTATCGCGCTCGTCCTGCCTTACGTGCAGCGAGCGATTAATCAAAAAGCGAACGCCAAGCGCCGATCTGCTGAGCTCCTCGAGCTCGCGCTGAAAATGAACAAAGGAGGTGAGCGTTAATGCTGCAGCTCTCGAATGTTTCCAAGCTCTTCAATCCTGGTTCCGCCGATGAGAAGATTGCGCTCATCGGCATTAACCTAACCCTGAAGCCCGGTGACTTCGTCACGGTCATCGGCAGTAACGGCGCCGGTAAATCGACGCTGATGAACATCATCTCCGGCGTCATGACGCCAGACGCCGGCGAAGTGCGTATCGATGGTGAAGCCATTCACCATCTGCCAGAATACCAGCGCAGCCGCTGGATCGGCCGCGTCTTTCAAGATCCCATGGCGGGGACAGCTCCTCGAATGACCATCGAGGAGAATCTCGCCATGGCGCACGCCCGCGGCAAGACACGCGGGCTCAGCTTCGGCACCAACGCGCGGAAGCGCGAGCTGTTCCTCGAACAGCTGCAGCGCCTCGGCATCGGCCTGGAGGGCCGTCTGCGCGCGAAGGTCGGTCTGCTCTCCGGCGGCGAGCGCCAAGCTCTCAGCTTGCTGATGGCGACTTTCACCAAGCCGCAGATTCTGCTGCTTGATGAGCACACCGCCGCGCTCGATCCCGCGCGTGCTGAACTGATCACACGATTGACCGAGGAAATCGTGCGCGAAATGAAGCTGACCACACTCATGGTCACGCACAATATGGAGCAAGCGATTCGTCTTGGCAATCGACTGATTATGATGGATAAAGGTCGCATCATTCTAGATGTGAACGAGGAACGGAAGAAGGACCTCACGGTAGCGCAGCTGCTCGGTGAGTTTGAGCACATCAGCGGCAATAAGCTAGCGGATGACAGAGTCGTACTCGGCTAATTACAAAAGGACAGTCCTTTGAGTAGATTTTTCTACCTGCGGACTGTCCTTTATTTTGGATGATTCAGCTAACTGGATAAACTCCAGCTATTTTAGATCATTTTCGGCCAATTTCTCGAATAACTGGATTAACGCCGTAAATTCCACTCATCCGTGCCATATTTCTCAGCAACAAGTCGCTCCGTAAGCTCAATCTCATAGTCCGTCAACGTCGACTCAACAAGTTCAACTCCAAGCCCTAGTGCAATTTCACGTCGGAACGCTTCCTCCACTTCACCAATCATCACTTCCTTCTTCCCTTGTGCACGCAGCAATTCATTAATCGCCACCGCTTTCTTCAAGAAGCTTTGTTTCATACGATCGGCCACCTTCTCATTCGAGAAGCGCAGCATCCGAAATAACTGATCCGTATCCATGTCCAGCAAGATGGAACCATGCTGCAGGACCACATTTTTCTGACGTACTTGTGCGCTGCCAGCCACCTTACGACCTTCAACGACCAGCTCATACCACGATGGTGAATCGAAGCAAGCCGCAGAGCCAGCGGAGGCGTATTTCTCTTTTTCCTCATCGCTAGCGAGCTGCACCATTTCTGCTGCAAGGCCTAGCGCACGAAAACCTTGCAATAGCCCCTCACTCAACACGCGATAAGCTTCCGTCACATTCCGGGGGATGCCTGGATAATCCTCAGCCACGATGATGCTATACGTCAGCTCTTTATCGTGCAGCACAGCTCTTCCGCCAGTAGGCCGTCTCACAAAGCCAATTCCCTCGTTCGCTACCGCTTCCTGATCCACTTCAGCCGCCTTTTGAAAATAACCAATAGATAACGTAGCAGGATTCCATCCATAGAAACGCACCGTTGGTGGAACTTTACCTTCACTGTGGGCGGTAAGTATCGCTTCATCTAAAGCCATATTTTCAGCAGGAGAACGATCCCCTGTATGTATAAATCGCCAATCTGTCATCTCATTCGACTTCCTTTCGTGTATAACGTCACTTTTCCCCAAAAACTAACCTCTATCATATCATATTCAAGTTCCGCGTTCGACCTGTGACCGCAACCCCCAGTAAAACTCTTACATGGGAAAAGTTATGAAAGATTCTTCTCTGGACATACTAAGATGTACGCGACATTTGCGAGGATAAGCACAGTATCAGATCGTTTAGGAGGGCACTGCCATGCGTCAACATGATCAGCAAGAGAACATTCGCCCCATTCATAAACAGCTGGATATGCATTTTGAGAGGGACTGGTTTACCGAGCTGGACAATCGTGTACGTGGAGGAGGTCCCTGGGATGACTGGACCTTATATCAGCTTGCCTACGAATCGGAAGAATCGGGGCTTATTTCTACGTTTGATGATATGCAATGCCTTGCGCACTTAGGGACGCTAGAACCTATGGCGCACCAGATTGATACAGCGAAACGAGTACTCAACGAGATGCGTGGACGTGCTATTTTGGCCGATGAGGTTGGACTTGGGAAGACGATTGAAGCTGGTTTAATTTTAAAAGAATACATGATCCGTGGTCTTGTCCGCAAAACACTTATCCTTGTACCCGCTTCCCTTGTCTTGCAATGGGTTCGAGAATTGAATACCAAATTCGGCATTCCTGCTGTTGCGCATAAGAAAGCCTACATGTGGCAGCAAGCTGACATTATCGTGGCCTCGATGGATACGGCCAAAAGAGACCCACATCGCGAGATTGTGATGGGCCTTGAATACGATATGCTCATCGTCGATGAAGCGCACAAGCTGAAGAATAAGAAAACGACCAACTACACCTTCGTCAACGAGCTGCGCAAAAAATACTGCCTGCTCCTCACAGCTACGCCTGTGCAGAACGATCTCAAAGAGCTCTACAACCTGATTACCCTGCTGAAGCCAGGTCAGCTTGGCGGGCAGAACAGCTTCAAGAGCAACTTCGTTGTTGGCAAACGAACGCCGAAGAATGAGATTCAGCTGCAGCAAGAGCTTTCTAAGGTAATGATCCGCAACCGTCGGGGAGACGGGGGTGTTCACTATACGAAGCGTATTGTGCGTAATATCCCTCTCACTCTCTCGGATGATGAACAAGCGCTCTATGATGGGGTTACGAATTTCGTACGTACACGCTATTCCGAGAGTGGCGGCGATCTCAGCTCTATGCTTTCGATGATTACACTTCAGCGTGAGGTGTGCAGTTCGCGAGACGCTGTGTTTATTACGTTGGTGAATTTATTTAAAAAGACAGCCGAAGACTCGCCAGTTCGCCCCAAAATTTGGGAGCTCGTCGAGCTTATTCGCAGCATTAAGTCTAATAGTAAAGCGGAAACCACGATGCGTCTCATCCAAGATATCAATGATAAAGTCATTATTTTCACGGAGTATCGGGCATCGCAAGAGTATTTACTGAACTATCTCAAAGAACATAAGATTACGGCAGTCCCGTACCGAGGCGGCATGAATCGCGGCAAAAAAGACTGGATGATGGATTTATTCCGTAACCGTGTCCAAGTGCTTATTGCAACTGAGGCGGGTGGCGAGGGCATTAATCTCCAATTTTGCCACAACATGATCAACTTTGATCTCCCGTGGAATCCAATGCGCGTAGAACAACGGATCGGCCGGGTCCATCGGCTCGGACAAACACATGACGTGAACATTTATAACTTATCCACAAGGAATACCATTGAAGAACATATTCTTTCGTTATTGCATGAAAAGATTAATATGTTTGAACTAGTTATTGGGCAGCTGGATACGATTTTGGAGAAAATCGAAAAACGCGGCTCGCTTGAAACATCCCTATTCCGCATGGTGATGGAAGCCGGATCCGGTGAAGATATCCGTCGTAGAATCGATGAACTTGGTCATTCCATCAGCGAAGTAAGAGAAGAAATCGAACAAAACCCGCAATATGGCGCCAAGTTCCAAGACATCCTTGATGCTGTTGGCGGTTCCCAAGGTGTGGAGGTGGGCCCATGAATAAACGAAACATCCACTCGTTCGTGATGCGTTTTCTGGAAGCCTACGATTGTCAGATTCTAGAGAAAACACCTGCCTCTGTGACGGTCAAGCTCTCTCCCGATGCAGATCGGGAACTGACGGGCCGACCCTACTATTGGAGCTTCATTGAGCGAACCGGTGCTGCTGCGGAAACGATGACTTATAAATTCGTGTTCGATCCGGAGCAGATGAAGCTCGAAACGAAACCGAAGGCTGCAGCTGTGACCGCTGTCCAAAACCCTCCGTCCACTGGCTACGGGCCATCGGGTACAGGCGGTGCTGGTGCTCCTGCAGGGAGTGCGCCGGACAGTATACTCGGCCGTTATTTCGGTTTCGTTCCGACGACCATCACGGCGCGAGTTCCACAAGATGATGTCACCTTCGGGAGCCGGCGGCTTGACCAGATCTTCGGTATCGTTCGCGAGCGAGGAAGATTTATCCATTTATTCGAAGAGCCTTTCCCAACGGGGGCGACGTATCATGCTTCCCTCGTCTACAATACGTGGCTCTGTGTGAACTACAAGGTTGAGCTTCTCTGTGACCGTAAACGGACTGAAATTCATTCTCTTGCGATTCAGCTGGGCACCGGTGAAATTCGCGAGCATTTTCATAAGCAAATGCTTACGAAAAGTCTGTCACCGAAGCTCCCTGCGAATAGTCATATCTTACCGGACACGATCTCCATCCCGAAGGCGATTAATGCCCTGGAGATGATGCTCGAGCGTAAAGTCAGCACCTATGACCACCGCTGGGCCGATGAAGCGAATGCCCGTCATCGCAGTGAAATCGATCGTGTTGAGGGCTATTACAATGGCCTTTTACTTACAGCAGAACCTGACAAAAGAGATGAAATCGAAATCCAATGTCGGAATCGCTTAGAAGAGATCGATTGGCAGCATAAGCCGCGGATCGCTGTATCCGTCATCAATGGCGGACTATTTCACTTAAATGCAAGTCGAATCGCATCCAGGAACTGACGCAAGTCGCTAAAACCTCGCAAATAATCCGCAACAGGTTCTAACATTCTTTTTAAGGCATACGCATTACAATAGTCACATACACTAAGAGGTTAGCGAGAGGCAGGTGAACGAAGATGAAATCGTGGACCACTTGGACAGCCACTTGTATTATATTGTGCAGTATTGGCTTCATGCCCCTACACACTTCAGCTGTTGATAACATAGGCGGGACAAGCCCTACTCAGGCGCAAGTGAAGGAACCTACTAAAGCGACAGCCTCATCACCAGACTTGTCGAGTACATCAACTTTCAGTTCAACGATCGATAAGTGGCAGTCAACACTTGCGAAGGAAGATGGTTTCACAGGCTGGCTGCACGCACACTGGAACAGCTACCCACTCGGACCTGGCACTCATGGCTGGGCCGTCATCCTCACCGATCAAGGGCAAGAAGTGGGCTACATGATTGTGCATGCCGTTGATGGCGGCGGTTTCCGTTTGATCGAATATGGGACAGGCTCATCTCCGCTATTTAGTTTAGCTACGTTGTATCGTTCTTTGATACAACGAGAACTCATTCCTTCTACTATCCTTTACGACGAATTTGTGCAAAATGAAACGATTATTAAAGACCGCTTATATATGGATACACTTACTTCTGTTTGGAAAATCGCCCTAGATGACGAGACCTACTATCTCGATGCCAAATCCGGGGAATTGCTCCCGTTGACTGAGGATCCAACGCCACGAATGGCGTATGCTCTGAGTTTTCCCTCCGATTTATCGTATGGAACCGCTCAAACCCTGAAACGCCCCCCAGTCGATCCATATGAACGTATGCCATGGATTGAAGGCACACCGCTTCAAGTGACATCCTTGCCCGAGCTCAAGATTGCATTGGAGCAGCAAGGGGATCTAACCTACGTCACAGAGCTGTACGATGCTCAGGTGACGATGCCGTTAACCGTGTTAGGTTATCAACAATGGATATTTGGGGATAACTATCTCATCCTCGAGCACAATGGCCCGCGATATGTGCAGTTGGATGCTTCGCTTGGGCTTGGGGAGATTTATCCATAGTCAGAGGTAAACCGACTGTTACCCTGTTGCAAAATAAAAAGTGGCTGGTCACAAGTAGAAGATTCATTCTACAAGTGATCAGCCACTTTTCGCACATTGTACCACGCTCATTTTCTCGACTTCGTTCGGTCAAACAACATCCGCGTCGCTAATGGCAGCATCCCAAACCAACGTGTTTGCCAACCCTCGCGTTGTTCCTTCATCGTCGCTTTGGCTTGTTGACGAACTTCCTTCGGCGTGTCGATATAGGTAACGACTTGTTGAGTTATGTACTTCACAAGATCATCGCTTTTTGCCATACCCCCACCTGCCTTTACCCTTATTGTAACCAGAGCAACAGGGCTTTAAACTACTTGAAGACAGGTGGCAGGCGCTTACATATTGGCAGTTACCCTGGTCTTCCGCCGCTCTCCGCAATAATTTTATCAGCAAAGGATTTAATCGTGCCGCAGCCTAACAGCATTGGCTTATTATCACATTGCAACAGCAAAGTTTGAGCACTCGTATCCCAGGCATATTGGAAGCCAACATTCATGCTGACGACTGAAATCGTAAATTTGCCTGATGCTGTGCTCGGAATAGCAAACCCCTGCCTCCTGCCTACCTGCTGCAGTGCTCTGAATACGGAAGGCGAAATCCCTTTGTACATCCACGTGCTACAAGTTGCCATAGGTTTTCTCACCTCTTTCAATTAGGATCATTAAATTGTATGAGGCAAGAGCTGAATTCGTGCTTATTTCAATAAAAAGCCTATAGCCAGATCGTTGCATTTGCTTCTAATCTCGTCCAACCAACATAAGCTAGAGTAACTAGAGAGAGAAAGAGGTGTCCGTTTGAATGTGGGAACTAATGCTTACAACCGAGCAGCTTGACATTTATATGGATGAAGTCAATCTTAGACTCGAGATCCGATTAAAGTCAGAACGAGATTTAGCACCTTTGACCATTCGTATGAACCATACAGACTTGACTCAGTTAATCTATACCCTGTTGGAAATCAACCGAAGTTTTCGAGGAGATATTCCTTTTTTTCATACGAAAAAGCTCCCAGGTAGAGCCTAGCCAGACAGCAAAAAAGCACAATGTACTCCCCACCATCCCGTGGTTCGGAGCCATCGTGCTTTTTTGTATTTCATCGTGCTTTTTTGTATTTCATCGTGCGTAAAATCGATTGTTAGTTTCTGTTGATACCCGCGATTGAAGCTATAAAACGCAGGATATATAGGAACAAGTTAATAAAATCTAGATAAATATTCAAAGCTGCAAGTGGTACTGCTTCCGCTGCGACACCGTTGCGATATTGAGCTACATCGTAGAGAACCCAGCCACTGAAGATCAGAATCCCCACCATGGACCATACCAAATTCATCATGGATCCAAAATGTAAAAACATGCCGAGCACACTCATTAGCACAAGTCCTATTGTGCCTGCAAATAAGAACCCGCCTAAAAAGCTAAAATCGCGCTGAGAGCGGTGTGCGTAGAAAGCCAATGAACCGAAAATCGCTGCTGTTGCAAAAAAAGCGCCCGATACCACGCTAGCCCCAAGCTGACCGCCGTAAGCCATGATGACAGGATATAGCGTCACGCCTGAAATGGCTGTAAATGCGTAGAGAAAGCCGTAGCCAATATTTTTGCCGCGAATTCGAATCACAATAGCGGCTACCAGCATCGCCACCTCTGCAATAACGAAAAGCATAACCATAGATGGCGGCACTACCATCGCACCGATCAATGTTCCAAGAAATGAAACCAATAACGAAATGGCAAACGTTTGAAGCACATGTGCAAAGCTGCCGGATTGTGTGATCGTAACTGTTCTATCCATGAAATTCAGCTCCTTTAGATATAAAGAAATGTACAATCTATCCTATGTATTATACTTGTATTTCATGAAAACCGCTATAGCGGTGCGGTTGGACGTGAAAACACCCTTCTCTGAGAAATCAGAAAAGGGTGTTTCCGCGATGCGATCAAGAGGACTCGAACCTCCACGGGGGTAAGCCCACACGGACCTGAACCGTGCGCGTCTGCCAATTCCGCCATGATCGCGTTTACAAAATTAATATACCATGTGACGCAAAAGCTCGTCAATCAAACTTTTGCTGCTGAGGTATAATTCCCTCGCCACTTCCTAACCCTAATCCCAAAGGAGGGATGATCTATGGATGAAGAAGAAATCAAAGCATTAGAGCCGAAATATACGGGCAATCAGCGTCATTTAACCGAGGGTGAAGCACAGGGAATCGTGCACGATCCGAACTTCAAAAACGAGAATGAAGATGACGATATCTCTGATATCGACGCGCTAGCGGCCGGACTTGCCTACGGCGTGTTTCGCAGAACGTAAGTAGTGTCAACTTCGCAAAAGAGGAGGGTCCTAAGCCAGCAATGTGGCCGTGGACCCTCTTTTGGCTATCCTCCAAACCACTCTGTTTGTATCGCGAAAATAAGTGTGCATTTGCATCTTCGAGCGTTCATTCCGCTGGCAGAGTGGGTAGTCGCAGGAGATTATGCTCCTTCTCACTGCTGTAAGCGTGTTTTTCACGGTTACAGCGACTCAGATGGACGAGGCTCATCTTCGACAGCGTGTCTACGCACGTTATCCCTGTGAAGGCGTCGCTGTGCGCCTGCTCATTTCAAGCTCATATAACTGTCCAGATGCTAGAATAGCTTCATGAACCGTTCTGCCAATCAAGTACCCCAGCGTCGTCGCTGTGCCTGCATAACGGAATGTCGTTCCTCTGCCCGTTGCGGCAATCAACACAGCATCTGTCGATGTTCCTGTTGCAAATTGCCCATTGATCGTGATGTTCAATGCCTGAAGTGCAGCTGCTTTCGCTTCAGTAGCGGTAATAACCGCATTTACCATGGCCGCATCCGTCAAATGACCTTCAATGACAACAATTGTGTTAATCGTCCCTGGATAGAGCGAAGTGGCTGGCAATATGGCCCCTGCTCGTGCTTTATTCCCTAGTCCAACGGTCACCCAAGCAGCAACACGCAGTGATTCATCCTCTTTTACCATTTCTCCAGGCAGTTCACGACCTTCTTCCTCAAGTGGCCAAGCTAACTCCTTGAATCCAACATCATTCACCCATGCCGCGGTGAGCATCCCAGCCGTTTCTGCAGGCTCCAGCCCTTCTTGAGCGATGAAAGCCTCCATTTCAACCAATGGATCTGTCTCGTTGTACGTCTTGTCCACTTGTCGATTCATCAACACCCGATGGTGACCAAATCCACCTCCCCATGGAGAGGAATTCAACGTACGCAAGGGGTTTTCACTTGTAATCTGCATATACCGACCATATGGCGATACCACTAGCTTCATCCCCACACCAGCTATTAAACTTCTAGCCGAAACTCCCCCTCTCTCACTCTGCATCATCGGATAGATCATCCGGCGCTATCGTTTCCTGAGGCAACATAAACGCTGGCGGCCTTTCATTCTCATAAGGCTGATACACGTATCCGCGGGCCAGCTTGACGACTCTTCGGTTTTTTTTGCGAATAAGAACCGTCTCATCATCCCAAGCTACCACTATGCCACGAACATCGTTCACAGGGCTGACATCTCTAATAACTCGCAGCAGCGTACTATCTACGCGATATTGATCCAATTGTTCTTCTGTAATCATCTATGTAGCGCCTCCATCATTAATATCGCAAACTATATATACTTTGTTAGCATACACCAATTTGCGCTTCGTTGAAACTTTACATAATTCCAATCATCTTCGGTTAACTTAACGAGGACGAGGCACGCGATAAGGCAATGGCTAACTCATGCCTACCTTAGGGGGGACATTACAATGGAGAAGAGAACGTACTACATCAATGTAGGCACGGGAGAAGTACTCGAAGATAGCACAGCACTTGATTATGAATTTGAAATATCTGCAACCGAAGATGATATCGCCAAACTTCAAGAGCTTTTTGAGGAAACTGACAATTCGTCTCAAGGCAGCTACGCGACTTCTTGGCTCCCTTGGAAAGTATATTATTCCAATGAAACGAATCAGGAATATGATTACTATTTAACCGAAGTATATCGTACGCTGCACCGACTTGGCTCTGAACAAACCAAACGGCATATCGAAACCATGAACGTGTTAGAAAATGGCATCTAGCTATCGCTTACCAAAACAGTAAAAAGGCCAAGAATCCCTATGGAATTCATTGGCCTTTTGTCATTTATGGTTTATTTAACTTACATGCTCTTTCGAATCGTTCGTTTCAAACCAGAAATCAAGGACTTTGCTTGACATCACACGTTTCTTAATATAATCCGCTTGTGCAACAGAGAACTGCTGTTCCCACTCGATTGTTAGCTCCGTACAAAGCTTCACGATCGTTAACAACTCGGACCAGGCTACATAACGCTTATACCAGAAAAATTGCGGGTGTTCAATCATATACGGATACAGATCATCAAACTCTGTATGTTTACAATCAAGCGCACGTTCAAAGTGAGTCTTTGCTTCTCCTAGCTTTGTCATGAAATAGTCAATGGAACCATTTTCGATACCCATAGATGTCAGCCTCCTCTCTTACCTTGTAATCATTATAAAGGATAAATCGGATTCAGGGAAGTCATTGTCGAGATGTAAAATCAGTCAAAAGTAATCTTCCCGTTCGCGAGTGAAGCAATTCGAGCAAGTGACTCAACGCGGATACCGCGTTCACGAATGGATTTGCCGCCATTTTGAAAGGATTTCTCAACAACAATCCCAACACCGACAAGCTCTGCTTCTGCTTTCTCCACAATGCGAATTAAGCCGCGTGCAGCATCTCCATTGGCGATAAAATCATCAATCAACAGGATGCGCTCCCCTTTACCCAGCAAATGCGAGGACACCATAATATCGGTAACAATTCCTTTTGTAAAAGAAGGAACTCGTTCACTATACGTATCTTGATCCATCGTCAACGTCTTCTTGCGACGAGCAAATACCATGGGAACTTCAAGCTGCAGAGCCGTCGTATACGCAATAGGAATACCGGAAGATTCCACAGTCAACACTTTGTCTGGCTTCGTTTCTCTAAACAATCTTGCAAATTCCTTGCCCATCTCCATGATGAGAACAGGATCTACCTGGTGGTTCAAAATAGCATCAAGTTTAAGTACTTGATCTGAAGCAACGACGCCGACCTCTAAAATCCGCTGTTTTAATAACTCCATGAAACCTGCCCCCTATAGCTGTCTATTATGAGTAAGTTACCATATTGCTCCCGCCTCTTTCAAGTCCATTTAGAAAATAACAAAAAACACTGAAACTTTTTGGGCTTTCATGATGTCTATATATATATATGAGGTTTTCACTCAACTGGAATACGTTCTAGAATTGCTCACATTTGGGCACGAAGAGCTATTTGAAAACCTTTGATAAAACAGTATCATTAATCTTACTGATCTTTTTTACCACATAAGAATTTATAAGTTTCCGATTCACGGAAGAACAATTTCTTATTGGCGATAAAAACTACATTTAAAACGCGGTCGCGCATCCTCGAAGGACTTCGATAGAAGTTTTTCTCACTTCAACTACTCTTCGGAGGAAAGGATAGATGGCAATGAACAACCTAATTAGACCCATCGTTATAGGCTTTATGCCTGTTGCAATTGCATCATTCTTGGTGACTGGATGCCAAGAATCATCTGCTCCTGCTCCAAAGGCTACCATAGACGTAACATCAACGTATGCACCTTCACCAGTAACTGAGGAAACCACGCCTCCCATTATCGTCGTAACTCCGACGGCAACACCTGTGGTAGACGAAAGCATTAAACATGAGGCACAAGTAGCTGGTATTACCAATGTGGATACAAGCGATGCATCCTCATCGCAAGTTTTCACAAGCCCGAAACCCTCCGCTAAACCGAAGGTTAAAGCTGAGGATGCGTACCAGCAAGAAAAGCCTACCTTGATGGGCTTAAAGCTTGGCACTCCGAAATCTACGGTATTGGAACGCTTTGGTAAAGTGAAGAAGCAATTCCTGATGGAAGATGACAACATTGAGGTATACGATTTCAACGACTTTTCGGTTGGTTTCAATAGCAAAGGAATGCTTGAATTCGTAGATGTGCATTCAGTTGACATTGATCCAGGGTTGCATGGCTTGCGTTTAGGGCAAAGTGGGCAGGATGCGATCGCCATCTTAGGTAAACCTGATACGAAATCCACCTACGTATTGTCTTATAAAGCGCAAGGTACGCTGCTTAAGATCGATCTCGACCCCCATGATAATACAATCCAGTCTATTAAGCTTTTTGCAAATTCTTAAACTTGCATGAACTAAAAAAAAGACCATGAATTCACCCCTAGAGGTTGAATCTCATGGTCTTTTTTTCGGTTTACGTTTCAATACAACAATGTGATGGTTGCGAAAACGAAGGTAGATTAGTACACCAATTGCAGCGAGAATGACCAATATGAATAATGAAATCCCCATATAGGTATGCATCAACTGTAAAAAACTTTCATAATTGTTGCCGATAAAGCGGCCTAGTGTCAGAAAGGTTGTACACCAGAGCAGCGCCCCGGTTCCCGCATACAAAATATACTTATAAAACTTCACGCCGCTAACGCCGGACAAATAACAGGTGAAATGACGTACACCAGGTACGAAATAACCGAAGAAAACCGTCCATAGACCGTATTTCTTAAACCAGCCTTCCGCCTGCTCAATTCGCTTTGGTGTGAGTTTAACCCATTTGCCATAGCGTGTAAGAAAAGGCTTACCCACACGGTGCCCGATCAGATAGCTGATCGTCATGCCTGTCATCGTGCCTGCATAGGTAACCGCTAAGGTGGGAGCAAATTCGAAAGGACCTCCAGTTACGGTCAAAGAACCAATGAAAGTCATCAAGGTTTCATCTGGAAGAGGAAGCCCTATGAGTCCAGCTGACATCAAAATATAGATAGCTATATAGCCATATTGACTAACAAAATCAATCAGAGTTTCCATCTCAACCGACACACTCCCGTGCAAATCATCATCTAAGTTAATATCTGAAATAGGACATCATCTAGGGCTTGCCCCAAGTTACAGTCATGCAAGCTTACGTACAAACATACCTTGTACTATATCAAACGAAAGAAAGCGAGGCAATATATGCGAAATCATGCACAGATTGTCCGTGTCGCCTTCACCTACATCGGAACCGTCGTTGGGGCTGGCTTTGCTTCCGGGCAAGAAATCCTTCAATTTTTCACTCGCTATGGCTCGCTGGCAACATTAACCATCGCTTTATCAACCGTATTGTTCATATGGATTGGCATACAACTTATGCTTATGGCACATGACTTGAAAGCAGAATCCTATGAGGATTTGAATAAAGTGCTTTTTGGTGAAAAAATCGGAAAGTGGATCAGCTTGTTTATGATGGTTGTTCTGTTTGGCATTACAACCGTTATGTTAGCGGGTGCAGGGACGGTTTTTGAAGAACAGCTGCACCTCTCGTACACCACAGGGCTACTCATCACGCTCGTACTTTCTTATGTCGTTCTAACACGCGGGATCAAAGCCATCATGACTGTAAACTCCATCGTTGTACCGATTATGCTGCTCTTCAGCTTCGTCATTGTCGTGTACACCTGGCATTCACCAACGTCCGGCAACTGGCTGCGTATCTCAAGCGATGATTCTATGGTTCGTATCTGGTTTGCACCATTTCTGTACACGGCATTTAATTTGGCCATGGCACAAGCTGTGCTCGTTCCAATGGGAGGTGCGATTCGCGATCGCGCTGTGCTCTATTGGGGCGGTTTGCTTGGAGGTGCAGGCATTGGACTGCTTCTTCTATCCGCACATTATGCCCTATCCGCACAAATGCCAGGCATTGCACAGTTTGAAATTCCGATGGGAAATATTATGACAAAACTAGGCTATTTCCCGCAAGTCGCTTATTTACTCGTTATTTACGGTGAAATATTCACGACCTTTATCGGGGATGCCTATGGCTTATCCATGCAGCTCCAGCAACGAATCAAGATACCTCCCAAATTGTTGCTCATCGCCATTTTACTTCTCAGCTATGCCATCAGCCACATCGGCTTTAAAACGTTATTAACCGCTTTATATCCGCTATTTGGCGTAGTCAGTGTCGTTTGGTTGGTGCTGATGATCTGGCGTAACCGCCGAAGTACGTTGTAGTGCACTCGCTGGCAGGAAGCTGAGTACGATAATCAACCGTATGAACAATAACAGCATCCCCATCGCAGAAAGGATAATACCTGTAAGTAAATAAGCCCAATGGAAATTCGCAATTTCCGTCTGATCTCGACCCACAGCCACTAGCACTGCGATCATGAGTAGAAGACCTATGATAAATAAACCAATGACAGAGTAATCCATGATCGTCCATCTGGAGAAATAGGTAACCGCAATCTGGGCTTGGCCAATGGCTCTTGGCGAAGCTGCTTGCTGCCTCCATAACTGATGTACTGTCCATGCGGTATAGATGCCGGCACCTGTCACAAACAGACCGACCACCGCACCTAGAATAGCTAAAAATAAATTCATTCCTGACCCCTCCTTTCATCTGACCATGAAAGCATGAAACCTTGAGACCTTGAGACCTTGTGCTAGTGCTGACGTAATCCGTAAATGAGCAATAACGTGCAGCCAAAGCTAATGACTGGGAGCGCATAAAGCAACGGTAGAATCATTACGTGAGGAAGCTTCATCGCAGGAAACCATAGCAGCTGTAGACGCTTCCTTTCCGTCTCCCCGTCCTCCAGATTGTCCTGATGTGCTCGAAGTGCGTCTGTCGCGCTCTCATTCCACTGAATCTTGCCTTTTTTCCATCCGACTTGATAGGAAATTTCTCTGTGATCTTTCCGTTTCTCGTTTCCTTCCACGTTCCAGTCCCTCCCATCTCATGCCTTCTATAATTGCGTGTTCCAAACATCCGGTCAACCTCTATAATTGAATATACAAGTGATCAGGAATTATCTTAGCTGCCGCATCGCGTACATGACCATGGCAGGTAAATAGCAACACCTGATGACGCTGACTCAACTCAGCGAGGACACGCAAACAACTTTCCATCCGTTCCTCATCGAAATTCACCAGAATATCGTCCAAAACCAACGGTAGAATAGCTTTACCGCCATACTCTTCTACAAGGGCAAATCGCATGGATAAATACAATTGCTCAGCTGTCCCACGACTAAGATGATTCGTGTCGACCTGTTGACCATTTGCTCTTACCGCGAGTAATCGTTGTTCACCGAATGGTGCTTTTACAGCTTCAAATGCACCGTTCGTCATCATTGTGAAATACATAGATGCCCGCTGAAGCACGCCTGGCTGACGATCCTTTTCATATAGTTCACGCGCCTTTTTCAATAAAAGCGCAGCAAACGAAGCCACCGCATATTGATTCACTTGCTGAGATAACGTCGTTCGAATTCCTTCCGCCTGCAATCGCAAATTCGCCGCTTCTGCCCCTTGCTCCAGCTTCTCAATCTGCCCCGAAAGCTTGCCAATGACCTCTCTGTGCTCATTCGTTTGTGTGATGGTCTCCGACAGCTTCTGTTGCAGCGAAGCAGCAAGAAGTGCCAGATCTTCTTCTCCCTGTGATTCCATCAACTCCATAAAGCCCGCCATTAATGATCGGCTTACTAACGATTCAAAGGAGGCATGGAGTACCCTGCTTTCATCTTCCAACCTCTTGCGTTCCAGCAGTTCGCGATCCATAATTCGCAAGTGTTCACCGTCTTGCGCAGTGGCTTCTTGTAATAGTTGATGAAGACGTGTCTGTGTCCGATCCATATGTTGCTGAGCCAGTAACAGCGTTTGTTCCGTTTCTTCAATCAACTGTTCAGTTTGCCTGCGTTCCGCGATACGCACGTATTGGCGCTGCTCATCTTCTTTCCATCGCTTCAATGCAAATAAATAATCTTGGTTGGAAGGGGGCAATTCAAGCAGTTGACGAACCGTTTCTTCATAGGTATGAACAGTTTCAGTTAACATGTCTAACTTTGATGTTATTTTGTGAAGTTGCCGCAACCCTTCTTGTGCCAACTCGATGACCTGGATCGTTTCTAGCAAGGCATCTGTCGATAGATGTGTGCCAACCCCTAGACCTTGCAACCATTCCCCCCAGGCGGTGTAGATCTGAAGAGTGTCTTTCTTAACTTCTTCTGCATGGTGTATCCGCTGCTCGACTTGCTGCTGAAGCAGTTGCAAATTTTCCCGTGCATCCCTTAATTTCTCGAGCTTGCGGAGCTGCTCACTATGTACATGCTTACCTTTATCTATCTCACGGAACCAAGCATCCAGATGTGGTTGTAGGTCTTGAATCGACATACTTGCATTCCGATAAGATCCCTGCTTGATAAATTCTGTTGCAGCAGCAGCTTCTTGCTGGTTGAATTGCTGATCGTACACGTGCTCAAAATGGCGTAGCTGCCCCTGAATGCGGTGTTCCAGCTGCCCAAGCTCCTGCTCCAAACGATGATCATGAACAATCATGGGAGGCATGGCACGGGACGCTCTGCTCCCTTCCACATGACGCCCCATAAGCCAAATATAGCCAGTCACCCCAGCAAAAATAAGGAAAATGCATGCAGCTGCGAGCCAATTTCCCTGCCATCCGATAAATAACGGCAAGATAAGTGCTAGAATGCCAGCTGCTATCATCATACGTTGACGAAATGCACGCGTTGCATCTTTACCGGCTTTCGTCGCATCTTCGAGACTCTGCAAGTATAGATGCTGCTCGGCTTGACGTTCTTGTAGATGTGTAAATTGACTTGTTACTAGCTGCCATCGCGCATAATCCGAAGCTAATTTCTGTAATAAAATCAATGGATCAGCGCCTATCTGCTCCGAGCTTGCTTGTAATCCTTTGCATGCCGTTTCAAGATGACCTACCTGTTCTTGTCCTCGCGCAACCTGCGTATGCATGCTCTCTAACTCTGCTTGGATGCGCAACTCAAGCTCCGTTCGGTTCCGGAATTGCTCCTTATAAGTACGCACTTGTTCACGTAGTGAAATCGTCACGGCGAACGATGCAACATCAGTCTCATCCCATTGCACATCCAAATTGGATAGCAGTCTATCCACTTGAGCTCGTTGATGTGAAACCTCAACCTGAAGCTGCTCAATCTGGCGCTTATGCTCCTCATAGCTAGCCGCTTGCTCCAGCAAGTGGTTCAGCTCGATTCCATGAGTGAGTACTTTGGGCTCCAGCTGGAGCGCAGCCAGCTCTCCGCGCAAGCTCTGCACACGTAGTTGCAGCTTGTCGCATTCTGCTTGGAGGCGCTCCTGCTCCGCCTCGAGTGCCTCCAGCCTTGCCGTCGCCTGCTCCGGAAAGCCCGGCCGCGCCGGCAAGCTCTCCAGCTCGCGGCCGATTTGCCGCAAGCGGCGCCAGCCGCTGCGCGCCTTGCCGGCCAGGCCGAGCTTGTGCAGCTCCGCGCGCAGCGCCTCCTGCTGCCCCTCCAGGGCAGCAACGCGCGCCTCCGCGGCGCGGCGCTCTTCCTGCAGCCGATCGTAGTCGGCTGCCCCATCACGGCTGCGGCGCAGCGACTGCTCCAGACCCTCGAGCTCCTTCAGGAGACGATTCATCTCCTGATTGCGTCCGCGGGGTCTGTACAGGCCGTCGGCCTGCGCCGTCAGCTTACGCTCGGCCTCCATGATGGCCGAGCCGCTTACACCAAGCCCAGCGCTATACAGATAGCCGCTGAGCTCGTCCGTCTGCAGGGAGCGAAGCTCCTGCAGCTCGGTTAAACCAAAAGCGAACAAGCTGCGATAGAGGTCGGCCGAGAGGCCGCCTAGCAGCGTGTTCAGCAGTTCTTCGCCGCCGGTGGTGCCACCCTCGAGTGTGACCTTGACGAGCCCAGCAGAGGCTCGTTTGCCGCCGGTGGCGGGCGCGTCGTAGCGCTCGACGCGGATGCGCTGACCCTGCTCATCGAGCAGGGTTAGCGCGCCTCCGTGGGCGCCGCCGCCCAGCGGCTCGTAGCGCTCCGACCGGTTCGTTCGCGTCGGAAAGCCGAACAACACCGCTCGGACGAAGCCCATGAGCGTGCTCTTACCCGCTTCGTTGGCGCCGTAGAATACGGCCAAATTACTGTCTGTATGCAGCTGCCGATCACGCAAGCTGCCAAATCCATCGACTTGGATGGCGATAATTCTCATCCAGGTCCCCCTCCATCCGTCGTTAGCAAATCTGCAACTAGCACTTCTGCAGAGCGCAGCCATTCGCGCAGTTGTTCATACGTTGCTGCAGCTGGATTCCCAGCAGATTGAGGCATTCCCTGCAAAGCTGCAAGTGCCTCGCTTGCAAAGTCATCCAGAGCCTCCTCATCACTTTGCAGCACCGCCGCATACCTTAACAGATCGCCTAGGAAACTCTTCTCTTCCATAATACCTGCCAGATCAAGCTCACTGGCCGTTCGATCTTCGATCGATTCGATCCACACGAAGCTGCTCCGTTCCACTTCATCTTCTCTTAACTCATCTATCAATTCTTGTAAGGCCAGCCCTTTGCGCAGTCGTTCATGAATTCCACTACGACCTTCCAATACAATGCGTACAATCCCATCTCGGCCGTTAGCGTCTTGGCGAAGCCGATCCAATAGCTCGCCTAAGCTATCCTTTAATACTTGCTCCGATGTAATTGAGGTCACGGATAGTGTTTCTTGAAACCAACGAACTGTGTCTAACGCGCGAAATATAAGCTCTGCTCGTCCATTCTCATCGATGTCTACGAGATAACAACCGCGAGGCCCTGTTTCCCTAATACTCCGGCCTTGGATGTTGCCTGGGTACACAATCGCTGGCTGTAGGTTTATAACCTGTCTTGTATGTACATGTCCAAGAGCCCAGTAATGCATGCCAGCATCAATTAAATCCTGCTTGCTGCATGGGGCATAATTATCGTGATGAGGATCCCCATCGACATTCGTATGCAAAAGTCCAATCTGACAGACCCCAGCCTGTCCTCTTTTAAATCTCAAAGCAAGATTCTCTGTAACCGCTGAACTCCCGTAGGATATTCCGTGAATTTCTGCGATAATGCCACGATCTTCCTTCACAACCTGTAAGGTGTCCACATGCTCAGACGCAAAAAAATGAACGTCTGCCGGCCAAACCAACTTCGCGGCACGTCCATCCTCGGGGTCATGATTACCATGTATAATATAAACGGGAATGCTTTTTGTCGCCAATTGCTCTACTGCTTTCTGAAAACGAATTTGCGCCCGCAGTGAACGATCCGATACATCATAGACATCCCCGCTAATCAGTACAAAATCTACTTCTTCTTGTATCGCAAGCGCCACAAGCTCCTTCAACGCTTCGAACGTCGATTCTCGAACTCGCTCTCGAACCCGTTCAGGAAGCGCCGACATGCCTTTAAATGGGCTATCTAAGTGCAAATCGGCAGCATGTATAAACCGCAGTCGTTTCATGGCTCTAACGCCTTCCTTTATGAACTTTATTCCTGTTGACCTGTTTCTTCTTGACTTATATGTTCCTTCACTTGATAACGTTCATACACACTTTTCAACTGACGAAGCACACGATTTAATGAGTAGGTTTTTTTCGCCTTTTCCCATGCAGCTCGTGCTAAATTGTAGCGGAAGCTAGGATCTATGACGACTTTCTCCAAGGCATGGCTCAATGCCATGGCATCCCCGACAGGTACTAGCAAGCCATTGTGACCATGCTCGATTTGCTCAGCGATCCCACCCACATTCGTACCGATCAAAGCTAACCAACATAGCGCTGCTTCTGCGAATACAGACCCGAAGGCTTCCGCACGAGATGGCAGAACAAACACATCGAAGAATGGCATGAACTCTTCCGGATGAAGCATATATCCATAAAAAATCGTATCTTCATAAATATTATGCTCGATGGCTAATTTCTCAAGTTCTTCACGGCACGGTCCATCGCCAATGATATGCAGAACAAAAGGATGTCCACGTTTCTTCAGCTCGCCGCATGCAATGAGCAATGTATCCAAGCCCTTCGCGGGAACCAAACGACAAACCGTAATAAATTGCGTGACTTGATTTTCATGAGAAATCGGACGAAATCGCTTCTCATCAAAGCCATTTGGAATGACGCCAATGCGTTCACTGTCCTGAACATATTCAGCAATATACTGTTTAAATGAATTTGAAACCGTAATAATTTGATCGACCTTCGCCTCTAACTCCCCATAGATCTGGGTTAGAAATTGATGTTCCACACCATTTTCCACAATGCGCCCATTTAAAATTAGCTCTCGCTCAAAACTGGAGTGAATGGTCAAAATGACAGGTGTATCTGGATAAATTTGTTTCATAACCAGTGCAGCAATCGGATGATGGGCATGTATAATATCAAATTTCTTAGAAATTCTGAGCTTTGTCCACCATACATAATCTTTATAGGTTTGAATGTATTTATCAATAATTGGGTTCCCGGCATACTTCCGCCAATCAAATGTAGCGAATGACACGTCCTCGGTTCCTTTGCCGCGAATACGTTTAGGTAGCGAGAACAGTTCCATCTCCCAACCTTTTTTATTAAATCTTTCCAAAATATAGGGAACCATGGATGATACCCCTCCCGGTTGTTCCGGGGGAAAAAACAATGCTTGCAATATGTTCATTGCATGAGCCCCTCTCCCAAATCCTTGAGCTTACCTTACCTATTGTAACTTGTGTCAGTCGAATAGAAAAGAGAACACGACCTCTACAGCACAAATGTTCTACCCCTGCTCCGTTTTTTCCTTTATAATAGAGTCTACATCTGTGGAAAAATAGACCAACTTGGAGGAACTCATGGACATCATGGAATTACTTTTCGGTGAATTAGCTTCGTTTCTATCCCATGCCATGATCGTCGTTATGGTTGCGCTCATGTTCGTGATCTCACTTCGGTTGTTTCTAGACCGACGCAAAAAAGCGTATATGTCCATGACGATATCGCTCATCTTCGTTGGCATCCATGGCTTACTATCTATTTATTTCTTGCTTAGCGGGATCCACACGAGCCTCGCTGATTATTCGCAGATTATGCTCAAAATCATTTCATTTGTACTTATAAATATGGGAATTTATCAATTATATAATCGTACGAACCGCAAGCAATATATATTTTTCTATGGCTTGATCATCATGGGATTTGTCGTTTCTACGCTCCACTATATTGTTCCAAATATATACAGCGGGACTGCACATCAGGTTCGCCTTCTGCAAGATATTGGTCTTGAGTTATATGTATTCGTGCTCATTTTTCTCTGCTTCTATATGATTCCACCCTACATCGGTCAGCAAATGAAATATCAACTGGCTTTGACGGTTTACTTTTTATTCCAGACGTCTCACCTTCTAAATACGTATGTGTATGATAATGCGCAGCCAGTGCTTATCCTGGCAGTCAATCTACTGCCTGTCATCTATTACTTTCTCTTATTTATGATTCTCTTTGAACGTGTCGTTGAGCTCATGCAAGCCATCTACAATTCATCAATTACAGACGGTTTAACTCGACTCTATAATCGCAAATTTTTCTACAACCGTGTTACACAACACGTTCAGCGCCACTTGCCAGTTTACATTTTGTTCAGTGATATCGATAACTTCAAAAAGTTAAACGATACACAAGGACATCAAATGGGAGATAACGTGCTCAAGCAGGTCGCGCAAATTATGAAGGATGAAGCTGAGGAATGCGGGATTGCCGGCCGTTATGGCGGTGAAGAAATGGTTATCTTGGTGTCCGATCCCCACGTGAAAATGGATGCGTTCGCAGAGCGAATCCGCAGTCGCATTGAGAATGAAACGATTGTAACCGCGAGTATCGGGTACAGCAAATATAAGAACGGTTTAAGCGCGGAGGAACTCATTAAACAAGCTGATGAAGCCATGTATCGCGCCAAAACAACAGGCAAGAACAAGGTTGTGAAGTTTGCCTAATTCGCTAAGTGATCAAGGAAATAAAGTTCGTTAGTGGTCGTTCACTTTTGTGAACAACCACTTTTTTCTAGGTCTAGGGGTTCGTAATTAATGCGGATATAACTAAGTAGTAGTCACACCTCCTGCTCAAGGGCAGGATAGCTCCAGTATTCAGGTCCTGGCGTGAGGTATTGCGAATTATTTCTAAGTTAATTTATTGGTTATTGAATTATTAGTACGATCGTGCTAATTTTTATCCATGAGTACTAAATCCTGCCTATTTATTAGGATTGAGGCTGTCCGCTTCATTGCATATAATGAAGGTACCACCCTTCGGGGAGATTGTTAAGGGAGGCCGCGATGAACGAGACCGCATTTGACGAACCATTATTTGCAAGCTTGAAGCCGGGCTTAACCTCGTTCTGTTACCGAATGCTAGGCTCCATGGACGATGCGGACGATGCCGTTCAGGAGACGAGTATTCGGGTCTGGCAGAGCTGGAGCACGTTCAGACAGGATTCTTCGTTCAAAACTTGGGTCTATCGGATTGCCTCCAACCTGTGCTTGGACAAGCTGAGACAATCCAAACGCCGAGTGCTTCCCGTTGACCTGTTCGACCCGGCCGTCGCCATCGTAGAGCCGCGCGACACGCTGCCGGACTCTGCCTGGATCTGGCCGTCTCCCGACTTTGGGGGCAATCCGGAGGATCGGCTCGTCCGCAGAGATACCCTTCAACTGTGCTTCATCGCTCTCCTGCAGACCTTGCCTCCGCGGCAGCGCGCGGTACTCATTTTGAAGGATGTATTTGAATGGTCCTCCAAGCAGATCGCGGAAACGTTGGCGATGTCGCCGGCAGCGGTGAACAGCGCCTTGCAAAGAGCCCGAGAGACGATGGACCGGGCGCAGCTTCGCTCGGATGAGCTCAGCAGCATGGACGTTCAACCGGAGCAACAGCTGCTGTCCCGGTATGTGGAGGCCTTCGAGCAATTCGATATTGCTGCGCTCGTCGCGTTGTTCCACGAGGAAGGCTGCATGTCGATGCCGCCCTTCGAGATGTGGATCCGCGGCAAGGAAGATTTGTCCGCCTTCTATTCGCTTACTCGCTGGCATTGCGAAGGTTCGCGATTTGTGCCCATTACGGTGAATGGCGGTTATCCGGCGTTGGCCCAGTATATGCCGGACAAAGAGGGCTCTGGCCTGATACCCTGGGGCATCCACGTCATCGAAACCAAAGAAAATCAAATCCTGCACGTTCAAAACTTCATTCATACGCCATTATTTTCGCGATTTGGGCTGCCTGAGCGAATTGACCAATGAATTTCAAGCAGGCTGGCAAGCGATCATGGACAATTTCAAAGCCTATACCGAACAAAACTAATCATCGCGAAGAAGACGCCGGGGAAGATGCCCGGCGTCTTTCTTTTTGAACCCTAGTACGAGCGTGCTCTCCGTTAGCCTTAACCTTGTGCCGCATCCATGTTCATGTAGTTAATGGCCCACAGATGGCCGTCCAAGTCCACGAAGCCCCAATGATACATGAACCCATGATCTTCAGGTTCAGCGTGCAATTTCCCGCCCAAGGAGACCGCGGTATTCACGATTTCATCGACCTTTTCCCGGCTCTCGAAGGCCAATGCGATCGTCATCTGCGCATACTTTCTCGTATCGACGGATTCCTTCTCCGTGAGCGTATTAAAGAATGCTTGATTGATCAGCATGACCTGCAGATTGTCGCCGATCACGATGGCTACCGAATTCTCGTTATCTGGGAATTGCGGGTTGAGCTCGAATCCGAGTCCGGTGAAGAACGCTTTCGATTGTTCTACGTTTTTTACAGGCAGGTTGAAGCTCGTGAATGCGGACGTTAATGCCATTTTCAAAACACCTCTTCGTCAAATTAGTTTGTGTTCATTTATGCCTTCATTTATATAGACGACAGCCGATCCGGGAATTCATCGGTCTCATGGATTCGGAAGCGTAAATATCACTAACGAACTTTATTTTCCTGAATCATTAAGTTGTAAAGTATCGCACCTGGAGGTAAGTAACTCACTTGCATTTCAGTTCTTATGTCTTCTTGCTCCATGCTTTATAATAGACAAGTACAGACTATCCCGTACAAATTCATGTTTGGGCAGGAGGCAATTCAGATGCAATATCGTAAACTCGGTAATAGCGGTCTCAAAGTTAGTGAAATCAGCCTGGGCAGTTGGCTTACCTATGGCGGATATGTAGGGGAAGACCCTGCTGTGCGTTCCATCGAGCAAGCTTATGATCTAGGAGTTAACTTTTTCGATACAGCCAATGTATATGAACGCGGTGAAGCCGAGCAGGTTATGGGTAAAGTTCTAGCCGCATATCCTCGGGAATCCTACGTTCTAGCGACGAAAGTTTTTGGTAAAATGGGCGAAGGTCCTAACGATCGCGGACTCTCCCGCAAGCATATTAAAGAGCAAGCAGAAGCTAGTCTACGTCGACTGAATGCGGATTATATTGATCTCTACTACTGTCATAGATTTGATACTGAAACACCGCTGGAAGAAACGTTGCGCGCACTTGATGACTTGGTAACGCAAGGAAAGGTGCTTTACATTGGCGTTAGCGAATGGACTCCAGCTCAAATTGTGGAGGCTTATGCGCTTGCCGATAAGCTTCTACTCGATAAGCTAATCGTGAATCAGCCCGTGTACAATATGTTTAATCGTTATATTGAAAAAGATATCATTCCACTCGGCGAAACGAAGGGCTTTGGTCAAGTCGTATTTTCTCCTCTAGCACAAGGGCTCCTCACTGGCAAATACCGTGCAGGGCAGCCAATCGCCGCCGATAGTCGGGCCAGCAGCAAAAACTGGGATGAAAAGCAGCTGAACGAAGCTTCTTTACAGAAAGTAGCTCAACTATCCAGTATCGCGGATGAACTAGGCATTAAAGTATCCCAGTTGGCGATCGCTTGGATCCTGCGTCAAAACAACGTATCCAGCGCACTTGTTGGTGCGAGCCGACCGGAGCAGGTTATTGAGAATTGCGGCGCAAGCGGCATTCAATTGACAGATGATGTGCTGAGCAGCATTGAGACTATTCTGCAAGGGTAAGTGAAGCTATAGCTACTTTTGAATTTTGCGTGTTGCGTGAAATGAGAAACCTGCCATTGTGCAGGTTTTTTTCGTGTGTTTGGGTTGGTGGGGTTGGTTTTCGCAAGAGAATATGAAATAACTGGAAAATATACAGCTATTACTGGAAAATAACATCTCTAAATTGATTTAAATGGAAAATATGTAGTTAATTTCACCAAATATGCTCAAATCGATAAAAACTCCTAAAATTAAATGCAGAAAATCCATCTAATCAGAAAACGATGGCAAATTCAACAGAATTAGCTGTAGAAAATACAGCTATTCATTTAGAGCACTCAACTAGTTAAAATCTGACACTTTCAATTCCCGCGAAGCAGTTAGTAGTCGGGGTGTGGGATGCGATTTGTGGTTTGTGGTTTGTGGTTTGTGGTTTGTGGTTTCAGTGTACAGTTTCCGGGTTTCGGGTTTCGGGCTGTGGTTGTGTTTGTGTGTTGTGGGTTGCTCTTTGCTATTTGCGATCGATGGTTGCCTGCTAAGGTTGATATTGATGCTGTTGCTGTTGCTGTTGCTGTTGCTGTTGCTGTTGCTGTTGCTGTTACTCTTGGTGGTGAGCGATACGCAGTGGACAAAAAAAAGAAGAGCTAACTTCGCTCCCCTTATTCATTACCTTCCAAATAATGCTCTTTACAGAACGCTTCCACTACTGCGACTTCATCGTCCTCTAGGTCGAAATCCAGATAAAGCTCGGTCGTTTTTTCGTACAACTCGTACTTCATAAGTGCTGATGTTTCTTCGGTCACATTGTAGATTACTCGGATATATAGGCCGCTCTCGGAATATAACTCATCATCTTCCTCGACTTCGATATCGATGATAAATTCATAGCGTTGCCCTGTCAAAATCCCAAAAGGATCTCTAACCAATTCTACGGTGTAAGTTGTAATCGTAAACATAGTACCGCCCCTTTCTCTTCTGCACCTGTTAGTATAACCGAAATGCGGGCAAAAGAAAAAAGGCACCTCCAGATTGCTCCAGAAAATACCCCTTTTGGTATGCAACAAGAAATGAAACTGCCTTTACTTCACGCCTAAAGCGTCCAAATTACGCCCAATTTGCAGCAAGTGTGTCTCTACATGGCGAATAAAGCCTTGAAACAAATCGGCGATGGAGATTTCTTTGCCGTTATTATTCCCCTTACGTTCCCACTGCTCCTCCGTCAATCGTCCATAGAACAGCGCATTATAGGCAAGTATGGCATCGAACGCAAGTAGAATGTCATTCAGCTCTGTCTGGTTCGCTCGCGAGTCAGCAACCCATGCATCCTGATCATATAGGAGAAATTCTTTGCCATTTTCTGCAACAATTTTACGGATACGGATAGCATGCACGAAGCTAGCATCCACGAGATGTGCTACGACTTCTTTAATGCTCCACTTCTCGGGCGCAGGTTTCCATTCCAACTGTTCACGTGAAAGCTGGCTTATGCGTTGTTTAATTAAGTCCGAAGTTGCAAGGTAACTATCAATATGAAGCCTTGTTGTCTCACTCACGATCTAAACACCCCATTCTCGAAAAATTTCTTCTGTGTGCTCACCCTTAAGCGGCGGTTTACGATAAATCTGAAACTCATAGTCCGTTAGCTTAACGGGATAGCCTACGGTTGTAGTTTGTGTATGATTAGGGAGCGCTAGCTCGTAAATCAAGCCACTTTCCTTCACCGCAGGATCATGCAAAATGTCTTCAAACGTATTGATCGGCGCACAGGGGACACCTCGTCTATCAAAAATGTCGAGCCATTCTGCAGCGGTTCTCAGGTTGAATGCTTCCTGCAGCAGTTGTGCTAGCTCTTTCTGATGCTTCGCGCGTAGCGTCTGATTCTGAAACCGCGGATCGTCCGCTAGCGCCGGCAGTTCCACAGCATCCACCACCTCACGCCACAGCTTCTCGTTGCCAGCTGCAATTACGAATGGCTTATCACTGCCGTGATAACCTTGATACGGTGCATTGCGTGGATGTGCGCTGCCCAAACGCTTCGGTGCCACACCATTGCCATAATACTCGCTCGTCTGCAAAGCGGATATTCCAAGCACACTAGCTAACATGGAGCAATCAATGTAACTGCCTTTCCCGCTTCGAGATGCTTGATGAATCGCCGCAACGACCGTATAAGCACCGTAGAGCCCTGCCACGAAATCAGCCACAGGAACTCCGCATTTGACAGGCGCTCCGTCCTCTTCACCCGTCACACTCATCAATCCGCTAATGGCTTGAATGGTCACGTCGAAGGCGCCTTTTTGTGCGTAAGCACCCGTTTGCCCGTAGCCAGAAATGGAACAATACACGAGCTTCGGGTTCTCTCCAACTAATTGCTCATAGTTAAGGCCGAATTTCGCTAATACGCCTGGCCGATAATTTTCCACAATGACATCAGCTTGTACACATAACTCACGCAATCGTTCAAGGTCCGCAGGCGCTTTAAAATCAATCGCTATGCTACGTTTATTCCGATTTAACGAACTGAAATTGGAACTATAGCCCTCTCCTTCTCCGTTCGTGATAAATGGCGGCCATTCTCGCATACTGTCCCCCACGTCTGGCCGTTCTACCTTGATGACATCCGCGCCCAGATCAGCAAACAACATTCCTGCAAAGGGACCTGCCGCAATTTGTCCAAATTCAATGACTTTGATGCCTGCAAGAGGGCCGTGATTGTTCTTGCTCATATGTGCTCCGCTCCTCTTTATGAAGTAATTAGTTTTATTACCCTGTCATTAGTTAAAAATAGGACTAATATTATCATGCTTTGTAATAACATCACGAGCGTTCCCAGTGGCCACGTCATGGATATGCCTAGGCTGTTTCCCAATATCCGTCCCATAAATATGGATCGTAATGGCGACCTCATCAAATGGATTCGCAACACCATGAATGTCATAATCCGGTGGATATACAAAAGAGATATCACCTTGCGAAGCTGTGACCTCCGATACCTCGCGAATCGTATAGCGTGGCTCTGCAAATTCACCGTGATCTTCACGACGATAGCGTCTCTCAACGACTGAACCGCGGTATACACCAACTAGACCCCATACCAGATGATCGTGCACAGGCGCAACTTGCCCCGCTCCCCAGACGAATGCGATGACGGCGAAGGACTCGCTCTCCGGCCTATACAGCAAATACTGCGCATATTTATTCGGCAGCGGCACTTGCAACTCCGCAGGAAGCAATTCATCACTCGTCAGCAATTGCCGCAAATGCGGCCGCACGTGATCAATAATGGTACGATAGTCCTGATGACTAGCCAGTATTTCTGAAATATCCACTTCCAACTGATGAAAGGGTTTATTTTCGCTCATATCCATCCCTCTTTCTATGATTGAACTGCTGCACGTTTCATATAAGCACCAAAATGCTGCTTCGCAAACAACGGATAAATGCGCCGTAATTCATGGCTTACCTCATAACGAAGTGTTGCTAACTCGATAGGTGAAGGGGCTTCGAGGCTTGGAATCGATGTGTAATCATCGTTGTTCAAACCTAGATCAAAACCCGTTCTCTCCTGTACCTCTGTTGACTTCACACCTGGAACGGTAGCAGCTAGCCTTAATTTACGCTCTGGCCCGTTCGGTTTCATTACACCTAGGGGTGTAAACACGCCAACTAATCCGTTTTGATGATAGATGCCTTTCCCCGAAGAAGGTATCGATGTAACGAAATCGAGTGTTTCAGGGAATCCTTTGAATCCATGATCTGTTTTCCATAGGAAGATGCGTTTGCATGTAAAATAAACAACCCCTGAGCCAGCTCCCCCAGGGAGTCTCACCTTGGGCTTTCCATAGTCACCGATCGTATGCAGATTGATGCGCCCATAGCTGTCGATTTGAGCACCACTTAGAAAGAACACATCCATTTCGCCACGCTGCATGAGATCAAAGAACTCTTTCGTTCCTTGAAAAGGCCAATCACACTGCCCGAGAATGTAAACGGAGGCTTGCTTCGCATGCCTCGCTTTGGCAAGCAATGCAGCCGCAGCAGGGATAGGTGAGTTATTTCCGACTCCGATAACCTCGTGATTGCGCAGCTCTCTTGCCAAGTAACAAATCATCGCTTCCTCCATGGAATACGAAGACAACCTAGCCTGCTCCATACGACTCATACGATACCTCCTCCACTACGAGTTCATTAAGCTCTTTACATACACTTCGAATGAAGCATCCGATCTAGAAGCTTCCATATAAATGGAAATCGCCTGGTCATCTACCTCATAGTAACCTGGACAAGCCGTTGGTATAGCACCTCCACGTGCATGAATGACACCGCTGAGAAACAACGATGGGATGAACGCTACACCATGGTTAGCTTCACGGAGTAGCTCCTCAGGTGAAACGATCTCCTCCACCGTAGCGAACGCCTTCACTGAAGCTTGCGCAAGCAGCCGATTGTTCTGCGCTGGATGAGCAATAACATTGCCAAGCGTATCTGCCTTATACCCGTGAAAAATCGCTACGTCCGGCCGAATCGCTGGCACGATGGCGATTCGCTCCTCCGCATTGTATGGATTCTTGATCTCATGAAAATCCGGTCTAATTTGCATATAATCCGTCCCGAGCAGCCCTCGTACTGGCGTGAAGGGGATACCTGAAGCACCAGCCCCAATTGCTGCAGTCAGCGTCGGACAAGCATGCTCTAATCCGACAATCGCGCCTTGCTCGAATTTGCGCCGGAAGTTCAGTCCAAATCCATACTCCCCCATCGAAATCTGTGAGAATTCAACGGTCGAGACCACGCCAGCTCCGATCAGGAGATCCGCATTCACTGCCGCAGCCCCGGCACAAACTAGATATATCTCACGCCTATTAGCGCGGATGATTTCACGAATGAGGGCCATCGGAGACATCTCCATATTGCCGCTAACGGCAAGCTTCGTACCATCCGGAATCTGTGCGACCGCTTCTTCGATGGATATTAACTTGGATGGCACATACCTCACTCCTTCTAGTCCACTTTTGATCACGAAGTAGTTCTTATTTCAAATAAACTTCCAACCCTACAAGGGATAATGACAAGCCGCATAATGACCAGGCGCAATCGGTGCTAATTCAGGAACAACTTCTCGGCACAGTGCTGTCGCCGCTGGGCAGCGCGTATGAAAGCGGCAGCCCGTTGGCGGCCTCGCAGGAGATGGCATTTCGCCTTCCAATGGCACGAAGCTGCGCTTTCGTTTGGGATCTGGCACGGGAATGGCAGACAGAAGCGCCTTCGTGTAGTGATGCGCAGGATGCCTAAACAACTCATCTGTTGGTGCAATTTCAACTAGCTTCCCTAAGTACATGACACCAATACGATCCGAAATGTAGCGAACAATATTAAGGCCATGCGCAATAAATAAATAAGTCAAATTCATGCGTTGCTGAATATCTTGCATCAGATTGACGATCTGAGACTGGACAGAAACATCTAGAGCAGAAACGGCTTCATCAGCTAAAATAAATTTCGGATTCAGCGCAATAGCGCGTGCAATCCCGATTCGTTGGCGCTGCCCGCCTGAGAATTCATGCGGCAACCGATCGTACCAGGACGGATTCAATCCCACGAGCTCCATAACGGACTCTACTTTGGCTCTTTTGGCGGCTCCGCGTAATGACTCGTGTACCCAGAACGGTTCACCAATGATGTCTCCTACTTTCCAGCGAGGATTAATGGAGCCATAGGGATCTTGAAACACAATTTGCATGTCCCGCCGAGTTTCCTTCCACCCCTGCGAGCCTGATTGAATGAGATCTCTGCCCTCAAAATGAATACTGCCCGCCGTCGCTTTCTCCAGCTGAAGAAGTACTCGGCCTAGCGTGGATTTGCCGCATCCGGATTCTCCAACAAGTCCGAAGGTTTCCCCTTTGCGAATGTCAAAGGACACATCATCAACCGCTTTAATCGAAGCGCGCCCTCGCCCAAACCATCCTTGACGAATCGGAAAATATTTCTTCACATTCTTCACTTGAAGCAATGGCTGTTCCGAGTGCAGTGCCCCTGCATCGTCTCGAAGCCCCTCACTACCAAGTAGCTCGACAGGAGCGGTCGTACCCGTATCCCCGAAAAATTCGGCTGCCAAATGATCAATTCGCTCCGCATTCCAACACGCAACCTCACGTCCGTGAAGCTCCTGCAGAGGTGGATCTTCACTTAAACAGCGATCCGTTGCGTAGGGGCAACGGGGGTGGAAACGGCAGCCGGTCGGCAAATTAGACAAGCTGGGAATCGTACCTTTGATCGTATACAGCTTCAAGCCACGAACATTATCCAGTGTGACAATGGAATGAAGAAGCCCTTGTGTATAGGGATGGGCTGGATTTTCGAACAATTGATGCACGGGCGATTGCTCAACAACCTTCCCCGCATACATGACCACGACGCGGTCGGCCATTTCAGCTGCAATACCGAGATCATGAGTAATCAATAGAATCGACATCTGGAATTCATCTTTGAGCTCACGCAGTAAACTCAAGATTTGCGCTTGAATCGTTACATCCAACGCTGTCGTAGGTTCATCAGCAATGAGCAACTCAGGTCCGCAAGCTAGCGCCATGGCGATCATCACCCTTTGGCGCATGCCTCCTGACAGCTCATACGGATATTGCCCCATCCGAATTTCTGGTTCTGGAATACCTACTCTGCGCAGTAGGGATATCGCTTTTTCTTTGGCCCCCAGCTTCGAAATCCGCTCATGACGGACAATGACTTCGATGATTTGGCTGCCAATGGTGAAGATCGGATCCAGCGCAGTCATCGGCTCTTGGAAAATCATTGCGATTTTCTTCCCACGGAGATCGCTGATTTCCTTCTGTGACAGCCCTACTAAACTTTGCCCATCGAGCTTAATATCCCCATGTGAAATATAGCCGCCATCATAGTTAATCAGATGCATAATCGACAAAGAGGTAATCGTCTTTCCACTCCCTGACTCCCCGACCAAGCACACAATTTCGCCTGTTCCAATGTGTAAACTAATTTTATTTATTGCATTCAGTGAACCGCTGGCTGTTTGAAAATCAACCGACAAATCATCTATTTCAAGTAATGGTTTCATCTGCTATGCCCTCGATTTCTTTGGATCCATGCGATCACGAATTTCGTCACCAATGAGATTAACCACAATCACCAGCAAGGTGATAGCCAGACCTGGGAACGTAGCGACCCACCAAGCAACCGTCATATAGCTGCGTCCTTGAGATAGCATATATCCCCAATCTGGAATTTCCTTTACCACGCCAAGCCCAAGGAAGCTTAAACCAGTACCTACTAGAATGGAGCTCCCGACACCGATTGTCATCATCACGAGCAAGGGAGAGAAGCAATTCGGCAGAATATGACGCAGCATGATTTCAAGATGTGAAGTCCCCACCGCACGTGCAGCATCAATGAATGGCCGATTGCGAATGGAGATCACTTGGCTGCGAACGACCCTTGCTTTGCCAGGTATCGTAGCCACACTAATGGCCAATATGACGTTGAAGAAACTAGGACCGAGGGCAACCGAGATCGCGATCGCCAACAGAATTCCCGGGATCGTCATCAAAATATCATTGAACCGCATGAATATCGAATCAACAACTCCGCCCCAATACCCTGCAATCAGTCCGAATAGTGTCCCAATACAACCGCCAATCACGACGGACACGACCCCCATGACGAGCGACTGTCTGCTGCCGTAGATAACGAGTGTCCATACATCACGACCGAATTGGTCGGTTCCAAGCGGATGCGATAAACTTGGCGATTTCAAGAGTTGATCCGTTAGCATTTCCGTTGGCGAGTAAGGAGCAATCCAGGAGGGAACGATGGCACACAAGATCAGAAAAGCTAAAATAAATAGCGACAGGCTTAGCAGTGCCTTGGATAAGTTAAGCTTTTTCAGCCGAAATCGGAAGCTCAGAAGCTCCTGTCTCTTCCTTAGCAGCCTTTCTGTTGTTACCGTGTTAAACAGCATGAACGCCAACTCCTTTCATCGTTATCCTGACTTACGGACACGTGGATCCACATAGGAATAGGACACATCCACCATCAAGTTGACCATAATATTAAAAAGTCCTGTAATCAGAATCGCCGCCTGAATCACCGGAATATCTTTCTGATTGATTGCGTCTACCACTAATTTCCCTAACCCTTGCCTGGAAAAGACAGTCTCCGTCACAACAGCTCCCGAGAGCATTTCCCCAACTAACAAACCAAGAATCGTGACCGCAGGCAGCAAAGCATTCCGGAGCACGTGCTTGTAGAGCACAATTTTCTCGGACAGTCCCTTCGCCCGCAGTGTCATTACAAAAGGTTCATGAATAACTTCTAACACACTATTCCGCACCATCCGAGTCAACATCCCAGCACCTGTTACCCCTAAAGCGAACGACGGTAGAATTAGCTGTTTGAAGCTGCCATTCCCAATGGCGGGCAAGAGCTGTAAATGTACCGAAAAGACGAGGATGAGTAGAATGCCGAGCCAAAACTTGGGCATAGAGACACCTAGCAAACTAATGACGCGAACGATATAGTCCAACACCCGATTTTTATACACAGCAGATAACACACCTAGAATGAAACCGACAATGATGGCAAAAATAGTGCTTAATAGAGCTAGAGAAAGTGTTGCGGGCAACTGAGCTAGCAGTCGATCTATGACAGGTTGACTATTAGCGAAGGAATGCCCGAAATCTCCCCGAATACTTTTCCACAAATACACAGCATATTGCTGCCAAAGCGGCTGATCTAAGCCAAATTGCTTTCTTAAATAGTCGATGCGCTCAGGTGAGGCATCCTCACCTGCAATCATCTGGGCCGGATCACCGGGAAGCCAGTGAATGATTAAGAAAACAAGCGTCAACGAACCTAGAATAACTGGAATGGACACGATGAGCCTGTTCAAGATATACTTCACCATCCGTGACTCCCCCTCGTGATCTTATTTTTGAATCCAAGCATCGTAGAATACTGGCCATGCCGGCGAATCGAACGTAATCCCCTTCACTGCTTTTGTGGAAGCAACAGAGTAGTTGAACACATAAGCCGGAATCCCGTATACATTATCAATAATGTATTCTTGTGCGTCTTTATAGATCGTTTTGCGCTTCTCAGGATCTGTCTCCAAGTAGCCCTGCTCCAAAAACTCATCTAATTTAGGATCATTCGTTTTGGCAATATTATTTGCCTTAGATGGGCCTTTGGTTGAATATAGTTGTCTGAGCACATCCGGATCACCTGAGAATTGGCTGCCTGCGATCAGGTCATAATCCCCTTTATTGCGGCGATCTGTGTATGTACCTGAAGGCAAAGAAATGACTTTCAGCTCGATCCCTACTTGTTTCAGCTGTTGGGTGAATATGGCAATCAAATCAAGCCGCTTCTCGCGATTTCCTTGTGTATCAATCACTTCAACGGTGAGTCGTTTACCGTCCTTTGAACGGTAACCATCTGCCCCTTTGATCCAACCCGCTTCTTCCAGCGCTTGATTAGACTTGGCTGCATCTACTTTGTAGGCATTCTCCCTACTCGGTGAATAGGCAAACTGCTGGGGAGAAAGCGGCGACCAGCCTTGCTTCGAGGTGCCTAAGTAAATTGTCTTCACAGCCGAGTCGATATCCAAGGCGGAGCGGAATGCTTGTCGTATTTTCAGATCATTCCAAGGTACCTTCTGAATATTTAAATAGAGTGTATAGTTGGCCTGAAGTAGCTCGGTTTCCTGTACATTAAAATTACGATCCGCCTTCAAAGCTACGAGATTCTGCGGAGGAATAATGTCCGCCACTTGAACTTGTTTGCTTTGCAGAACGCTGACACGCGTGGCTTCTTCTTCGACATATTTCACCGTTAATTTATCTAAGTACGCAGGGCCTTGATGCTTCGCATTAGAAGGACCCCAGTTGTAGTCCGGATTTTTCTCAAGTTCAACTTGTGAGCTAGGCGTGATTTTCTTCAGTTTAAAAGGTCCTGTTCCCACTGGGTTTTGCGGAAAAGCATCACCATACTTCTTCACAGCTGTCGGAGAGACGAAGCCCAAATCGACTTTGGCTGCGTTGCTCAGGAACGGTGCGAAGGTCGTCTTAAAATTCACCTTCACGGTGAATTCATCGATAACTTCCGTCGATTGATACGAGCCAAGCTCGTTCAATGCGATGGACGCTTTGGTCGCTGGATCGATAATCCGATCAAAGTTAAATTTCACAGCTTCCGCATTAAATGGGGTGCCATCATGGAATTTCACATCCTTGCGCAGGTGGAACGTATAACTCTTTTTATCCGAGGATAGCTCCCAAGATGTCGCTAGCCACGGCTTAATTGTGTGATCAGGAAGCTCCACAACTAAGCTGTCATAAATCGAGCGCATGACTCTCGTCGTTGGGGCGAAGCCTGCTTTGTGCGCGTCTAAGCTGTCTGATGTCACCGTACCTGCAAGTGCCCACACAAGCTCACCACCTGGTGTCACTGTTCCCGCTTCTTGAGATGCACCTTCCTTAGCTCCTCCATCCTTCGAGGCTTCCCCACAGCCTGTTAATACCAAAGTAGTAATAAGTAAACCGCCAATAATGGATCCGATCCTCTTTTTCATCTCATTCTCTCCCTCTAAGCTTATGCTTGAGCTAATCTCTGTTTGGTATAGCGGTTTACTGGGATTTCAAGACCTAGATTGCCTCGCAATGTATCACTTTCGTACTCGTCCCGATAAATACCCCGTTCCTGAAGAATCGGAACAACGAGCTCCACGAAATCTTTCAGCACACTCGGTATGCCTGTATGAATGATAAATCCGTCGGCTGCGCCTTCTTCAAACCACTGTTGAACCGTATCTGCGATCCCCTCAGGTGTACCAACGAAGGAGCTTCTTGGCGTTGCAAATCGCAGTGCCGTTTGACGAAGCGTCAAATTCTCTTCTTTGGCAATCCGCTTAATGCGATCTGTTGAACTTCGGTAACTATTGCTGCCAAGATCGCCGAGATCCGGGAAAGGCTCATCCAACGGATACTGTTTGAAATCGTGGTAGGTAAATGGACGACCCAGCTGATCAAGCGCATCTTCAAGCGTCACTAACCCTGCAATGGCCTGATATTTGCTCTCTGCTTCTTCTTCTGTCCGACCAATAATTGGGCTAATGCCTGGGAACACGAGGATCTCCTCGCTCGCCCTGCCATAAGCAGCCGCACGTGTCTTAATATCTTGATAGAAAGCTTTTGCTTCCTTGATCGATTCGTGTCCTGTAAAAATGGCATTCGCACTCTTCGCTGCTAGATTACGGCCATCATCCGAACCGCCTGCTTGGAAAATAACCGGCTGACCTTGCTGTGAACGGGCAATATTCAATGGCCCCTGCACGGAGAAATGCTTGCCTTTATGATTCAACGCATGCAGCTTGCTCGGATCGAAGAACTGACCAGTTGATTGATCTCGCGTGAATGCATCATCTTCCCAAGAATCCCATAGACCGCGTACAACCTCCAAATGCTCCTCCGCGATCCGATAGCGCTCATCATGGGCATAATGCTCATCCCTGCTGTAATTGCGAGCAGCACCTTCAAGCCCCGTTGTCACGACGTTCCATCCTGCACGCCCGCTACTGATATGGTCCAGCGAAGCAAACTGCCTTGCCACAGTAAATGGTTGCGTGAAAGACGCAGTTAGCGTCCCCACCAGACCGATCTTCGATGTAACAGCTCCGAGTGCCGATAGGACCGTTAATGGCTCCAGCCTGTTTAAATAATGCGGCGCTGATTTTTCCGTAATATACGTGCTATCTACGATAAAAACAAAATCAAACTTGCCTTCCTCAGCTTGTAAAGCCTGCCCGGCATAATAATCAAAATCGACACTGGCATCCCCCGATATTTCTGGATTTCGCCATGTATATTTGGAAGTACCCACACCTGTGATGGTGGCTCCGAGTTTAAGTTTTCTTTGGTTGGACATGTATTTCTCCTCCTTATGAGTTCAGCACTTTGGCTTTGCTATTCCGATTAACCGGTACTTCTAAACCCAGATGACCACGCAATGTGTCATGTTCATATTCCGTACGATATAAACCGCGTTCTTGTAAAATCGGCACTACCAGCTCCACAAAATCCTGCAAGGCTCCCGGTATCCCTACTCCAATAATGAATCCGTCTGACGCTCTTTCTTCTACCCATTGCTGAATCGTATCGGCGATCTTCTCCGGTGTACCCACGAAATTTCCTTTCGGTGTTGCAAAACGAAGGGCCACTTGGCGCAATGTTAGATTGTGTTCTTTCGCCAAACGTTTAACCTTCGCTGAGCCGCCTTGTTGGCTGTTAGCCCCCAAATCCCCAAGGTCTGGGAACGGTTCATCCAACGGATATACACTAAAATCAAAATCATTGAATGGACGGCCTAGCGCAATAATCGCTTTGTCGATGGATACGAGATTAACCGTTTCGAGGTACTTACGCTCTGCTTCTTCTTCGGTGCGACCAATGATGGGGCGAATACCAGGAAGGATCGAGACATCGTCGGCGCTACGCCCGAAGGATACCGCTCTGCGTTTAATATCCGCATAATAAGCCTTGGCTTCCTCAATATTCTCGTGTCCAACGAAGATCGCGTCTGCATTCTTGGAAGCAAAGTTGCGACCATCCTCGGAAGTTCCTGCTTGGAAAATAACCGGCTGACCTTGCTTCGAACGGGCAATGTTCAGTGGACCTTGTACGGAGAAGAACTCACCCTTGTGATTCAACGTATGGAGCTTCTCCGGGTCAAAAAACTGACCTGTCTCTTTATTGCGTGTGAACGCATCATCTTCCCAAGAATCCCATAAGCCTTTCACCACATCCACGTGCTCTTGTGCAATGCGGTAGCGCTTCTCGTGGGGAGGATGCTCATCTTTGCTGTAATTGTTCGCACTGCCCGATAACCAAGAGGTGACCACGTTCCAACCTGCGCGCCCTTTGCTGATTAAGTCCAGCGAAGCGAATTGCCTAGCGACAGTGAAAGGTTCGCTATAACTGACGGTCACTGTGGCAACAAGGCCGATCCGTTTCGTGACAGCTGCAAGTGCGGATAGAATTGTCAGCGGTTCGAATCGATTCAAGTAATGAGGACTTGATTTTTCAGTAATATGAACGCTATCTGCGATGAAAGCAAAATCAAATTTCCCCGCTTCCGCTGTTTGCGCTTGATGTTTATAAAATTGAAAGTTGGTGCTCGCATCTGTAATCGCATCGGGATGTTTCCAATCTTCCCAGCCTCCGCCTACTCCATGAATCATTGCACCTAATTTAATTTTCTTTGACTTTGCCATTCGAATCAGCCTCCGTTTGTTTATATTTGATAATTCCGATGCACTTAATGGTATTTATCATAAAACAGGATCTTTCTCTTGTACAATTCAAAAAGATGAACGCTTGATTCATTATTTATGAATATACAAGTAAAACACTTGGATTAATAAGAATTCATGTTATGATAGTTGTAAGAGTTTGTAAAATTGAAAAATCCGATCGAGTACTTCACAAATCATGAACTAAATCTTGGGAGAGGATGGGGGTTCCTATGGATATTCGAAATATCAAAACCTTTCAAACCATTATCAGGCTCGGCAGCTTTCAACGTGCAGCCGAGGAACTGCAATACGGCCAATCGACCGTAACCATGCATATACAAAAGCTCGAGAGTGATCTAGGGGTTAAGCTGTTGGAACGCGGGAAAAAGCTGACGCTTACGGAGGCTGGCAGATTGTTTCATCAGAATGCTGATCTATTGCTGAAGGATTATGATTATCTACAAGCTTCGATGGATGAACTCGTCAAAGGGGATGCAGGGATCATTCGTCTCGGCGTCATGGAACCTACAGCCAGCTATCGACTGCCACAGTTGCTTGGCCCCTTCCTGCGTCAGCATCCCAAAGTGAAGATCTCCATTCACATTGGCAACACGACAGTGCTTGGCCAAATGCTCCATGAGGGGAGCATTGATATGGCTATTTGCTCGACGCCCAATACGGGATTGGACCATTCCTTTGAACCTTTTTTCAGTGAAAGACTTGCACTGCTCGTCCCAGAAACCCATTGGTTAGCTTCAAAACCGACCATTCGTTTACAGGATTTGCAGCATGAGCATTTGCTTATCACAAACTCGCAATGCCCTTACCGTCAAAAGCTCGAGAATGCCTTGCTCGAAAATGGCGGCAGCCCCTACTCCGGCATGGAGATTGGTAATATGGCTGCGCTCAAATACTATGTCCAAGCCGATTTCGGCATCGCGGTTGTTCCTGTCATTTCTGCAACGCCTACTCCGCCGGGCACTGTACTTAAAGCAATTGATGATCTGGATTCCGGTTTAGTCACAGGCTTGCTGCGCAAAATGAATGCCAGCACTTTCAGTTTAGCCACGGAGAACCTCGTCGAGATTTTCCGCAAGGAGCTGACAAGCACAGTATCGTCTGCCTCTTGAGGATCGAAACAGAAAAAAGCAGTATTCCTGAGTTAGGAATACTGCTTTTTTATACGTCGTCTTGTTTGATGGAAACTTGATCTGAATTGTCTGGCACGTTCTTTCGTTTCCAGTTTTTCGGGTTCAGGTAGCTTCTATATTTCTTGGCTACCTCTTTGCCTAATAAAATGCCGCCCGTCCAGAAGGTAACCTCGCTGAAAATAAGCAACCCCGCAATCCACTTGGCCATATCGCCTCCCGTATGTACGAAAAATGGAATGGTAAAAGCGCTTAAAAAAGCGATTCCCGATAAAATTAACAAGCTGATGCCTAATTTTTTGGACACATCATTTCCCCCTTATGTTTCAAATAAAACCTGCCCCGTTTGTGAGATATCATAGCCCTGAATCGGACGCAGCTCATGATGAAATGCTTCTGACTGCAGCACTTGTTTAGCTGCTTCAATCCATGCCAAATTATCCGGTTTCTTCAGCATGACAAGATCAACGCGCTCCTTAATCAATGGGATGAAATCAACCCCCCCGACCATATAGGCCGCTTTCTCTATCCCTACACCGAAGTCTGCTTCACCAAGTGCCACTTTGCCCGCGACACCCATGTGGTTGGATTCTTCCTGATCGTACCCCAGTATCTGTCGCCACGGGATACCGTGAAGCCTGAGCTGCTCATCTAAAAGAACGCGTGCCCCAGAGCCCTTCTCCCGATTGGCAAGCCGTAGATGGGATTGCTGGAGATCCGCCCAGCCGCGAAGTTGCTTGGGGTTCCCCTTTTGAACATATAAGCCTGCTGAACGAGAAACCAAATTTATAACGATATAGGAAGATCCGATCAGTAATTTCCGGATATAGGGAATGTTATATTCGCCGGTGTCACCGTCTAATAAATGCGTACTGACAATGTCTGACTCGCCCTTATACATCGCTATTAAGCTATCCAAACTGCCGACGTAGGAGCGGAGTGGTCTGATCTGTGGAGCTTTTTTCTCCAAATGTTTGGCCAAAATATCTAAACTAACATCTTGCCCGGTAATCACTACTGTAGGCTGGGACGCGGTCTTTGTTGTGACATGCTTCTGACTTGGAACGGTTTCGATGGGCTCGGTCTTGATCGCAGCCGCATGTCCTCGACTACTTTTGGCACGTACTTTATAAGCTTCAAGATCCGCGGCATCTACACGCATTTGCTTGCCGACGCGATAAGCGGGGAGATCCCCTTTTTTGATCAAATCATAGACTGTTAGCTTGGAGATTTTCAAAAGTTTGGAGATGTCTTCCGTCGTATAGGATATGTCGCTTGTCATCATTTTCCTCCGTGCATGGAATGTCTCCTTCTATCATAAGCGCAAGACCTATGTAATTCAAACTTTAGTTATTTACGTATTTACGAACATCAACTATAATCATTTATATCTAAATCATACTATTTATAATTAAATAGATAGATAATTAGTTATGGAGGTGTTAATATGCTACAAACCATTATGTTTCGTTCTATCTTATTTCTTCTAATTGTCGTTTGCACCTTAGCAACAGGATGTTCCAAGCAAATGGAACAGTCCAATGTTGAACTAACCATTTCAGCGGCAGCCAGCTTAACAGATGCCATGAAGGAAATTCAAACCAACTACGAGAAGTCACATATGCACATTAAGCTGCAGTATAATTTCGGTGCCTCCGGCGCCCTGCAGCAGCAAATCGAACAAGGCGCTCCAGCTGATGTCTTTCTGTCTGCTGCTAGCAAAAACATGAAAGAACTCGTCGATAAATCGTTAATCGAAGCTTCACAGCAAAGCAATTTGCTGCTTAATGGCTTGGTGGTCATCGTTCCCGCAAATAGCAAATTGAATGTGCAAAAGCTTGAAGATTTATCCGCTGCTGGTGTCACGCATATCGCTGTCGGCGAACCCCAAACCGTTCCCGCAGGCACCTATGCCAAAGAAGCCTTAACGAACGTTAAGCTTTGGGACCCGCTGCAAACCAAAATCGTGCAAGGCAAAGATGTCCGTCAAGTCCTTACCTATGTAGAATCAGGTAATGCGGAAGCAGGATTCGTGTATAAAACAGACGCGTTAACGTCTACGAAAGTGAAAGTTGCCCTCACGGTCGATCCCAAATCATACAAACCAATCGAATATCCTGCTGGGATTGTCAAAGCGAGCAAACATAGCAAAGAAGCAACGGAATTCTACACCTATTTGAAGAGTAAAGAAGCACAGGACATATTCGTGAAATTCGGTTTCACGATTCCTCAATAGCTATGGATAACATCACATGGAGTGAGTTCGCTTCGCCCATTTTGCTATCCTTGAAAGTCGCTTTGGTTGCTAGTAGCTTCGTTCTGTTGCTTGGCGGATCTGCAGCATGGTTTATGTCAAGGCGGAGCTTCCGTGGAAAGTCCTTGATCGAGACGGCCTTTATGCTGCCGTTGGTGCTGCCGCCAACGGTAGTTGGCTTTATTTTGCTCGTGCTGCTTGGCAAGAAGAGCTGGATCGGCACTGTGATGGACACTCTGTTCCAGCAATCCATTATATTCACATGGGGGGCGGCCGTGATCGCTTCGATCGTTGTCGCTTTCCCCCTTGTTTATCAAACGATGAAGACCGGCTTCGCTTCGGTCAAGGCGGATCTCGAGAACGCCGCGCGATCCACTGGAGCTAACGAGTGGCAGGTGCTTTGGTACATCACCCTTCCACTCGCTTGGAGTTCGGTCCGCGCGGCCTATATCCTCGGCTTCGCGCGAGGGCTCGGCGAATTCGGTGCCACCTTGATGATTGCGGGCAATATTCCGCATCGTACCCAAACGTTGCCCACCGCCATCTACATCGCGGTTGAGGCGGGCAATCACACGCTCGCATGGTGCTGGGCTGGCGCGATCATTGCCATTTCGTTCGGCTTCTTGCTGCTGGCGAATCGGCGAGGGCGGAATGAGGAGTGAGACACGATGGATTCGTTTCTCGTGTAGAGCCGGTATGCAAACCCCTGCGCATCCTGTGCGTAGACTGATTACGTCCAGTTTGCTGCCCTATTACAGTTAGTTAGCAAGCCCGCGCGTAACCGTTTTCCAGCCTCCGAACTCCTCTCGCTATATATAGCACGCCTCCCGAGTGAATAAATGGAAAAACTCCATCTATTTCAGCCAAATTAGCTCATTATATTGAAATAGATGGAAAATATGTAGCTAATTTTATGTTTATCCATTAAAAGTAGCATTTTTACTAAAAATAGATGTACATTTTCCATCTAAATCAAACTACAATTGATTTCCCAGGAAATTAGATGTAGTTTTTACAGTTAATCAATTCGCTTTACGGATTTGACAGCCACCGAGTGGCAGGCATCGCGCGCCGTACAGGCAAAAAGCCACCTATTCCCCAACGGAAAAGGTGGCTTTTCATTTCAATTACTTGGCATCCACCGCGCATCGAAAACCGATGTTACCGGTGGAGCTGTCTGGCGTATTTTTACTGCGTGCCGCAACACGATAGCGATTGCAGTATGATCGGTGGCACAAGTATGAGCCCCCGCGAAGAACGCGTGTGTCTCCAGCTGGAGGGCCAACAGGGTTGTCCCTTTTGCCCTTCACATGGTAGTTCGGGCTGAACCAATCGGAGCACCACTCCCACACGTTGCCTGCCACGTTGTACAAGCCATATGCATTCGGCTCGAATGCTTTGACTGGGGCTGTACCAGCGTAGCCGTCACTTTGATTGTTTTTGTCCGGAAACTTCCCTTGCCAAATGTTACACATATGCTTTCCGGCTGGCTTAAGCTCGTCTCCCCAAGGATAGCGCTTCTGGGCTAGACCGCCGCGAGCGGCATATTCCCATTCGGCTTCTGTCGGAAGGCGTTTGCCGGCCCATTTGCAATAAGCCATCGCATCGCTCCATGAAACATGAATAACCGGGTGATCCCAGCGATCTTCAACATGGGAGTCTGGCCCCTCGGGATGCAACCAATCTGCCCCCTCAACCACCCACCACCATGGGGTTTGCTGGACTTTATTCTGCACATGTGCTGCCGTCGTTTCGGACACGAACAAATGAAAAACAAATGACCAGCCGAAGGCTTCGGCCTCTGTTTGGTAATTCGTCGCATCAACAAATTGCTTGAAATCAGCATTCGTTACCGCACAAGTATCTATGTAGAAAGGCTTTACACTAATTTCACGCACAGGCCCTTCTCCATCCGCCGGGAAGCCCTCGCGGTCATCCGTTCCCATTAAAAATTTCCCACCTGGAATGAGTACCATACCTTCTTTACCAGTTGGACCAGCTGCCTCTGGAATCTCAACTGTAATTAATGCTTCCGGATGTGCCGATGATTGATCAGATGACGCACGGCTGGCTGAACAGCAAGTTGGTTTATTCGGTTCCATAACTGTCGTCCTCTCACTTTCGTTCTATCAGATGCATGCTTTTAACTAAATATAGCAATTCCGACGAGTGCCGACAATACAATGGTTGTAAGTGGATGCCATTTGTACTTGTATACAACGATAAACACGCCTGCCGCGATAATAATAGTGAATAATACCTGCCACGAAAATATTTGTTGCGTACGGTCTGAGAAGCCAAAATGGATGGCCGCATAGACGATTAATCCTGTTACAATCGGTCTCAACCCATAAAACATGGTGTGCACCGCTTTACTTTGAACTATTTTATAAAAGAAAGAAGAAATAATAAGGACAATGAGCAGCGAAGGCAAAACCATGCCAATCGTTGAAATTATTGCACCAAGAATACCACCTGCTTGATAGCCGATCAAAGTTGCGGTATTCGTAGCAATCGGTCCTGGCGCCATACCTGACACTGCGACACTCTGAGCAAAATGCTCGGATGTCATCCATCCATGCTGCTCGACCTCATGTTGAATGATCGGGAGCATCGCATAGCCGCCGCCGAATGACATGAATCCTATTTTTAAAAATGTAATAAACAGCTCCCATAACATCTGCTACATCCCCACCTTTCTCATATTCCGTCCGCGATGTAATAATCGTAGTAGGTGTAGCCATTGTAGGAGGTGTGCACAGGTTCTTTGCCTTTTTCCAAGTTAATTTGGAAGCCAAATGTTTCTTTCACTTTGACAAATACAAACCCAATAAATAAACCGATGAGAATCATGAAGAGCGGATTAATCGGAAGTAGCAATAGGATCGCTACCGTACTTATTGCTGTAACTAACGTAGTTTTATCAAAAATAGCCGAACGTGCCATATTGTATGCTGCCAGCACGATGAGTCCAATGATTGCTCCATGGATGCCTTTGAATGCGGCCACGACTTTCGGATCTCCCTGCATAAAAATCAAGAAGATGCTTAGTGTTAAGGCAATTAGAAATGTTGGTAAAGCAATGCCGATGACGGCTGCTGCTGCACCAGGTATTCCCGCCAAGCGATAGCCAATAAATGCCGAAGCATTTACGCCGATACCGCCAGGAGCTGAGCCTGCAATCGCCACGATATTGGATATCTCCTTTTCGGCGATCCATGCCCGTTTTTCAACCACTTCCCTCTCAATGACGGGAATCATTGCATATCCCCCGCCAAACGTGGAAGGTCCGATCTTGAGAAATGTCCAGAATATATCCAAACAAAGATGTAACTGATGATTTCGCATATGGATTCCTCCTCTAGCCCATTTGTATGGTATCTCAATTATACTCCACTTAACTCCAAAATGGAATAAACATTTTGTGAAAATGGGCATACCCGAAATTTTACCAGCGTTATTGACGCACAAATAATTCCTTTAATCCGATCGTTTCACTTAGTTTAATTCAATGTGATTTTAAGTGCTGATTAAGAGCTAGATGAGCGCTTCGGGCGGCTGTAAGTCGATTTTTTCGACTTACAAGGCCTCTAGGTGTCGCTTCGCGCTGCTGTAAGTCGAAAAAATCGACTTACACGGGTCCATAATCTTTTTAATTCGGAAATATCGGTCTAATGCTGCTTTTCGGCGAGGAGCTAATGAGAGCAGTGATGATGGAGTGATGATGGAGTTTGTGTCGCTATACATCTCCCTCTAGAAAGCATAAATAGCCAAGAGATGGATATCCTCTCTTGGCTTCACCTTTTGCTTGTCTCCAAGCCATTATCAATAATTAACTGCCAGTTAGCACCTATCACCTATCATCTGCTACTCTCGCACGCAATCACTCATTACTACTCACTACTCAAATCACTGGAATCAACTTAACATCATGCATTGCATAAGATCATGTGACCAGGCGTAACCTAAGCTTTTACTCTTCCAGCCGACTGTCCAGAGAAGATGGAACGTACCCCCAGCATCTTCGATAAGGAACGGGCCTTATTTACGCAACCTACCCACATCCCTATGCCGCTTGTTTATGAAAGACGAAGTTGGAGGCTTCCATCCGGACGACGATATCCAGAGCACAAATTTGCTCATAAGCCGCAATCAGCTTCTCATGCTTCGGACATCGCAAACTAAACACCAAGTGCATGACGGGGTTTTCCCCTGCTTTCCCTACGATTGGTGAAGGCGCACTCTCTGGCATCATCTTGAGATGAATGACCTGTATGCCCTGTTCCCCGAAGCGAGCAGTTAACGAGCTGAGGAAGCCAGGATGCTCATTAATCATAATTTCGACTTCATGCGTGCGTCGGTGCCTGATGATATGTTTCTCCAACTTATTCAAGACATACAGGCTGATGAGGACTAAAAAGGTACAGACCAGAGCTCCAGTAATAAAGCCTGCTCCGACGCTTAAGCCAATGGCCGCAACCAGCCACACGGAAGCAGCGGTGGTCAATCCTTTAATGACATTGCCGTTTCGTAAAATGGCGCCAGCGCCTAGAAACCCTATGCCACTGACAACCTGTGCAGCTAACCGAGAGGGATCAATTCGGACATTGGCTTCATTGACAAACTCTGAGAAGCCATACTCCGACAGCAGCATGATGGTTGCTGAGCCCAAGCAGACTAGAATATGCGTCCGGAAGCCTGCCGCATGATTGTTCCATTCTCTTTCAAGACCGATCAAACCGCCAAGAATGACCGCTAATACCATCCGAATAATTAAATCCAAATGACTTATTTGCCACACACTATCGGCGGCGGCTATCATTGCGCGACCTCAAGCGGATCTGCCAGCCATTGGTTTAACTTCACAACTTCCGAACCAGCAAGCATCATAATGCCAACCCCATGATTGTCATTTTTGACGGTAAGCAGATCCTTTTTATAATAGTCAGCTGTAAACGCATATCTCGAGCCACTGCATACGCCGTGCACATTTCCTTGCGCATCAATTGCAATGCGGGTTAGACCGTCCCATGCCTTTAATGCCGCTTCTATGAATCGCTGCGGTTCTCTGAGCCAACCAAACCGAACACCTCGTGCAAAGGAATAGGCGAACATCGCTGTACACGAAGCTTCCTCATAAGCATCTGTATCGTTCAACACCTGATGCCATAGGCCGCTTTCCGCTTGAAGATCAGCATAACCACCGCACAGCTCATTGAAGAAATCTACAAGCGCCGGTCGTGCTTCATGTGCAGCTGGCAATGCTTCCAATACTTCCGTTAACGAGAAGAGCGTCCAACCATTGCCACGGCCCCAAGGGATTCCCGTCGGAATGCCATATTTAAAATCGAATACATGCGACATTATGCGTTCTTCCGGCATGTACAAGTACTTGCGGAATAGCAGAAATTGCTTCGCTGCTTCATCGAGCGCTTCCGATACGCCAGTGATCCGAGCATAACGGCACAGAAACGGTGTGCTCATGTAGAGATCATCTGCCCACATCGTATTTTCAGAATATTCATCCTGACATATCCGATAAAATGCGCCGTCCTCCTTGCGTTCCAACCCGTGGAAGATGAAATTTGCGATTCGATTCGCAATGGCCATGAAGCCCTGATCCTCATCTTCCTGATACGCCTCCAACATCGCGGAGCCGAAGGATCCGCAGTTGTCCAGCATTTTCATCATAACCAATTGTTGATTAATCGCTGGGAACCCATACTGTTCACGATCCCAAAGGGAATACCCGAACATGTCTGTACAGCTTTGGACATGGTCCAGCGCATACTGGGTAATGTCTGCTCGCTCTAATAAGCGTCCTGTTTGGAGCAGCCCATAAATTGTAACGCCGAGCGGGTAATCCCAACGTGCATAATTCGTCACATTGCCTACTGTCCATTTATTGCTCAGCATCGCATTCTCATAATAAGGGCGAATCCACGTGTCTGGACAATCCAAGCGCCAATAGGCTTTCTCCTCGGCATTCACATCCAGCGTGTACACACGATCCGTTTGTACGAAGTCCTCGTAACTTAAAGAAACGTTGGCAGCCAGAGGGCCTACGTACAACCAAGGATCCGCAACACCATGCACTTGCTTCGGTAGACGGAGAGGGACAACCTCTTCACCAATGGAAGCCTCAAGTGCGAATCCCCAAGGGTTGTTTCCACAAACACTCCGAATGAGTAGGTTATGTTGACCATAAGTAAGCGGCACTTCGATATGAAAGTTGCCTTCCTCCGTATGATCAAGCACTAACTTGCCTTCCAGCCAAACAGTCAGCGCTCCAGCAGCATAGCCTTTGATTAAGCAGGCTTCTCTACCCGGACGTAGATTGTTCAACTGTGTCCAAGCAAAAGCCTGTTTACCAGGCTGTCTCCCAAATAATCGCTCGCAGTTAGGCAATGAGAGCTCATTCTCATCCCATTCACGGTTTGGCAGCCAACGCAAGCCATTATTCTTCTCGGAAGACATCGCATCCGGTAAGGAACGCCCCTCGAAAATATCATGGTCAATTGGCGAAGAAAACACCCAACCCGCATGTCCCAGACGTTCCGTGAATGGAGCTAGCACGTTTAGAATGCGTACCTTCGCCTCATCCGAACCGAATAAGCAGCCGAAACCAGCAGCTGTATGCTTCGCTTTGATAAAGAGACGATTCCATCCTTTGACGAAATCCAGATTTAACTTCACAGTCGCATCCGGCTTAATCTCGTCAATGACCGTTGAACGATACATAAGCTCATCATTGAAATAAAACTGAATCGGACCCAAACAGTTGAACAATACGTCCAGATTACGCTCGCCATCACTCCAAACTAAGGCATAGGCATAGGAGAATTGACCGGGCTTTGCCTCGGGAAATCTGCGGCCCAAATCGAGATCAAACATCCCCTTTACATTTTGCAAAACGCCCCCTCGGCTGAATGCTCGAAATGCGAAGGGTACAGGTGGGTTCGCACCAATGTAGCGATCAGCAAGCACTTTCAATGTTTGTTTATTGTCTTTCCCTAAACGGGTTTGTATACTATCTTGTTCATTGAAATAGGTCGTCATCACGAACTTCCTTTCTACAGTAGACGGATCTTGAATGTCCGATCATAAGGTGTAACCAAATTAACATGGACATATTGGCATCCAGATGGATGTTGATCTTCACGAACGCTAGGCAGGATATGTTCATAGGCACCTGAGGAAATTTCAATAACATCTCCCTCTGCTTCGTACATCATAGAACCGCTTCGCAGGAAGTACTTACCTTCCTCACCCGCTAGCAAATCATCGCCACTCACCGCACCTTCATTGCCAAAAATGAAGGTCACTTGCGTGAAGACATCCTCACGCTCATCAGATGATACGTGGATCGTCCATTCCGAATCTCCAGAAGTAATTTCGGCTTGCAATTCAAGCTTCTGCAGATGGGTCATCGGCCGATGCTGATGCGGCAGTAAGTACCACGGGCTGAGTGTCGAACCCTCAGTCCCTTCAGGGAGCAAAGGACGCGGGATCGGTCCGTTATAGCCTTTTTCCAACACCGTATCTAGCTTATAGCCGCCATTGCTCACTGTCAGATTCGAGAACTTCACAATGCCAGGTGAGAACGAAGTAGAAAGTTTGACACCAAGCAACCTTGCTTTCCCATGGCGCAACGAGAAGAAGGAAGGAGTCTGCGACATGATCGTTACACTTTGATCTTGTTCACGAATCCGAACCAACGGTGCTCCGAAAGAGAGATGCATACTGCTATGCTGAATGTGCATATGATGGCCAACCTCATCAATTTGCTCCAAATGCTCCTTCATTGGATGTTTGGTATTGATCTCTTTCACATAACGATCAAGCAGCGGCACTCGCTGAATTTGAGAAATATCCGCTTCGGGATACACGAGAATACTCATCAGTGGATGATTGTTCACACCTTCATAGAAGCCTGTGATGGAAGAGCCCGCATAATCAGCCATGGCAGCAAAGATTGGATCCTGATCATGCGCAGCCATTAAGCGGTATATCGGAAAGTAGTTCGCCATCGTAGCTGCCTGACCGAAATCCTGACGTCCAGAGTAATCTGTTACCACTTCGCCAGACGGGTGTATTAAATACATCATCATACGAAGATTACTTCGTACACATGCGATGAGTTCAGGGCGGTTCATTAAACGTCCCGTGTGATAGAGTGCGATATCGCTGACAGCGTTATAGATCCCGTTGCTGCGCTCCGTCCATTCCCCATCTTCGGTGATATCTAATCCTTCAGCTAACCAGTCTTCTGCACGTGCAAGAAGCTCGGGCCTCGGGAAAATTTCATATAATAAACATAGTGCAGCTGTAAGCACCCAGCGATGATTCGGAGTGTGACAACCACCAGTCAGCATGGCTGGTATGGTGCGCTCCAAGAAGAGCTTCAGCTTAGCTGTTACAGGCTCAAGATCAGCCCAGCTGTGTTTATTAAGCAGTTGGTACATCTGGGTTACGCCACCGACTACGAACGCCGTATCGGGGGGAGAATTATAATTCGTAGAACCAAGTGAAACAGTACCATCCGCATGTTGTCTGTTCAGCATGAACGCAACCGCTTTATCCAATGCATTCAATAGAAGGCTATCCTGATAATAACGAGAATCCGGATTTACCAAAGCAGATACCCATCCCGCTATCATACGCGGTGTACTCATGTGATTAGCTCGAGCAATGCCCGTTTCATCCACAATACCACCGTAATATTTGGATTGCGGATCAAGAATCTGCCCTAGAAGTGTAGTTTCCGTTAGTTCATCATTTAAGTTAACTAAGCGTTTATAAGAAGCATCCACGTAAGTCACCTTACCCTTTCCTAGCTGCAATTTTACTGGTGATGAGATTGTGCTCTCATGAATTTCATTTGGCTCGCATAACGATCGGCTAAGCTATGTTCTTCATGTATAAAAGAAAGGTCAGAATTCCCTTACAGCTATGTAGGGGGATGCTCTAGCCTTTCATCGGGAAACGTTTCTATTCTGAAAGGTCACTCAACTTCATCACAGCGCCATAACGCGCTGACAAGGTTGATGCCTCCATTAAACAAGTTAAATCAAAGGCAAGCTCAATATTCTCTGTCGCCGTCGTTCCCTGTTGAATATGGGATACCCATTGCGCGAAGGCGGAAGGCAGCTTGGGTAAATCGGTCACTTCTTGCCACCCCGTTGCTGCTTCACCTGACATTTTGGAGCTGCGAATGCGTAATTTATCATCCGTTCGGGCATACATAAGGTTACCTTCTGTTCCTTGAATCTCCATATCAAATTGCGAGTAGCTGTTAACGAATCCAGCTTCCACAATGCCAAGTGCACCGTTAGGATAACGTAATGTGACTACAGCGCTATCTTCGACTTCACGATCCGTGATATAGCCGAAGCTTGCACTAACGCTTTCCGGTAATCCCAGAAACAATCGAGCTAAGTACATCGGATGACACCCCAGGTCCATCAGCGCTCCCCCACCGGATTGCTCTAAGTTGAAGAAATGGGATGGAAGTGCCCCATCTGGGTGTTTCTCTGTTCGCAGGGCACCATTATGTGCAAGTCGAATACGAACGGTAGTAATCCTGCCTAGGAGTCCTTCTTGAATACAAGTTAACGCTGCTTGTGTGAAGCCCATATAAAGACGAGGTAAGGACACGGTTAGCTTGACCCCGGTTTCCTCTACTACGGCAAGTATTTCTCTACATTCTTTGGTGGTTGTAGCTACAACTTTTTCCGTGAAAATGTGTTTACCTGCTCTGGCAGCTGCGATAATGACCTCATGATGTCGATTCGTTGGTGTACCCACAATGACAGCGTCGATCTCAGGATTACACAACAGCTCATCCAAGCTTCCGTAAAAGGGAATACCGAGCTCCTCGGCCTTTTCTCGGCCTCTCTCCCCAATTTCATCCCAAACAGCGACGATTTCGGTGTCCGTATGTTCGGCAGCTAGTCGTGCATAATCTTTGGCATGGACATGCCAGAAGCTTAACATCGCTACTTTTATCATCGTTCTACTGCCTCTTTTCTCGATATTTTTAGTCAAAATAGACAGCTTTACCCGTTCGATTCGATTCATAGATCGCTTCTAGAATCTCAGAAACGACACAGGATTGTTCAGGTGTTACGACGGGCTCTGTATCGTTGATAATGGCATTAATCCATAAGCGGATTTCTTTATCCTGCATCGTTTCTTTCTTACCATCGTAGAAATCTGCACCTTTCGCTTCGAATTGCATTTGGTTCACATACAGACGGCTGTGCTTTTCACCATTAATACGTAAGCCATCCTGCATATCCGCACCGCCTTCTGTACCGCAAAGCGTACATTTCGCTTCTTTCGTATCAAGCGTATTAAGCGCCCAGCTCGCTTCCACCATAATCGTTGCACCATTTTTCATAACAATCATAGCAAAAGCCGAATCCTCAACCTTGAACTTCTCCGGATCCCAAGGCCCCCAAGAATTTGCTGCGTTTTCCTTACGTGATAATTTATGATAAGCGGTGCCCAGCACCACCTTAGGTTCATAGTTATTCATTAACCAAAGGGTTAAATCGAGCGCATGTGTACCTATATCAATCAGCGGACCGCCGCCTTGTTTCTCTTCATCCAAGAAAACACCCCAAGTGGGAACACCACGTCTGCGAACAGCATGTGCTTTGGCATAATAAATCTCGCCTAAATCCCCATCTTCAATAACTCGTTTTAAATGTTGGCTATCTGCGCGGAAGCGATTATTATAACCAATTGTTAATTTCTTACCTGTTCGTTTCGCAGCTTCCACCATACGACGCGCATCTGCGGATGTTTTGGCCATCGGTTTCTCACACATCACATGCTTGCCCGCTTCCAATGCAGCAATCGAGATTTCCGCATGTGTATCATTCGGTGTACAAATGTGAACGACATCAATCGTTGGATCTGCGAGTAATTCGCGATAATCATCATAGACTCTGGCCCCAGGTGCGCCAAATTTCTCAGCTGCCTTATGTGCACTTTCCGGAAAAATATCAAAAAAACCAATAATTTCGACTTGCTCAATTTTACTCAAACTGGGCAAATGCTTCCCCGTTGCAATGCCGCCACAACCGATGATAGCTACTTTCACTTTGTTCACTGTTGGTTCCTCCCATGATGTAAAGCTAATATCTGCCTATTTAAAGAAGATGCTGGACATCGATAAAGTTCCTGCATACACAGTCAACATTTATCAATATCCAGCAACTGTAGTTACGTTTACTTGTTCACAAATTCCATTTGTTGTTTTACGATTTCTTTCGCATCTTTAGCAAGGAAAGCGGTATCTTTATTTTCTGCATACCATTTGTTCATGAAATCTTCAAGCTGTTTGCCGCCTGCTTTATCCCAAGCTGCTTTTGCATCGCTAATCGCTTGATCTGCGGAATATTTGGAACCGCTAAGGATCGCTTTAACGAATAGATCGTTTTTCTCTTTAAGAATCGTTGTATTAATAACATTCAGATCAGCAGGGTACACTGGCATATGATCTCCTAGTGTAATACCTGGATACTCTCTTGCTGGATCGAAGTAAATCTTCTGAGCAGCTTTGAACAATTCCAATTGAGCTTTTTGTTCAGGTAACAAATCAGGATTGGATAGAGGAGCCAATGCATAGTTACATTTATCAACACCTGATGAGAAGAACATCGCGTAATCCAAAGCGTATAAAACCTCATTTTTGTGCTTCTCCGGATCAAGAATTTGCGGACAGCCGTTTACGCCTTTCTTCCAGTGCGTGCCTTCGTCGCCATAGATTATTTTACGCGCAGTTTCCGGCTTCATCATGAAGTCAAGATAGCGGCCTACCGCTTCTGGGTCCTTTGCCTTGGCATTCACAACGGTTGTCATTTGAATAGGATTATCGATTGCTCCTGTGAATGTTCCCATCGGTGATTTCGGGTAGCCGAGTGGCGCCACTTCACCAGTAGGATTGTTCTTTTTGAAAGTTGTTAAGTCAAGGTCCGCAGAGAATCTAACAAAAATTCCCATTTTACCATTAAGGAAGTCTTGTTTGGCCTTGTTGCCGTCTTTATCATTAATATAGTCTTTGTCTACGATGCCAGCATCATAGAGACTCTTCTTAAACGTAAGGGAAGCTTGTTCTTTGTCCCATGCACGAACAACTTTGCCATCTTTAATATCCCAAGCAAGCAATGTTGCTGAAGAACTTTCACCGAAAATCTCATTGATCGCTTGCTCCGAATACGTACTCATGTTCATGCCGTACGTATCTTTCTTGCCATTTCCGTCTGGATCTTGCTCAACAAACGCTTTCGCAACGTTATATAATTCTTCCGTTGTTGTCGGCATAGAAAGATTCAGCTTCTTCAACCAGTCGGTACGGATGTAAAGAATGTGAGCAGCTGTCGCTTCTTTTACTTTACCGATCTCGTACAATTTACCATCAGGTTTTGTCCCTGCTTTTTTCAATTGTGGATATTGGGCAAGTAATTTCGAGTATTCAGGCATGTATTGTAAAATGTTGTCAATCGGCATCAATTGTTTTTGATCATACAAACTGCCTCTGAACGGTGTATTGTACTCGTTGATGATATCCGGAGCAGAACCGGAAGCGAAAAGAACATTTAACTTTTTCGTAGAATCGCTGCGAAGAATTGGAACTTGCTTTACATTGGCAGGTCCATTTTGGTTAATGAACTTGGTCCAACGATTATCTTCGTAAGTACCTTCGGAAGCTGGTACGCTTCCACGATCATAAATCGTCACCGATACATCCCCACGTTTAGCTGGTGTTGCCGCAGTAGTTGCGCTTGAAGACGTTGGTGCTTTTGACGCTTCTTCTGCTTTTTTGTCACTGCTGCAACCTACTAATGTCGCCCCTAGTGCCATAACCCCTACTGATACGCCAAGCAATAACTTCTTGTTTTCCATGTGCATTTTCCCCCTACAAATTTTTTTATAGTAACGTCTTTGAAAAACGGGAACACCTGATTCATTAACCCTTAACCGATCCAAGCATAACACCCTTGACAAAATACTTTTGCAAGAATGGATATACGACCAGCATCGGTACAACCATAACGACGACACCGACAGCTTTCACCATCTCCGTAGCAACGGTTTGCTGTTCCTGAATATTAAGCGAAGGAGAGTTCAGCAAGTCATTTTTTTGCAGCATCCCTTGGACAACTACGGTTAAATTCATCAATTCACCTTTATTGATGTACATGAGAACGTTCATAAACGAATTCCAGAAGCCAATCCCATAAAATAACGCCAGTGTAGCCAGCATGGGAAGTGATAACGGTAAGATGACTCGAATAAGCAATGAAGTATCATTACAGCCATCGATTCGTGCAGCTTCCTGCACTTCAGATGGAATATTCTCGAAATAACTTTTCATAAGAAGCATGTTGTAGGTACTGATGAATCCGGAAAGCCATAAAGCCCAGTAGGAGTCAATAAGGTGCATGCTTTTAATCACGAGATAGGTTGGAATCAACCCCCCCGAGAACAGCATAGTAAACACCATACCTAGAACCAGATACCGTCTACCCATTAGATAGGATCTTGACAACGGATACGCAGCTAATATGGTACCCAATAAACTTAACACCACACCAATCACCGTGATGATCACACTATTTTTGAAAGCACTCCAAGCAGGGCTGGCAAGGAAGAATATTTTATAGGCTGTAAACTCTATACCCACAGGCCAGAAGAAGACATGACCAGATTCAACAGCAGATCGCTCACTTAGAGATAGAGAAATGATATGAATAAATGGCAGAATACAAGTTAAGGCGATTAATCCGAGTATGAAATAATTGATTGCATAAAATATTTTTTCACCGTTTGTCGCTTTCACACAAATCCTCCTTCCACGGATGTTGAACTTGATGTATACATGATGCTAGAAGAGTGCCTGATCGAATTTCCTAGCGATCCGATTAGCTATAAGTACAAGACTGCAACTAATGATGGATTCAAAGAATCCCATCGCTGTTGTTAAACTAAATTGCGCATTGCCCAAGCCAATTTTATAAATATACGTACTTATAACTTCTGACACATCCGAAACCCCAGCGTTCTGTAAGTTATAGACTTGGTCAAAACCTACTTCCATAATCTTACCCATTGCTAAGATGAGTAATAAGATGATCGTGTGACGAATGCCTGGGATTGTAACGTGCCACATTTGACGCCACTTTGCAGCCCCATCCATAGCAGCCGATTCGTAGAGAGATGGATCAATGGTCGTAAGTGCAGCTAAATAAATAATGGTGCTGAAACCCATTTCCTTCCAAACTCCTGATCCCACGAAAATAGCTAACCAAGATTTGGACTCATACAGGAAAGTAATCGGTTCAATTCCAAAGAGGCCGAGCACCTTATTGATTGAACCGTAATCGGTTGCGAATAGTTCTAATACGATACCGGAAACAATAACCCATGAGAAGAAATGCGGTAGATAGACAATCGTTTGCACCCATCGTTTAAACCAAGATTTCCTAACCTCATTCAGTAAAATAGCAAGGAATATCGGCATTGGGAATCCAAATATCAAACTCAGAAAACTCAACCAAAACGTATTCCACAAAATTTGGAGCGTATTCGAGCTTGAGAATAATATCTTAAAGTTTTTCAGTCCCACCCACGAGCTGCCTAAAATTCCATCTGCAAAATTGTAATTTTTGAAAGCGATAACAAGTCCACCCATAGGCCAGTATTTGAATAAAATATAGTAAGCAATAACAGGAACCAGCATGATAAACAAAGGAATGTTCTGCTTCAGCTTTCTTCGTCGTTTTAGTCGCAAGGCATTTAGCTCACTTTGAGTCATCTGGATGTCAGGAGTTTTAATAATATTCCCATTCATGTTTGCTTCACTCCTTTACTTTAATCTTATAACCCTATGATATAAGTTTTTATAGGAAAAACCCTTAAAATATTATAGAAGAAACTATAAATTCATTGGGTCATTACTACCTTTTTCTGCTTTTTTTACGATGGTAGACAAGCGCACAAAAGGCGAACTTCCCCATACCTCATAGTGGAGTTCGCCCTTGCCTCAAGCATGTTAACCTCAGACAAACTGCTTCCATAAGTGCAATTATTCTCAATCGTTGGAACCCGATTGCGGTACGATCCTGTATCTAGAACCAGCAAATGTTGTAAACGTCATGCAACCTGATTGTTCCAATGAATTAATAGCAACTTGCCTGCCCTCCTCATCCAACACCATTAACGGTATTCGAGAATAAATCGTACACGGTTCGCCGTTCAAAGAATCGATCATCGCTTCGCTCAGACTGCCGCTGTCCCAGTGCAAATTGACCGTGAACCCTCCACGCGCTCGCAACCCGTTAATAGAACCGGAAATCCACGTTTCGGGAAGCGCTGGCAGCAAGTGGATAAACCCTTTATGAGACTGCAGCAACAATTCCGATATGCCAGCTGTAGCCGCAAAATTGCCATCGATTTGAAATGGCGGGTGCGCACCAAACAAATTGGCATAAACGCCGCCCCTCTGTGATTTCCACTTGTCCGGCTTCACGAGCTTCAACATGTTGTAGATAAGCCGTTCTGCGCGATTACCATCTTGGAAACGGGCCCATAAGCCTACTTTCCAACCGAGACTCCAGCCCGTCCCCTCGTCTCCGCGTCTATTTAATGATGTTCGTGCCGCCGTAAACAAATCGGGCGTAACCTCTCCATTAATTTGGCGTCCAGGATATACTCCGAACAAATGTGAAACGTGACGGTGATTCATGTCCTCCTCCTCGAAATCGCTAGACCATTCCTGAAGTTGGCCATACTGTCCAATTCTCAGCGGGAATAGCTTACTTCTCGCCAACATGAGCTCGGATCTGAAATCCTCATCGACATGCAGTACTTCAGCAGCCTCGAGGCAATTCGTAAACAAATCCCAGATCAATAATAAGTCCATCGTCGAAGCTACGCTTACAGCTGCTTTCTCACCGTCACTACTAACAAATTTGTGTTCCGGTGATGTGGAAGGAGCTGTGATAAGATATCCTTCCTGATCTTCAATGAGCCAATCCAAACAAAACAGAGCGGCCTCCTTCATGATTGGATATGCTTTCTCACATAAATACACCTTGTCTCTGCCAAAGGCGTAATGCTCCCAGAGATGCTGGCAAAGCCAAACACCGCCCATTGGCCAGTATGCCCAAACCGGGTCGCCATGTCCATAATCGCCTACAGGTGCACTCTGAGCCCAAATGTCTGAGTTGTGATGCGCTGTCCATCCACGGACACCGTAATTGATCTCTGCGGTACTCTTCCCGTTAACCGATAAATTCCCAATAAAATCGAGTAGCGGTTGATGGCATTCAGGTAGGTTGCAAGTTTCTGCGAGCCAATAGTTCATCTCCGTATTGATGTTCAATGTATAATTACTGCTCCACGGCGGTCTTGTCTCCTTATTCCAAATGCCTTGCAGGTTAGCGGGCTGCGTCCCCTCGCGTGAGCTGGCGATCATCAAATATCGGCCATACTGAAATAATAGTTCTATTAAGCCCGGATCATGAGCCCCAAACTCAGAAATCCGTTGGTCTGTCGGCATATCGGCAGGGCTGATCGTCTTCCCAAGTTGAATGTTGACTCTATCAAACAAGCTACGATAGTCGTTGACATGACCTTCACGAAGCTCCGTATAAGAATGCTGCATCGCCTCTGCGAGGTATGCTTCTGTGATCGCTAGTGGATCCTTACCTTCCCTGCCCGGAGAGCGATTAAAGCCATTAAAACTTGTTGCCGCACTGAAGTAAAGCGTCACACTCGTGGCTCCACGAACATGCAAACCTGCTTGGTCCCCATGCACATAACCGTCATCCAAAACAATCGCGAGTCGACCTACGAAAGACATCGCCTCTCCGTCCTCTTGATCTTCGTATACAATCGGATGGTCAACACCATAATAACTTGGCGCGACCTGCACCGGCGCCTTCCCACGAATGATCCATTGACCATTCTCATGGATCATACTAGCACGCAATAGGCTATCTAAACGCGCAGTAAAATGTAGCGATCCGGCTTGGCTAGACTGCAGACGAACAGCAATAACCTGACTGGGATTGGAAGCAAACATCTCTCGCGTGTACAATACATTACCGATCTGGTACTCAACGCGAGATACCCCTTCCTGCAAATCCAGCTCTCGACGATATGAATGCACGATGTCCCCATGCTCAAATACAAGTGTGAGATCGCCAAACGGCAAATAGGATTGCGTATACGGACCTAACATCTCCTTACACATTCGGTCAGCATCCGCATATCTACCTTCCGCCAAGAGACGACGCACCTCCGGCAGCACTTCCTTGGCACGAGGGTTATTACAATTTTTAGGCCCACCCGACCAGAGTGTATCTTCGTTTAATTGCATTTTTTCTACTTCGATTCCGCCGAAAATCATGGCACCTATTCGACCGTTGCCAATTGGCAACGCTTCAGTCCATTCCTTAGCAGGACTTTGAAATAAAATGTTCATTTCTCATCAACCCTTCAATTACTTTTTTTAACTAAATTTACTTTTATTATATAGATACACTGCACTAAGATATGAAAAACTGCCTCCCCCTAAGGGAAAGCAGTCTTCGCTTCCTTCTACGATCACTTTGCCGGAGCTGCTGTGGATTGCCTGATGATGAGTTCTGGACGCATAACGATGCGTTGCTTGGCTTGTGATTTCTTCTTCAGTTCTAGAATAAGCAGATCGACGACTTGCTTGCCCATCGGCTCAATCGGCTGCGCAATTGTAGTAAGCGGTGGATCCGTCACAGAAGCTAGAATCGTATTATCGAAACCGATCACGGAGATGTCCTCAGGAACACGCAGCTTTAACTGCTTAGCAGCTTGCAAGGCACCAATCGCAAGCATATCATTACAGCAGAAAAGTGCGGTTGGCCTTTCAGCAGGTGATTTCTCAAGAAGTTCAATCGCCTCGCGTTTGCCGTCTTCTACGGTATAACGACAATTACGAACCCTCGCTTCGGGAAGCCCTATACCCGCTTCCGCAAGCGTGGTCATGAACCCTTTGACCCGTTCACGACTACTCGTGACTTTCGTGTGCTCGGCAAGGATCGCCATCCGAGTATGCCCAAGGTCCAAGAGATGCTTGGCAGATAACGTGCCACCGACGAAGTCGTCAACAACAACGGTATGTACAGCCAAATCAGGCATCTCCCGAGCGATCATAACAACAGGAATTGATCGCTCCATGAGTGGTGTAAGCATATCCTTATTATCCATCCCGGTCCCGATAATCATCCCATCCACGCTTTTTTGCTGAAGCAAGTTCAGATATCGTTCTACACGTTCGTCTTTATTATCGGTGCTGCAAATGACGAGACTGTATCCCAGATTATGACCTTGATCCTCAACAGCTCTTGCAATTTCTGCAAAGAAGGGATTGGAGATATCAGGGACAAGCAGGCCTAAAGTATATGTCTTCTTGCCCGTAAGTGCTGATGCGATGACACTCGGCTGGTAATTGAGCTTTTCCATCACTTTCAGAATTTCAGTGCGTCGTTCTTCACTTATTTTCCCTTTACCGTTCATGACTTGCGAAACCGCTGCAATCGATACACCAGCTTCCCTAGCCACATCGTAAATGGTTGCCTTCATCGTACTACCCCATTTTTCTTGAAGAATACAGTTATTCCCCCATTATGACGGGGCTTTCCAGAACTTGCAACCGCCTACGACTCGCGCGGCTTCGTCATGATCCAGGCATGGTCGGGGTCATTATGAAATTTCCATGTCCGTGTAGGTCCAGCCATGACATTCAAATAATACACATCATAGCCTGGAGGTGCAGATACAGGGTGATAGCCACGCGGAACTAGCACGGCTTCACCGTTCTTAACAACTAACGTCTCATCAAGCGAACGATCATCCGTGTATACCCGTTGAATCGCAAACCCTTGCTCAGGCTGGACACGGAAATAATACGTTTCTTCCAAAAAGGATTCTTCAGGAAGGGCATCACGATCATGCTTGTGCGGCGGATAACTGGACCAATGGCCGTTAGGTGTAAATACTTCAACAACAAGCAAACTATCTGCTGGCTCGCTTTCAGGTAAAATATTATGAATATAACGCTCGATATTCCCATACCCGCGCGTCTCAACGCCTACTTGCGCAGGAGCAATCAAGCGTGAACGGTGGTTCCCAGCGCCAGGCGCGGAGCAAACCGCAAGCTCTAGATAAGTTAAGGCCGTCACTTCATAGCTATCATTGCTAGTCACATATACGGAGTACGGAGGAATTTGCTCAAACACGCTCATGCGCTGACCAATCCCAAGCCATTGTTCTTCCTTTGTACTCACATCCGCTTTGCCGCTCAACAATACGAGGCATACCTCTTGATTAGCAGTTTCACGTCGCAAGGTTTCCCCTTCTGCCAGTTGGACAACCTCGAAGCCTACATACTGCCAACCTGCCGATTCCGGCGTCACGTGTAAAAGGCTGCCTTCTTCATTCGGAGATGATGCAGGTGTTACAATTAATTTGGACATCGTAACGTCTCCTTCTTTCCTTTAGACTACGGAAGATTGCTTAAGCAATTCCAAGGCTTCGTTAACTTTCACGGGTCTCCCCAAACGGGAAGATAGCTTCGCAGCTAGTGCAATTCGTTCTGCTTGAACGCCGTCATCCCCACTCACAGGCACACTCGTATCACTCATAATTGCATCAATAAACATTTGCGTTTCTTCGATGTAAGCGGCTTGATAACGCTCCAGGAAGAAATGCAGCGGCTTATCACTTACAATCGAGTCTGCCGTGGAGATCACTGCTGTATTCGGATGATCATTCGCAACGACCACACTGCCCTTGGAGCCGAACACTTCAACACGTTGGTCATAGCCATATACCGCTTGACGGCTGTTATCAATGACACCCAGTGCGCCATTCGCGAAACGAAGTGTCACAACTGCTGTATCTACATCGCCGTGCTGAGCAAAATCCGGGTTAATCAGGACATTTCCAACCGCATATACTTCTTCAACCTCGCTGCCTGATACGAATCGAGCCATATCAAAATCATGAATCATCATATCCATGAAGATGCCGCCAGAAACCTTGACATAATCAATGTGAGGAGGATTCGGGTCACGGGAAGTTATTTTGATGATATGAGGATCACCGATCCCCCCAGCTTGCACCACTTCTTGAACTCGCTTGAAATTATGATCAAATCGACGATTAAAGCCAATTTGCAGCTTCACGCCTGCTTTTTTTACTTCATCAATGGCTGATTCTGTTTTGGTGATATCCATACTAATCGGTTTTTCACAGAATATATGTTTACCCGCACGCGCGGCTTGCTCAATCAACGGAACATGCGTATCTGTAGAGGAGCAAATGAAAATGGCATCGATATCTGGATGAGAGATGAGTTCGTTGCTTTCTTTTGTAACCAAACCGATGTTGCGTGCTGCTGCCCATGCCTCTAATTCTGCACCTGCAAACAAATCACTTACTGCCACAATCTCAACTTGCGGGTTCCGCAATAAATTGTCCGCGTGGATTTTACCAATTCGGCCTGCGCCGATAATACCGATTCTGATCTTCTTCATCCTTCGTTCCCTCCTGCTTTACCTGCGCTACCGAATAACTGAATTTTGGCTCTCACTGATGCAATGATGGCTTCCCGCGCTGGAATTAAATAATTCCTAGGGTCATAGGCATCTGGATGATCATTCAAAAACGTACGAATCGTTGCTGTGCAAGCGATTTGATTATCTGTATTCACGTTAATTTTGGCTGTACCGCAAGCAATTGCTTGTCGGATTTCATCATCTGGCAGACCACTTCCCCCATGAAGCACAAGGGGTACACCTGTCAGTTCCTTAATTTCAGCCATTCGTTCAAAACCAAGCTTGGGCTGTCCGCGATAAGGACCATGAACCGATCCAAGCGCAGGAGCTAAGCAATCGATGCCTGTTTCCCGAACCATTTTCACGCAGTCCACAGCCACCGCATACATGCCATCTGCATCATCTACAACCAGATCATCTTCACGTCCCGTGATTCGACCTAGCTCAGACTCCACAGATACACCAAGCACATGCGCTGCTTGCGTCACTTGACGCGTAACTTCGATATTATGCTGAAGTGAATGATGGGAAGCATCGATCATCACTGAAGTAAATCCAGCGTGGATCGCTTTGATACATACTTCATAGGAGCTGCCATGGTCCAAATGAAGAGCTACCGGCACTGTAATGCCATAATGCTCGATCAAGGCCTTCACCATGCCAGCGATACAGGGAAGTCCTCCCATATATGGAATGTACGCCTCACTTACACCAAGAATCACGGGTGCCTGTTCGAGCCCGGCCGCTTGTAAGATCGCTTGTGTGAATTCAAGATTATTCAAATTAAATTGCCCAACGGCATATTTACCCACTAACGCCGTTTGCAGCATGTCTTTCATCGAGACCAATGCCATGAAATTCTCTCCTTTCTAGCGGAAACTCGCTGTTACCAGCGAGCAGTTACCATCTTTTTACGTGTATAGAATTCCACGCCATCCGAACCGTTGGCATGTAAATCGCCGTAGAAGGATTTTTTCCAGCCAGAGAATGGGAAGAATGCCATCGGCGCAGGTACACCAAGATTAACACCAAGCATCCCAGCATCGATCGTTTCACGGAATTGGCGTACGTTGCTGCCATCTTGCGTAAACAGGCATGCACCATTTGCGAATTCAGAACGGTTGGAAAGCTCAATCGCTTCTTCAAGTGTGTCAACACGAACGATAGAAAGCACAGGAGCAAAAATTTCATCTTCCCAAATTTTCATTTTACATTGCACTTGATCGAAGATTGTAGGTCCTACGAAATAGCCAGATTGCCCAGTTGCTGCGTCTTTACGTCCATCACGAACCATAATGGCGCCTTCATTTTCACCGATTTCAATATATTTCAAAGTACGTTCCTTATGGCCGCCACGAATGACAGGACCTAAGAACACACCTTCATCATTTCCATTACCAATCGTAATCGCATCTGCCGCTTCAAGCAGCTTGCTAACTAGCGTATCCGCTACATCGCCAACAGCTACCACAACGGAACATGCCATACATCGCTCGCCTGCTGAACCGAAAGCAGCGTTCGTGATTTCCTTCACCGCAATGGATAAGTTCGCATCCGGCATCACGATGGAGTGATTTTTCGCGCCAGCTAGTGCTTGAACACGTTTCCCGTTAGCTGCTGCTGTAGTATACACATACTCAGCAACTGGCTGGGAGCCAACGAAGGAGATTGCTTTAATATCTTTGTGCTCAAGAAGGCCATTAACGACATCATGCGCACCATGAACGATATTCAGGACACCAGCTGGCAACCCAGCTTCGTGGAACAATTCTGCAAGTCGATTAGCCAAATGCGGCGTACGCTCCGATGGCTTCAATACGAACGTATTGCCGCAAGCGATCGCAAGTGGGAACATCCAGCAAGGCACCATCATCGGGAAGTTAAATGGTGTGATGCCACCAATAACTCCGATTGGGTAGCGGTACATACCGGACTCCAGATTGGAGGCAATGTCCGGAAGCTGTTTGCCCATCATAAGTGAAGGAGCACCAGCAGCGAACTCCACACACTCGATGCCGCGAAGAACTTCACCATAAGCTTCGGAGTAGCTTTTGCCGTTTTCTTTTGTCACGATTCGAGCTAGCTCTTCCCAATGATCAACGAGAAGCTGTTGATATTTGAATAAGACCCTTGCTCTCTTCGGTACTGGTGTACGGCTCCATGATTGAAAGGCTTCTTGCGAATTACGAACCGCTTGATCGACTTCTTCTTTGGTCGAAATGGGAATATACGCTAGAATCTCTTCTGTTGCTGGATTATAAACAGGCTCCGTTTGTGTTGCGGATGATGCGACCCATTCGCCGCCGATCCAGTTTTTCAATGTATGTGTCATATCGATTTCGCTCCTTTAGGTTAATAAATCATTATGAGGCAGTGATTTCTCCGCGATTGCAACGTTCAATATAATCATCCACTGCAGCAGCAGTTGGCATTGCATCCGAACAGCTATGGCTGGAAATGACGATACAAGCAGCTGCGCTTCCGTATTCCATGCTCTTCTCAAGCGTCCAACCTTGCATAACCCCATAGATAAAGCCTGCTGCGTAAGAATCACCAGCTCCAAATGTCTTAACTACTTTGGCTGGGAAGCTCTTCGCGCGATGACCGACACCATCTGGTGTATAAGCGATTGAACCGTCTTTGCCATGTTTGATAATGACAATCTTCGCAGAATAGTCGAACCATTTGGCCGCCGTGATATGATCATCTTTATCCGGATTATGTTCGAATTTCTCCATCATATCGAACTCTTCACGCGTACCGAGAATGATATCGCATTTCTCAGCTGCTAGATTATAGTACACAGCCGTCTCTTCAGGAGATGTCCATGTGTATGGACGATAGTCAAGATCAAATACGATGATGGCCCCATGCTTCTTCGCATAATTCAACGCTTGGAACACCGCTTCACGTGATGGGCTTTGAGCTAGCGCTGTACCGGAAATCAGCAATACTTTCGCTCCTGCAATCAGTGATTCTTGAACCTCATCTGGTGTTAACTTCAAATCAGCCACGTTATCGCGATACATCAGGATGCTGCAATCTGTCGGGCTTTTGATTTCTGTAAAAGCTAACCCAGTCACAGCGCCTGTGCGATCCGTCACGACATTGCTAGTATCAATCACGTTGCGCTCTAAATAGGAAGCAATGAAACGGCCCATTTGATCATTCGCTATTTTGCCGATAAAAGCGGTTTTCATCCCTAGGCGGGACATACCGATCGTAATGTTTGCCGGCGACCCACCGACATACTTCGTGAACGTCATCGTCTCTTCCATGGGACGGTGAATTTCGTTCGCATTCAAATCGATACATAATCTGCCGATAGCTACAAAATCAAGTGATTTCTCTTGTGGGAATGTCACATAGGTCATGGCCTTATTACCTGCTTTCTTTGATTAATAAAGAATTTATATAGTTCAGTGCGTTACTCGCATATTCATAGGCATTATGGGTTGCAGGGTCTTGCTCGCCTTCGAGCATCGCCCAGCCAGTGTATTCACGAGCCAATAACTCTTTGAAAATGGGTGCAAAATCAAGGCATCCATCCCCTGGTACGGTAAACACACCTTTGCGAATACAAGTTACGAAATCAACTTGCTCAGCGCGTGCTTCATCAAGTACGGCTTGACGAATATCTTTCAAATGGATATAAGCAATTCGGTTGTAATGTTTGCGCAATACAGTCAATGGATCTCCACCGCCATAGTAGGTGTGTCCTGTATCAAATAATAGGAAGACCAAGGAAGGATCTGTTAGCTCCATCAATCGATCGATTTCTTCCGGTGATTCAACTACCGTTCCACCGTGATGGTGATAAGTCAGCTTCAGGCCGTATTCCTGGGCGATGGCTCCAGCGCGATTAAGCCCTTCCGCTAAGCTCTGCCAGCCGGCTTCATCGAGGCGAAGCACTTCTTTCTCGTTCGGCGTACGACGCGGATCAAAATGGAGCGAGCCTCCAACCTCGGCTGTAGAGATTACCGTGCTGCCCATTCCCTTCAGAAATTGTGCGTGCTTACGGTACGCTTCGAGTTCAGCTTCTCTATAAGCAGGATCCGAGAACAGGACCGATTTCCACTGGGATACGAGACTTATTCCCCGCTCCGATAGTTCTTTCTTCAGCTCGTTAATATCAGTCGGATATTTGCGCCCCATCTCCGTTCCGGTTAATCCCAGCTTCTGTATGTCATCAACGATTTGTTCAAATGTGGTATCCGCGCCATGTTCCTTGACGTCTTCTCCCACCCAATTAATCGGATGTATGCCTAGCTTAAACGGTAGTTCTTCCATCGTTAGGTCACCTCTTCTAATTTAAATGGGTTTAGCCGCTTGTATATTTCTCTTCATTTCTTCATGGGCTGCTAGCACTTTGGCACTCTCAGAAACCTCAGGTACGCCAACTTGCCACCAGGACTCGTAGCCGCTTGTGTTCGTTCCAGGTACGACAGGAATTTCAATCAAGGTCGTTACCGTTTCTGCTTTCGCTTGCAGCAATGCTGCTTTAAGCTCCTCCGGATTAGTCGCCTTGTATGATTTCGCTCCCAAGCTGCGCGCATGTGCTGCGAAGTCAATCGGCATATAGTTTCCTGTCAGCTTGCGCGTTCCAGCTTCCCGATAACGGAATTCATTTCCAAAGCCTTCGCTTCCTTGACTGCGTTGCAGATTATGGATGCATTGGAAGCCATGGTTATCGAACAGTAGAATCGTGAATTTCTGACCCTCTTGCAAGCTCGTGACTAATTCTGAGTGAAGCATTAGGTAACTGCCATCTCCGACGATCGCATAAACTTCACGCTTCGGTTCCGCCAGAGCTGCGCCAAAAGCGCCGCTTACTTCATATCCCATACAAGAGAAGCCGTATTCCATATGGTACGTTTTGGGCTGCGTTGAACGCCATAAACGGTGTAAATCCCCAGGTAAACTTCCTGCAGCGCAAACGATAACCGAGGAAGGGTCTATGGTTTCATTGATCACGCCAAGCGCATGTGTTTGAGCAAAGCCTTCTGCACATTCTGCTTGGTATAATCGATCCACTTCACGATCCCATTCGTCTTTCAATGCTGCAATGAAGCCAGCCTCGTAACTGTTCGAATAATCGTGGAATGTCAGTGCTTCATGCAGTAAGTTGAGCGCTTCCTTCGCATCCGCTGTAATGGACAATCCGCCTAGCTTCGAAGAATCGAAGCCGCTGATATTGATATTAATGAATTGTACATCGTCATTCGCAAAGGCTGATTTGGAGGCAGTTGTAAAATCGGAATACCGCGTGCCCACACCAATAATCAAATCAGCTTGTTTCGCTATTTTGTTCGCCGCCAGTGCTCCTGTCACGCCAATTGCGCCGACATGTAACGGATGGTTCCAAGGCAGCGAGCTTTTCCCTGCTTGCGTTTCCGCCACTGGGATGCCGAACACTTCTGCAAATTCTGCTAGCTCCTTCGTCGCTTCCGCATAGAGAACGCCCCCGCCAGCAATAATTAACGGGCGCTTCTTACCCAGGAATACAGCTGCTGCTCGTTCGATTGCTTCCTTCGCCGCCGGGCGACGATCGATATAGTGAACTTTCTTATCGAAAAAGGCTTCTGGATAGTCGTAGGCTTCCGCCTGCACGTCTTGGGGAAGCGCTAAGGTCACTGCTCCCGTTTCCGCAGGATCCGTTAATACCCGCATCGCTTGGGTAGCAGCGCTGATCAATTGCTCGGGACGAACGATTCGATCCCAGTATTTGCTCACCGACTTGAATGGGTCCGTTGCAGATACCGTGTAATCACCAGTAATTTCGAGCTGCTGCAGTACTGGATCTGGCTGTCTCGAAGCAAAATTATCCCCCGGCAGCAGCAGAACCGGAATACGGTTGACGGTTGCCGTTGCCGCAGCCGTTACCATGTTGAGTGCACCTGGCCCGATGGAGGTTGTGCAGGCATAGATTTGTTGACGGTTCTTCTGCTTTGCGTAAGCGGTTGCAGCGTGGACCATACCCTGCTCATTCTTGCCTTGTATATACGTAAGGTCACCTGAGCTATACTCCAACGCTTCTCCAATCCCAGTTACATTGCCATGTCCGAAAATCCCCATGACACCTCGAACAAATTTAGTCTCTTGTCCATCGATGGATATGTACTGTTGGTCTAGAAAGCGAAGTAATGCTTGTGCCATTGTTAATCGAATTGTACGCATGTAAATCTCCCTTCTACTCAGAGGTTAAGCGCTTAATCTTTTAAGCTTTAAGCGCTCGCCCCTGTCGGGTTAAGCGCTTAATCCGATCATACAGCATTTTGATTGGACTCGCAACGACTTTTTTTGAATTTCACTAACAGATCTAACTCGAGCTCCGAATTAATAGGTGTCCCGGAAGTATTCGCGAAGCCACCTGTCGCTTCTCCAATAACTCCTTCATCATTTCCATGGTAAGCTTCCCTACTTCGTCCCTCGGGTAATGAATAACGCTCAAGCTAGGCTCGGTCAGTGTTGTCATCATAATATTCTCTGAGCCGAAGATCGCTAGCTGCTCCGGAATCTGAATGCCATTCTTCTTGCAAACATCTAGAATACCTGCAGCCATCAAATCATTGGAGCAGATGATCGCGCTGAATGGCAGACCTGAGGGGTGGTTATCCACATACTTTTGAAAGACCGCAGATGCCTGTTCTAATCGGCCCCCGCCGCTTAGCAAAGCCTCATGTTGCAGCTCCTCCTCCTCAGCCATCATAGCTTCCTGAAACGCATGTAACCTAATCATATGATAGGATGACGATCCCGTATCGGTCATGTACCCGATGCTTCTATGCCCTTTCTCCTTCAAATGTTGAATAACCTGTCTATATAACGTAGTCCAGTCTATATCTATATATGGAATTTCCTTTTCTTGGGCATTTGGACTTTGGGTCACAGATAAGATAGGGACATCCCAGTCTTGAAGCCGATCGTAGGTCTCCACCATCAGCTGCTGACCAAGCAGAATAATACCATCTACCCGCCCGCGCAATGAGGATATTAATTGCTCTTCGGTATCCGGCGTATAGCTCTGGAAGAATACGAGAAACGCTTCATCTCTCGCAGCATTTTCGATATGTAATAATAAACCTGCCTCGAACGGATTCCCTAGATAGTTAACCAGTACTGCCAATTGTCCTGTCTTTTTCGTTTTTAAACTTCGTGCCAAGAGATTAGGTTCATATCCCAATTCTTTCATAGCTGCGAGAACTCTTACGCGTGTTTCCATTTTCACGTTGGTCTTGCCGTTCAGCACGTAAGATACTACAGCAACGGAAACACCTGCGCGTTCTGCTACTTCTTGACGACTAGCCATCCTATGATCCCCCCGAAATTTCTACTCGAGTAAATTATACTTATAAAATGCTTGGCAAGCAATAAATGGGATGCTACAATGTGCTCAAGAAATAGAATTTACTCGAGTAAATATGTAGGAGGCTATACGAATGAAATCTATTCAACAAGCGTTTGATGTTGTCGTTTGCGGTGGAGGACTCGCCGGCTTCTGTGCTGCTGTGGCATCAGCAAGACATGGCGCAAAGACTTGTCTGATACAAGATAGACCTGTATTTGGCGGCAACAGCTCCTCCGAAATTCGGGTAACACCACATGGTGCTGCTGCCTTTCATGCCTATGGCAGAGAAACAGGTATTATCTCGGAGCTGCTTATTCAGGAACGAGCTGTCAACCATGAGAAAATTCGCGAAAATGGTTGGACGAATAGCGTGTGGGATATGGTTATGTACGACATGGCTGTCCAAACGCCGAATCTGAGTTTCTATTTGAATACCACTGTAAACAGCGCACAAGTAACCGACGGTAAACTCACCTCGATTAAGGCCGTAATCGCAAATGCGGAGACGGAGCTTGAAATCCAAGGACACGTCTTCATCGACTGTACCAGCGATGGTGTCATTGCGGACATGGCAGGCTGCGAATGGCGTTGGGGCTCGGAAGGCCGAGATGAGTTCAACGAACCTCATGCTCCACTTGTTGCCAGCTCTGATACCATGGGGAACTCCATCCATTTGCGCGCCAAATATATGGGGCGTCCTGTACCTTACAAAGCACCTGGCTGGGCGATCCATCACGAAAATGCTGACTATTTTTATAAACAAGGTCGTACTTTCTATGACACGGAATCCGGCTATTGGTGGATTGAGATCGGTGTCCCTTATAACACCATTTATGATAATGAACAAATTCGTCACGAGTTGACGCGACATACCCTCGGCATTTGGGATTGGATGAAAAATCGCGATCCACTGCTGAAAGAACAAACAGCGAATCTTGCGCTTGATTGGATCGGTCAAGTTCCGGGTAAACGAGAGAGCCGCCGAATTATGGGCCGTTACTTCATGACCGAACACGACATTCAAAAACGTACCGTATTCGAAGACGAAATCGCCTATGGCGGCTGGTTCGTCGATCTTCACACGCCTGGCGGACTTCTGGCCCCAACCGCAGAGCCAGCAAGTGCTGAAGGCTATAACGAAACGAGCGACTATGCCCAAAAAAGCTACTGTGGACCTTACGGGATCCCTTTCCGTATCATGGTTAGCAAAGATATTAGCAACTTAATGATGGCGGGACGTAATGTCAGCGTTACCCACGCAGCTCTCGGTACTGTCCGAGTGATGTCAACGACAGCCCTGATGGGGCAAGCAGCAGGTACAGGCGCTGCTTATGCGCTGAGAAATCAATTGCGTCTGTCCGACATATCAGGCGAACATATCGCTCATGTACAGCAAACGCTGCTCCGCGACGGATGCTTCCTTCCTAACTATAAGAATGAGGACGCCGCGGATCTCGCTAAAACGGCAACAATTAGTGCGAGCAGCACTGCCGCCATTCATGGTGTCGGACCTGAAAGCCGCGATTTCACCTTCGGCTTCCGTTCGAAAGCTAAGCAAGAAGCGAGGAAACATAAAGCTGAGCCGCTAACCTTCAAACGCGGGCAATGGATTGCCATCGAGAAAGGCCGCATTGAAACCATCTCTGTCTGCCTGAGCAACAACACGGATCGTCCCCAACAACTATCTGTCCAAATAATTCCAGTTGATCACATTTGGGATTATCGGACAGATACGGGAATCATTTATGCAGAAACGACTTTGACGGTCCCAGTCGGACGGCATGTTTGGGTGGAATGGCCGTTGAATTGGCATGATCCTGCAATTGGCAGCCGGTACATTCAACTTCAACTAGGTGTTAATCCATCGGTAGAATGGCATTCGGCTAACCATATCGTGCCTGGCCACATTTCTGCTTACGATATGGGCAGCGGGAAAATGCGGCGCTATCTGAATGATGGGGGCACGCTCAGCTACCGCATAACGCCAGCTCAACAATGCTATGGTGCGGCCAATGTTACTAGCGGTGTAACTCGTCCTCACCAATACACCAATATGTGGATGTCCGATTCCGCGCAACCCCTGCCACAATATGTGCAGCTGCAATGGGCGAATGCGCAATCCATTCGTGACATACATGCCACCTTCCCAGGGCATTTGCTTCAAGAATACCATCGCTATGAGCCATTCTATCGTGATCCTCAATGCCCTAAAGACTATACGATCGAAGCCTATATACAGGGGCAATGGGTTGCCATCGTAAATGTTGAAGGGAACTACCAACGTTTAGTAAAGCATACGTTAGATCAAAAGATACTAACTGACCGCATTCGTTTGACAGTGAAGGCGACGAATGGGGACTCCTCAGCAGCCATTTATGAGATTCGCTGCTATAGCTAGGCGACGAATGCGCTGGTTTTGGGTGAGATAGTCAATTTTTTCGACTATCTCAACCCTGGCGCGCGCTGCTTTTACCCGACATAGTCGTTTTTTTCGACTATCTCAACCCTGTGCGCGCCGCTTTTACCCGAGATAGTCGATTTTTTCGACTATCTCAACCCTGCGCGCGCTGCTTCTGCCCGAGATAGTCGATTTTTTCGACTATCTCAACCCTGCGCGCGCTGCTTTTACCCGAGATAGTCGATTTTTTCGACTATCTCAACCCTGCACGCGCCGCTTTTTCCCGACATAGTCGATTTTTTCGACTATCTCACCCAACAAAAAAACTTGCTCATGTTTGAGCAAGTTTTTTGATGTTTATTTCATACACGTAATAATCACTTACTACTTCTATATTCTTTAGGTGACATTTGGAACTGCTGCTTGAATACATTCGTGAAATAATTCGGTTCATCAAACCCTATGGCACAAGCAATTTCAAATATTTTCATATCCGTATTCCTCAGAAGCAAAGCCGCTTTATCCATACGTACCCGAGTAACGAATCGTGTAAAACTTTCTCCCGTGTTTTTTTTGAAAACAACACTGAAGTAACTTGGATTTAAATGAATATGAGAAGCCACATCCGTCAAACGGCATTCCTCATTGTAGTGTTCCTCAATATATTTAATAGCTCGCTCGACCACATTATCACTTTTGGATGCCTGCCATTGATTGAATTGGAGCAGGAAATGCTTCACTTGCTCAGACGCCCAATCCAGCACTTCCTTCGAGGTCCATTGGATTTGAGGCATTTCATTCGGGAGCCTAGCCAGCGAATTCTGATCGTCAGGATCAAACTGTTTCTGTATCGTTCCATGCATTGCAATAGACAGAGACAATGCGCCAAGTCGCATCTCCTCTGGGGATGTGAGGCTCAGCTCATGTATCAAGCGATTCAACAGTACATTCAGGCTGTCTTCTTGTCCCACTAGAATAGCTGACATGAGCTGAACTTCCATTTCTCTGACCCTTGCCTGATTAAGGGAGAGCATGATGCCGGATCCCGCTTCACTTCCACTTAAGGAAGGGAGCTTAATAGGATCTGCGACAGCCTCTTTCGTTATCAGATACAATTGTGCCAAATCAATCGCGGAAGGTGCTAGCCCCATTGAAACCATGCCTGTACGAATTTTCAAATATTCAAATGATGCCGTTGGAATACTGCTTTGCAGCGTTTCCTCCACCGTATGCAATCCTGCCACTAAGAGGAACGTATCATGCTCTACTAGTAAGAGGCGTGCTTCCACACCAGCTACTTTCATTAGCTCTTCCACAATGTTGGATAAGGCAAATTGCAGCAAACTCATGTCTCTCTTACTATTCGCTTTATTGGCTAGATCCTCATTGTTCATTTGCAACAACCACAATTCTTTACCCGACAACATTTGATTCAAGCCAGGTAATGTGCTCATTTCATAAGGAAGGTCCAGCAATACCGCTCGAAGTTCTTGATCTTGCTGCAACTGATTTTGCAAGTGCTGTTTCTGCTGATGCGCATACTTCTGATAGAACCGCTCGGACGCTTTGTTCATGATCTGACGGACATCCTCTTCCGTGCACGGCTTGATTAGAATATCTAACGCTCCCAGCCTTACAGCGGCTTGCGCGTATTCGAAATTTTTGAATCCTGTCAAAATAATCACTATCATATCCGGATAATTTTTCCTCAGATGCCCTACGAATTCAATACCATCCATAATTGGCATCCGAATGTCCGTTAAGACCAGATCAGGCTGAAGCTCATCAAGCAGTATCAAGGCGTCCTGCCCATTACCCGCCTCTCCGACCACTTGCCAACCGAGCTCTCCACCTTGGAGCATCTTGACTAGCCCTTTTCTAAAATTCAACTGATCTTCGACAATCAACACTCTTCCGCTTCTCATTCCAGTGATCTCCTTTCATCATTCGTTAGAAGAGGCAGAATAAGGCGCATGTTGGTTCCACTTCCTATGACGCTAGCGATTTCCATTCGGAATGGCGGGCCATATACCAACTCAATCCTTCTCACAACACTCCGTACGCCTAGACTTTCTCGTCCATCTGTACGATAAGGTAATGAAGTGCCCTGAACCCCCAATATTTGTGAAATAGCCTTCTCATCCATGCCACACCCATTATCGGTAACATCAATCTCAAGGTAGTCGCCGCGGCTGCTTGCCTTGATGATCAATACTTTATGTGAAACCATATTGCGAAAAGCATGCATAAATACATTTTCAACTAACGGCTGCAACAGTGAACGCATTACCTGAACGTCCATGACATCCTCATCTAGTTGAATGATAGTTTCCAAATCCTTCTCAAACAGTTCCTTCTGTATTTTCAAATAGTTACGGATCTGCTGGAATTCTTCCTTAACCGTCGTCAGTGTTCGAACAGGCATCAAGGAATATTTGAGCATCTCCGAAATGGCAGCGATTAAGGCGGCAGTCTCGGTTTCATCTTGCAGGTATAGCTTCCAATAAATTTCATTGAACATGTTGTGCAGAAAATGAGGATTCAATTGCGCCTGTAAGGCCTTCAACTCAGCTTCTTTCTCACTTAATTGTGTTAGATATACTTCCTTAATTAGCCGCCCAACTTGTTCAGCCATTGCATTAAAGCTTTCCCCCATATAGGCCAACTCATCGTGGGTACGTATTTCAATTCGTGCATCGAAATCACCTGAGCGGACTTTGCGGAGTCCTAGCATTAAATCCTTGAGCGGTCGGAGTAAATTCCCCGTGGAAAGTACAATTAGCACACTGGCAAGTATAATACTAACCAAACCAGAATACACAATCATTTTGAACAAATCGCGACTTCTAGATTGAATCTCAGTTAGTGAAGTTCCACTAACGAGCTTGAAATTGGTTACTTCGGATTCTCCTTGCACATACAAATGATGCTCCATTAATTGGGTTGAATTCATATTTTGAAGCAGCGATAACTGATTTAATTGAACGGGCGAATTCGTAAATAACAGTTCTCTATTCTTATTAAACAAATACACTTGCCCCTGGCCTGCCTTCGTCAACTCCTTGAGAGAGCCTGAGAAGAAAGATTCGTCGAAAGCCATAACGAGTACACCGTAAGTCGTCAAACTACTATTTTTCATAAACCTTGCCACAATGATCGTATTTCTATAACCACTTGGCTCAATAGATGATGCTAATGGTACGCTAATCCACACGAGATCGCCAGAGGTATCGCTAATTTTGGAACGAATCACTTTGAATACATTTTCGTCAGGAACATTAATGGCAGCAGTCGTATAGCTGAAATACGATGGATTCCCATTCAAGTCATATAGGTACATCCCTGTAATATAAGGCGCATCCGATTTGAGTTGGTAGACCTGATCCTCGATTAACTTCTTATCGTAATAGCGGTCAAAAGCATCCGAATCTTCGTTCAGATTAATGCGTGAAATCACTTTTTCAATCGATGGATTAAATACAACCGTTTGTGAAATACGAACAACTTCTTGCACCTTAAGGTCCAGCTTCGCTAACGCTTCTTCGTTCGTGCTTGTAAATTGCTTACTGATCTCTTCCTCGAACAGCTTTAAGTTATAGCGGTACGTTAAATATCCGGTCAAGCAAAATGCCAATAAAATAATGATGGATAAACTGAGAATAAGTTTCACCCTGAAGCTGCGATTAATCATAATTACATTTCGAATCCAGGATAGCATCTCATTGACCCCTTTGTTCTTAAGTGACCGTGACCGAGCCTTAAACGATATTATAACAACAATAATCGCATTCCCGCTAATTTTTTAGTTTCGGAACCATTACAAAGCAAAACCGATGTTCCCAAGTTAAGGGGACATCGGTCTATTATATCGAACTATTGTTTGAAAGAAGTCAACAACCGCTTAACGGATTCACCATATTCGTTCGTAAACATCTCAAATACTTTGACTTGAATCGGGAAATCCAGCTGGTTCGATCTCGCGTTTAGATTTATCGTGTTTGTACCATTGTACAAACGACCTTCACCTGACAATGCTTCTACTGTTTTTCCAACTGGGTTTCCAACATTATCAAATAATTCGAATGAGAGCTTACTGTTAAATTTATCAACCGTAACGTTTTTATCTGGCTTAATACTCAAATCCAACTTCAATTTATAATCATACATCATACTAGCTTGGTAAATAGCTGAAATTGACCAATCTTTAATGGTAATTTCATAAGGATAAACGTTAAGCGTTTTACCCCTCAGGTCATTCTCCTGAACAGGTACCTTTGCTGAGGCAAGAAGTGATTTATATGCTAGTTCTCCATTCGATTGTTGGCTGTAGAGGTTCATTTTAAGACCTTCACCTGTCTCTGAAGCTGGAAGTGCATACGAATAACTCACAACATACGAAGCATTAGGAACAACACTTAGAGCTGTAGATTCCTGTCTTCTTCCGCCATAAGCGTATCCATCTACACTAACAAGCTCAGTTTGGATAGCTGGAATTGGGATCGGACGGTCACTGTTGTTCGTCAATTTAAATTTGGCCACTGCCGTATTGAATCCATCGTCTTCATTACTTGTTACATGTAATTCAACTAAAGACAGATCGACATTCGAAGGAACGAATTTATTCGTTGAATCTAGTCTAACTGGCGTACCTAATGTATATTCGGGTGCTGGGATGACACCCTGTGTTACAGCTCCTGATGGCAGAAGAATATTGAGACGACCTACACGGTAGGTATCTTCAAGGAACTTACCTTCAGCCAATGAAACAGCAAAACTCTCTGGTGTAACGACATTCAGACTGGTGAATTTCGTATCTAGATCTGTTGGTATGACAATATGGATATATTTCTTCTCACCTGGATCTAACGTGACCGCAGCTTCGGCACGACTGCCGGAATAAATCTTACTTTCTGACTTTCCATCGATCCCAAAGTTAGGTACAGTCTGACGCTCTTTGGTTGGATTTACGACCCCAATTTGAACAACCGTAGAAACGCCTTTGGCTGTAATTTCCTTATGAATGTCTACAGGAACGAATTCAAGGGTCGAGCGCAATGAAGGTAAGGTAAATGCTTCTCCCCATTTAAGAATTGCGGATGAATTCATAATTGTACTATCACTGCCGTACCAAACGATACCAGCATCGACAGGTATCGTAAGCAATGTTGTTTCTTCCTTCGGATACACTTCCATATCCACATCTATAAAGTTGAGGCTTGTTAAATCCACATCGTCACTCCGTTCAACTATGGACAAGTAGCTGAGCTCCAGTTGACTCTTGGGTTGAATGGACTTCGCGTTTTTGGCACTAGGCTGCAGTGTATATTCGATACCGTCTGCCATCAGAACGCGTAGTTCAAAATCAGGTACACGCGTGATTTTATCACTCGTATTTCGAATTCGAATGACTGTGCCTAACCTTGTCGAATCCGATTCGTGCTCATTTAGCATGCTTTTGATTTCAACCTCAATTTTATTGGAAAGCGTGTAGCTAGCATTCTTACTTGCTGCAGCAAGTGCTCCCAAGTTCTGACCATCCGCAGCCCATGCAGGTAAAGATGCTGCAGATAAAAGTACAGCTGATAGAACAAGAGTTGCCAGAGATCTCTTCATCTTCTTATTCACTTATGTCTCCTCCTCAAACTAATTAGGTTAGTTACTCACTTTTATCGTGTCTTGATCTTTCAGTTGATGTTGTCCGGAGATTACCAGAATCTCGCCTTCTTTAACTCCTGAAATAACTTCCTGATTCGTCTCATTCAATCGACCAAGTTCAAGTTTACGCTTTTGTACCTTATCGCCACTTACAACATAAGCAAAGTTATTTCCGCCTTCACGAACGATGCTAAGGCTTGGAATGACGGGTACGTTTTGTTCATCATCTTTGGTTAGTTCCACTTGTGCCTTAGATCCTGGTTTCAGCTTGCCATCTGGATTCGGAACTTCCAGTTCCAGATCATAAGCTTTGGATTGACCATTCATGACATCCGACAAGTAGGTTACCTTGGCTCCGGCTTTCGTCGTTACTCCCGGGATGTAGAATATCAATTCACTCTTACCTCTAACAAGGTTAGCTGACTCTTCACTAAGTTGGGATTTGATTTTAACTGGATTCGTTTGTTGAACTTCCCCTACACGACCGCCTGGCGCTAATGTCTGACCGAGCGTAATAGTAAGATCCGTCAACACACCAGAAGCTGGTGCTTTTATCTCAAGATTACTAAGAGCTCTATCGATATTCTTGGCACTTACTTGCGCCGATTCCAAACTGGACTCCGCTTGTGCCAATGAATTCGTCTCCTGCATGGTTTTCAGCGATCTACGTTCGCTGGCCAGATCTTTTTTGGTATTGTTTAGCTTCGTTTCCATCTGTTCTAAATCGGATTTCGTTGCTGTTCCTAGATCGTATTCATTGTGAACCCTGCTATAGGCTTTCTCCAGGTCACTAACCGCGGTCTCCATCTTAGCAACACGGTCTTTGGCATCTTCGATACCATTCGATGTATTTTGCCTAGCCGCTGTCAGTCCAGCCTGTGCTCCTTTGATGCTTACTGCATTCAAATCCCTTTGTATCAGCACATCCGTTGGATCCAAGCGGAGAAGCACTTCGCCCTTCTCAACGATATCTCCACGTTTTTTCACGATTTCAATGACTTCGCCCCCCGACTTGGCGACAATATCTAATTGAACAGATGATACAACATCACCCACCTGTTCGACGGGTTCACCAATCTTTTGCTTCGTAACTTTTGCGGTTTTCACTACTTTATCCCCTTGCTGGGCAGCTGTTGTTGCCGCAGGGCTTACTGCTGGTGATGAGGAACATCCTACGGCTATCGCCGCGCTAAGCGCGAGGACACCGAATATCTTGGTACTCTGTTTGATCATAAACAACTGACGTTTCATATTCATTTTCCCCTTTTCCCCTTGATAGATGATTATTGTGCAGATGATACTTGCTCTGATTGAATGACATTCGGTTTTCGTTTTCTCTTGAAGAAGCCGCCTTCTCTTTTCTTAAATAGAATCTCATACATAATTGGCACGATCACGAGCGTTAGTAGCGTTGAAGTCGTAAGACCGCCAATAACGACAACTGCCAAACCTTTGGAAATGATTGTTCCTTTGGATAACCCAAGTCCTAATGGCATCAGTGCAAGTATCGTTGCACCTGCCGTCATGATAATAGGTCTTAACCTCGTAATCCCAGCTTCAATTAGTGAATCACGAATCGAATAATCTTGCTCTCTTAGTTGCTGCACGCGGTCTACGAGTACAATCGCGTTGGTTACAACGATACCGATCAGCATGAGGAAGCCAATGAGTGATGTTACATTGATCGATTCACCCGTTATTAGTAGTCCTAAAAGGCCTCCAATAGCTGCTAGCGGCAGTGAAAACAGAATAGCGAGCGGCGCTCTAGCATTACCAAAGGCAATAACCATAACCATGTAAACAATGAAAATAGATGCAATGATGGCCATAAACATTTGCATGAAACTTTTTTGAATATCGTCGGATACACCCTTTACTTCACGAGTGACGCCAGAAGGTAGTTCTAACTTGGCTAATTCTTCCGTAATTTTCTTGCTGACGCCGCCTTTATCCGTGGATTCAATTTTGGCTCTTACACTAACAATTTGTTCTTGATCTTCACGACTAATGCTATTCGGTGCATCAATCTGTTCAACGCGAGCTACTTCATTTAACTGTATCGTTTGCCCAGTAGGCGTCTTAATCAAGAAAGTACCCAGTTTATCTACAGAGTTTTTGTACACAGGATTCAACATAACTTTAGTTGCATAAGTAATGTTATTAAATTTCAGATCGCCAAGCTTCTCTTCTGCTATCCATGCGTTGACAGATTGCAAAATTTGAGCACTGGAAAGTCCGTATAAGCGTGCTTTATTTTGATTTACAACAATCTCGACTTCGGTTTTGGAATCACTCAAGCTGTCTTTAATGTCGTTCAGTTCAGGGAATTCTTTCATTTTATCTTTGATTAACTCTGAAGCTTGCTTCAGATAAAGCTGGTCATCCCCTTTCAGGGAGTAGGAGAAATCAGCTCCAGTAGAAGTAGGAGGCCCTCCAGTAAACAATTGTATATTCACATCTGACCCTTGAGGCATCAGTTTCAACATATCTTCCTTATATGCTTTGACACCTTCAGTCGCATTTGTTTCCGCTGTTAGCTCGAAGAACATCATCGCGCGATAAGCAAATCGATCACTGCTTTGGTTATATCCAACAAGAGATTCAATGTACTTGAATGCAGGTTTACCCGCTTTGTCAGTGTGTAATTTCAAAGCTTTTGCAAGTTCTTTGGACTTCTCATTCATCATCTCAATGGATGTTTCTCGCGGCATTTTAATCTCAATTACACCTTGTTTGACAGCTTCACTATCCGGCATGAAAGCTACTGCTAAATTAGGTACTGTAATGAAGATCGAGATAATAAGGGCAACCCCAGCCATAAATAACGTTTTGATCCGGTTATTCAAGGACCAGATGAGCGCTTTCTTATATTTCATACCCATTGGACCCACGTGATTGTCATCGTGACTTGCAAGCTTCTTGCTTTTAAGAACCATAATCTTCGCCAACATTGGAATTACCGTTAATGCCACAATTAATGAAGACATTAATGCTACGACAAGTGTTATAGCAAATGGACGGAATACTTCACCAACTACCCCACTTACGAATCCAATAGGACCAAATACACCGACCGTTGTAATTGTAGAGGAAGTAATTGCGCTGGAAACCTGTTTCGTTGCTAGTTTAATCACAGATTCATTTCGATCTTGAGCTTTTTGCAGCTGACTATAAATATTCTCAATAACGACGATACTGTCATCCACGACTCGCCCGACAGCAATGGCCATTCCACCTAATGTCATGATGTTGAGGGAAATACCTAGAGGACCCATAAATAGTAACGTAACAAGAATGGAGAGAGGAATCGATACGAGTACGATGATTGTCATACGTGCATTGCGTAGGAAAAGCAAGATCATCAATGAAGCAAGTATTGCTCCTAATCCTCCTTCTTGCACCATTCCGTGGATGGAATCTTTAATATCGTTGGCAGAATTGTAGATTTTGTGGAATTTCACACCAGGCAGCGTTTGGCCCCAGTCTGTCATAAGCTTGTCAGCACTATCTGCAAATTCTACCGCATTCGCAGCTTTTGTTTTGTAAAGCAATACGCCGATGGCTGGCAGTTCATCTAATCTTGCAATGAACTTGGACTCGCTGATCGCTTCCACTTTGGCAATTTGTTTGAGAAGCAATGTATCGCCTGTTTTTGTTGTGATTTTCAAATTATCTAAGTTATAAATTGTATCTAGTTCACCTTTGACTCGAACCATCTGTGTATTTCCATTGAAATCTACCGTACCTGCCGGGCTAGATACCAATGCGGCTTTGATCAAAGTAGAAACCTCTGATGGCGTTAGGCCATAATTATTTATCGCAGGCGCATCAAGCTTAATGGTAAGTACCGCATCCTGATTACCTACAGAGTCTACATGGTCGATTCCCTTGAGCCCATTAAAGCCGGGAAGAATTGTATCTTTGTAGGCTTTATCCAGCTCGGTTTGGTTCATTCCAGCTTCACCGTAGACTGCTAAATAATAAACAGGGTCAGATGCAAAGCCAGCTGTTAACACTTTGGGTTTCTCAGAACCTTGAGGCAGCTTAACATTAGAGATCAAGCTCTCAACATCTTTCTTAACGTCTTCCGGCTTCTTATCTTGGTCTAACTCCAGGATAATCTGTGAGTAATTGTCCTGTGATCCGGAGCTTAGCGTTTTGAGTCCATCCAACCCCGCAACAGCCTTCTCTAATGGCTTCGTAATTTCGTCAAGGACATCCTTCGGAGGTGCTACATAGGTAGTGCTAATAATGACAACTGGAAATGTAATGTCTGGCATACTTTCTACCTTCAGTGTGGTAGTAGAATAGGTTCCTCCTACGACCAACAGCAGCATGACGATGAAAATCGCCGCCACATTTTTCATTGAAAACTCAGTTAACTTGGACATTCTCACTTCTCCCCTATCACCAGCTTTAATGCTTACATTCTTACTACTCACTCTTTCATCATACATGGAATTATTTAACAATAAATACACTGAAATTGACAATTCCATGTACACTCGATCAGGATTTATTATAACTTTTCATTTTGATTTAAACAGGTGAGTAAAGTCATATCTAAGTCATATTTTGGTAATACGAACAGCTAAGACTTTTGTGACTTCATGTGATCAAAAATTCCAACACAACAAAACAAGCCACCGATCTTCCGGCAGCCTGCTCTATCACTTAAATTTAATTCTTCAGTTGCATTACTTAAAAAATAAAGGAAACGTAAATGTAACAAATGCTGCCCACAGTCCGTAGATCGGCAAATACTTCGTAACGGCATCCTGGATTGCCAACGGTCCTGTTTTGTTTTGCAGAAACCGAAGATAGGACAGCATAATCCAAATGAGATTGGCCCAGATTAAGATGTTTACGCCTAGAACGGCAAGTCTGTTTGGCGATATCCCATAGGAAGAAAGCCTGAACACAATGGCGGATAAAGCCACACTGTCAACAATCAGAGCAAGGACAATGAGGGCAAAATTAATATAATCTGAAATGTTCTTCTTCTCGTCTTTGCTGCTTTCGGTAATAGAGAATATGGTGACGGCCAATACAGCAAGGAGTACTCCGTTAAAAGATAGGAGAAAATCTCGATCTAAGAATGGATTTTTTCCGACCACTATAACCGTTATGAGATAGACCAACAAGGTTACTAGAACAAGCGGACTAAAAATTTTGGCAATATAGGGAGCTATATTTTTGGCAAGCTTAAGGTTTCTAGAGACGAGGTATGTAGCCACAAGAGTCATCGCGGCAGCACCGAATATAACGACATTTTCAAAATAAAATTCAGATATATCCATGCCTACAAATTTAAATAACTGCATCGTTAAACCTGTTAACAGCATTCCGCTAATGGCCATGCAGGCGTAAAGAATAGCGAGTTCGCCATTAAATTTAAGATAGGCTAATCTTGTACTGCCGTTGCCATACTCATTTCCTGTAAATGCAAGCCCTACGACTACCCATAAGAATATGGGAAGGTGAATATATGCCAGAATAATACTGTCAGTCCACTCTACTGGCAACAGATTCAGGAATATCCCAGAGATAAGGAATGACGATGCAAGGGTGTAAAGAACCTTTTTACTCGGAACATTATTGGTTACAAAATAGATAGCAATTAAGAGAAGTACACCAATCACAATATTAATTGGGGCTATCGTATTATCGTCGGCAAAATGAAAGAGGATTCTTGTAGTTATCCCGGCCAAAATGGCTAAGATACCCATGGATATGAAATCTTTCTGAAACAAGGAAGTTTTCTCGGTAAGTATCTTTTCTTTGAAATACAACCTTTGATACCATACGCCAAGTACCTGTGAATCCGGGTTTTGTTCCCACGCGTATGAAAACGATTGTTTAAATGCATCGGGTTCTTCTCTATACATTCGCTCCAGCTCATGGGGGTTAGCGATATTGTCAATAATCGGATTGTTCATGTCCATGTTTATTCCCCCCTTATTAAGTGCTTCTATCCTCTCGGTATTCCAATATATCGCCTGGCTGACAATCTAAAGCCTTACAAATCGCCTCTAACGTCGATAATCGAATTGCTTTTGCCTTTCCATTTTTCAGTATAGAAAGGTTTGCCATTGTGATTCCAACCTTCTCTGCGAGCTCTGTTACGCTCATTTTCCTCTTCGCCAACATCACATCAATATTAATAATTATCGCCATAGTAATCACCTCAGACTGTCAAATCATTCTCAGATTTTATATCAATTGCCTCTTGCAAAAGCTTCTGGAGAACAGCAGCGAAAACGGCAATCACCATAGAAGCAAAAATTATAACCATGCCAATGACGATGACACCTGGGGCATCGTCTCTCTCAGCAAAGAGATAAAAAAGTGGCATCCCTAACACATACAAGCCGCTGATCGTGATTGCACAACGTTTAATTATCTTTAAAACACTCACAGATAATTCCGAGAAAGCTTTGTTCTTGTCAATATAGCCTAGAAGTTTAAATGTTTGGTACAAAGCAATGTAAAAAGGTATCGCCGATGCATACAAATCAATCGTAAAGAGATATTTCAGATACGAATGATCTGGATATAGTTCTACTGCATAACTCGCGATCTCAGGCACTGCAAATATACACAAAGCAAGCACGGGGATTCCCATAAGAATAACAGCTATCTTTAAAAAGAGTGTTGATCCACGTTCCATAAAAAAGTCCCTCACTTATCATTTAAATTTGATTTGAATTTATCACATTATTTATTGTTTTGCAATAAATAAATAATGATATTTAACACATTGTTGTTGTTATATGCACAAACTCACAAATAAAGATGACATGAGTAGAACCAGTAAATTCAACGTTTATTGGTTCTTCTCATGTATTCTTCTCCGCAGGGTAGCCAAGCAGATTCCGCAATCGCACCGGCGCAAGAAATTCTATTGTTTTTGTAAATTTATCTAAAAATATACAAAACCTTCATCTGAATTTGACATTGGTTAAATAAACAAGCGTTAGTCTAGTAACGTGGTGTACAGGTTTAATAATGGTCATGGAGGAGCATGAAATGAATGCAGTAGAGAGAGATCTACCTCAAGCAAGAAAATCACAAACGATTGTAAAAGCAGTGCATCCTCGCAAGGCAGCGCTCAACCAGAGCTTGACGGAGACAATCCTTGGTTATCTCTTTTTGTTTCCATCTCTTTTATTGTTTGCCATCTTTTTGTTCTACCCCCTGATACAAACCTTTTATCTAAGTTTACACGAAACCGATCCCAGGGGTAGGATTGCTGCTTACGTTGGATTCGACAATTTCACGGCGATATTCACCTCAGAGCGATTCTATCAGAGCTTAGGCGTGACAGGCCTATTTACACTACTAACGGTGCCTACCGTGATCGTAATTGCCCTGATGCTTGCCGCACTTACGCACAATCAGCTCAAGGGGATGCGAATCTTCCAATTCATTTTCTCACTGCCAGTAGTTCTCTCTGTCGGAACATCCGCCGTGATCTGGATGATGCTGTTTCATCCCAGTGTCGGCATGCTGAATTACTTGCTCCAGCAAATCGGCTCAGAGCCTGTGGCATGGCTGACTGCCCCGCGATGGGCCTTGCTTTCTGTTTCCATGATGACGGTCTGGATGAACCTCGGCTTCACCTACATTGTCCTGCTAAGCGGGTTACAAGGTGTTCCGGATGAGATCTATGATAGTGCCAAAATCGATGGCTCTGGCCCCATTCGTACCTTTGTCCAAATCGTCCTGCCCTTACTATCACCGACGGTCTTCTTCGTCACGATCGTGTCCATCATCGGTGCTTTTCAGTCCTTTGGACAAATTCATATACTAACCAAAGGCGGGCCAGTCAACTCCACGGATGTACTAGTTTACACTTTATATCAGGATGCCTTTATTAACTTCCGGTTCGGTACCGGCAGCGCGCAAGCACTTGTCCTTTTTACCATCATCCTTATTTTCACGGTCATTCAGTTTAAAGTATTTGAAAGGAAGGTGCACTACCAATGATCACTCGTTTGCAACATACTTTCGTCTACATCCTATTGATCATCTGCGCCGCACTTGTTCTTTATCCGATCTTCTACACGTTCTCATCGGCATTGATGACGCCTGAGGAAGCTTCGGCCTACCCGCCTCACTTCTTGCCTAGCCGCTTCTATATCGGCAGTATTATCGCTGTTTTCCAGCTTGTGCCTATTGCTAAATTTGTTACCAATAGTCTCATTGTCTCCATCGTTATTACACTGGGACAGCTGATTACCTCAAGTATGGCCGCCTATGCCTTCACTAATATTCGATTTAAAGGCAAAGCCTTTATCTTCGCGCTCTTCATGGCTACTATGATGATTCCGTGGGAAGTCACCATTATTCCCAATTACTTGACGATCAAAAAATGGGACTGGCTCGATAGCATGCAGGGGCTAACCGTTCCTTTCCTAGCTACTGCCTTCGGAACCTTCCTTCTGCGGCAATTCTTCTTGCAGCTGCCCAAAGAGCTGTTCGAAGCTGCACGCATCGATGGATGCGGACACTTTCGCATGTTCCTTCGAATTGTGCTTCCACTCGGACGTCCAGCCTTGGCAACGCTAGCCGTTTATGCCTTTTTAAATGCATGGAACATGTATCTATGGCCACTGCTCATCACGAACAGCGAAGCCATGCGTACCGTGCAAATTGGTATCGCAATGCTGCAATTCGAAGAATTAACCGTATGGAATTTGGTTCTGGCAGGTGTAAGCATCGTCTTGCTGCCATCCCTCTTGTTGCTCGTTCTTGGTTTAAAACAGCTCGTTCGCGGACTTACGGCAGGTGCTGTGAAAGGTTAATCCATCCTTGATGGCTGCGCTGTTCAGCAACATGCTGAATTAGATTTCCATATATTTCACAAAAGAGATAAGGGAGAGAAATGAAAACTATGAAATCATTGCAAACGAAAAGCTCCATCCTTGCTATGACGGCAATTATGGTGCTGCTAACTAGTGCTTGCGGCAAGGCTGAAACAACGACTTCTGGCAGTACGGCAGAAAGTAAACCAGCGGCAAGTTCTGCTGCAGCAGATGTTAAAAAAGGGGCCGAACCCGTTAAAGTGATCTGGTGGCACTCCATGAGTGGAGAGCTTGGCAAAGCTGTCGATAAATTAGTGGCTGATTTTAATAGCTCACAGAAGAATGTACAGGTTGAAGCTGTATTCCAAGGTACCTATGATGAGAGCATCAACAAAATGAAAGCATCGATGGATACCAAAAGCGGCCCGTCCCTCATTCAAGTTTACGAAATTGGCTCCCGCTTCATGATCGATTCCAAAGCCATCACTCCGGTTCAAAAGTATGTCGATGCCGATAAATTCGATCTTTCCCAACTCGAAGAGAATATTCTGAATTATTATAAAGTCGATGGCAAACTGAATTCCATGCCTTTCAACACTTCTAACCCTATTCTTTATTACAACAAAGACATGTTCAAAGCTGCAGGTCTTGACCCAGAGAAACCACCGACTACGTATGAGGAAATCACGAAAGCTGCTGTGGCGCTTAGTAAAGATGGGAAATCCGGCTCATCCTTTGCCATCTACGGCTGGTTTATGGAGCAATTCTTTGCTAACCAAGGTGTTGAATACCTCAATAATGGGAATGGTCGTACCACTGCTGCCACAGAATCTATGGTCAACAATGAAGCCGGCGTCAAAACTTTAACCTGGTGGAAAGAAATGGTCGACAACAAAACATCCGCCAACCTAGGCCGTAAAACCGATGATACAAAAAAAGCTTTCTTGGCTGGTCAAATTGCCATGACCTTGGATTCCACAGCTTCGCTTCGCGGGATTGTAACCGGCGCTGAAGGCAAATTCCAAGTAGGTACAGGCCCGCTTCCTAAGCCATCCGATGCCAAAGAAGGCGGTGTTGTTGTTGGCGGTGCGAGTCTTTACATCTTGAATAACAAATCAGAAGCTGAGCAACAAGGCGCTTGGGAATTCATTAAATTTCTAACTACACCGCAAACGCAAGCATGGTGGAACGTGAACACAGGCTACTTCCCAATTACGAAGAAAGCGTATGACGAAGCAATTATCAAAGAGAACCTTGTGAAATACCCGCAATTCCAAACAGCCATCGATCAATTGCACAAAACGAAAGCCAACACAGCAACCCAAGGAGCGGTTATGGGGGTCTTCCCAGAAGCCCGTCAAATCGTCGAAACAGCGATTGAAGAGGCTCTAACTGGCAAAAAGGCGCCTAAGGATGCGCTGGATAACGCAGCTAAGAGTATTACAGAGAAGATTGGCGCTTATAATAAGACTGTTAAATAGTTAATCCAGGAAAATAAAGCTCGTTAATGCAAGATACCCATAGATTGAACACCTTTTTTCAAAGTGTCCAGTCTATGGGTATCCTTTTTACCTTTTTGAGGCCTATCATTTGAACCATCCCTTCTCTTTGAAACGCATAATAGCCTCAATTCGGTTACTGACATTGAGCTTATCGAGAATAACGGAGATGTAGTTGCGAACAGTGCCTCTTGTTATGAACATGTGATCAGCGATTTCCTTCGTATTTTTACCGTCGGCAATCAGGTTCAGTACTTCCTTTTCTCTCTCGGTCAAAGGATTTTCTTCATTGTAAGTCTCGTCTACTAGCTCTGAAGCATAGATTCGCCTGCCTGCCATCACACTCCGAATCGAGGTAGCCAGTTCCTCGCTCGGGCTATCTTTCAACAAATAACCGTTGGCCCCTGCCTTCACGGCCCTTTCAAAATACCCGTATCGGGCAAACGTGGTCAATATAATGACTTTGCAGCCCAATCCCTTTAGTTCTTCCGCCGCGTCTAAACCGTTCATGATTGGCATCTCGATATCCATGACACAAATATCTGGCTTATGCTGTTTAACTAGTTTTACAGCATCCTCGCCATTGCTTGCTTTCCCAACGACCTGCATATCCTCTTCCAAATCAAGTAAGGATGCAAGTGCGCCGAGCAGCATCCGTTGGTCCTCGGCAATCACAATTCGAATCATATCCGCACCTCCCTTTCTGGTGGTATGATGGCATTCGGCACTTTGATAACAATCATGGTTCCATTGGCTGAGACGATTTCCATACAACCGTTTACAAACTCAAGTCGCTCTTTCATGCCCCTTAATCCATTGCCAAGTAACACAAGACATTCTTTCGTCATGCCAATCCCATTGTCCTCGACCTTGATAACAAGATCGCTTGGCGATGGTTCAATGGAGATCGAACACGTAGTTGCAGAGCTATGTTTAATAATATTCGTAATCGATTCCTTCAAACACATGCTCAATACATTTTCATTAATAAGGGACGTGTTGGTTAATTTCGGATCTCCCTCCAGAACGAGGTCGATCTCTGCAGCCTTCAAAATCTGTTTGATTCGAAAAATCTCTTCCACTAGTCTCGTTCCGCGCATTTGCGTTACGATTTCCCGGACTTCCTTTAACGCTATTCTAGCTGTCTGACGAACATCATTAATTTCGATTTGTGCTTGCGCCGGATTTTTGCTAATTAACTTCCCAGCCAAATCACTCTTCAAACCAATTAACGAGAGCTTCTGACCCAGTGTATCGTGTAAGTCGCGGGCAATTCTTTGACGTTCTTCTAGCTTCACCAACTCGGAAATCCGTTTATTAGCATCCTCTAGTTGCCCCTGAAGCTGCTCACTCCTGTTACGGTTGAACGTGGTGACTGGAATGAGAATAACGGCAATGACACTAATGATAATAAAAGGCAATTGGTCAAAATACACAGGATTCTGGGCTACCAAGCCATAGTTAATCGTGACAATCGTTGTTACTAGATGAATACAGTACAACGTAATAAATCCTGCCTTACTTTTCATGGTGCCAATAAAAAATGCCAAAAACAAAGAGAAATACACATAGCTGAATACGACAGCCATGATAATCGAAATAATAATTTGTACGCTAGTCCAGAAGTAGACAATCCATCCTTTCGATACGAAGGACAGCACATAGCAACTAAAGAAAACCATAATCATGATTGTGCCTAATACAATATGGTAGGTCGTCGAAGAACGAAATATGAAATAAAAAGGGAGGATATAAAAGACAACCCACACATACGGACTAAGACCGGTGTTTTTGTGAAAAATTTGATACCACTTTTGCATAGTCCGTTTAGCCTCTTTTTCTTCAACATAGATTTACTTATATTTTAGCACAAACAAGTAACGATGTATTTATTGCCCTTGTAAGCTCGATTTACGGACTTTTACTTTTAATTTGGCAGCCAAGGGATCTTGCTCATCTTCCTTACGGTGCACCTGTATACTATTTTTATAACCGACAAACGTTTTGTTACGCTCATCCCACAGACGGAATCGTAGCGACTTCAAACTGGTGCCGATTGTTATGGTCGTTGCTTTTTGAAGAGGTGGCGTTGCATTATGCGCCTTTTCCAAATTATAATTGGGCACTTTCGGACTCAAATGATGGACATGATGAAACCCAATGTTGCCAGTAATCCATTGCAAAAGCTTCGGCAGCTTATAATAGGAGCTTCCATCTACCGCGGCTTTCACGTAACTCCACTCATCTTCATTTTCGAAGTAGGAGTCTTCAAACTGATGTTGCACATAAAAAAGCCAGATTCCTAATAAGCCCGCTACGAACATAATTGGCGCTTGGATCAGAACAAAAGACTGCCAGCCAATTAACCAAACCAGTCCCCCATACAGAGCAAGAATGGAGACATTTGTCAAATACGTACTGATTCTCTCCTTGCGTCTTGCACCTTTCGTATTAAAGCGGTTCGTTATTAGAAACAAGAAGATGGGACCCAATCCGAACATAATAAATGGATTCCGATATAACCGATAAGCCATTCGAACCCATGTGGAAGCCGCCGCATATTCGTCAACGGTAAGTACCCACATATCACCTACTCCACGTTTCTCGAGGTTACTGCTCGTTGCATGATGGATAGAATGACTATTCTTCCATTGCTGGTAGGGAAAGAGTGTAAGGACACCCGTAATCGTACCGATGATTTCGTTAGCTCTACGGCTTTTGAAGAACGATTGATGACAACAATCATGGAAAATGATAAAAGTTCGTATCACGAAACCGGATGCGATGATCGTAATCGGTAGTGTGATCCAATAAGAAATAGATAGGCTTAGATACGCAGCTAACCATAGCACGAAGAGAGGTCCTAAGGTGTTAATTAGCTGTTTGATACTAGCCCTCGTATTTGATATTTCATAAGGGGCAACCTGTTTTTTCAAGTTAGTTAGTGTGGATTGTGTCATCTTCTAGTTCCTCCTCGATATAGTGCGCAGGGCATGTAAGCGAATATCAGTTGTCATTTCCTATCTTCATTATAGATTTCGCTTACAATTCGTTGCAGTCATAAACATCATGTAGACGGTATGACATATGTCATATAGGAAAGGGAGAACAATACAAATTTGCTTATTACTCTTTTGTATGCTACTATAAGATTATAAAACAGCTTTGACATAAACTCACATATTGAAAAAGTGATCATTTGTGTAATGGTACCTTTTTCAATGTGTGATTTTTTTTGTTTAAAAAAGCATGTTAATAACAATTTGGAGGTAATTATATTATGGAAACAGGTACAGTGAAATGGTTTAACGCAGAAAAAGGCTTTGGATTTATTGAAATGGAAGGCGGAAATGACGTATTCGTTCATTTCTCCGCGATTCAAGGAGATGGATTCAAATCGTTGGACGAAGGACAACGCGTTGAATTTAATGTAGCTCAAGGCAACCGCGGTCCTCAAGCCGAAAATGTTGTCAAACTGTAAATCACAAAGAACTGTCCTTAACACGTGTTAAGGACAGTTTTTTTATTATTAGGAGGAACAAACCATGTATTTTCGAAGAAAATCGGTTGAGGATCTCATTCAGGAAAACACGAAAGTCTGGGCATGTAATAATGAAGATTGTAAGGGTTGGATTCGGGACAATTTCTCCTTTGAATACGTACCAACTTGCCACCAATGCCTTTCTCCCATGATTAGCAGTTTGAAAATGCTCCCTATAATTTCTAACTCCAATAAAAATTTGAAGTCTCTTCATAAAGGAAGACTGATCTCCTAGTAATAGAGCTTCATATCTCCCTTATTAAGCAAAACCGATGCTCCCCAAGTTAGGGGGCATCGGTTTTCTGATTGTCAAGCAATATGGATATGGAATAACTCTTCCAACTCCATCTCTAGTACTTCGCTTAATCGCTTTGCCGTGGATGGACCCACTGATTTAATTGATCGTTCAAGTAAACTTATGTACGCATGGCTTACACCTGTGTGCCTCGCCAGCTCTCGTTGTGAGTAGCCTTTCATGACCCTTGCCTTAATGAATACATCTGTCTTGGCTTTGATTTGAATATGCATCGGCGTTGAATGTCAGTCCCCCATCCTCACTTCGTCCTATTTAAAATTATACCTCATTTATTCACTAATGCAACAAATAAAGTTTACATTAGTAATCAAATGAACGAGCATTCATTATTTAAAGGTCCGAAACTCCATGATTGTAATTACTATAGTAAACTGGTAGTATTAAAACGTTTACTAATGTTTACTTTACAGAGTGAGGATGAGCAGGTATGTACTTTTACGATAAATTACGAGATATGCGCAAAATGAAAGGCTTCACAATCCGCGAGCTAGCTGATCGTTCAGGTGTGTCCGCGGCATACATCTCACAGCTAGAGAATGGCAACCGTGGGATACCTTCTCCCGACGTCTTGATGAAATTATCTGAGGGGCTTAACACGTCTTACTCGGAGCTGATGGATATTGCCGGCTATCTCGAGTCCTCTCAAGCGAACCAACAGTTTGAAAGCAATCCTGTTAATCTACGGCGTTTTCTTCGTGAAAATGAGCTAATGTTCGATGGCTTTATCTTAACTCCTGATGATAAGGAATGGGTAGAGCGCATGCTCACCGTCCTATTCTGGAAAGAGCGTCAAGGGAGTAAAACTTGAATAATACAAAAGAGGAGTTGCTTGTAGCAAGCTTCTCCTCTCTCAAATAATTCATTGCTTTCCAAGTAAGAAGATGTAGTCCATCTGCCTGCTGGTAATCTTTAATATGTTGCTTGACATCCTCTTGGGGGAAATCCCTATGAAGCGGAACATAATCGTATCCTGCCGAAAGCAGTGGTGGACGCCAAAAACAAATGAGCTAAGCAGATACAAGCCGCTTAGCTCTTTTCCATTCAAGAATTCACTTATCCGGAGAAATCATCCTCAGTAGCACGTCAACTCTCGGATGCTGGTAGCCCCCAATCTTCTGTACATTAAGCACCATCAGACCGGAGAGAACCGATAGGTAAGAGGAAATCATTTCGTCTAAATCGCCATTCACAATTTCTCCGGCTTCTTGTCCTTCCCGAAATACTGACTGCAGTTGCTTGACGTAATTGTCCATTGAGTATTGCTTCATCAACTCTAATACCTTCACAGGCACTCCATCTGAAGTTCTCGCCTGATGAATCAGCAGAAAGTAGTCCGTACCACCTTCATCCAACATGTCATGCGTTAACGATCTGATTTTATCGATTGGTGATCCCGGTAGCTCATAAATACTTTGCATCGCCTCATCCGAGGCGATCATGGCTCTTTCAACAAGTGTTGTGAACAGCTCCTCTTTAGACGCAAAATAATGATAAAGCAACCCATGGCTAATCTCGGCCTCAGTTGCAATCATACTCATTTTCGTCCCAGTAATCCCTCGCCTTGCAAAGACTTTAAGCGCAGCACTCATAATTTGTTCCCTGCGTTCATCTCGAATCTGATGCTGTTGTTCTTTATTTAACGGAGACAATAGGTCTTTCACCCCTAACTTGGAATCATTTTAATCAATGCTTCTTCTAACGGCAGCTCGTATTCTTTCAGGAGGTCTGCAAGTAGTTGCTGTCCTTCCTCCGATGCCTCTAACACCGACTTGACCATCTGTGGATTAAACAACTCATGAAGCGATAAAGATAACGAATTAACTCCCCAGTACAAACCAAATAGTTTGAAATTCTGATTCGCAGTCCCTTCTTTCAGGATCAAATTCATATATCTGCTGCCAAAAGCAACCCCTTTGAGTGGCTCTGTTCCAGCCTCATATTCGACGCCATCCCACTGCAAATCCGCCGCACAATTTAACCACCAGGCAGGAGTAATGGCCTTATCTTGTATCTTTCGAAGTACCTTTTGTTCGAAATGTGGCTCTGGGTTATGCTGTCGCTCTTGCAACATGGTGTTTAGTAAATCCACTTCTATAGCAGCTACCGTCATCCCTTGACCAAAAATAGGGTCATAAATACAGAAAGCGTCGCCTAAAACCAACAATCCGTCTGGCCATCTTTCCATTTGCTCAAAATGATGACGATATAGTTCTGCTACGCGAAACCCCTTAGGCGTGCTGATTGGTTCTAGCTCACACAGGATTTCTGCAATCATGGGGGTAGGAAGCTGAGCAACTTCCCTTTCGAAATCTTCCGCATCCGTTGGTGGATACTGCCCACCTGGACGATACAGCAACATTTCAGCTACCTGATTCTCTATAAAGGAAAATACTCCCGTAAACGTTCCCTTGACGGGTTGGCCCATGATGTTAATCACATCCCATTTCTCGGTTAGGTGCTTCAAATGTGCAGGTACTTTATACCGACGTGTACTGTATCCGATAGCTGCTTTCATTCGGTCAGGGCTAGGTACGTCATATCCAAACTCCTTTAACCAATTCGTCAGTTTGGAGGCACGGCCACTAGCATCCACTACAAGATCTGCCATGAAATCGCTCTTCACTTCCACTCCCCTACCTCGAACTTGGACGCCGGTAATGGCCGAATGATCCGGAGTTGCGTGAAGCCCAATGACTTCATGCTCCACTAGCAGCCGTATATTGGGAATCTTCTTTATACGTTCACGAATAACCCATTCCAGTACAGCACGGCTGAACTTGATATCGTTCCGTTGATAAGGTCCGGCTACTGTTCCATATTGATTCATCATATGAACGGTTTTATGGAGTGAGCTTGGTGAACCAAGTGCTACCAGTTCTTCCTCATAGCCAGGAAAAAGCTGCTCCGTAATCATTTTACCACGTTGTGTGAACCTATGGGGATGAAAGCCATGCGGAGCACCATTCCGCTCTGCGGGATAATCCGGAAATTTGTCCTTGTCGATTAGGAGTACCTCTTTGTAATACGACGAGAGGACCCTCGCCGTCATTAAACCTGTAATGCTGCCACCGAACACGATAGCCTTGCCTTCTTTTTGTATATTTTTCATTTCATTCTCCCTCTCCATTTATCGATTGACTAAGTCAGTCAATATTAGAATAGGCGATTATTTTCCGTAAGTCAATAAGTTATATGCCTATTTTTTACAAAGCTAATCAATTAAGCAAAAGGAAATAATACGCCCTGTTAGAATTTCACAATAAAAATAAGGATACCCTCCACATATACGTGTGGGTATCCTCTTCGCATTGAATCTATACCTTCTGTTCTTCCTTAACTGCCTCTCTCATATCCGCTTGACTCGCCTTTTCGTCAATTCAACTAAAGTGTAATTTGTTGCCCAGGTGTCATCACTAAGCCTTTGATACCTTCTTCTTCCAGGCTTGCAACAAAAGCATCCGGATCTTGTTCAATCACTGGGAACGTATTATAGTGCATTGGGACAACGGTTTGAGCTTTCAAATATCTCGCAGCGATAACGGCATCTTCCGGCCCCATCGTGTAGTTATCCCCAATCGGCAGAAAGGCCAGATCAATCTCGTTCATTTTGCCAATCAGCTTCATATCTTTAAATAAACCCGTGTCCCCTGCGTGATAAATGGTTTTCCCCTCTACCCTAATCAAGAATCCACTCGCCATGCCTGTATAGATGTTTTCTTTCGTGCCTGGCGGATTATAGGAGGAATCGTGTAAAGCTAGCGTCAATTTCACTTTGCCAAAAGGAAACTCAAAGGCCCCGCCGATTCCCATTCCGTGTGTGTTGGCCCCCTCAAAGCCTAAATATCTGGCCAAATCGTTAGGAGCAATAACAGTTGCCTTGTTGCGCTCTGCAATAGATATCGTGTCCCCAACATGATCTCCATGTCCATGGGTAACAAGGATATAATCGGCCTTGATGTCTTCCGCTTTGACCGTTGCTTGCGGATTACCAGTAATGAAAGGGTCTATAATCAATGTGTGCTGCTCCAAGCGAATTTCGACACAACTTTGCCCGTGGAAAATAATGTTCATTGAAATTGATTCAGCTCCTTTGACATGTATATGTTCCTTTTAGTATAGGTGCCGCTTCGAATTAAAATACGCCCAGATCACCAAATATCCCCTCCCGGATAGTTCCGAAAGGGGACACATTGCTCAGCCTAGTTGGCCAACACACTATTCATTTTCTTCTCGAGTTGTACTAGCCCTTCTTCCGGATCTATTCCTCCCATTACGATGCTTTGAAGCTCTTCTGACAATGTTGTAAACATTGTCGCGTATTTATCTGTCTGTGGTGCAAATTTGACGCCATGCTGCGCTTCGATGAACAGCTTCCGATAAGGCAATTGCCTATATGCTTGACTTTGAAGAACCGCTCGATTGGCAGGTACATGGCCGGCTTGACCCCATAGCATGGAACCAACCTTCGAGAAATAAGACATGAATGCCATGGCAGCACGTTGTTTATCCTTCGTTACATAAGTCGGAATGACAAGTGTATGCGAGCTCCCCCACTGCATCGAACTTCCGAATAAGACGGGAAGCGGCATGATCCCCGCAGGAAGGGAGGCTTCACTTAAATGATAGCCTGCCTCCCAAACACCGCCCATCCAAAGCGCAGCTTGGCCATTATGAAACGTATCCCATGGTGTTTTATCGTTCACATCGGAGAGCTTGCTATCATAGATCTGTTGATAAAATTTCAACACGTGAAGCGCTTTGTCATTGTGGATGTTAATCTTCGCCTTGCTCTCATCGAGTAACTCCCCGCCTGCTTGATAATACATATTGAGAAATGGCTCTTGGAAATACGGCGTATTGACAGCAAATGGCTCCACATTCGGTACCTTAGCTTGAATCTGTTGCAGCATCTGAATAAATGCCTCCGGCGTTGAGACGGCCAGCTTGGGCGTTTCATCGTCATTCAACATTCCTGCTTTTTTCAAAATAGCTTTATTGTAATATAACATGTGAAAATGCGTGTCTAATGGGAGTGCATATGGCTTGCTCATGAAGCTTACACTTCGAACATTACTCTCCTCTAATTCCTTGAAATCAAATCCAACCTCACTCGCCAAAGTGTCCAATGGCATAATTTGCTTCGCCTTTACGAACGGTGACATCCGGTCAACATGAGCAACAGCCACATCCGGACCTTTCCCCGAAGAAAGAGCGGTACTCAATTTCACATAATATTCATTCGATTCTAACCGAAGCTGCTTCACGTAGACGGCCTTCTGCGAAGAATTGAAATCTTGAACAATGCGCTCTACGAACTCCCCTTCACCACCGCCGAATGGATTCCAGAACGAAATTTCCACGGGCGATACTGCGCTTTCCACGATTTTCTTATTCTTAGTATTGGACAGAATGGAGCATCCAGTAAGCACGAATGCGAGCGTCCATATACATCCGATTCCGACGATCCGTTTGAACTTTTTTTTATCTAACAATCCGATCCCCCTTCCCCCACCAGCCTGACAATAAACAGTTCCATAGTAAGCGTTTGCAATCAAGGGTAAGAAGACTTACGTTGACTTGTCTTCTTTGACTCGCACACGATATTCTGACGGGGATAGACCTGTTATTTTCTTAAATACTTTCGAGAAATATTTTGGATCTGGAATACCTACCAAATGGCCAATATCCGCGGTCTTGAGCTCACTTGTTAATAAGCTCATAGCTTTCTCAATGCGAATCCGGGTCAAATACTCCAGGAAGCTTTCACCCATTTCCTTTTTGAACAGATTGGCAAAATAGTTTTTGCTTAAGTGCACCAAACTGCTAATCGATTGCAGCGAAATCTCTTGTTGGTAGTACTGCCCGATATATTGCGCGGCCTTAATAATGCCATTGCGATCACTATGATACACGCCGATCATATGCCGAACGAGTTCCTCAAATGCTTGCAGAAACCATGCTTTACTCATCTGAATCGTCTCAAGTTTGGATAATTGCTCATAGTACTGTTTCTTTAATTGGAGGATGCTTTGCTGATCACTTGCCACTTCTGACCATAATGTCGTTAGGAGGATGAGCAGCTCCAGTGAAATAATTTCCACGAGATCATAATCTTTACGTGCTGTAAGCTGTTCGAAAATATCCTCTAAGTACACGTGCAGCTCTTTCGTTTGAAAAGCATACACCATCGCATGGATATGCGTTGTGCTCACTTTGATATTATCTGCCAACTGGCTTGACAGGGGGATATAATCAACACCATACAGAATGGCTCGTTCCGGTCCAATGAACATTTTATATTTCGCAGCCGCTTTCGCTTGCTCGTAGGCTTGATGAAGATTAGCCCAATGGGACACACTCTTACTTACACCTATTGTACATGACATTGCATAAGATTCCTTGAGATCGTGAAGAACAGCTTGCAACCATGCCTTCCTCTCAGCCATGCCCTCAACCTTCATTCCCCTTGCATAAAGAAGCACATTCATTTCTCCTTGCCGATCCGGAAAAGCCTCATAAGCATCCTCTGAGGAATTCGCCATCACTTTTGCAAACGCCTTGCGTATCAAGGCTTGCCCCTCCTCAACACTCTGCGTCCACGCATTCTTCACAATATGGAGCACATACAGGGGCAGCTTAGCTTCGGAGAGCCTCAAGCTTGCTACGATTTCTTGACTGCGCGCCGGATTCGTTTCTTCAAGGAGCTCAATCATCCGCTTTTCTTTGACGAGAGGCTCCACTTCGCTTACCAAATCCTTCTGCTCTCTAACAGGTGACGTCGTGAAGATCGATTCCCTCACTCGTTGCAGCGTTTCCTCAAAGTCACGAGGCATCATATCTGATTTGATCATATATTCGGACACCCCATTACGAATCGCCTCTTTCGCATAGTGGAAATCCTCCAAATTGCTCAGAATAACTATTTTCATATGCGGATAACTTTTACGAACTTCCGTAATTAGCGTGATGCCATCCATGATAGGCATTTTGATATCTGTGATGAGAATATCAGGCGGGTTCTCGCGGATCAATGTCAGCGCTTCTTGCCCATTCGCGGCTTCACCGCTAACCGATAACCCAAGCTTATCCCAATCAATCATCGAACGAATACCGAACCTCACGATATATTCATCTTCCACTATCACAACTCGAAACATGCTCTGCACCTACTTCATTGCTGGAAGTCTGATATGAATATGTGTACCAGCACCAGGATCACTTTGAATGTCTAAACCATAGGACTTCCCACAAATGAGTTTAATTCGTTCATCCACATTGGCTAAGCCAATCCCACTTACTTTATCAACAGAGGGAGCAACATGTCGATTAAGACTTTGAACCAAGCTTGCGTCCATACCGCGTCCATTATCCTCCACCTCAAAGCGTATCCCGCCATCTGAGTGGATACCGCACCGAATGTGAATTTCTCCAGTTTCTCTGTCTGTAAAAGCATGAAGAATCGCATTCTCCACAATGGGTTGAAGGATCAGCTTTGGTGTACGATACGAACGCACCTCTTCGTTCAAATGAACGAACGTCTCGATATTAAAGTTGAATCGGAATTTCTGAATGCCCAGATAGCACTGCACATGCTCGATCTCCTCTTCGATGGTCACTGTTTCTTCGCCTTTACCCAAGCTAATCCGCAACAATCGGGATAGGAGACTAACCATTTCAGCTGCATGATTGGCTTTCTGCAGAAGCGCCGTCCATTTAATAATATCCAGTGTATTATACAAGAAATGCGGATTAATTTGCGCTTGTAATGCTTTTAATTCGGCTACGCGCTTATGATTCTGCTCCTCATAAACAGTTTCCAATAGTCCATCAATTCGTGTAACCATGTAGTTAAAGTTTTCGCCCAAAATATCGAATTCATCATTTCGACGCTTCGCTTTGAAACGGACAGTCAGGTCACCTGACATAACTTGCCGCATCAATCGAATCATTTTCAGAATCGGCTTGGAGATCGAATTGGTTAGCAAGATTGCCGTCAATATGGAGAATAAGATACATATGAAAGCGATCACCATAATAATCTGCAGCAATCGATTAGAATCTTTGTACAGGGAAGCCTCCGAAATGACATTGACGACAATCCAGTCGTTTGTATGCAGTTTTTTATAATTTACAATCAATCTTTCACCTTGATATTTCAACGGAAAGACAGATTCGTCTGTCGTAGAACGAAACATCTCCGTGTAACCATCTTCGCCTAGCACTTCTTTCACACTTTTGCCCAATACGGTGCTGTCTGGGTAAGAGATGATATGTCCTGAACCATCAATCACGAAGCTTTCAATATCCATATTACTCTTGGTCGTTCGAGCTCCGATTTCTTTCAGTACATCCTCGCGAATGTCCAGCACGGCAATGATCCCAACAGGACTATCGTCTGACATTTTGTATATTTGCTTGGCCAGTGAGAAGACGTGAACATTTTGCGTATTTAAACTATCTACATAAGTTCCCAGTCGCGTGGAGAACCACCGAAAATTGCTGCCATCCTCCAAGGTCTGAAGGAACGGGGATACCTTCTCGCTTGACCGATCGTTCCATCTATAGATACCTTTGATATAATGCCCAGGTGAAAGGAACGAAATCGACTGTATATCCTGATTAATCGCGATAATGGTCGATAGCTTCGTCGTCAGGGATAGACTATCTAGATCATATTGAGCAGGATCCGCGCGATCCAAAGTCCGCAGCATCGTAACAATCTCATTGTTATTGACGACTTGCATCATCATATCTTTGTAAATGCCAAGTCTCGTGTCGATATTCTCCGCGGTCTGCTTCAAGAGTTGTTCCGAGTATTCCGTTACTTTATTGTTGATCGTTGACTTCGATATCGAATACGAAATAAACCCCAAGGCAAGCAAGGGAGTTAGCGAAAAGAGGAACAACAACAGCATCCACTTATAGCGAATGCTGCTCGTCCATGTATGCATCCATGAAGGAAGTCGTTTGTGGCGTTGTCGCGTCGCAACCTCTGATGCTTGGGTCATCGTTGTAGCAACCCTTTCTGGGAAGAGAATCTGAGTCTTATAAATCCAAGCTTATTAACCTTTAATACCGGACATTGCCACGCCCTGCACGATTTGACGCTGCAGGATAGCAAACACCAGGATCGTTGGAATTGCCGCTATTGCGCTGGCTGCCATGATCAGATTCAAGGACATCGTATTATTCGACAAAAATGTCGGTAGTCCTGCTGATAAGATCATGTTCTCTTGCGAGGTAATGGAAAGATAAGGCCACAAGAAATTGTTCCACGATAAAATAAAGTAGAAAATCCCGACAGAAAACATAGCAGATCTAGTAAGCGGCAAACAGATGCGATACCATAATCCAAAATTTCTACAACCATCGATTTGTGCTGCTTCGATATAGTCCTTCGGGACGCCGTCCATGAACTGCTTCAACAGCAGGATCCCAATTGGATTCGTGAGCCCAGGTAGAATAATCGCCCACATGTTATCAATTAGTTTCAGATGAAGCGTCGTTTCGTAAAGCGGAATCAGAATCGCTTCCGTAGGAATTAATAAGCCGGAGACGATGACCAGGTAGAACAATCCTCTGGACTTGAAAGGCAGCTTCGAGAAGGAGAACGCCGCTAAGGAGCTGAAGATAAGCGAAATAACGGTTGTCAGAACTCCGATAACAGCACTGTTCCACGTCCAACGCAGGATCTGCGAGTCTTTGATCACCTTCGTATAATTATGCAAATGTAAATCCGAGACATTCACCCAGTCACTTAGTGCGGAGACATTTACCCCGTCCGGTTTAAGAGATACAATAAGCATCCAAATCAATGGAAACATAAATAAGAGGGCCAGCATCACAGCGATGATGTTAATTGCAAATCCTTTCATGTTCAACCAACCTCCGTCAATCTTTTCTGTCTGTTAATTTGAACTGTACTGCTGCGAGGAGCAGCATGATGACGCAGAATACGATCGACTGCGCTGAAGCAAGTCCGAACATATCCTTTTTGAACCCTGTAACATAAATGTAGCGAATCATTGTATTCGTGGAGTCCCCTGGACCTCCGCCGGTCATGATCTGTACTTGCCCGAACAACTTTAAACACGAGATAATTTGATAGAATACTTGTATTTGCATGACTCTCGACAGTCCTGGGAGCGTAATATGAATGAATTGCTTCCAAGCGCCAGCGCCATCTATTTTCGCAGCTTCATAATGATCCGTAGGAATTTCTTGCAAGCCAGCTAGGAATAGTACCATCACGAAACCTACTGACCACCAATCGGTTGTAAGGGTAATGGCCCACCAAGCGAAATGTTTATCCGTCAGCCAGTGAATGTCACCAGGTAAACCAATGAGTTTCAAGAACGCGTTAATCGGGCCATACTTCGAGTCGAAGAGTCGGAGCCATATGAAACTGATGACTGAAACGGAAAGTACATAAGGCAGGAAAAACATAGAACGAATGAGCGTTCGAAAGCGGAGATTCTGATTAATCAGCAATGCTAAAACAAGACCAAGCACGATAATTGTCGGTGTACAGATGATAACAAAGTAAATCGAGTGCCACACATACAGATAAAAATTAGAATCACTAAAAATCTTTTTATAATTCGCTAAGCCAACATACTTCTGCATCCCCTGAATGCCCCAAACGTGCAAGCTCATCCAGGCGCCTCGCCCTACAGGCCACAGATAGAAGATGGCAAAAGGGATCAGAAACGGCAGCAGATACAACATGGCCTTCAATTCCAAAGCTATTCGTAACGGTTTACGTTCGCGGAGGACCCATGTCCGTTCACGCTCACTTACTTTTGTCTCCATTGGCTCTTCTCCTTGTTCTTTTTCTGTATAAAAGCGGGTGAAGCCGCCGCTAGCTTTAATGGAAGCTTCACCCGATTTGAAACGGCGTCTTAATTCGTTAAAATATCATTGATTTCCTTATCCATACTTTTCAATCCATCTTCCGGAGATTGCTTACCGAATAGGATGTTCTGTAAAGACTCTGACACCGTCGTGATAATCGTTGTGTACTTATCTGTTTTTGGTGCGAATTTCACTGTTTTCTGCGCTTCGATAAAGAAATTACGGTATGGCAGCTTTTTGTACTCATCGCTTGTTGTAACTGCGCTGTTAGTAGGTACATGTCCGGCTTGCCCCCACGTTTTGCCACCTACCTCAGAGAAGTACTTCATGAATTTCGCTGAAGCTTCTTGCTTCTCTGTTGTTACGTAAGACGGTACGACGAGCAGGTGTGAGCTTCCCCAGTGTGTTTGGCTGCCGAAGATTGCTGGCAGCGGCATTGCACCAATATTCAAAGCTTTATCGCCCAGCAAGAGTCCCGCTTCCCACACACCACCGAACCAAAGTGCTGCTTTGCCGCTGTGGAAGGAATCCCAAGGTGTTTTATCATTGAGATCAGTGTATTTGTTTTTGTATAGATCCATGTAAAACTTAAGAACATTCAAGGCTTTTTCATTGTTGATCGCAGATTTCGTCATATCACCATTCAAAATATCGCCGCCTGCTTCATAGTACAAATTCAGGAATGGCTCTTGGAAATATGGTGTATTCACGGCTAACGCCTGCACACCCGGTACTTTAGCTTGAATTTGCGCTAATGTTTTCTTAAAGCCATCCGGCGTCAAATCTCCCAGCTTCGGTGTGCCATCGTCGTTCAGCAGCTCAGCTTTCTTAAGCAGATCCTTGTTGTAATAGAACATATGGAAATGTGTATCTAACGGCAGTGCGTAAGGCTTTCCGTCATAGCTCACGCTTTTGATGTTGGAATCTGACACTTGCTTCAGATCAAATCCGACCTTGCTGGCAAGCCCATCAATCGGTAAAATTTGCTTCGCTTTGACGAAGGGAGATATCCGGTCCACGTGAGCCACGGCAACATCTGGCCCCTTCGAAGATGATAGTGCTGTACTTAGCTTCGCATAGTACTCATTCGATTCTAAGCGCAGCTGTTTCACGATAACTTCCTTCTGGGAATCGTTATAGCCTTTGACAATCTGATCTACGAAATCGCCTTCACCACCGCCGAACATATTCCAGAAAGTGATCTCTACGGGATTCGCTGCTTTGGTTGTCTCTACGGCTTTCGTTGTCTCGGAAGCTGTCGTCGTTGTTGTTTTGGTATCGCTTTCTTTTGTGCTCGAGCAGCCTGTCGCTACCATAGCAAGTGCAATACTTGCGGTAAGCAAACTAGTTAATTTCTTTTTCATTGTGATGAACAACCCTCTCTCATTCGGTTTATGTTAGTTGCGAAAGCCCTTTCATTCGGATATAAGGGCTTTCCTTGGTTCTAACTTTACAGGGAATCGCTCCGCGTCTAAACCGATAAAACCGTCAACTTTAGGGAACAAACGTAAGATATCATCAGACTACATTTAGGGTAAAAGGTGACGATGTTACGATTGGAGGGGTAAATCGTACGTTCGAAAAGGGTGATTCATCTCTAGCGGTCTAGTAGATTTAAATATATTAATCCGATAAGTTTAGCTATAATGTAACAGACTACATAAAGTCTGCTTTGACTGTCAGACACATTATCCCAGCAACTTTATATTCCATTAAGAAACTCAAGGAGGAATACTCATGTCGACCAAGCCCAAAATACTCGTTACCCACAAATTACCGAAATCCGTTCAAGATTATTTGAATCTCCATGGTGATTGTACGTTCTGGAATCAGGAAGGCAGTATGCCTCGTAGTGTCATCTTGGACAAAGTCTCTGATGCGGAGGGAATCCTAGGGGGAACAATTGACGAGGAACTGTTAAGTTGCGCACCAAAGCTTCGTGTGGCGAGTACATCTTCCGTCGGTTACAATCATTTTGATATAGATGCAATGAGATCCCACGGTGTAATCGGTACACATACACCTTATGTACTGGATGGCACCGTAGCCGATCTGGTTCTCGCTTTGATGCTAAGTGCAGGGCGAAGAATTGCTGAACTGGACGCTTATGTGAAACAGGGGAAATGGCAAAAGGGAACGAACGGTACGGAATTATTCGGTGTAGATGTACATCATTCAACGCTAGGAATTATTGGCATGGGACGGATTGGCGAAGCGATCGCCCAGCGAGCTGTTTTTGGCTTCGATATGAATCTGCTGTATCACAGCCGCCGTCCAAAAAAAGATGTAGACGAACGATTCAATGCCCGTTTCTGCGAACTGGATGAGCTGCTAAGTGAATCAGACTACATCGTAGTGATGACTCCTCTAACGACAGAGACGAAACATATGATCGGCGAGGAGCAGTTTAATCTTATGAAGCCGTCAGCGATCTTCATCAATGCCTCCCGAGGAGCAACCGTAGACGAACAAGCGCTGATCAAGGCGCTTCAGCAAGGAAAAATTCGAGGAGCTGGTCTGGATGTTTTCGATATCGAGCCAACTCCTACTGATAATCCGTTGTTGCGTATGCCGAATGTAGTCACTTTACCTCATATCGGTTCTGCGACTGCAAGAACTCGTAATGATATGGCTGAGCTTGCAGCTAGGAATCTTGTGGAAGCTTTGAACGGTGGTCAGGCTTATGTTGTACAGGAACTAAAGGATTTGGTTCCTAATTAACGTGTAGCTTCCCTTTTACTCCAAGACGATATAAAAAGGATCTTCACAGCCTGAATGAAGGCACGAGGATCCTTTTTTCACATTAACATGTATACATTCATTGCAGCATTGTAGCCAACCGCTCAAACGTCAACTTCAGCAGATCCTTCGGAATTTGCGCGAATGCATCGCCAATACTTACTTCGAACGAACAAATCCCCTCACTCGATTCACGTAGATAATGGATCAATCCTACACCTGTCTCCATGTACAACCCGACAAGAATTGGCTCAAGCTTCTCTTTCGGCATCGCGATATGAACGTGGAACATATTCGTTACCGGTATCCGCGGCAAGGTAGTCACGAGATGACAACTATTATATAGTGCAGCAAGCTCCACGGCTTCTACATAGTATTGCCCCATTTTCGGCTCACGCTTCTTGAAATAGTAGCTTGCGCTAAGGTAATAAGGATACAGGCTAATTAGATCGCCACCATGCCGCCTTTTCCATACCTTCGATTTCGCCGTAAACGCCTCATCACCTGCCAGAATCGCACCGGCAACACCGCCAATGCCTTTGTAGAAGGAGATATACACACTATCGAAAAGCGAACACAATTCCGCCGCGGACTTCTGATAATACGGCAGCACCTCATACAATCTAGCACCATCCAGATGCAGCTTGATTCCTTTGGCACGACAATGTGCCGAAATCATAACGAGCTCCTCGAAGGACGGCAGCTCACCACCAATTTCTCGCTGTGGCAACTCAATTAAGAGACACGCGATTTCTTCTTTGAGCTCAAGAATCTCCTCCAATCGAATCAAGCGATCCTTCTCGCCAAGCAAAATAGATTCAATCTGGTGCAGCTCCTTCAAGCCGTACTCTTCATGAATTTCCAAATGGCTTAATGGATGATACGCGACCTTGCGGATTCCCTTCTCATCACACCAAATTCGTAGAGCAATCTGCTGTGCCATCGTCCCGCTGGGGAAAAAAACTGCCTTCTCTTTGCCAAGATAAGCGGCCATTTCTGCCTGAAAGCTCTCTATACTTTCGCCAGTTCCATACATATCATTCTCAATCTTGCCATCGAGCCCATCTAAGGCATCTTTTAAAATTTGAATATTTTTGCGGCCGTGCCCACCTACTGGATACGAGGTTTGGCGGAAGGCTGCTGCTAATGGAGATAATGTAGGCATGTGGATCGTGCTCCTTTGTTTTGCCATCTGCTTAGAGATCTTTGCTGTCGTTTGGATTATAATAAAATTAATGAAGAAGATATCCCCTTTTGAATAGGAGCATCCCCATGAATGAAATCCTGATTGGTTCTAAGGAACAGTTTACTGCAAACCCGTCCGAAGTGAAAGTGAATGGCAAGCGATTCTTCCTTACGGAAGCGGATGGTGTCTACTCCTTGCTCTCTAGTCGATGCCCCCACGCCGGTTATGCGGTCGAACTAGAGAATGGTGAACTGGAATGTCCGCTGCACGGCTGGACCTTTGAAGTGCACACAGGCCGTTGTCACAATGTCCCGAATGCAAGGCTTCAACCCTTTGATGTCATCGAAAAAGAAGGTCTTCTATACGCACTGATGGACCTGTCATAAAAATGCGAAAAAGGTATTGACATTAACGCTACGTAAACCCTTACAGTTAAGTTGTCAGGAGGTGATCAGATGGAATACACGGTACAGCACTTGGGGAAGTTGGCTGGAATCAGCACTCGTACACTTCGCTATTACGATGAGATTGAACTTCTTATGCCGGCAAGAATCAACTCATCCGGATATCGCATTTACGGGCAATATGAGGTGGACCGACTGCAGCAGATTTTATTTTATCGGGAGCTAGGCATCCCACTGGAGCAAATCAAAGACATCATGTCGTCCCCTACTTATGACGGAACCCGTGCACTGATGAACCATCGAGAGCAGCTTCTCGACAAGCGGAAACAATTGGACATTCTCATTGCCAATGTTGAACAAACCATTGCTTCCAATGAAGGGAGACTTACCATGTCGAATAAAGAGAAATTTGAAGGCTTCAAACAAAAGTTGATTGATGATAACGAGAAGAAATACGGGAAAGAAATTCGTGAGAAATACGGCGATGACAAAGTGAATAAGAGCAATCAGAAGCTTCAAAACATGACGCAAGAGCAACACGAAGAGGTAACTCGCTTAGCGGAGGAAGTTGCGGAAAACTTAGCGGAGGCTTTCAAGCAAGGAGATCCCGCAAGTGAATTAGCACAAAAAGCAGCTGATTTGCACAGACAATGGATTACCTACTATTGGACGGAGTACAGCAAGGAAGCTCATGCTGGAGTGGCTGATATGTATGTAGCTGATGAAAGATTCAAAGCCTATTATGATGTGAATCAACCAGGTACGGCAGAGTTTTTGAGAGATGCGATCCATATCTATACAGGGGTACACTAGCACGTTTTCTATGATTTTTCTATGATTTCCTACAAACATCCAATTCTTTTACAAGAAACTGAATATAGTATGATTACCAGCCGCCAGCTACAACCCTCATGTCATCTTTTTCATAATACGAAAGAAGCCTAGAACCCTCTAATCGAGAGTTTTAGGCTTCTTCATTTACAATCAAGCCGAATGGGCCAATGCCTCGCCGCTCGGTTTTACCAGTGATTTACTTTGCCAAACACGGCTTCGCCAACGCAGATACATCAGCAAACCTCTCACCCACTCATCAACTGTAAAAGCAACCCATACACCCAGTAGGCCCATCTCTAAATGAATCCCCAGATAGTAAGCTAATGGAACAGCAATCCCCCACATCGAGACAACCCCCATCATCACCGGGAATCTAGCATCTCCAGCAGCACGTAATGAATTAATGACAACCAAGTTAAACGTTCTACCGGGTTCCAGAATGATAGAAAGAAGTAGAATGGTCGATCCCATAGCAATGATATCGGTATTATCCGTAAATAGTCCTAGCAGTTCTTTCCGGAAAATCGACGTAATCCCCACGATAACGAATGTCAGAACGAAAGTAATCTTCAAGCTTCGAATCAATTTATGATAAGCCGCTTGAAACGCCCCGGCACCCACCATGTGCCCAATGATGATTTCCGTCCCCATGCCAATTGCCATCCCCAGGGCCATGAAATAATTAGTCACATTCATCACGTACACATGCGCACTTAGAGCCGTAGCCCCGATAATATTAATAAAGCTGAAAATCATCAAATATTGGGACTGCCATGAAATATGCTCTCCAGCGGAAGGCAATCCAATACTAAGAATTTGTTTCACAATCTTAGATTTGAAGCTCACATAATGCTTGAGAAGAATCGGAACCTGTAAGCGACGATATAAAATGACCACAAGAACAATAAGTCCTAGAAGTCGACTTACAACCGTTGAAACAGCCGCGCCAGTAACCCCCCATTCGGGGAATCCCAGATTTCCAAAAATCAGGAGACTGTTACCTACGATGTGGATCACGTTAACCCCCAGCGTAACGAACATCACGTCTCGGGTCTGACCATTGGAGCGCAGTACCGAAGAAATCGCATACGACAACGCTTCAATCCAAATAAATGCGGAGATGATCGTTAAGTATTTTTTGGCGATCGCAATTTGTTGAGGATCCAAATGCATCACATGCATCAATGGCTCGCCAAACACAACTAACGCGATACTCACGATAATGCCGAAAATCAAATTAATCGTAATGGCCAACGCAGAAATCCGACTTGCTTCCTTCACCTTGCCTGCTCCCAGATGCTGAGCAACAGCCACACTCGTCCCTATACCTACAAAACCAAACATCAGAATACAGAACACGATAATTTCATTCGCTAAACCCACGGCTCCCGTTACTTCATCCGAAATTCGGCTTAACATGAAGACATCCGCTGTACCTAACATCATTCGTAAAACAGAGTCAATAAAAATCGGCCAAGTGACTGCGAATAGACGGAGTTTTTGCCACGATGCTGTTGAATCTATGTCTTTCATTCGTCTTCACCTCTAGTTATTGCAAATGCAATTAGCATAGAATACGTAAGCGATTGCAGTCAAATGAAAATAATTAACACTCTGATTTTCACCTAGCTCGCTCTTTCTGGCTTAGTAAAAAAACCTTAGAAATCAGGATCGATTTCCAAGGTTTTATCATTTATTTCACTTCTACCCAAGCGCCTTGCTTGTCTGCAGATGCCATCTCAGCGACAGCAATTTCAATTGTTTCCCGTGTACTAGCAGGCGTTGCCGTCGTAACCGATTCTCCTGCGAGAAGCGTCTCAATGAAATATTTCAACTCCAGATAATAGCCCATCTCTGGCGATAGCTCCGGACTGAATCCAGGTGCATCATTCAGGTTCACTTTCAACCCACTCGCGCCAAAAATAATGTTCGCTTTCTCAAAATTAACACGATACTGCATGTCAAAGCCATAATCACCTTCCAGCGTCCAGTCGGCTTGCGCATTAATAACTTTGCCATCCCCGTACAAATAATTCGTAGATACGACATCATAGCCGCTGCCTGGAACTACATTTCGTGCCAAACAAGAAACGGATTCTGGTTTTCCGAACAGCCAGTTGACCATATCAATATCATGTACATGCATATCGAGTAAAGCTCCGCCGCTCTTCTCCTTATCGATTAGCCATGGTCCCCAAGTCGGGGTAGCGCCGCCGCGGTAGAAATAACCGCTCGTCACGTTTCCGTATGTCCTCTTCTCCACAGCTTCTTTCAAGTATACATAAGCTGGCCAAAAGCGCAGACACTGTCCAATCATCAACTGTTTACCATTCGCTTCAGCAGCTTCAATCATCTCTGCACACTCTTGCGGATTTGAAGCCATAGGCTTCTCACACAGCACGTGCAGACCTTTATTTAGACATTCTATTGTAATATCACGGTGTAAGTATGTCGGGAGAGCTAGATCTACGTAATCCAACTGCTCTTTCTCAATCATCTCGGACACACTCGTATACTTCGCGTAGAGGTTGAAATCGATCGCCGAATCACCTGTATCAATATTTCCTGCAATCGCGTTGCCTTCTAGCTTCACAGGGTCAATATCACATAAGGCAACAACTTTAATCGCAACACCTTCTGCTTCCAGTCTTACATAATTCTCTAGATGTGTTCTTCCCATGAAACCTAGTCCAACGAGTCCGATTCTTAGCATGATTATTTCCTCCCTAGAATAGCATCCATCGCACCGGAAGTATTGTATACAATTTGCTCACCGTGATGCGTATAGCCTGGGATCATTTCAGCGATCACATAATCTTCATACCCAATCGTTTGAAGAGCCTTCATTACTTCCGGATAATTCACATCGCCTGCAAGCAGGTCAACGAAACCATGTAAACCGCCCGCAGCGCGGCGATAGTCTTTGAAATGTACTTTTTTGATACGATGGCTCAAGATTGAAATCCAATGTTCCGGATACCCCGAGAATATCACATTCCCTACATCGAAATATGCGCCTACATAAGGTGAGTTCACTTTATCAATGAAATCTCGCATTTCCAGCGGTGATAGTAGAAATTTGTTCCACACATTTTCAATCCCAATCGAAACCTTCAAGGACTCTGCAACCTTTGAGAGCTCCTGTATAGCTTCAAGCGAGTAGTCATAGGCTTGGTCATACGGAACTACTTCAGAATCAGGAATGAAATCAACACCTACCGCACCAGGTACGACCAAAATCGTGTCAACTCCAAGTGCCGCGGCGTGCTCAAGCTGCTTCTTCACAATGTCCTTCGCTTTTTGACGCGTTTGCGGAGCACTGCTTGTCAAGGAATAGGACCAGAATAAGCCTGTTGCAAGGCTGCTTACCTCAATTCCTGTTTCGTCAGCATGCTGGCGATATGCACGAACTTCACTTTCCGTGCTTTCCAGACTAAGCTCACCTGTTTCGTTCAAAGCTAACTCAATGCCGTCGAACCCGGCTTTTTTCGCAGTTGTAATACAATCTTTCACGCTCATGGAGCCTGGAAATGACCAAATATTGATCCCTTTTTTCATTGTTATCTCCTCCTCTTCTTTCCTTTATTATAAAAGAGAGATGTCACATTGGATTTATCTATTAAGCCGAATTATTTGCACTTTAGCTAAATTGAATGTGGTAAAATGGCTGTAATCGGGAAGAAAATCCCCTTAGAGAGGACGGACAGCATGGATTTCCCAAGGATCTATTTACAAGAATCTCTTTCAATCGAAGCACTCATTTCCTTTCACTATTTTGAATATGCCAAAGGGTTTGTGTTCGACGGTGAGCAGCATGACTTCTGGGAAATTCTTTACGTGGACAAGGGGGAAGTTGAGGTTCGAGCCGATGATGTCATCCATACCCTCCAGCAGGGGAATATGATCTTCCACAAGCCTGAAGAGTTCCATACTGTTCATGTCAGACATGCGCATAAGCCGCCGAATCTCATCGTCATCGCCTTCGCATGCCATTCTGAGGCTATGTCCCAGCTAGCTAATAAAGTCGTATCGTTAGGCGATCGCGAACGCAATATGCTTTCGATCATCACGCAAGAGGGATTTCATGCGTTCCTCCCTCCCTTCGACTCTCCTTCCGTTCATTTGTTAGAACGAAACAAAGAGGCGTCCTTTGCTAGTGAGCAGCTCATCAAAGCTTATTTAGAAATCCTCCTCATTACCCTCATCCGTAAACAAGAAGCTCGGGGAACCGTTCAGGAAGCTCAGAAATGGAAACAATCCTCTTTGCAAAAAGAGAAAGCTGAGGTTGGGCTTGTCGATCAGATTATAGCCTATTTGAGTGATCATCTGGCAGATTCGTTTACGCTCGATGACCTCTGCCAAACCTTCCATCTGGGCAAGAGTCGGTTGAAGGAGCTCTTTCAATCCCAGAGAGGAATGGGCATTATGGAAGCCTTCAAACTACTCAAGATCGAGCAAGCCAAAACCTACATGCGTGAAGGACCGTATAACATAACAGAAATTGCGAGCTTACTGGGTTATACAAGCATTCACTATTTTTCTAGGGATTTTAAGAAAACCGTCGGCATGTCACCCTCTGATTATGCCAAATCTGTGAAAGCTAGAGTGCAGCGATAAACGACATACTAACATGAGAAAGCAGCCTACTAGTAGATGAAGTGACCCCTTAAAGTTAGACATATATATTAAGCAACCTGTTGGGCATGGGCTCGGTATTGTACTGGGCTCATGCCTTTTAATTTTGACTTTATC
>NZ_LMSJ01000006.1 GCF_001428105.1 Paenibacillus sp. Soil766 | reverse complement strand
GTTGGCGGAATTCACTCATCTCGGACACCTCGTAATTTGGATAGGTCTATTATCTAACTCCCCAATTCGTTGTGTCCACTACTAAGTCTAAATTCATACAGACGTGAAGCAGAGCAAAGGAAGCCCAGTAAGTCGAAAAAATCGACTTACAGACGTGAAGCAGAGCGAAGGAAGTCGTGTAAGTCGAAAAAGATGTTTGGAACTACTTCAGCAATTGGCGTTTTCCTCACATACTAACAACTACAAATAGGGTGTCCCAAAGTAGATTTCACTACTTCAGGACACCCTATCCCTTTAAGGCACTAAAGTTCCCATTCGATGTCCATTTCTCGGATTAGCCGCAATGGTACATGTTAGTTCTCTTTACAGGCTGCCATTATTAGCTTCTAAATGACACCTTGTGCAATCATGGCATCTGCCACTTTGATAAAGCCAGCAATATTGGCGCCAACTACGAGATTGCCCGGATGGCCATATTCATCTGAAGCCTGGACAGCACTTCTGTAGATGTTTTTCATGATCGCATGTAGTTTATCGTCGACCTCATGGAACTGCCAAGAGTATCTCATGCTGTTTTGAGACATTTCCAGCGCGGATACGGCAACGCCGCCTGCATTGGCTGCCTTAGCTGGCCCAAACAACACGCCTGCCTGTAGGAATACATCAATCGCTTCTAAGGTGGATGGCATATTCGCACCTTCCCCAACTGCTTTTACCCCGTTGCTAACAAGAAGCCTGGCTGAAGCCTCATCAATCTCGTTCTGTGTTGCGCTCGGGAGAGCGATATCACATGGAATGGACCATATGCCGTTACATCCTTCATGGTAGGTTGCGGACGGATGCTCTTTAACATACTCACTGATTCTTGTTCTTTCCACTTCTTTCAACCGTCGAAGCGTGTCTAAGCAGATGCCGTTTTTATCATAAATGTAGCCGTTGGAGTCGCTGCAAGCTACAACCTTAGCGCCTAGCTTTACCGCTTTCTCTATCGAATAGATAGCCACGTTGCCTGATCCGGATACGACTACAGTGCTTCCCTCGAAGCTAAGACCTTTGGAATTCAGCATCTCGTTCACAAAGTACACACAGCCATAACCCGTCGCTTCGGTACGTCCCAAGCTGCCGCCATAGATAATTCCTTTACCAGTCAATACACCAGCCTCATAAGCTCCGCTAATACGCTTAAATTGACCGAACATGTAACCAATTTCGCGTGCCCCTACGCCAATGTCTCCAGCAGGTACATCAGTGTCTTGACCAATATATTTATATAGCTCTGTCATGAAGCTTTGGGTAAAACGCATGACTTCGTTATCCGACTTTCCTTTTGGATCGAAATCGGAGCCGCCTTTGCCTCCGCCGATAGGTTGACCTGTAAGGGAGTTTTTGAACGTTTGTTCAAACCCTAGGAATTTGATAATACTTGCATTTACAGAGGGATGGAAACGCAATCCGCCCTTATACGGCCCAATTGCACTGTTAAATTGAACACGGAAACCGCGATTTACTTGTGTAATCCCTTGGTCATTTACCCACGGTACTCGGAAAGTAATTAAACGCTCCGGCTCAACGAGACGCTCAAGAATAGCGTGTTTCATATATTTCGGGTGTTTGGAGAAAACTGGAATCAAAGATTCGATAATTTCTTTTACAGCTTGATGGAACTCAGTCTCATTCGGATTACGTTTGACTACGGTTTCGTAAATGCCATGTACATATTCTCTTGCAACTACCTCATTATCTACTTGAACTAACACAATGTCATCCACCTTCGCATTTCAAATATATAAAATAAGTTTATTAGTATAGTTTTACCCTATTACGGCCAATAGGGCAATCAAAATTTACATGTCATGTAAGCTTACTAGCTTGTGTAAATAAAGTGCCCATAAGAAATGGGGGATGTCAGTTTTACAAATGTCGAGAATTAGGGGGCTAAATTTGGACTTCATTTACATTATGTAGTATAATTCGCAATATTTAAAAAGATGACCAAATCTACTTTGTAACAAGCATACAATGTTTAAGTAAAGGAAAGAATCTATGGATAATCGAACTACTCGTACAGATCCACGTATCATTCGTACACGTCAATTGCTAAAAGATGCCTTTGTAGAATTGCTTCAAGAAATGGAAATCGAGAAAATTTCGGTTAATCGTATCGCAGAGCGCGCTACCATCAATCGTGTTACCTTCTATCTGCACTATCGAGACATTCCGGATATGATGGAAAAGATGGCAGATGAGATGATCGAGGAAATTTCTCGTATTCTGAACATAGAGTCAGGGGATCTACATGTCACTGATGAGGATGACTGGCCGATGCTGGTGAACTTGCTCGAACATTTTGCAGAGCATGCTAAGTTTTATAAAGTCATACTGGGTTCGCGACGAACGCCGATCTTTACGGACCGATTGTTAAAACTGTTGACGGAATTGATAACCGCGAGAATAGAGAGAATGGGGGATGACTCCGATCTATCCGCTGCAGGAATTCAAAAGGACATTGCCATATGGTACGGATCTTCAGCCTTAATCGGTACGATCGTTTCGTGGCTTCGAAAGGATATGCCGTATTCGCCACATTTTCTTGCTAAACAATTTACTTTAATGCGTTCACTGCCGTAAAAATGAATAGCGTGTAAAACCTGCAGATAGGAATATCTAGCAGGTTTTTTGTTTGCAACTTCTCGATGAACACGTCATACAAGGGATAACTCCCTTGCATGGCGCCTTTTCACGTTATAGCAAGCCTATACGCCTAACCTGTTAACCTAACGAAAACATGTATATTGAGCAATCAGCCTTCTATGGATATGCTTGGGACATTCAACAGAGGGAGTGTAGCGACAATGACACAAGAACAATGGATCAGGGATGCCTGGGAGCAAGGTGTCCGTAAAGTAAAGAACACGAGCCTCCGAGTAGGTGCAGCATTTCCTCACGGCTCGAACGAGGGTCAATTTCAATTGACCTCGCCGCATTACTGGACAGCAGGTTTCTGGTCAGGGATCTTATGGCTTATTTATCAAGATCGTCAAGATGAACAATTACGCCTTCTGGCTGAGAGTTGTGAAACACAAATGGATGCGGTTATTGAGGCGTATGAGCCCCTGGATCATGATATGGGCTTCATGTGGACGCTAACTTCAATAGCGAACTGGCATCTTACTGGAAACGAAGTGTCCAAGTGCCGAGCTTTGAAGATTGCCAGCCATTTGGCGGGGAGGTTCAACATTAAAGGAAGCTTCATTCGCGCATGGAACCATCCGGAGCGGGTCGGATGGGCGATTATCGATTGCATGATGAATTTGCCGCTGCTCTACTGGACGTCGCAGCAAACCGGCGACCCTCGCTTTGCGCATATCGCAGAAGCGCACGCTGAGATGGCCGCGAAGCAGTTTATTCGCAAGGATGGCTCCGCCTATCATGTCGTCTGTTTCAATCCCGAAACAGGAGAACGGGTCGGCGCTCTTGGTGGCCAAGGCTATGCGGAAGAGTCTGCATGGGCAAGGGGTTCGGCATGGTCGATCTATGGCTCGGTACTCAGCTACCGCCATACCGGCCGTGCCGATCTCTTGGCAGCAGCCGAGCATGCTGCCAGCTTCTTCCTCGCACACTTACCAGAGGATAAGGTGCCGTATTGGGACTTCCGCTTGCCGTCCTCCGAGACGGCTCCACGGGATACGAGCGCAGCAGCCATTGCGGCAAGCGGGCTGCTTGATCTAGCTGAGGTAAGCGAAGGTGATCGGGCACTCTTTTATAAGGAACAAGCGTGTGCGATCTTACAGTCACTTTCTCAACATTATTCGGCAGATGATTCGGAAGAAGCGATTCTGCTTTCGGGGACAGGCAACTTGCCTGGCAATCAGAACATTAACAAGCCGCTCATCTACGGTGATTACTACTATATGGAAGCTTTGGCGAAGCTACAAGGTCATCAAACCTTCTCAATAGCTAAAGCGTTAAGAGCTTAGCTCACCAATTTCATGTATATAGTCACATGTATATCCGAAGAAAAAGTGTATATCAGACAGCAGAAATCCCCGATATATCAGCCTGTTAACTGATCGAAATCATGTATATTGTACGGATGACGGCTGAGCAGGTACGATGAGTTCAAATTACAGAGCAGGGAAGTGACACCGATGAGTCAAGCGAACCCGCCTTCAACATCCGCAATGGTTAATCAGAAGGCGAGCCCAGTAAAAACCAAAAGCAATTGGTTGATTAGGAAGTATGGCAAACGCGTTCTAAAACAGAACATTCCGTTATACATCATGTTTGTGCCAGTTATTGCTTTCTTCCTTATTTTTAAATATTACCCGATGTCAGGCTTAGTCATTGCTTTTAAGAAGTACAGCTTTATTAAAGGAATCTGGGGCAGTCCTTGGGCAGGTCTGGATAACTTTAAAATGATCTTTCAAACGAAACAAATTTTTAATATCGTGTGGAACACGCTTAAACTGAGTGGGTTAAGCATCATCATTGGCTTCCCGGTTCCTATTATAGTAGCGCTGCTTCTGAATGAAGTGAGGAAGATGGCCTTTAAGCGACTGGTACAGACGCTGGTCTATCTGCCGCATTTTCTCAACTGGGTCATTGTTGGGGGCATCGTGGTTACGGTCTTTTCACAAAGTACAGGTACACTCAGTCATCTTATTGAAAAGCTTTTTGGCGAATCGTATCCGTTCTTATATAAAGAAGCATCCTGGATTTCCATTTATCTGGGAGCGGGTGTTTGGAAGGAAGCGGGTTGGAACGCGATTATTTATCTAGCAGCACTAACAGCCATTGATCAGAGCTTATATGAAGCATCAAGCATAGATGGCGCCAATAAATGGCAGCAAACGATACGGATTACATTGCCGGCGATTATGCCTACGATCATTATTATGTTGATTTTGAAAATCGGACATCTGATGGAGTTAGGTTTCGATCAAGTGTTTGTCCTTCAGAATAATGCTGTACTTGAAATATCTGAGGTCATAAGTACATTTATGTACAAAATCGGAATTCAGCAAGCAAATTTCAGCCTTGCGACAGCAATGGGATTGTTTGAATCCCTAGTAGGTCTCATCTTGGTACTTGCCGCTAATCGCATTGCACGCCGTTTCGGCCAAGGGTTATGGTAGGCGAACACGCTGTGCACGGACTATGTTAAGAAGGAGAAGCTTATGAATCATACACGCGGAGAAAAGGTGTTTTTCGGCCTCAATTATATATTTTTGTTCATCATTGGTCTCAGCTGCTTGTTGCCAATTTTGCATATATTTGCACTATCACTTAGTGATAAGCATGCGTTAATGTCGGGAATGGTCAGCTTTTGGCCTATTAATTTTAGCTTAGATGGCTATACAGCGCTTTTTAAGGAAAGCCCAATCATCACGGATTTTAGGAATAGTGTGATTATTACGGTTGTAGGGACATGCTTGAACATGGTGTTCACGATCCTGGCTGCATACCCCTTGTCGAAACGTTATTTTATCGGACGTAAATTTTATTCCTTTGCTATTATTTTCACCATGCTCTTCTCTGCAGGTTTAATTCCTACCTATTTATTGATCCAAAAGTTAGGACTCATCAATAGCTATGGCGCTCTGTGGCTGCCTGGCTTGATCACGGTGTATAATCTCTTGGTTTTGAGAAGCTTCTTTGAAGGATTGCCGGAAGAGTTGGAGGAAGCTTCGCGTATAGATGGCTGCTCCGAATGGCGCTTAATCATTCAGATTGTATTGCCATTGTCATTGCCAGTCCTAGCAGCGTTGACTTTATTCTATGGGGTTGCCCACTGGAACGCCTTTATGAATGTACTGATTTTCATTAATGATTCCAGTAAGTTGAATTTAGCTGTACTGGTTCAACAAATGATTCAGAATCAAAGTTTGATGCAAGAGCTGACGAATACACAGCCTGAATTAGCAGCAGCTATTACACCAGAGGGTGTTAAAGCGGCAGGGGTCATTGTGATGACTTTACCGATGTTGATTGTCTATCCATTCTTGCAACGGTTTTTCGTAAAAGGTGTCATGATCGGCGCTGTGAAAGGATAAATGGATTTATTTGAAAGGGGTGATGTGCAGCGCTAAACATGGTAGGCTTAGTTTTATAAGGATATGAAATTATAGGGGTTATTGTAAAATTGCACGTACATATTCTGAGGGGTGACTTATTCATATGAAGAAAATCAGCAAAATGAAAGCAACGTCCGTTTCCTTAGCTCTAGTACTCTCAAGCACAGCATTACTTACAGCTTGTGCATCGGATAAAAAGACTGATAGTGCAACAACATCGCCAAGCACTGCTAGCACAGCTGCGGCAAGTGCGAAACCTGCTGGACCTAAGCCGAAAATTACGGTTTCCATTTATGATCGTAACAATGTACCTGAGGGTGAAGGCACGATTACAAATAACCGTTGGACGAAATGGATCAATGAAAATGCACCTGTGCAAGTTGAGTTTATCCCTGTTCCACGCACGAACTCTTCGGAGAAGTGGAACGTGCTGTTCGCTTCTGGGCAAGCTCCTGACTTAGTCATGGAATTCTCGAATCCCTATATGAAGGATTTGGCAGCCAAAGGGCAAATTATTCCGCTCGATGATGCCATTGCGAAGTATTCCACAAATTACAAAAAGATGATTGCTGGCAATGAGTCCTTACAGAAATTAACGAGATTTAATGGGAAAACGTACTTTATGGGCCGTACTTTGCCATTTACAGCCAACCATTATGTGATGATTCGCCAGGATTGGTTGGATAAATTGAAGCTTCCAGTGCCAAAAACAACTGAGGAATATCTCCAAGTTGCCAAAGCATTCACTGAGCAAGATCCTGACGGTAACGGCAAGAAAGATACACTTGGTTCGACTTTCTATGATGTGGATGCTTTCTTCCAATTATATCAAGCAAGTGATGAGACATTGCCGATGATCACGTCCTATCATCTGATCAATGATCAATATGTGCGGACATGGGATCGTCCTAAAGCAGATTTAGCATTTAGAAAGGCTCTTTATGATGCTGGCACTGTAGATAAAGATACGTTCACAGATAAAAATGGTGCGAAAATGCAACAGGATTGGGTAAACGGCAAACTTGGCATTTATGGTTCTGATGTGTTAGAAGGAATTAAAGGATACGATGTCTACACTGCGCTGATGAAAAATAATCCAGATGCAAAAGTGACGATTATTCCGCTTCCGAAGTCTGAATTCGGGCAATTCTCACCTGCCGGTGCTGTACCTATGCAATTTACGTCTGCCATTAATGCTACAGCGAAGAACGTAGAAGCTGTTGTGAAATACGTCGATTGGCTGATGCAACCTGAGGTTCAAACGACATTGATGTATGGTATGGAAGGCGTTCACTATAAGATGGTAGATGGTTGCCCGAAACCGATTGATACTGAGAAAAACAAGAAAGAATTAAATTGGAATGGTGATTTCCAAATGATGTCTCAGACAGGCACGATGGGGAAATGTGTAGAGTATACGAACACATTGGATCCTTCGAAGCCGGTTGATAAAGCGTATATTGATTTAGTCAAACAAGGTAGAGCTGCTTACATCACAGCGGATCGTCCTACAACGTCCGAAGTCGTCCTTCCAGTAACATTGACGGAAGATCTGACAGTCATCAAGAACACGTTGAAGAATACACTCATTAACATTTATACAAAAGCAGTTGTTGGTGGAACTAGTTATACCGTTGATCAAGCGATGAAAGATGCACAAGATGCATGGGAAAAAGGCGGCGGTAAGAAAGTTGATGACTTCTTAACGAAAGCCTACGCAGATAATAAAAAAGATGTTATTTACACGAAAGATTACTATAAATTATTGACGAAATAAGACATAACAAATAAGTAGTTCAACAAAGTAGTTCATCATGCGCTTCCTTCCTGCAGCAAATTTGTTCGGGAAGGAAGCATTTTTACTATAGAAAGGGGATTATTAATGATTAATTCGCGTTTATTGAAAGCGCTTTTATTGGTAGTGGCTTTCATTGTCAACCTAGTAGCACTTCCAGTGAACCCTGCCTATGCGGCAGATGAGTATGACACCTTGCGAGCGAAAATTTACGATTTTACAACTGGAGGCCTGACGTACGATCCGGCTGACCCAGACATCAGTGGCAAGATCACCAATATTACGATCCTTGCACAAACAAACTGGGATACGATGAATAAGGCTGCAGGTAGAACCTACCTGTGGAACGACTTGGCAACGACTACAGAGTCGGAGCATGTTTCGGGAAGCTACCAACGGTTAGAAGCGATGACATTGGCTTATGTGACTAGAGGATCAACGCTTTATAATAATGCAACTTTGCTGGCGGATATTAAAAGCGCGATGGATTGGATGTACACGAATAGATACAATACAAGCGTGCCTAAACGAGGTTATGACAATTGGTTTGACTGGCAGATCTCCTCGCCACTAAGCATCAATAATATTACTACATGGATTTATGCTAGTTTAACGTCAACGCAGATTAGTAATTGGCATGCTGTCATCGACTATCAAGCGCTTCAATGGGGCGCCGGCCTGACGGGAGCCAATCGCGTATGGGCTTGCAATATTAAAATTACAAGCGGGATTATTGTCAAGAACGGTGCCAAAATTATAGAGGGACGGGACCAGCTTAGTTCGGTATTTGATTATGTGACTACTGGTGAAGGGATGTACAGCGATGGTTCATTTCTTCAACATACCGCACTCATTCCCTACAACGGCGGCTACGGCATTAGTTTGCTCGATAATTAAACAAAGGTGATGTATGTAGTTGCAGGTTCTACATGGGACATAATAGATCCGGATGTGAATAACATCTACCAATGGATTTATAATGCTTTTGAACCGCTATTCTATAATACCTCTATGGTTGATATGGTGAGAGGACGAAACATTGCTAGAAAAGCCAGCGATGATAAGGGATTAACGTCAATGGGGGCGCTTGGAGCTTCCGTGGCAAGGATGGCTATGTCGGCACCATCCGCCTCCGATCGGGCAGCATATAAATCAATGATCAAGAAATGGATGACGGAGGCGACATCTCCTACCAAGTATTCCGATTTGGTTATGATCAGCTCTATCGTGCAAACGAAACAAATCATGAATGATCCGTCTGTTACTACGAGAGATGCGCTTGTCATGAACAAACAATACCCTAACATGGCCAGAACTATACATCATAGACCGGGATTCGCATTTGGAATCAGTATGTCCTCCAATAAAATCGGGAATTTTGAAATTGTTAACAATGAGAATTTAAAGGGCTGGCATACCGGGGATGGGATGACCTATCTCTATGATACTGATTTGACTCAGTATAAGGATTCTTACTGGCCTACCGTAAACAGTTATCGTTTACCTGGCACTACAGTCAATCAGAACACGACAGGGGCAGCGAATGCCAAAAATCCGAATTCTTGGGTTGGAGGCACAGAAATATCGGGACAATACGGGATCACAGGTATGCAGTACACGGCGAATAGCGCCACGCTGACAGCGAAGAAATCATGGTTCATGTTTGATGATGAAATCGTGAGTCTGGGTGCTGGCATTACATCTACAGACAACAAGGTTGTGGAATCCATCGTCGAAAATCGTAAGCTGAACAGCAGTGGTACTAATGCACTTACGGTAAACGGTGCTGCAAAGTCAAGCACATTAGGCTGGAGTGAAACGATGACCGGCGTGAATCGGATTCACTTGGCCGGAAATGTGGCAGGTTCAGATGTTGGTTACTATTTCCCAACGGCAACGACATTAAAGGGGTTGCGCGAGGCGCGAACAGCCCAATGGTCGAGTATCAACCAATATTATACAGGCCCGGAATACTTTACGAACTATACACGTAACTACATGAATCTGCGGTTCGATCATGGCACGAATCCGACGAACGCTGGGTATGCCTATGTACTGCTGCCAGGCAAGTCCAGTGGACAGTTGGACACGTATACAGCTAACCCGGACATTACGGTGATTGAGAATTCAACCGCTGCTCAGGCTGTGCAAGAAAATGCACTTGGTATTCTAGGGATTAACTTCTGGAATGATGCGGTAAAAACGGTTAGTGGTGTCACCAGCAACAAAAAGGCGTCTGTCATGGTCCGTACAACCGAGAACGGAACGGAAGTTTCCGTATCTGACCCAACGTTGGCCAATACGGGCACCATTCAACTTTCGCTTACGCAAAATCTGGGGCCGGTTGTTTATAAGGATTCACGCATCACAACCAGCACGAGCGGAGGTACGACCACCCTCACCGTGAATGTGAATGGTGCTGGCGGCAAAAGCATCAAGGTGTACTTTGCAACGCCTACTGGCGTCCCGATTACCGGTTACACAGGCACTGTCACAGCTGATGATAGCAACTGGAAAAATGCCTTAATCATTTCGGACAACAGTGTAACAGCCAATAACGTAGCGGCTCAATTAGTGATGCAAAACGGCAAGGTTTGGGGCTATAACGGCAGCACCAAAACGGATGTATTAACAGGAATCACGAGTGGCCAGCCGTATCGTCTGAAGGTAGTAATCAATGTGTCAACGAAAAAATACGACGTCTACATCAACGATGTGCTGCTTGCTACGAGCTGGAATTATCGCTTCACAGGCGTAACCACGCTCGACAAGTTTTCTACCTCGATCGCCGGCAACGCCAGCTCGATGAGTGTAGATGATGTGAAGGTGAGTTATAATCCGTAATTTGTTGCAAAGAAGCCTGAGGATGCCTCAGGTTTCTTTGTTTACCACACCATATGATTTGAGGTGAGTGAAGCTTCGCCCATTTGAGTTTACACTGATTCAATGTGACAGGATGGTTGCGGCAAACCGGTGGTAAGTTGGGGGAGTTTCATGAAATCTCCCGTGTTCCGGCGAGATCCATATTCATATGCCCCGGAAAAATTATCATGGGTCGTCCATCCTCGAAGGACTTCGATAGGTGTTTTTTCCATTTTAGACGCATGTTAATCCTGCAAAGAAATGTAGATTGATGGAGCGTTGTAAAATCGGTATGTTAAACCTGTTAGCTAAGAAGCTTAGGAGGATTAGAATGCCTGCAACGATTGAGACTTACTCCGTACCGTCTATTTACTCGGAATCAACGTATTATTCAGTGAAGGCGGATCATGTCGGGATACCGGTGATCTCTTTTCTGACGGATCGTGATTATGATTACGCTCATTTCTCTTTTTCCGGATCAACGACCATAACAATCAAGGTATGCGAGCCGATCGATTCGTTTTCGATAAGTCCGTTAGCGTTTGAGATTCAAGGAACGGTAGAGGAGAAACAGCTTACCTTCGACCTCCAAGAGTCCCGATATCTCATTGTGAAAATCAACAATTTGAAAGAACTCGTCCTGGTCGCAGATCCGCTTGAAGTGAGCGTTCCACCTGCATCTGGTAATGGGATCCATCATGTAGTTGCTGATTATAGTGCGGATCCTGCGGGAAAAACCATGGCTACTTCAGCGATTCAAGCGGCAATCAACGACGCCAGCTCAGCTGGCGGTGGCGTTGTCTATGTTCCCGAAGGCGTATTCTTGATCGGCAATCTGATCTTGAAAAGTCATGTTACTCTTTATCTTCAAGGAGGAGCCGTACTTAGGGCAACCGATCATAAAGAGGAATTTACGGTTGATTTTCATAAAGATAGTCTAAATTATGATGGAACCTGGCTCATCCAAACAGAACCCAATTCCGCCAATATTGCGATCACAGGTCGAGGGACGATCGATGGAAACGGTTCATGGCTCAGAGCTAATCAAAATTTTGTTAGCAATTTAATTGTGCCAATGTCAACTTCCCACTTCACAATCGATGGCATTATTGGTCGAGATGCCGGTCTCTGGGCGCTTATCCCGACTCGTTCCAAGCATGTGAAGATTGCGAACTACAAGGGTTTCCAATCGTTGGTTGACTATGAGGATGACGCCATAGATATTGTAGAGTCACAGCATGTAGTTGTTACACATACAATCGCCATTTCGGAGGATGACCCGTTCTCCACCAAAACCTGGAATGAAGCAACGGATATCGCACGAAATTGGCCGGGCTCGCCGCAAGTGCTTGAGCATGTGACGTTCGATGATTGTGTAGCATGGACCTGCTGTGCAGCTTTTAAGGTAGGGATGGGGGTAGAGCAAGCGCAACGGAATGTTATTTTTAAAAATAGTTACATCTATCAAGCCAGCCGTGCTTTAGCGATTCATCACCGCTTTGGTAAGGCTACCGCAGAGAATATCACCTTCGAGAATATCGATATTGAGCAAGTCATTCATACAAGAAATGGACCTTATTGGCTGCATTTGGAAATCGAAGATAGTGGAAGAGGGATTGGACCTGTTACTCAAGTGCTCTTGAAAAATATTAAAGTACGTGATCAAGGCCGACTCCCGTCCATGCTGCGTGGAACAGATCCTTTCCTGATTGAAGGGGTTACCTTTGAGCAGATCTATATGAAGGGCAGCACGAAGACGGCAACAAGTTTGGAAGAGATGAATATCCACAATATCGAACTATATGTTTTGAATGAAATCAGGTAAGGAAATCGAGAGGTGATCTAATTGCGTGTACTATTAACGGACTTTCCCTATAACGGCCAAATCGAGAAAAATCAATCGCTAAATCCTTGGGAACAGACGACGGGTTGGCCATGCCGTTGGGTGACCTTCAGTGAGGCTTTAAAACCTCCCTTTGTTATCGTTTATCGATGCAAATTCATATTAAATGAAGTACTCCGCCTCAGGGTACACGTTTCTGGAGACGAAAGGTACGAGCTCTTTCTAGATCACAAAAGGATTGGCCGAGGCAGCGAACGCGGAGATCGCAACAATTGGTTTTATGAGACGTACGAGGTCGAGCTACCTGCTGGAGAGCATCAATGGATTGCGCGCTGTTGGGCGATTGGCGACCATAAGCCGTGGGCACAAATCAGCGTACAACCAGGCTTTCTTCTTAGTCCGGATGATGAATCACTCGCATCGCTGATGGGCACTGGAGTTGCTCAGTGGGAAGCGAAGCCGATGCTGGGTTATCGTTTTCTTCCACTGCCCTCTAGCATTGGTACTGGTGCAAAGTTGGACATTGATGGCACTTCCTTCGATTGGGATGCTTTGCTTGGGGGAGGTAACGGTTGGCTTCCGGTACAACCTTTGGGAAATGTCTACCACGGAGCGAACAATTATCATTTTTCGTCGGTACAGCGTTTTATGCGTCCGGCCACATTGCCAGCGATGCAAGAGGTTAACATAACGACGATGGGGGTACGTTTTGTTGAGCAAGCTGGCATCCAGGAATCAGACGGATATCCGATCGTCGCGAGTTTTGATTTAATAGAGGAGCATGAGCGTTGGAGTGGTTTACTTACGGGGCAACCGGCTCGCATTCCAGCGAATACCCGAAGACGAGTCATTATCGATCTAGGGGAGTACTATTGTTTCTATCCTGAGCTTATCGTTTCGGGAGGAAAAGGTTCTGTCATTCGGCTCTATTGGGAGGAGTCTTTCTATGATGAAGCGGAGGGCGGACGTAAGACGAACCGTAACGAGATTGCGGGTAAATGGTTTAGAGGTTATGGCGATACGTTTCGTCCGGATGGCGGGCAGGGGCGAAGGTTCGATACTTTGTGGTGGCATGCGGGAAGATACGGGGAGTTAATTGTGGAAACGGGGAGCGAGGCGTTAGATTTAATGGCGCTTAGGCTGTTTGAAACGAGATATCCATTGGAAATGGAAGGTTCTATTCATTGTAATGATGAACGTGTAAACCAAGTCGTTAAGGCATCATTCAGGACGTTACAAATGTGTGCACACGAAACGTACATGGATTGCCCTTACTGGGAGCAGCTCATGTACGTGGGGGATACACGCATTCAGTCGCTAGTTACCTACGTTAGCACGCCCGACGATAGATTACCGCGTAAAGCATTGGAGATGTTCCGAGCCTCCCGTAACAATCATCTTGGACTTGTGAACTGTGCTTATCCGGACCAAAGCGGCAAACATATTTCCTCATTCTCCTTATGGTGGGTAGCGATGGTCTATGATTATGCCCTATGGAGAGGCGATGCGGAATGGATTCGTTTCATGATGAGCAGCGTCCGCGACGAGTTGGAACGGCTATTGCACAATCGTTCATCGAATGGGGCGGTAAAGTTGCCTATTTCATGGAACTTCATGGACTGGCAGACTGCACCTTCAGATGCTTGGAACTCGGGCACACCGCCTCATGGGGCGGATCGCTTGAATGCAGCCTATAATCTGCTGATGATTCATACGTTGGAGCTGGTTGCTAAACTTGAAGCATACTTAGGTGAAACAGAGCTGGAATCACGCGCGAGACGATTGGCAAAAGAACTGAGCAGCGTTGTTGAGCTGTTGTTCTGGAACGAGGAGAGAGGGATGTTTGCGGACGATACTGGCCATCAGTATTATTCGGAGCATGTACAAGTGCTTTCCTTGTTATGTGAGTCGATTTCGCCGGGCCTAAATAGTCGCCTTTTACCTGAAATACTGAAGAGCGACACGGACCTGATGCGTACAAGTGTGTATTTTGATCATTATACGTTCGATGCGTTAGCGTCTGTTAGCCAGATTGATGCGCTGTTGAGCAGGCTCGAGCCATGGTTTGGGATGGAGGCGACTGGTCTAAAGACCGCGCCGGAAATATTCCTAGATTCGACGCGATCGGACTGTCATGCTTGGGGGGCTCATCCGATCTACCATCTCTACACCAACTTGCTTGGCATTCGCCCGGCATCAATGGGTTTTGCTTCGGTCGTGATTCGTCCGCAGCTCGGATCATTAACGAGTCTACACGGTAAGCTCCCGCATCCGAATGGCTTTATCGAAGTAAACGTGGAGTGTCGGGGCAGACAATGGTACGTTGAAGTCACATTACCCGGTGGTTTGCCTGGCACGTTGGTTTGGAGTTATGACAGTTATCCTCTTAATGAAGGGCAGAATGAGTATATATTCCCCTTGTAAGTCTTAGGCATTTTAAAAGCTCTTGCAGCGTTGTTGCTGCAGGGGCTTTTTGCTGGAGTTCGACGCTGGTGGTTCCCTAAGTCGAAAAAATCGACTTATAAGCCTGCGAACCACCTCTATGTTAACTCCGCGAAAGGTTGTATATTGCTCCACCATCAGTTCAAGGATAAAATGGTAAGATAATCACCCTTGTATCATGAAGGAGAGAGCCCAACTTGAGAAGAAATTGGTTCCATCGCTTGCTACTTTCCTATGTGCCTGTGCTTATTCTGATCGTTTGTTTATTCGTATTTATCGGGGTCGTTCAGCTCAATGATTTGTCCCGCAAAGAAGCCCTGAAATCCAGTGGCGTCTATGTGCAAAATATTCAGAGCAGCATCGACATGTCGCTGAATTCCATTGAAGTGATGATGCTGGAAACGATCACGCGCAATGTTAATTTCATGACCTTTGCTGGGATGCAAAGTGATACTAGCTTTTTCATTGAGCTTTCTCGGCTACTTCAGAGCCTAACATCTACCAATCCATGGATTGATTCTGTCTATTTGTATCGGGTAGGTGATGGAACGGTTATTAGTGACAAAACAAAGCTGCATGTCGATCAATTTGCAGATAAGCCATTCATTGAAAGTCATATAAATAATCCTGAACTAACAAACTGGAGTCTGCCCCGTCCCTATCGGATGCTTAAAGATGGGATTCTGGAAGGAACAGTCATTTCCCTGTCCAGAAGTGTTCCCCTGCAAAGTAAAGGGATCGCTTTGATGATTGTTAATGTGAAAGTTAACGCCATTCAAGAGTTTCTAAGCAAATACGGCACTTCGGAAGTGAATCAGATTGCACTCAAAGATAGTCAAGGGCAGATGATTTTCGAGCAAAAAGGCAAGGATCCAAAGGTTGATGATATTACAATCATATCCAACTATACAGGTTGGACCTACACGAGCTCGCTGAAGAAGGAAGAGCTGGGTAATATTTTTAGCTATGTGAAGAGCGGTTGGTTTATTGTTGGATTCTTGGGACTGCTGCTAGCGATAGGCTGGATTGTGTATATTACCCGTAAAAACTATAAGCCAATTGAAACGATTATGTCGCGAATCGAGAAATACAATCAGGTTCATAAAGAGCATCCGATACAAGGACCGACGGTCGATGAACTTAGTTATATTGATTACACACTCAGCAACATCATTGAGGTTAGTCAGGAGTATCAGAATCAGAGTCTCGTGAATCAGAAATATCGACGTATCCAATTATTTCACGAGATTATTGATGGAAGTCGCCCGTTAGAGCAGGCAGATTGGAACAATGAGATGATGGAGCTTGGCATGAAGCAACTGGGGAGTGCCGCCGTCAGCATCGTCGAAATTGATAAATATACCGAGTTTATAAGCGGGCATTCCCGTGAGGATCAGGGGCTTTTTAAATATATTTTGAAAAAAGTAGTGGAAGAATCGGCAGAAGCCTGTGGTTTGCGCATTTGGCAGGAATGGGTCACGAATCATCGGTTATGTATTATTTTTCTTGAAGAGCAGCAAGAGATTCCACTGGAGTCCATGATACTGACGCTGACGGATCAAGCTCGACTTTGGATGCAGAACAATTTGAAACTGACGGTGACACTTGGTGTGGGCTGTACGGTGCACGAAGTTCAAGCGATACATCAATCCTATGAATCAGCGGCACGGGCGTTGGATTATAAGTCGGCGCTTGGCAGCAATCGGGTGATCGGCCATTGGGAAATCGAGTTGTTATCGCATGATGATTTATACGTTTACCTGCAGTATGTACGGACGATTGCTCAAGCTTTCCGTGTCGGTAACGATGGGTGGCAGGAGCAGTTGAAGCTGTTATTTGATGGATTACGTCGTCTTTTGCTTCCGAAAGAGGAGATCAGCGGCATTCTTAGTTACATGAACTATTATTTCTATCGGGAAATGATGGAGCTCCCTCCGGAGTATCAAGAATTGTGGAATCGGGAATTCCGCACACCGTGGGATGAGAATATGGAGACCCTTGAGACGCTGGATGAGCTTGAAACTTTTTATTTGGAGACCCTTTCGTCCTGTGCACAGCAAATGGAAGAAATTCGAGTCAGCAAAGGCAATCACGGTGTGGTGCAAAAAGTAAGGGATTATATTGAAGCTAATTTCAGTGATCCTGATCTATCTTTATCGAGCCTAAGCGAACAATTTAATATGAATTCGTCCAGCCTAAGCACGATATTTAAGGAGGATTTCGGTGAGAAATTCGTCGTTTACCTCTGCCAAATACGGATGGAGCATGCCAAGGAATTGTTAAGAACGACGCCTCTGCCGATCCAAGAAATTTCGGAACGTGTAGGATATTTACATCAGATGTCATTCATTCGCGCTTTTAAGAAAATGATAGGCACAACGCCAGGCGATTACCGGAAGGTTCACCAATAGGATTGGCATGCATGTTTTTTGAACAAAGAATTGTAAATTGAAGAGAACCTCCGAATTAGGTAAAGTGAGTGCAAAGTAACGCGTTTGTTACCTTACACCTACAGCTGCTTTCGGAGGTTTTTATGTTAAATATAGGGGGATACTCGCTTCATCCGTCTAATGAGTATCAGCCCCTCCATTAATTCAACTCCCTAAATCGCTCTGGCGTAAGGCCAATTTGTTTGCGAAAGCTCGCAATAAAATGGCTCGTATCCCGAAAACCTACACGTACAGCAATCTCTTTAACGGCTCTATGTCTTTCGGTTAGCAAAAGCTCTTTGGATTTGCGAAGTCGCATCATGATGAGGTAGGCATATGGAGAAAGGCCGAAAGCATGCTGAAACAACGTATTCAAATATCTTGGTGTAATCGTAAGAACCGCGGCCATCTGTTCGATTCCGGTATCCGGATTCGGATAGTGATTTTCCAGCCAGTCCGTTAGGGGCTGCAAGTGAAGCATTTGATTCGTAATCGAAGTGCGATTGTTGATTTGGGCATGTTTTTTAATCTGAATCAAGAAATGGTACAAATCCGCGGATGCATCATAGCCCGAATAATCTGCTTGTGTCTGTAGCTTGTTCAATATCATTGTGAGCGCTAGGTGTAAAGGACCTTCCTCGTCCCAACGGAAGACGGCAGATTCCAGCATATCTAATGTACTTAAGATCGTGTGCACACTATTACCTCCGAACGTGACATACTGTGTACACCAAGTATCCGTAACAGCATAATAAGTATGTGGTACACCAGGCAGCATGAGGACTCCAGTGCCTTTCGATAAACGGACTTTCCTATTCTCCATTTCAAATTCCCCTTCGCCAGAAAAGGTTTGCAGCCAATGATAATAAGGAAATCCATCTTTACGATTGAGCTTCTCCTGATCTTCGTGATGACCAATGCTATCTATAAATAACGGGTAGGGCTGGGCTGTACTAGGCGTTAGTAGGAATCGTGTATGCACAATGAATCATCCTGTTCCATTTTCTTATATGAGATTGCAATTATATTATATTTTAACATAAATATGAATCTAATATAATGTACTTATTCTTATATGAAATTATACGAAGAGGTGCGAATCGTGATACATACTAAGCTGCCCAAAATTTGGTACGGTGGAGATTACAATCCAGAACAATGGGATAAAGAAGTTATGGATGAGGATTTACGTATGTTTAATCTTGCGGGAATTGATGTTGCGACGATCAATGTCTTCTCGTGGGCGCTGTCACAACCGAATGAAGATACGTACGATTTTACTTGGCTGGATGACATTATTGAGCGTCTCCATGCGAATGGAACTTATATTTGTTTAGCAACGAGTACGGGGGCTCATCCTGCTTGGATGGCTAAGAAATATCCAGATGTATGCCGAGTGGACTTCGAAGGACGCAAACATAAATTTGGTATGAGACATAATTCATGTCCGCATAGTCCAACCTATCGCACCTATTCGGAGCGAATTGCAGAAAAGTTAGCTGAGCGCTATAAGGATCATGAGGCGGTTCTTATTTGGCACATTTCCAATGAATATGGTGGGTATTGTTACTGTGATAACTGCGCCAGCGGATTCCGAACATGGCTGCAAGCACGTTATACAACTTTGGATCAGTTAAACAAAGCGTGGTATACAGGGTTTTGGGGTCATACGTTCTATGATTGGGAGGAAATCGTTCCGCCTAATGCGCTTTCAGAGGAGTGGCCTGGGGATCGTTCATGCTTCCAAGCGATTTCATTAGATTATCGCCGATTTATGTCCGATAGCTTATTAGACTGCTACAAATTGGAATATGACGCGATCAGACGTCACTGCCCAGATACACCCATCACAACAAATTTAATGGGTCTTTACAAGCCTTTAGACTATTTCAAATGGGCTCCCTATTTGGACGTTATCTCATGGGACAATTATCCTTCCTTGGATACACCGGTCAGTTTGACATCCATGACGCATGATTTGATGCGTGGATTAAAAGAAGGTCAACCGTTTATGCTGATGGAACAAACGCCAAGCCAACAGAACTGGCAGAAGTATAACTCGTTGAAGCGTCCTGGTGTAATGAAGCTCTGGAGTTATCAAGCGGTTGCTCGTGGTGCGGATACCATTCTTTTCTTCCAGCTTCGCCGGTCAGCAGGTGCTTGTGAGAAGTTCCATGGTGCAGTCATTGAGCATGTTGGACATGAACATACGCGGGTATTCCGCGAGTGCGCTGAGTTAGGGCATGAGCTGGAGCGGTTATCGGATAAAGTATTGGACGCAAGAGTGAAGGCGCGTGTCGCCATTGTGTTTGACTGGGAAAACCGTTGGGCGGTTGAACTCTCAAGTGGTCCAACAATCGACCTTAAGTATGTAGATGAAGTTCATAAATACTATGACGCCTTGTTCCAGCAAAATATTCAAGTGGATCTTATCGGTACGGATACGGATCTCACGGGCTATGATATCGTTATTGCACCTGTTCTTTATATGGTGAAAGAAGGATATGCTGGACGTGTGGAACAATTCGTTCACGCCGGTGGAACCTTTCTGACTACTTTCTTCAGCGGCATCGTCAATGAGAATGATCGCGTAACCCTTGGTGGTTATCCGGGCGAGCTGCGTAATGTTCTAGGCATTTGGGCAGAAGAAATCGATGCATTATTCCCTGATCAGAGCAACCAAATTCAGCTAACTGAGCCATGGGGCGGACTGGATGGCAGTTACCAATGCGGTATTCTGTGTGATTTAATCCATGCTGAGGGAGCAGAAGTAAAAGCTGTTTATGGCAAAGATTTCTATCAAGGCATGCCTGCGCTGACTGTAAATAAATTCGGAGCGGGGCAAGCATGGTACGTCGCTTCTAGTCCTGAGCCAGCTTTTCTACAAGGTCTGCTTGGCAACTTGTGCCAAGATAAAGGAATTACTGCGCCAATTCCACCTGTACCTGGGGTAGAGGTTTCTACGAGAACTAATGAGCAGAATGAGTCATTCGTCTTTATTTTGAATCATAATAATCAAGCTGCGACGATTGCGCTTGGCGATTTGAAGGGAACGGATTTACTATCTGGGGATTTTATTGAAAATGAAGCAACACTGGCAGCTAAAGCCGTCCTCATTATTGAAAAGTAAGCTTCTTTTCCCAACCTCGAAAATAGAACGGATAGCGTACGTACGTTTCCTTACTAACCGTGAAGGAAGGATTTTGCTTAAATAGTACTTTCACGTTCCTTTTCTATCGCAAGACAAGAATAATCAACAAAAGCCCCCTTTAACCCTTGCTGAGCAAGATTGAAGGGGCTTTTGTTGTGTTCACATCACGCTATGCGTCTTTAATAATCTTATAGTTAGGCTTCACTTTCGTGAAATTAGGATTTTCTCCGCTAACCATTAACCCCATACCCCAGTCAAAATGTTCCTGTGTAGTCGGGAAGTCACTCGCCTCTCGATATTGGAATAACACATTTCTCCGTGTTCTTGAGCTCATATTCGAAGAGGAACCATGGATCGTTAAGTAGTTGAAGAACAGAACATCGCCAGCTTCCGCTTCACAAGGTGTTCCCATATGGATCGGATACTCTTTATGATTCAGATAATGCGTGCCGATATGTTGCAAGCTTCCAGACAGATGAGAGCCCGGAATAACGCGCAGACAGCCGTTCTCTTCATCCGCACGATCCAAGTGAACGCTTGCTGCTAACATCGAATGTTTCTCATGCGGGAAATACGGATAATCTTGATGCATCGGGAACGCAGCGCCGTTCTCAGGAGGCTTAACCAGCATTTTTGAATGATGAAGTTGAACGTTAGGCCCGATGATTTGTCTCAAAACCGCTACCATATTCGGGTGAATGACGGCTCGCATGAAGGATGCGTCGTGATAATGCACATCATGGAAGCCCTTGAGAACGAGCTTTTTCAATTCTTCCGCAGGCAAATAGTCCCCTTGCCAAGCATCATTTCGATCGGCTTTTGCGTGTGCGGCACGACTAATAATGTTCTCTACAGCGACTCGCATCTCCGCAACTTCGGATTCATTAAATACCCCTTTGACTAGCAAGTAACCATTTTCTTTGTAAAAATCAACATCGTTGGATTGTATCATTGTTCCATGCCTCCATTTTGTGGTTGCTCATAAATCCGTTTTCTATCTATAATTATAGGAGATATTGACGGTGTGATCTTTTTCAACAGAGGACATATTTTTGCACAATAAGGCCATTTTCCGAAAAGGTGAAGCTCATGTATCAGTATAAGGAAACGTATGCGATGTTGAATGAAGATTTAACGGTAATCCAAGGAGCGGAAGCTGTCTTTAAAGTGCATTATTGGGGAGTTGACGCTTGTTTATATGATAATCAACCCCATAAGCATTCTTTTTTTGAGATCTGTTACATTTTGGATGGAGAAGGTCAGTATTCAGAGGAAGGCATAGTCTATCCACTTTGTGCAGGGACGCTTTTTTGCTCAAAACCCGGTATTACTCACCAAATTCGAACGGATAAAGGGTTGAACATCGTATTTATCGCGTTTGAACTGGATGAAACCTTATGTGATGACGCCATGCGGGAAACATTCAATGGGCTTGCACTCCATGGTGATGTCGTTCTTTATGAGGCTGATGATGTACCAACTGTGCAACTATGGCGATCACTTCTCATCCGAGAGGGGCATGGGAGTCTTCCCTATACAGCCATTCATTCGGTTGCCTATGCGTTATTGGTATCGTTCCCTGCTGTATTCGGAAGGCATTCTAAGCTGCCTGTCATGCGGCATAAAAGCACACAGATACTGATGCGCCGAGCTAAGCTTTATATTCGTGACAATCTCTCACAAACACTTCAGCTAAAAGACGTTGCAAGTTATTTGAGCATATCGGAGCGCCATCTCTCGCGCCTATTCTCAGAGGGAATTCATGAGAGCTTCACCAATTTCATTCGGAGTGAACGTATTCGCCAAGCGGCTCACCTGCTGCTGAACAGCGATCTGCCTATTAAAGAAATTGCTGAAATGACGGGATTTTCTTCCGTTCATTATTTTACACGTACGTTCCTACTGGAGAAGAAGGTTCCCCCTGGCCGTTTCCGCCAAAAAGAGAAGGGATAGAATGGCTAACAAATTTCTACTTATGTAAATTCTACCCATAACGTATAATGGGAGTAGTCTACATACATTTCAATTAATGAGAGGATGATTCCCGTGTTCAAGAAGTTTGCAGCAGATGCATTAGGCTTAAGTGATATTGGTAAGGTAATTAGTCCGGTTGATTTTGATAAGGTTGATTCTGATGATTATGTCATGCATGAGGATGGCGAGAAGATCTTCTTCATTATCAAGTCCAAGAAGGATGAATATTGCTTTACGAACCTTGCGCTCATCCATTTAGATGGAGATAGTGCGATTAGCTCTAAGCGAGTGCTGAAACGTTACAGTTACCATACACATGCCATCTCCGAAGTGTATATGGAAACGGCGGGAACGATCGATCTGGATGTTGAGATCAAATTCATCATCGGTCATACGAACTTCTCCATTGATGTTGATAAAAAGCAAATTGAACAGATCAAAGATTTGTACAAAGCTTTGATAAAAATTTCCGAGACAGTCGCACACAATGAGGAATTGTTCGAATACGCGAAGCAAAGCGTAGCTATTGCGAAGGAAGCCACTGGTCGTATCTCCACACAGACGACTTCTCCGGTCACTCAATTTGATGCTATTAACGAATCCACGTACAACTGGCTAAAAGGGAAACATACTGAGTTGAAGGTCAAGGATTTCGGTGCCATTTTTGAACGTTATATCAATAACTAAATGTAATGAAGGAAGGAAGCCTTGTTGTTGCAAGGCTTTTTTTTTGACCGCATAATAATTTATAAGTTTCAGGTACTCGGAAGAACAAATTCGTAGTGGTGATACAAACTACGTGTTAAACGCGGCCGCTCAGCCTCGAAGGACTTCGATAGAAGTTTTTCTCGTCCGATAGGTCGAGGGAAGCGAAGTTTACACTTAAAAAGAATTGGTCGTGATGATGTGTGACATGTTGGTTGTAAGTGGGAGGGGTAGGAGTGGAAGTAGGTGTAGGGGGAGGAGTAGGAGTAGGAGTAGGAGTATGAGTAGGAGTATGAGTATGAGTATGAGTATGAGTATGGAGAATGGTTTCTGAGTATATTCGGTGAGTTTGTAAGTCGGGGGTTTCCCCTGTACCCAGTCGAATTAATGGAATTTATACAGTTAAATTCGGGCATTTTTCGTTCAAACGCAGATTAGATGGATAACCTACAGTTAATATCATCCATTTTATCCGATTCGATTAGAAGAGGCGATTTTACCTACATGTTTTACAGTTAATTCAAGTTTTTTAGTGAATCTCGCATAAATAATTGTGTATTTTCCAGATAATGTATGTATTTAAGTGCCGAGCCCCTCTAAACTACAATGGACATCAACAACCTTCGTACCAGAGTTCCGCTCCGCCCACCCCCCSCCGAAGCCCGCGCCACCCCCCCGCCATCGCGCCAGCCACCAGAGCCAGCGCGAACCATCTGCCCCCGCGCACGCGTCCCGCCATCGCACTAGCGTCTGCCCCCGCGCCCGTCTCCCGCCACTAGCAAGTTGACTCGAATTCCTCCAACGTTGTGACAGTATTCAATTCCAAACGATGGAAAAATTTCTCATAACCGCCGTCCCCCATGAATAGATATGTGTAAAGTAACCCGCATGTCCAGCCATGAATTGAATGAGCCAAGGGGATGAGTATATACAATGAAACGAGAAGATCAGGTTATCGCGATTCTGGGGATTGGCACAGCTGTGCCAGAATTCCGTCTAGACCAGGCAGATACTTCGCAGCGTTTAACGGAAGCCTTGAGGGACAACCCTAATTCTGCGCGTTGGGCGAAGAAAATTTTCAAGCAATGCGGTGTTGAAACTAGATACACCTGTGAACCGAACCTGCTGGAAACAGCGGAGCATTGTCGTTATTTTTCACAAACGAATCAGGATGCACCATCGACGTCGGATCGCATGGCGACGTATAAACGCGAGTCAGTTCCCCTTGCCTTGGCTGCGGCCAAGAAGGCGCTGTACGATGCCAACGTTGACGTGTCTGACATCACGCATCTGATCACCGTAAGCTGTACAGGACAGTTCCTGCCAGGGCTAGATGCTGCATTGACGCAGCAATTAGGACTAGCTTCCAATGTTAATCGGATTCCTTTCAATTTCCTGGGCTGCGCTGCCGGGTTGAAGGCTGTGTGTTTGTCCCGACAAATCGCTTCCAGCAACTCGTCTGCCAAAATCCTAGTTGTCTGCGTGGAATTATGTACTCTTCACATTCAACCTTCAAGTGATCGTGAGGCATTATTTGGTGCTTCCTTTTTCGGAGACGGTGCTTCGTCCTGTGTGATCGGTGTCGCAAGTGAGGAGCAGCATCCCATTTTTCAATTAGGAAATGATCATTCCATTCTTCTGCAAGATTGCGAGGATGAAATGAAATGGGAGGTAGGGAATCACGGTTTTGATCTATATCTGTCTCCGAATATCCCTAAATTAATTGGAACCTGGATCCCCGAACAAGTTGCGTATCTGCTTGATGGCGGACCTAAACCGGAGCTTTGGGCGATTCATCCAGGAGGGAAGGGGATTATTGATGCATTGGAGGAGGTTTACGGATTAACCGCGGAAGAAACACGACCCAGCCGCTCGGTATTGCGCAATTATGGCAATATGTCCTCGGCTACGATCCTTTTCGTCCTAGATGAAATGAAGCAGGAACTGACGAATCGCGGAGTAGGACCGATAAGTGGGCTAGCTCTCGCATTCGGCCCAGGACTTACGTGTGAAATGATTCAATTCACCTATCGAGGAGTCGCCGCCATACAAGTAACGAAGTTAGATGAATCGTATGTTTAAAGGGCTCAAACAACGAGCAATGCAGCATGAATTAATGGATGACTTCTCGTCGGGAGGCCCCGAACTTCGGCAAGCCTTGCAACATTTGCGTCTGCTTAATCGTATTTTTGGCGCTGCAGGGCCTACTTTATTTGGCTTCAAACGCTTATGGCTGCAAGCTGGTAAACCGAAGTCATTATCCATTCTGGATGTTGGATCTGGTTCTGGCGATGTCAATCGCCATCTCTTACGTTGGGCGGATGAGAATGGCGTAGAACTGCGCATCACGCTAGTCGATATAACGGAGGAAGCGTGCGCGGAGGCGCGTGAACTCTTTCGTATGGAACCACGTGTAAGCGTGATGCGGAGCAGTTTATTTCAGCTTCCCGAAAATGGGGTCGATATTACGACCAGTACGCAATTTGTGCATCATTTTACGAATACGGAGCTTCCCCAAGTTGTGGGCTGTATGCTGAAGGCATCTCGGTTGGGTGTCGTTATTAATGATATCCATCGACATTGGATTGCCTGGGTTGCTGTGTGGTTGACGGCTCGGATGATTTCAAAGAACCGCTATATTTTGAATGATGGGCCCTTATCAGTTGCCAAAGGCTTTCGAGCGAAGGATTGGACAACTCTGCGCAAAGCGTTGGATATCTCCGACATGATCGTCTCGTGGAGACCTTTGTTCAGGTATGCTGTCGTCATTGTGAAAAGGGAGCGGGCGTGATGACTCACATCTATGATGTTGCCGTTATCGGTGGTGGAATCGCAGGGAGTGTGATGGCCAAGTCCTTAGCTGACAATGGTTGGGATACGGTGCTGTTCGATCGCAAAGCATTCCCAAGGCATAAGGTTTGTGGGGAATTTCTATCGCCTGAAACCCTCACGATGCTTAAAAAGCTTGGATTACGTGAAGCGGTGTACGCTTTAAAACCGAGTAGGATCCATCGGACAAGCTTGTTTCTCAGGAGGGGGAAGCCACTGGAGATTGCTCTTCCGGGAACAGCTTTGGGTGTAAGCCGCTACCAGCTTGACGCGACGCTTCATCATGCGGCTTTACGCGCAGGTGTGCAGATCCAGACTGAAACGACGGTGATGGCTGTAAAGCCTACGGAGCAAGGAACTCTGATTACAACCAGACAGCACGGCGTGGTTCAGGAATATCGGGTTCGAGCTGTTATTGCTGCCTGTGGCGCAACATGTATACCTGGGCTCCAGAGTCAAACATCGCGCGATGCCATGTCCATCAAAGGGACGTATCTAGGTCTGAAATCCCATTATACAGGGTTAAACATGGATGGAGTTGTTGAGCTCTATTTCTTTGAAGGCGGTTACCTTGGTCTATCACCGATTGAAGGCGGGCAGGTGAATGTGGCAGTGTTGTTGGAACGAGAGGCATTTCAGCAGGCTGATAAATCCATTCTGGGGTTGATCGAGGCGGCATGCGGTAGACATAGTAGGCTATCAGAACGCTTATCTTCTGCACAATCTGTCTCTGGTACACAATCGGCTGTTTCGCCTGTAAAATTAACGCGTAAGCCGCTTGCGTGGGATAGGTTTCCACGATTAGGAGACGCTGCTATGATGCTGCCGCCGCTATGCGGTGACGGAATGTCAATGGCGCTCCGCTCGGCGCTGATCTGCGCGCCACTTGCATCACGATATTTGAAGGGCCAGATCAGCTTAGTTGAATGGGAGCGGGACTATACAGAGGCCGTACATCGGGAATTCAAGGGGCCACTGAAGTGGGGACATCGGTTGCAGGCTATGTTAGCTGTGCCATATTTACCCCAAGTAATGCTTGCTGCAGTTAAGTTCACACCTGGATTAGCAGCTCGATTTGTGCAAGCGACTAGGCTGAAGGAAACTGAGTATTAAGGGGAGGGGGATGATCTTGCATAAACTTGGTCTGATTTCCCTCCGTTACCCCAAACTCATTGTTCTATTCTGGGTCCTGTTCTTCCTATATTTTAGTTGGTACGCCCCCAAGCTGCCTGCTGTTCTGAAGGATCATGGGTTGATTTCGGATGGCGCTTATGCCAAGGTCGAGAGAACGCTTGCTTCTGATTATCACATGCCAGCGAATCCCGTCATTCTCGTATTTGAGAAAAATAGTAAGCTCGAGCCCCAGCGATTCGAGCGGTATTTGCAGCAAGATTTGTTAACTTTGCACGGCATGCAAGGGTTAAGGGAGATCATATCTCCACTTGAACGGGAAGGGATGATCCAAGGGGATTACGCCTATGCGCTGCTTGGATTCGAACAAAGCCCGCATGACATGGAACCCGTATTACGTGAAATTCAGACACGATTACCCCAGCATAGAGAGATGAATGTGTCATTGACTGGCAAGTCTGTTGTACAAGAAGATGTCAATCGAGCGAGTCAGCGTGATTTGAGAAAAGCGGAAAGCTTTGGCATCCCAGCCGCCTTTGTGATTCTATGGCTGGCATTCGGCGGCGTGACTTCCTCGATGATTCCAATCATCGTTGGCGTTTTCGGTGTTACGAGCTCCATGGGCATCATGTATGGGATAGGAACACGAATTGATTTATCTAACTTTGTACTGAATGTTATTCCGATGGTAGGTCTGGCTCTTAGTATAGATTTTGCCTTGATGATGGTTAGTCGTTTCCGTGAGGAAATTCATGTGCTCCCTGTTGGACAAGCCATCCTGACTACGATGACAACAGCTGGAAGAGCTGTTTTATTCTCGGCACTGAGTGTTTTTTTAGGCCTCATGGGAATATTATTCATTCCGCTTCCTATATTTTCGACCATTGCCTTAGGGGCGATGACGGTGTTAACCGTGTCCGTCATGCTGACATTAACGTTAGTGCCAGCGCTTCTAACCCTGTGGTGGCCTGCCATTCGAGCTGAACGTAGGCCGCTATACGCGAAAAAAAGTATGAACAATTGGTGGTATACTATCGCACGATTTGTGATGCATAGACCCGTGCAAATGAGCCTGCTTGCTGCTTGTATCCTCGTTGGTTGTTTCTTGCCACTTACAACAATGAAATTAGCGATCCCAGATGCAACCTCTCTACCGAAGGGCTATGAATCCCGCGCAGCATTCGAAGCGTATCAAACACATTTTGGCACGAAAACAGGTTCAGATGTGTATCTGATTGCAACTGGGAAAACAACTCCGCTGAGTCAAAGTGATTGGAAGAACGCCTTTTTACTCATACAAAAATTAGAGAGGGATCCGCTCGTTGAAAGGGTGGACTCCATTTACTCAACATTGCGAATGTCTGATGAGCACCTGTATGCGTTATCTCCACGTCCAAACGCAATAGCAAACTATGAGCGCATCTTTCAATCTTTTGTCCATCAGAATAAGATGCTCGTTCAGGTTCGTTTAAAAGATGAACCCTCATCACCACAAGTGATGGACTGGGTGAGAAGCTGGGAAATAGAGGGGGAATCAGGAGCGCTCCCCTTTCTACTAGGCGGTGAGGCAAAGTATCAGCAGGAGATTTTCAATGATATTTTTGATCATGTAATATATGTATTTCTGTTTATACTCATTTCTAATTATGTGGTCTTATTCATCGCTTTCCGTTCTATTCTCATCCCTTTAAAAACAATCCTCATGAACCTGCTGAGCTTAGGTGCGTCTTTCGGGGTTCTAGCTTGGCTATTTGAAGAGGGGCATTTCGGCTTAGAGCCGAGCAGGATCGCCATTATGATTCCTGTTTTTATCTTCGGACTGGCATTTGGAATCTCGATGGATTACGGCGTTTTCTTAATATCGCGGATCTATGAGGAGTATCAGCGGACACAAGATAATTATCGATCTGTGCTAGTCGGACTTGGGTCGATAAGTAAGATTATCAACGCTGCTGCAGCGATCATGATTGCAGTCACTTTGCCGTTTGCTTTTGGAGATGTTGTTGGTGTGAAACAGCTAGGGTTGGGCATTGCAGCTGCGATATTTATCGATGCTACGGTAATTAGGTTGGTGCTTGTACCTGCGCTATTGGTCATTCTCGGCAAGTGGAATTGGTGGGGACCTGGTGGGAGTAGGACACGTAGCTAAGAAGGAGCTAAGTTACAGAAGCAGAATAAGCCAGAACCGCCTGCTCACCGTGCTGTAACGGTGAAAAACACGCTTAAAGAATGGCCAAAGCCACTTACCTGGCATTGGCCACTTCTCATTCATCATTTTCTATTTCACAGCGATGACGATCGAAGCTGTGATCAACCCCTGTGCTTCAGCCTTAACGACAATCTGGCCAGCTGTGACTCCGGTTCTAACATAGGCAAGCAGCTTGCCATGATAGGCTTTTCTAAATTTAGAGGAATAGGGCTCTAAATCCTGTACATCGCCGTTCTCTAGGCCAATAATTTCACCCGGGCCATCGATGGATAGTTGAATGAGATCGTCTGCGAGATACACGAGTTTGCCATAGCTGTCTGTGATCTCGATCTCAACATGAGCAATATCCTGTCCATCAGCGCTCATCTCAGGGGCGTCTACTTGAAGGAGTAATTGGTACGATTTTGCAGCTGTTTCCAATGCATAGGAACAACCAATGCCCTCCGCGCTTCGAGCAACGACGTTCAAGGTCCCTTCCTCAAAGCTTACCTCCCAAGACAGGTAGCCTAGTGGAGAATCAATCAGTTTCTTCGTACCGAGTGACCGTTCATTCAGGAAGAGTTCTGCCTCTTCGCAGTTAGTGTAGCAGATGACATCCAGCTGCTCGCCAGCCTTCCAGTTCCAGTGCGGAGCACCGCCATGCCATCTTTTGTTACTTACATTCGCGGGATCATCTTTACTTGTTGCGGCTAGGAAAACCATCTTATCTTCAAGCCAGAGGCTCTGACGGAAGTAATAGCTGGCTTTCTTATAACCGGCAAGATCCATGAATCCGGCTTGTGAGACTCGAATAGGCCAGCCTTTGGCTTCGCCCATATAATCGATTCCTGTCCAAATGAATTGCGCACATATCGCATCGTTATCTTTAACAGCAAGCCAGGCTTCCAAGCTCGCGCTATTTTCACTGCCAATGGTGACTCGATTCGGATATTGCTGCCGCGCTTCCTCGTAGAGATGCTCTTTGTAATTGTAGCCCACCACATCCAGCGTATCCACATAGCCAATCAAATTCGCTAATTCGGGAAAAGCCAGAGCGGCAGTGACGGGCCTAGTCATATCGCATTCCTTTACATAGCGGACGAGGTTTGTGGCAATCGTGGTCAGCCTATCACTTTGTGGTTTATTCGGGTCATATTCGCGTTCAGCTGCTGGTTTGTTAGCGTCATTATTGCCCGTCATTGTTTGAAAATAGGGATGGCAGTAGGGATCATTGGGATAATCCACTTCGTTTCCGATGCTCCATAAAATGATAGAAGGATGGTTCCGATCTCGTAAAACCATCTCCTTGATATCCAATTCGCCCCATTGCGGGAACTCTTCATAATAGCCGAAATGCTTAGGCGGGTAGACGTTGTGCCCGGTCGACCACTTGTGCTTGACGCCTTCCCACTCATCGAAGGCTTCATCAATGACGAGAAATCCCATCCGGTCGCATAAATCGAGCAAATGTGGAGCGGGTGGATTATGGCTCATTCGAATGGCGTTACAGCCCATTTCCTGAAGGGCTTGTAATCGACGTTCCCATACGGCTACTGGTACTGCGGCACCCAGTGCCCCGGCATCATGATGCACGCATACGCCTTTTATTTTCATATTCACACCATTCAAGAAGAAGCCCTTATCGGCATCAAATTCAAACCAGCGAATTCCTATAGGTGTGTTCACGTGGTCAATAACTTCACCATTTTTCCTGATCTCCGTACATAGTACGTACAAATCAGGGCTGCTAGGGGACCATAGATGTGGTGAAGTTACTTTGATCGTTTGGTTCAATTCCAAGGAGGAACTAGTGTGGATGACAATCTCGTCTCCTACAGATTCGATCAAGTTGCCGCCCGAATCCCTAAGGGTATTTGAAACCTCAATCGACTCATGGGCCTGGGATGACAGTTTGCTGACTGTCAACTGTTGCGGTTATCAGAAGCTAATGACCATTGATTTAAATCGGAAGCGTGACCAAGGCCGTGTGGATTATCAGTTGATTTATTTAGTGGGCGGGAAGGGGAGTTTTGAGTTGGAGCACCAGTCTCAAGACGTGCATAAAGGCCAAATCGTCCTATACACCCCCAACGTGCCTCAGAATTACACGTATTTCGCCAAAGATGCCACAGAGGCCTACTGGATTCATTTTACCGGGCATGGTGTGCATGATTATTTGCACCAATGTGGACTACTAGACGCCGCTATTCTAACGGTTGGCCTTGTAGATGAAGTGGGGGAATTGTTTAAAAAAATCATCCGCGAACTGAATATGAAGAAGCCTTTGCATGAGCATGTGACTTCAGCCTACTTACTCACCTTACTCGCGCTACTAGGCAGAAAGTTGCAAAGTTCAGATAAACAGGGCAAGGAGGAGCACCATTCTGACATCCATATGATTATGGAAATCATGCACGAAAATTATAGTCAGCACTTGGTAGTTTCGGAACTTGCCAAGAAGTGCAACTTGAGTCTTTTTCGATTTATTCATAAATTCAAGGATGTGACTGGAACGACACCAGGCCAATATGTAACCAATATCCGTATCAACGAGGCTAAAAAGATGCTTTCAGAAACTTCCTTACATGTGAAAGAAGTCGCATCAATAGTAGGTTATGATAACCCCTTATATTTTAGCAGAGTATTCTGCCAAGCTGTGGGAATCCCACCTAGTCGATATAAGGATCAGGAAGAACTATAAATAGAGGAATTTCGTAGCAGTCATGTGATTGAAGATTTACAATTGTACGAGTTAGTTTTAATCCCCAATTAACAGGTAGCTTGTATATTAAATATAGGGACCCGAATATACACAAGGGAGATTACAACTATGGGCATTCATACTTATTTTAGGTCTTTAAATGAGTTGGAAAGAATTATACGATGTCCAGGAAAGTTCAAATTTGAAGAACATAGTGTGGCGGCTCATTCATGGAAAGTTGTTCAATATGCCAAAACACTTGCGGACATCGAAGAGAAAAATGGAGCAAGAATTAACTGGAAAAAACTATATGAAATTACCAGCAGTCATGATTATGGTGAAATCTTTATTGGAGATATTAAAACGCCTGTCAAACATGCATCCCATGAACTCCGGCTATTGATACAACAAGTAGAAGAAGGGATGGTCCATAACTTCATTGAGGAGCATATTCCATCAGAGTTTAAAGAGACGTTCCATAAACAACTTCAAGAGGGTAAGGACGGTTCGATAGAAGGACTGATTTTGGAAGTGGCTGATAAGATGGATCAAGTGTATGAGGCTTTTGCTGAGATTCAAAAGGGAAATACAGAGAAAGAATTCGTTACTATGTATCGAAATGCATTAATTAAAATCAAAAACATCCATTTATTTTGTGTAGATTATTTTTTAAATAACATTCTCCCCGATATGGTAAATGATGAGATGGCTTCACGTGTTGACATCAAAAGAATAACAGAAGAGGCGTTGGCTGACTGTCAGAACGAAGAAGGAAGAATGGGGCATAGGGTAGGAAAAAGCATGTTCGATCAATGGACAAGTCATTGATTGAACATGCTTTTTGGTTTGTTATTACTTATTTGAGAATAATGAGGCGGAAAAGGAATAGTAAACGAGCAACTGCGCATCCTAAGTCTTGAAAATAGTACATGCGTGGTTATTTAAAAGTTAACGTTGACGTTAACGTTAAAAGTGATTATGATAATGACATCGAGAAGAAAATTGGTTTGATGGGAGTGTTCAGATGGATACATTCAAAATTGATGATGTGGCCAAGGAGAGCGGATTGACCAAGCGAACGATTCGTTACTACGAGGAAATCGGAGTACTGTTTCCCCCAGAACGTAGTGAGGGAGGCATGCGTCTATACACACGCAAACATATTGAAAGATTGAGTCAAATTGTGAATGCTCGGGATGTTCTTGGCTTTTCACTCATGGAAATTCAGGATTTCGTAGCCATTCGTGAAAAGCTGGACGAACAAAAGCAAGTCTATTGGAAAACCGAGGCCGCAGAAGAGAAGCTTTCGCAATTGCTGGAGATGAAGGTCATGGTCGATAAACAAATGGAAATGGTGGACCAGAAACTGTCCAAGATGGCTGAGTTCCGCAAGGAAATTGCATATATGCAGAAACGCATCAATGATGGTATTACTAAAATGTCAACATAAAAGGAGTCTTTTGGAACATGCAACCGACAACTACGAGTAAGGCCAATACGGCCGCACAGACACAACAACACCAGAACGTTAGTATGTTTAGTCAACCGAAAGCAGTATGGGCAGTGGTTTTCGCCAGCATTATCGCTTTTATGGGTCTGGGACTTGTAGACCCAATCTTACCCGCCATTGCTAAGAAGCTTCATGCTTCTCATAGTGATGTCACTTTGTTGTTTACAAGTTATAATGCCGTCATGGCAGTAGCAATGTTGATTACGGGCGTCGTCTCTTCCCGTTTGGGCATCAAAAAAACACTGCTCGCAGGAATTATCATTATTGCTCTTTTCTCTGCATTAGGCGGTATGTCAAATAGTATTTGGAGTCTTGTTTGGTTACGTGGGGGATGGGGCTTAGGCAACGCTTTATTCGTCGCTACGGCCTTGTCAGCAATCGTATCGTTGTCCAAAACAGGCGTCGCACGTTCTATTATTTTGTTCGAAGTAGCCGTTGGGTTGGGGATTTCCGTAGGTCCGCTATTAGGAGGAGAGCTTGGTGCTATCTCGTGGAGAGGCCCATTCTTCGGTGTAGCCGGACTCATGGTTATTGCCTTCTTTATGATCCTCTTTATTATGCCCAAACAACAAACGCAAATTCGCAAATCCAAAGCATCGTTAGCGGATCCGTTCCGTGCGCTGAAATTCAAAGCACTTCGTACATTCGGAATCACAGCTTTTCTTTATAACTTCGGATTCTTCACCTTGCTTGTATACGCTGCACTCGTATTGGGAAAATTAGGTCTGGATGAGCATCAACTTGGTTACGTCTTCTTGGGTTGGGGGCTTATGCTTGCCTTTACATCTGTCTTTACGGCACCGAAACTGCAGAAACGTTTTGGAACAGTGCCTTCCATGTGTGTTCAACTGCTTTTGTTCGCTGCTACTTTGTTTGTCATGTCCATATGGACTACAGATAAAACCGTCATTATCATTGCCGTCATCATTGCTGGAGCATTCCTAGGAAATAACAATACTTTAATCACGACCGCGGTCATGAACGCAGCACCAGTTGAACGTCCAACAGCATCGGCCGCATACAGTTTCTTGCGTTTCATCGGTGGGGCTATCGCGCCATTTCTGGCAGGCAAGCTAGCTGAATGGTTCAACCCGCATATGCCGTTTATCGTTGGTGGTGCATGTGTTGTTGTAGCTGTGGTCTACCTTTGGATGAACCGCCAGCATTTGAAGCACGTGGATGAAGTGGAGAGTGCGCATTAACAAGATTGGAGAGCCCGCTAATCAGCGAGGCTCTTTTGTTCGTTTAAGGTAGATTTTACTGCATGGACATGCAAAATGTTCAGGAATGTGATCAAAGTGGGGATTCCCATTGTTCGAATTGTTCATAGAACTTGTGATTATTCACTATGAAACAGTTCTTGAATCCCCTAACATTAGCTTCAGATGGATATGGAATGGGGTGAACATAAAGCAGACATAAGGCCGAAGCTGCTAGCGTTACCATTCCAAGTAATGGCGTTCAAATTAAGGATAGTGCAGGCAATCTATTGCAAGCGCATGGCGGAGGCATCATTAAAGTAGGCTCATATTACTACTGGTTCGGCGAGAACAGAAGCGGTGATAACTTAGTCGCTTGTTACCGCTCAACGGATCTTAAAACATGGGAGTTCCGTAATAACGTACTCAAACATTCGTCAGCTCCTGAGCTGGCAACAGCTAATATTGAGCGGCCTAAAGTCATTTACAATGCCTCGACAGGTCAATTCGTTATGTGGATGCATAAAGAAAATGGCGTTGATTACAGTGAAGCCAGAGCTGCAGTAGCCTATTCCTCCACAGTGGATGGCAACTACACATGGCAAGGCAGCTTCCAACCACAAGGCCAGTACATGTCTCGTGACGACACCTTGTTCGTGGATGACGATGGTTCTGCATACTTCATTTCCTCTGCTAGAGAAAACTTAGATACGCATATCTACAAGCTTTCTTCGGATTATCGTTCCATTGCCTCCTTGGTTCAGAAGGTATGGGTGGGGTCTCAACGAGAAGCAGCGGCGATGTTTAAAAGAAATGGCGTCTACTTCCTCGTGACTTCGGGAGCGACCGGCTGGGCGCCGAATCAAATGAAATATGGGACAGCAACAAGCATTGCAGGTACATGGAGTGCGCTTAGCAACGTCGGAGACGGCACTTCGTTTGATTCACAGCCAGCTTATATTCTCCCTGTTCAAGGCACTTCCACAACATCCTACCTCTATATTGGGGATAGATGGGCGGGTGCGTGGGGAGGCATCGTGAATGACTCGAGGTACGTATTCCTGCCAATCTCGTTCCCTTCGAATACATCCATGAGTTTAACTTATTATGATAAAATAACGATCGATACAGCGACTGGCACCGTTTCTGGGTCCAATTACAGTTTTAACACTACGACGAATTATAAAATTCTAAACCGAAATAGCAACAAGTCACTGGCTGTCAGTGGAACGGATAAAAATCTCAGTGCAGCGCCAATCCAGCAATTTACGGATACGACGGCGCTTTATCAGAGATGGCAGCTCGTGAAAAAAGCCAACGGCTACTACAACATCATCAACAAACAAAGCGGTAAATATATGGATATCAACGGTCAATCCACGGCTGATGGAGCCACGAACATTCAATATGCAAGCAATGGCGGCAAGAATCAAGAATGGCTGCTGGTTGATCTCGGAAATGGCTATTATGCCATCGAGAATCGCAATAGCCGTAAATATATGGACATCAGTGGAAGCTCCACAGCGGATGGCGGTCAGAACATTCAATATACGTGGAATGGCGGCAATAATCAGCAGTGGACGATTAATTAATACTGATTAGTCAAAAGAGGAGGGGGCTTGCCCTTCCTCTTTTCATTTTCGACCAACGTTTTATCATCATTGAATTGATCACATTTCTTCCCTGAAATTATCATAGACAGCACAAAATTCGAGGGCTAACATGGTATCATAGAGGATATTTGGCAGTAGGTTGTCTGACAGGGGGGAAACGGCGATGTATAAAATTCTGGTTGTGGATGATGAGCCAACAGTGAGTGCAGGAATTAAAAGCTATTTGATGAGATCGGAGCTAGGCATTGGACATGTGGAAACGGCACTGAATGGCTTTGAGGCGTTGGATTGCTTACGCATGGACACCTACGATCTCGTCTTGACGGACATACAGATGGGGATGATGAACGGCATCGAACTGATGGAAGCAATTCTTTTGGAGCAGCCGCATCTCCCCGTAATTGTTATTTCAGCCCATGAGAAATTTGACTTTGCCAAGAGAGCACTCAGGTTAGGTGCTAAGGATTATTTAATTAAGCCGGTAGAGCTGGATGAACTGATGCGAGTTGTCGGCAAGGCTCTCCAAGAGAAGCAGGAAATGGGAAGACTGACGCTGCAACGTCCAGAACCGGATAGTAGTAAAGATGTGCTACTGCTCAAAAAGAGGCACGAAGCCCTTATCGAATTGGTAACGGAAACCGATCTGCAGGAGAAGGATTATGAAGATCTGCTACGTGAAATTGGCAGTTCGCTCAAGGAGCAGGGTTATTGGTATGGCATCGCCGCTGTTCATTTGAACCTGAGTAAGGGTGGATTCAGTAACCAAGATATTACATTGATGGACCGAAAGCTGTTGAAATATGCTTCGGTGAATATATTAGAAGAAAGTTTGTCCGATTGGTGCGGCGTAGCTTTTTATGGATTTGGCAATCAGCTGGTTTGCGTAATCCAATTGGAAGCTTCCGATAACGTGGATACAAGGCTGCCTATGAATTCACAACTGAATCTAATCGGTCAAACGATCATTATTAATCTGAAGCAGTATTTGAATGTGGACGTTACTGTGGGAATGAGTACACTTAGTCCAGACTTGTCGATGCTGCCGAAGCTGATGGAAGAGGCGGATGCGGCCATTGAATGGCGCAAGCTGCACCCTGATAATAACGTGCTTTATTATGAAGATATGTCGGCTTTAGGCAATATGAGAATGATGGAGTGGGCAGACAAGGTTGAAGAGATCGTGCTTCATTTGAAAACAGTGGATGAGGCTAAGCTATTCCAAGAGCTTCAATCTGCTGTGAAAATACTGGCTAACTTGACGCATTCAGAAGGATTGTTCCATAGCTGCTTCGGATTATTGGTGTACCGCTTGTATGGTTTGCTCTTTGATAATGGACAAGAATCAAGCAGTTCCTTCCGCCAATATGATCCGGATGTGTATTTCAGAGGGATGGAGATTAGCCGGAAAGTGGCCACTCTACACGAATATGTCCAAGGGCTCTCCGATGTAATTCGCGCCTGTATTAGTGAGAGAGATCAGACGGTAGTATCCCGTATAACGACTTACATCTATAACCATTATGGCAATCATGAGCTGAAGATTCAGGATATTGCGGGTGAAGTTCATTTCAGTGCGGCTTATGTAAGTTATTTGTTCAAAAGGGAAACCAACAAAAACGTCTGGGACTTCGTCTCCGAGGTGAGGATCGAGGAAGCGAAGCGCTTGCTAGCTGTAACCGATTTGAAGCGGTATGAAATTTCGTATCAAGTGGGGTATCAGTCTCCGGAGCATTTCAGCCGAATGTTCAAACGTTTCATTGGCATCTCTCCGGCCGATTACCGCAAAGAGATCAGGGGGAATTAATCTGAAGCTCCAATATAAAGTGATTGTGGCATTCTGTTTGTTCATCATTGGGCCGTTTCTGATCGTCGGATGGATATCCTTCTCACGAACCTCCGCTACAATTAAGGATGAGGTTGGAAAGACGATGCTTCAACTGGTAAAGCAGAATCACGCCACGATGGAGAATACGTTGTCTTCGGTCAGAGATAAGACGGTAACTTTTCTGGACAATCATTTTTTTAGCAACCCCAGGCAATATGCCTTCTGGACACATATTGAGACGATTAATGCCTTGAGCGAAGCGGATACCATTCTGGATCGCTGGTCATCGGATGGCACTGAATATGCGATCTATATGGGGAATAAAGGGAATCAACCTTTTCCTATTAATGCACTTTATAAAAAGCAAGGGCTTATTTATTTGGATAGCAGCAGTTCTTACCCGGAATGGGCTTTACAGACTCAAGAAGAGAAAGGGGCTGGGAGTCTACGAGTGTCTAAGACGAGTTCAGGTCAGCCCACGGTAACGTTTACACGAAGTATTTTGAATCCAGAAAAATATGATGAATTAATAGGCTTTCTAGCTGTCTCCAAACTGGAAGTGTTATTAACCAAAAATCTCGTTTCGGTACAACTGCCTGATCATGCAGGGGTCTTTTTATTCGATGACCGTGATGAATTGCTATTACAGGCTGGTTCGGCAGACATGGAGCTATCCGAATTGCCAGAAGCTCTTCGCAATAAAGCGAATGGCTATCATTATTCGGAATCGAATAATCACAAACATCTCTACGCCGTTTCCTACGAGTTTGGTTTCAATACGCGATTAATTTATAAGATTCCGTTGAATTCCATTATGGGGAAACAAACGAGTTTCCAGCAGTTAATCATGGTGATGCTAGCTATCTATTTGGTTTTGGTTTTGCTGTTCGTTTTGTATTTGCTTCGCAATATCATTAAACCATTGGCTCGGTTAGTCACATTTACCCGTGTGTATGAGCTTGGGAAACCCTTCGACTTTGGAGACCCGTCAACACGTTCACAATCGGATGAGTTCGGCGTTCTGTACACGGCGTTTATTCGGATGACGGGAAGGTTGAATGAATCGATTGAAGAAAACTATGGGATGAAAATCAAACAAAAGGAACAGGAGTTGAACACGCTCCACTCACAAATTACGCCGCATCTTCTATACAATACGTTGGATTCCATCTATTGGTATGCGCTAGAAAGCGGTAATCATGATGTTGGCGGCATGGTGAAGGATCTATCGAAGCTGCTGCGCATAGGGTTGAGCAAAGGGAAGAGCATGATTCCCATTAGCGAAGAGCTGGAGCATGTACGTGCTTATATTCGTCTTCAAATGAAGCGTTATCCTGGTAACTTCGAAGTGTTCTGGGACATTGATGAGGATTTGGAAACTTACAAAATGCCCAAGGTCATCATCCAACCGCTTGTGGAGAACGCGATATTCCATGGTATACAGAGTATGGATGGGGAAGGTCATCTGTGGGTTGGATTGAAACGCATAGGTGATGAGATTCATGTCTTGGTTGAGGACAATGGATTCATTCCAGTGAATCTCGATAAGCTTCGCATGATTGTCAGCGGGGAAATGGACGACAAAGGTTATGGCATTCGCAATGTTCACCAACGCATACAGCTGCATTATGGTGATACCTATGGGCTAAGCTACCGTCTGCGGGACGGGGGCGGACTCATTGCCACTATCGTGATTCCAATTCAACCAAGTGAATAAGAGTGAGAATGATTGAAAATGATCCGGCCCTAGGCCGGATTATTTTTTTTGATACATGCATGAGGTGAAGCATACCCCCTATTTAATGAGGCGTGATGTTGTGTGACGTGCTCGAAGGGAGTAGAAATTGGGGGGATTGGAGAGGGAGTAAGAGTAGTAGTGGTAACGAGTAGTAGTGAGAGTAGTTGAATGGCTAGCTGAGTCAGATATTTCTCGTAAATAGCTGTATATTTTCCAGTTAATGCATCTGTGGAGCCACAATTCTTCTCAACTTCCCATCGCACCCAATCACGTCCGATCTTGGGCAAAACGAGCCCGCAACACGTGCAGTCAAAAGCCTCAAGTTTACAAGTATGTTTTGTTTTTGATGTGTCCTTAGGCGCGGCGCGGCACGGCAGTATTATTCACACTGTCGTGGTGATTTTTTATCGATATACTTGCTGAGTATTCATCACGTTCTTATACGGATACATCATCGAATTGGCCAATCCCGTGTACTATACTTGACTTAACAGAGAAAGGAGTGGACGCAGTGAGAGAGACAGCCGCACCTGCACGAGAGACAGGGCAGACGCGAGATCAAGCAAAGGGAGTTAAGTTTTTGCGGAACTTTTGGCAGTTTAGAACATTGACATTGATGCTAGTGCCTGCAGCCCTCGTGCTATTGCTTAATAATTATTTACCGATGTTCGGGCTATTCATTGCCTTTAAGAAAATCAATTATATTGATGGCATTTGGGGGAGTCCGTGGTCCGGCTTCGAAAACTTCACTTTTTTATTCAATAATGGATCACTATGGCGAATTGTACGAAATACAGTGGGATACAGTTTAACCTTTATGGTTGTGAACTTGATCTTATCCGTCGCTATTGCATTGGCGCTCAATGAGCTCCGAAGCCGAATAGCGATTAAAAGCTATCAAAGCTTCCTGATTATGCCCCATTTTTTATCTATGATCATTATTAGTTATCTCGTATATGCGTTCTTGCACCCGACACAAGGCTTCATGAATGCCACGATTTTGAAATGGTTTGATAAAGAACCCGTGTCATGGTACATGGTGAAGGATTACTGGCCATTCATACTTACGTTCGTCAGTGCTTGGAAAGGAGTCGGTATAGGTGCTGTAATCTTCATTGCAGCTATCGCTGGTATTGACCCCGAGTATTACGAAGCAGCAGTTATTGATGGGGCTTCGAAGTGGAAACAAATGATGCATATCACCTTGCCTTCCATTATGCCAATTATCATTATCATTACAATTCTAAATATGGGACATGTGTTCAATTCAGACTTTGGACTATTTTATCAAGTGCCATTGGATTCTGGAGTCTTATATCCAGTCACCGATACCGTAGATACGTATGTTTACCGTGTTTTGACGCAAATGAATGATATCGGCATGTCCTCGGCAGCATCTATGGTACAGTCAATTCTAGGTTTCATTATGGTATTTGTGACGAATGGAGTGGTTCGCAGGATTAATTCGGATCAAGCTTTATTCTAATTGATTGGATAGGAAGTGAATGGAATGGTCTTCAAATCGTATCGCAGGGAAAACAGAATTTCCCCAGTAGCCGAGACGCTACTGAATGTTATTTTTATCTTAATGTCGCTTGCCTGCTTATTACCTGTCATTCTTGTCATTATTGTATCTGTCACACATAGTGATTCTTTGATCAATGAAGGATACAGCTTTTTCCCTTCAAAATGGTCGTTAGTTGCTTATGAAACTATATTTAAAGATTTTGCAACGATGGCAAATGCTTATAAGGTTTCAATTGGTATTACCGTAATAGGCACTCTATTAAGTGTATTTCTAATGGCTTTATATGCATATCCCTTATCACGCAAGGATTATCCTTATCGAAACGTATTTACTTTCTTTTTATTCTTCACCATGTTATTTAACGGGGGATTAGTAAGTCGTTACATGATCTATACGCAGACGCTTCATCTGAAAGATTCATATTTGGCCTTGATCCTACCGCTCTTAATCGTTCCGTTCAATGTAATTATTATGCGTACATTCTTTCAGTCTACTATCCATCCAGCTTTGATCGACTCTGCCCGAATAGATGGAGCGGGTGAACTGCGTATCTTTTTACAACTTGTTCTTCCTTTATCGTTGCCGGTGTTAGCTACGATGTCGTTATTCTCGACCATTCTATATTGGAACGATTGGTTCAATGCGTTGCTCTTCATTAATAAGGAACATATGTATCCCATACAGTTCCTCATGTTGCGAGTACTGAAAGATGTTCAGTATATCCGCGATAATCTGACAATAGCCGCTCAGAATCCAGAGTTGCTGAAAAATTTGCCCAACGAATCCCTGCAAATGGCATTAGCTTTTATAGCTATGGGACCCATACTAATTGTTTACCCCTTCTTCCAAAAATATTTTGTCAAAGGCTTAACTGTCGGTGCCGTCAAAGGTTGATCACAGTAACACCGGCTGCGAATTGCTACTCGCATTCGTCAGCCGTTTCTTATAATATTCATTACAGGAGGGTCCACAATGAAACGTAGAAAATCAGTCATGCTAGCCCCAATGGCGCTAGCGCTAGGATTAACAGCAATACTGCCAGCATGTTCAAGTAGCGACAAAGTAAATACCTCTGCAAATCCAGTGGCGACAGCTCCGAGCTCAGCAACTCCAGCAAGTCCAAAAGCAGCATTGGAGCCTTACGATGTATCTCTCGTCTATCAAGCGAAGCCGCAGAAGGATGACGCGCTTATTCAAGAGAAATTGAATGAATATCTGAAAGCCAAAATCAATACCACAGTCACCTTGCAGCCAATAACTTCAAGTGATTACAAGAAAAAGACTGAGTTAATGATGAATACGGGTGAAAAAATGGATCTCGTATTTACTGCTTCCTGGTTAGATTATTCTGCGAATGTGACGAAGGGAGCCTTCTTAGAACTAGATTCGCTGCTGGATAAATATGCACCGGATACGAAGAAATTGCTGCACCCTTTATACTTAGAAGCACCTCGTTACAAAGGTAAATTGTATGCGATTCCAACAAATAAGGAGATTACGCAAGGTAAGGCATTCACCTTCCGCAAGGATATTGTCGATAAGTACCAAATCCCAATTGATAAGATTAACAAAGTAGAAGATTTAGAGCCTTACTTTGAGAAAATTAAGAAAGATAATCCCGAAATGATCAATATGTACTTGGCTGGAGGGACTGCTGGTTCCAGCTTCATGATGTACGAATCTAAATCAAATTATCGTCCAATTGGACCTGTTCCTGGAAAGACACCAATGTGGCTTATGGATTACAAATCAACAGATATGAAAGTAAAATCGATTCTTGACCAAGATATTGTTGATTTGAATAAGGGTGATGCTGAAACATTCCGCAAGTATTTTGAGAAAGGCTATATTAATGCAGATGCAGCGACTAGTACGACGCTTGTAGATGATATTCGGAAGCAAGGTAAGATTTGGGAGCAAGGTTCCGTGTGGAAGCCAGGATCTGATATCGAATTGACGATTCGTGATGGCAATAAATATAATTGGGTATCTCATGTGATTGAAGAGCCGATTGTAACAACAGATTTGGCCACAGGCTCTATGCTTGCGATATCTAGAACGTCCAAAAATCCGGATAGAGCGATGATGGTTCTCAATTTGCTGCATACAGATCCCTATGTTATTAATCTGCTTGTGAGTGGTGTTGAAGGTAAGAACTATAAGAAGGTAGGTCCTAACCGTATTGAATTAATCCCAGATTCAGGCTATGACAGTCAAGTGTTCTGGGTGCTCGGCAATCAATTCTTGAACTATTTAAAACAAGGTCAACCAGATGACTTGTACGAAAACTGGAAAAAATTCAATAATGAGGCAAAGCGTTTCCCATTAATCGGTTTCGTGTTCGATGATTCGAAAGTGAAGAACGAAATCGCTCAACTGACAACAATTGTCAATGAATATAAAGTTATTAGCACAGGAGCTGTGCCTAATCCTTCGAAATTGATTGATGAGCGTAATGTGAAGCTAAAAGCAGCAGGACTTGATAAAGTTACGACGGAACTGCAAACGCAAATTGATGCTTGGTGGAAAGAGAACAAAAAATAGAAAGAGCTAGAGGTGATTACCGTTGAAACCCCAGAACCTCATATACACTTTCGTGAGCTATGCATCCCATTACGATACACCTTGGGGACATGGAACTGCTGTCGAAGGTGTGGAGCGAACAGCAAGATTAGCCCATGCGCATGGCATACCCGTGACATGGATCGTCAACCGAGGCTCAATACCCGTAATAGGTGAGCAAATTCGGCAGTGGCATGAGGCTTATGGCGATGATATCATTCTGCAATGCCCTTTCTTTATGGAAGAAATGGGGATGTCGAAGGATGCATTGAAAGCGCGTCTGGAAGCCGATTGGAACCTTGTGAAGGAAGCTTTTCCTTGGTCCACTACGAAAATCGCAGGCAGAGGGAAGATTTACAATGAAGTGATTGAAGTGCTCGAGGAGCTGGACTTTCAGGGCATGTGGGGCTATTGCTGGGAGCAAGTGTGGTGGGACGGTATTACACATAAAGGGATCCCATGGGGATCCTGGTATGTGGATAGCAACCGATACAAGGTTCCACACACAGGTAAAGGTAAAGTCGTCGCATGCGAATGGACAGCACGGGATCTACATTTGTCCTACCATACAGGAAGTCCTGTCATTTATTCAACGGATCCTAATGATGTGTTGCGTGCAGGATTGTGTACCGGTGATGAGATCACGTATTGGCAAATGCTCTTTGATGAATATTTGGCAAATACGGATCATAATGATCAGGTGTTTTTCCTTCAACAGCAAGAGGCACATGAGATGGAGTTCAGTGATAGGTTTCAAGTGTTTCCGGCTTCACATGTTGCGGCATGCGAAGGGATGTTGGACAAATTCTTTGCTTACGTTGCACAGTGTGGCGTCACACTCACAACTTTGCCGAAAGCGCTGGCAACGTATCATAAGCGTAATCAAATTACTGCCCCGTCTTATATGTTGACAAAAGATAAACCAATTCGTCCCGAAGTGAATGACTACACGATGACGCTTGGTGGAGTAGCTGCTGGGCCTTGGCCGGATACATTCTTCTTCTACGATAATCAGTGTCAGATGGTATTCGTCAAAGGGGAATGTAAACCACGACTTGTCCGTAATTATGTCGGGCAGTGGAATATGCAAGACGAATTCGAGGAGAAGATTCCACCGTTGTTCATAACGGCATACGAGAAGACGAGTGAACGAATCGAGCTCGTCTACGAGTTCGGGAATTGGAAGCCGATGCCATTCGGTCTAACGTATTGGGACGAAGAGCTTAGCGACTATGAAATCGAAAGTTGCTCAAGTGATGTGGAATTGAAAGTGATTAAAGATGAATTAGTCTTTCTGCGCTTCAATCTGACTGGAGAGAAAAGAACGATACGGTTAGTGCTTCGGAAAATGTTGTAGCTAGTAGGAGAAAGAAGAAAAGAAGGAAGGGCCTCGCGATTGCGAGGTTCTTTTTCTTTTCTTATCTGTCGATGCTTGCAATTAGCTGTGTGTCAACTGCGCTCAACATGAATAAATGGATTTCCTGCAGTTAATTTTGAGGTATTTCGGATCATTTGCAGATTAGATGGAATTTCTACAGTTAAAAACTGTGAATATCGCTGAAATGAGCTTATGGTGGTGAATTAGCAACATATTTTACATCTAAAGCGAGATATTAACTGTACTTTTTCCAGTTAATCTGTGTTGTCGCAAGGATGGGGAGGCGGGAGCAGTAGAGTTAGCCGAAGCAGCCGAATCTGCTCAACACCCAGAATTGATCACAAGAAGTGGAGATTACATCATCGTTCGCTCACCAAAGATTTCGTATAATTAAAATGTAAGCGATTACCAAAATAAAAATGCATAGGAGGAATGGTTAATGTCAAGCACTACTCGTAGGAAAGGAAGGATAAGGAGATTTTGGTCCATTTGTTTAGGTGTGATCCTCGCGTTAAACACCTTGCTACTTGTACCTCAAACATCCTCAGCAGCTGTCACACCGCTGCCAGGACCAAACAATCCACTGCTCTACGACGATTTCAATGGCGGCGGCATCTACAAGCAGAACTGGATGAACTGGTTCAACCAAGCTGGAGGAACAGGCACATATTCGAAGACCACTGTAGATTCGCGCCAAGTTGGGCTATTCACTCAGACACCAACATCGAGCTCATCTTGGGCTAAATTTCAGCCGATGAATGAGACAGTAGATTTGACAGGTTATCGGTATCTGAACGTCACAATGAAAAATCCCGGTTATGCCAATTCACTTATTCGGATTGTAGTCGGTGACGGTACGACCAATTATAATCTAACGGCAGGCTGGGTAGCGATTCCAACTACGTGGACGACGAGTCAATTTGACTTGAATGCCTTAACCCCAGCCCTGAATAAAAAGACAGCGAGGTTTGAAATTTGGCTGCGTCAATCAGGCGGAACGTATGGAGAGACGCTGATTGATGATATCTTTGCTTCTACGGACAGCAGTGGTACAGCGCCTACATTAACAGGCAGCATGACGGCTAACTCGGCAAGTGGCTATAATCAGAACACATCCTTTACGTTCAAAGCGACCTATACGGATGCAGATAACGAGAAACCATTCGCTATGCAGCTTGTCGTTGATGATACCCTCTACGATATGAGGGAAGAGGATAACGGAGATACCTCCTATTCCAATGGCAAAAATTATTACTACATCACAAAGCTGCCCGTGGGCTCACATTCCTATTATTTCCGAACGACAGATTTGACTTCGAATCAAGTATCAACGACCCCACAGAATGGACTTGTCGTTACGAATACAGCTCAAGTAATCGACGTCACGGTCAGCCAAGCGGGCTATAACGCAGGTGCTTTCAAAAACGCGAAGGTGACAGCCGAGCTTGCTCTAACGGACACATCCTATATCGTGAAGAATGGCGCAACCGTTGTTGCCACAGGAAACATGACCTACGATGGTTTCTTTTGGAATAAACACGTCTATTCGATTGATTTCTCATCCATCACAGCTAGCGGGACAAATTATACCGTTGTGAGCAATAGCATTTCTTCCTTCCCTTTCGCCATTCAACCGAACATTTGGACGAATTACAAGGATGAAATGACCGCATTCTATCGCATCTTGCGTGCAAGTGTGGCAACTTCCGATGCTTATCCTGCAGGATACAGCACGGTGGCACCTTCAGCTAATATTTACCATGCTGCTGGTCACTTAGATGATGCGCAATCGGCTGACGGATTGACGCACTATGATTTGACGGGCAGCTGGTATGATGCTGGTGATTATGGCAAATATGGCGGCAACCAGTGGGTGGGCAGCGAAATTGCCCTAGCCTATATCCGGCATGCCGACGCAGCCAGCTCTAAGTTCGATAATGACACTAACGGTGTCCCTGACTTGGTGGATGAGGCGATCTGGGGCAGTGAGTACTTAGTCAAATTTGCAAATCAACTCGGCGGTGAGATGTATGATCTCAAGAATAACGCTAGCTTCGTTCATCCGAGTAAATCAACGGACAACATTAATGGCACAGCGGACGATCGCAAGCTCTCGGGTTTAGGCGTTGGAGGTTCCGCCAAAGCTGCGGGAACACTTGCGGCTACAGCAAGGGCTATCCGCACGGCGATTGCCAAAGGGGACATTTCACCTGCTAAAGTGTCCCAACTAACAACCTTCGCAAACAATTGTGAAGCGGCTGCTGTTACTTTTTACAATTATGTCGTTGCGAATCCGAACGGGCCAGTGGGTTCATACTCAACTCGTGGCGGGATTCCGAATTCCAAGCTTCTAGCGGATGTAGAGCTGTATCTGTTGACGAATAACGTTGCCTACAAAAATGCTGCAACTGCCAATATCAACACACTCGTGTTTACCGATTTGGCTTCAACGAACTATTGGGATATGAGACCGATGTCTCTAGCGGAATTCTATCCAGTCGCTGATACTGCAACGAAAACTCATATTCAACAGCTATTGAAACAACAGGTTGACTATTTCTTGTCTTCAACGGACGACACGCCGTACAGCGTACTGAACCAATTTAAGAATTTCGGTGTGAATGAGCCGCATGCTTCTTATCTTGGCGATATGATGCGTTATTACGAACTATTCCAAGATCCTGCTGCGCTGCGCGCGGTCGAGAAGGGGATGTATTGGATTTTCGGGGAAAATCCTTGGAATATGAGCTGGGTATCCGGGATCGGTTCGGATTTTGTCACGTACCCACATACACGATTCGATGAAGGTTCCAATTCCAAACTCGGTTCTGGTGTGGTGTTCCCAGGCGCCATGGTCAGTGGACCCAATATGAAAGATACTAAGGATAAAACGAGTGTCAGCCCATGGTATGAAGATCGTTCATTGTATCAAGATGATACGAACCAATGGCGTTATAACGAGTTCAGCATCAGTATTCAAGCGGGCCTTTTGTACACGATAATGGGATTAAGTGCGAATTCATCCGCAAGCTCAAATGGCGGTGGGACACCAACGACACTCCCTGTTACATCACCGATCATCGGTGATTATGTGCGAGGTAATGTAACGGTATTTAGCGGTTCTACTACAGGTTTGAGTAATCTCGAATATTCATCAACAGGCACTTCAGGTACATTCTTGCCGATGACTGTTTCGGGTGCTGTGTATGCAGTTACGGTTGATGAAAGTGCTTCTGTCGCTTATGCAAATAAGCGCGTAGACATTCGTGGGACAGATACGGCAGGCAGACAAAGCTATAGCTCGACACATTACACGGTGGCAGCGCCTTTGCCAGATCCATCTACACCATTGATCTATGATGATTTTGGTGGCGGCGGCATCTGGGGTTCTGTGGGTGGTAATGGCGAATGGGTAAACTGGTATACGCAAAATGGGGGAACAGCGGCATTCGTGAAGACAACACTGGATGGTTTAACGGTTGGCAAATTCTCACAAACACCGACGGCCGTTAATTCAAATGCCAAATTCCAGCCTTGGCATGATTTCGTTGATTTATCTGGATACCGTTATCTTAATTTCAAGGTTAAGAATCCAAGCTATGCCAACTTGAAAATGAAAGTCGAATTAAATGATGGTACACGCACCTATAATCTATCAGGCGGTTGGGTAACTGTTCCTAGCTCATGGACAGAGTTATCCTATAATTTAGATGCGCTAACACCTGTTATTAATAAAAAGAAAACGACAATGTCCATCTGGTTGAACCAAACAGCGGTAGGTTATGGGGAAATGTTTATGGATGAGATCAAAGCTACGAATGTAGCTAGCGGAACAGCTCCGACGCTAAGTGCGATCAGCGTAGATCATGCTTCTGGCGATACAGCGACTGAATTCACGTTCAATACAACGTACACGGATGCCCAAAATGAGAAACCGTTCTCCATGGAGCTCATCTTGGATGGTATTGTTCGTCAAATGGTAGCTGTCGATCCGGCTGATGTAACCTACAGCGATGGCAAAGCTTACAAATATACAACCAAATTGCCTGTGGGTAATCATTCCTATTACTTCCATACAACAGATACGACCTCTAATGCCGTAAGCAGTGCTGTACAGTCGGGTCCAAGTGTAACACAACAGCTGCTTCTCAGCGATTTCAATAATGGCCAAGCGACAGGTTGGACACCTAAGAGCGGAATCTGGTCGGTACAATCCTCGCAATACAGCGGGCAAGCTGGAGGTTCGAACAGCTACTCCATTGCTGGGGAATCTACTTGGACCGACTACACTTTGGAAGCAAAAGTCAACGTAACGAACAACACGAATGGGAACAAAGACGCGGGATTACTAGTTCGCTATACCGATGCTAATAACTACTACATGCTCTACTTAAAAAATAATGATCACTCCAGTAGTAGGAAAATGGAACTTATCAAATCGGTCGCTGGTGTGAAAACCGTGCTAGGTTATACGAGTCCGAGCATTGCCGCCGACACGTTCTATGCGTACAAAATCGTCTTAAATGGCAGCACGATCTCAGTATACAAAGATGGTGTACTCCAATTTAGTGTCGTTGATACTACCTTTACGAGCGGGAAGATCGGGGCACGCACGTATGCGAGTACGAAGGCTTATTTTGATGATGTTTCGGTAATGAGATAATATAACAAAAACTTCCAGTTTAGGTAACTGGAGGTTTTTTTTTGTGAAAAAAATAGTTAGGAATGATGGAAACCAACCTGTTTGTTTCCCGTAAAAGGAGTATCTCAAGGAAAGAGAGGAATTAAAACGTACAGTTGAACTTATTCAGCAATTCACCGAACCTTTGTTGATCTTCTATAGTCCAATCTTGAAGATGCTTCGTTAAATATTCCAAGCGAGCTTGTTTGTTCAAAGCCAATTCCGCTGTACCGCTATCCGTGAGTTGCATGGAGTAGGCGCGGCCATCTTGCGGATCCGGGATGCGATAGAGGTAGCCTTTTTGTTCCAGGGCTGCTGTTTGTCTGCTTATTGTTGACATATCGAGATGGAATTCTTCCGCTAGTGCTTTCACGCCGGAGGACCCATGTGTCGAAATCTGATGGAGCAATAGATAAGCAGCACGATCCAAATTTCCGACTTTTTTATTTGTCGTTGCAGCGATAAAGCGGCGAATGAATATGCCAAGTTCAACTTCAATGGTTTCAACGGGATTTTTTGTCATAGTGGTCGACCTCTTTGTTAGGTGTTTGCAATCATTTATGGTTGTATCGTAACATACACCGGTTTATTTGAATATCTTCCAAAGTAGGGATGATCGATTCTCGTTAATGATTGACTTCATCCGACATAGTTGTATAATGCAAGTATATAGTGTCATCATACTTCTTGTTTGAATAGAAGGCAACAGTAGACGGGAGAGGGCACAATTTGAAGGCTAAGGAAATTATGGTTCGTCAGGTTTATAAAGTAAAAGAAGAGGATACGGTTCGCTCGGTTATTGAGAAGTTCCTCATTCACCGAATTAGCGGACTTCCTGTAGTTAATGATCGGAATGAAGTTGTGGCCTACATCAGTGATGGGGATATTATGCGATTTATCGGCAAGCATGACGACTATATATTTGGCTCTTATCTCTACACGGCTGTGATCAAGGGCGATAATGACGAGTTTCAAGATCGAGTGCGTAACTTGCTTCCTTTGAATGTGATGAAAATAGCACAGAAGAAAGTGATTGCTGTAGATGCAGAAGAGGATATTGAGCAAATCGCAGCCATTTTGGGGAAAAAACGAATAAAAAAACTACCCGTTCTGAGGAAAGGCGTGTTGGTAGGCATTATTAGCAGGGGAGATGTGATTCGGCATTCCTTCCAATCGATTCTGTAACAAAGTGTGTAAATGAAAGGAGCTCTCTGTATGTTGGAACGGCTCAGACATAGATTATTCTTATTTCCTTTATTTATTGTGATAAAAATTTATGTAGCATGGATGATTTTATTTGAAACAGGCCCATCCGCAAGGATTCTGCTGACAGAAATACCCGCGATCTTAATAACGTATTGCGTGGTTGAATATGTGGTGAAAAAGCATAAACTCGCTTGGTATCTCGCGGTTGACCTGATTATGACTATTTTGTTTTTTGCACTTGTTATTTATTATAAGCATTTTGGCGTTATTGCGACGTATCACGTGTTAACCCAAGCCAAGCAAGTCGGTGCCGTCAAGAAGAGCATATTCTCTGTGATTGAGCCCCAGTATTTACTTTTCTTCTTAGATATCGTGATAGTTGCTTTCTTTGCATTTATCAAGCCAAAATCGAGAGAATGGAAGCCGCTAAGCATGAAAATCGTGGCTAGTGTTGCTTGTTTCTCCTTATTACTTTGTGCACTAAGCGTGATTCCTAACCGCAGTTCCTTCAATGAAAATGTGAAGGCGTCCAAAATGGGTATCTTAAATTATGAAATGTATAACCTGCTTTCTCAAAAGAAAGAAGAAATCATTAGCCCGGATCAGATTACACAGTCCGCCATAGACGATTTAAAGAATAAAGTAGCGGTCGTTGAACCCGCGTTACACGGAGCAGCGAGTGGCAAGAATCTGATTATCATTCAGTTGGAGTCCTTCCAGAACTTCCTCATCGGCTTGAACATTGATGGGACTGAAATTACCCCCAACCTGAATCGGTTGGCTGGATCCAGCTATTATTTCCCTAAATTTTATCAACAAATTGGTCAAGGGAATACGTCGGATGCCGAGTTTATCGTAAACACGTCGTACTATGTACCGCCGGATGGCGCGGCGACTCAAGTCTATGGTAAGAAGGATTTACCTAGCCTTCCGAAGCTTCTGCAGAAGCAAGGCTACACCACGATGAATTTCCATACGAATGAAGTTGGGTTTTGGAATCGGGATGATTTATATCAAGCGATTGGTTATGATCGATACTATGATAAACAATTTTTCAAAGATGAGGATGCCTTCTTTTATGGCTCGTCCGATGAAGTATTATACCAGAAAACAGCGGAAGAATTAGCATCGTATCAAGCGCAAGGAACACCTTTTTACGCGCATGTAATTTCCATGAGCTCTCATAATCCGTTCAGCATTCCGGAAGAAAAATATAAAATGACCTTGCCTGAGCGGTACGAAGGTACCTTCGTAGGTGACTACATTCGCGCAGAGAATTATGCGGACTACGCACTAGGTTTGTTTATCGAGGATTTGAAAATGCGAGGAATTTGGGAGAATAGTGTTGTAGTTCTCTATGGTGATCACCGCGGACTTCCCTTATTTTCATTAAAAGCGGATGATAAACAATTGATGACTGAAATACTAGGTCATGAATATAGCGAAAAAGAACTCATAAATATTCCTTTTATTATTGCTGCGGAAGGCGTCACCACACCGCAAGTTCAAAGTCAATTAGGTGGTCAAGTTGATATTCTACCAACAGTTGCCAACCTTCTTGGTGTGCCGTTGACAGACTATATACACTTTGGTCAAGATTTACTTAACCAAACGGCATATAACTTATTGCCACAACGCTATTACTTGCCAACAGGGTCATTTGTAAATAATGAGGAGCTTTTCATGTCAGGTAAAGGTTTCGAGGATGGCAATTATTATACGCTTGCCGGTAATGCCAACGAACATCAATCGGCAACCGAAGAAGAATTCAATCATTCGTTAAAGCTTCTGCAATTATCCGATAGCTATGTAACCCAACTCCCTGATCGTGTGGAGCCTGAATAAAGGAAATGAATGTTTAGTAAGAGCGTACTGGCGGCTCGCTCAATATAAGGTGATGACATCATCTTATATTGGGCTTTTTGCTATTCTTGCTGAAAATGAAGTGATGGTGTAATGCTAAATTGGAGTATTTATGCGGGAATACAAGACTTTGGAGCAAATAAGGCCTCTGTTTCTGCATGGCGAAACGAAGGATTTCGCGCTGCTTTAATGAAAATTTCAGATCCGTAGTTACTCCACCACCATATAATTTTCCTAACACTTGCTGGATAAGTTGCTGGCAGCGTCGCGGCTTCTCTTTGATGGCGTCAAGAGGGAAACGATAAATTTGCATCCGTCTAGCATCAATTGGTTTTGTCTTTCGCGCTCATACTCAAAGCTTCGACGGGTCACTTGTGTGGTATGCGAGCTGAAATCATCGACTTCCCAATTCATCATATAAGATGGTCTGATATAGGCGAAATCCAAATAGAAGACACCATCCCGATAATTTATAATTTCGTACTCCGCATGTAAAAAATCTAAGTTGCCGACGGAAGGCAGCCAAAGATCATGTACAAGTAACTTCTCATTGTGAGCATGTCCTTCATTTAATCGACGGAGAGCCTCACTAGTAAGATTCTTCCTCTGTTTTTCCAACCATGTTTCATATATGCCCAAGATCATTCCCCCCCCCCTCAGTTAAGACAAAAAACACCGCGCCTTCCCCGAGTAGGGAGGGAGCGGTGTGCTTCACCTGCAATAATATGTAATGACTACTATTGAGCAAATGAAGTTTTTTGTTACGGAATTTGAATTGGAAATTAGATGAAAATTATTGTGTTTTCTCATTATCTTGATTAATGTTCAACGAAGATCGCATACCATTTTATAACTTCCAGGTTCTGCGCGGAAGCCGATTAAATCGCGGTTAATGCGCAGCATAGGAGCGTTCATGGAATCATTATGTGTTTTCAAATAAGGTACACCATAATTACGAGCGGTTTGCACACCGATCATCTTTAAGGCAAGTGCAATCCGCCGACCTCTATATTCCGGAAGCACACCGGTGTATTCATGATACATGGCACGTGTTTGCTCGTTTTGCTGCAGCGTTACGACACCAATATAGCGTTCACCATCTTTGGCGATATGAATCCATTCGGGGCGTACACCTTTTTGCGAGATACTCCACTTTTTCCACTCTTCGAACCAGGGAAAGTCGCCTGAGTAGCCCGGAATATCTGGATGTGTGATCTTGTATAGCTCATGCAGCTTCCTCTCACTGACTTCCCCAGGTTCATCTGCCAAGGTAATGAACTGAATGCCTGCTCGTTCGGCAATTTGGATGGATTCCTCGAGTTTACCGCCATCAAACGTTGCCAAATCTAGAACAGATTCGAAGGAATGGCGCTCTTTCACGTGGTTGCGTCGTTCAGCAAAAGCTAAGGATCGTTCGTCACTCTCCTTCATATAGCCAATGAGCCGCGAGGCTTTAACCTGAACTGCCCATTGATAAACCGTATCATACAAATCATTTCCTATGCCGTTACCTCGAATTTTCGGATCAACTACTAAGGAATAGATTAATGCCCCAGGCTCTGTCCAGGGGGCTCGCCATGCAATTGCGTAGGCGACAACTTGTCCATGCTCGTCTTCTGCAACCCATTTGGGACGATCCCATCCCATCAACTGTCCTTCTTCATTGTAGTGCAGCTGGCCTGGAGGAATTTTGTCCTCGTCTTCGTTTAGCTGTTCTGCTGTTGTTGGTTCCGACCAGATCAAATTAAGAAGCTGTGCAACCTCTATAAAATCGTCGGGCTGCTGTAATTTTCGAATAATCCAATTGGGCATGTCACAACCTCCATCAAGGCTTAGATTCTTATGTTGTCATTATCCCATGCCAAGTGTCGGGTATCATGGTAAAGTCTGGATATAATTAAAGTGTCTTAATAGTCCTGTCCCGTGCGTGTCACTCTATAAAATTGGTATAAGCACTCATTCCTTTGAATTTATAGGGTGTGTATCCCACATGCTTCTTAAATAGTTGGCAGAAGTAAGAGAAGTTAGCCAATCCAACCCCCTCACCAATATCTTGTACGGACATGTCTGTTGTTCGCAGTAACCAGCAGGCTTGTCGGATCCGGCGTGCGGTCAAGTATTCAGTTATGGTGCTGCCAATGGACTGGTGAAAGGTAGCAGATACATGATTGGGTGTCAGGTGAACAAATGCGGCGAGTTCATCTAGCCTGAAGGGCTCCATGTAATGCGCTTCAATCCAAGCGAGCATTCTCTCTGCTGTGGTTGAGCTTCTACCTGAACGTTGAGGCAATGAATCCGATCGCTTCTCGGAATCCGTACGGAGCTGATGCAAGAAAGCCGTGAGGAAGAGAGTCTGCTCTTCCAGCAGTCGCTCGGGTCCTCGTTCCTTGGCAGCATCCAGTCGAGGTATATAGCTGTGCAATAAGACTTCAAGCTCCACAAGACTTTCACTCCGAAATGCCTGCGGCATAAGCGGATCCTTCCATAGCTTATTGAGGAACTCACGTAGTGTTGGAAAGGCAGAGAGCGCTGCTTCTAGGACAGCGGGTTCCAGGACGAATAGCGAGCGGATATATCTATCTTGAGGTAGATTGTGAATCCGAATGCGATGTAGTTGAAAAGGTCTAAAGCAGAAAATAGAGCCCGGTGTCAGCTCGACAATTTGTTGTTCTATTACGACGATTCCAGTGCCTTCATGTACGATAAGCAGCTCCATACCCTGATGAGCATGAAATACTTCTTCGAAAGCGTGTGTTCGATCTTTGAAAAACGACAATTGCACCGGGTGCACGTTTAAGTTCATGTAATTCATCAGCTTCATAGGAGATCACCTCATCGTATTCTAACAACATTTTATCATAAGAGGCATACACTTTTATGTTCTTTTTTTTGATACGATGAAGTCAAGTGAATGTGCAACTAGGAGGAGACACGTAACATGTTGAAACAACGGTTAACTGAACAATGGGAGCACTATCGCGGTTCCTTAGGCGGTGTTTGGGAGGTGTGGCGTTCAGATAAGCTGCAGAATCATTATAATGTCCCATGGGAATCCGTCACGCTTCCGCACACGTATAACGGAACTGATGTGATGGATCCCGATCATAAGTATTATCAGGGACAAGGTTGGTATCGGAACAAATTAGAGGTACATAACCCTTATCCGAAGGGAAGAACACTGCTGCATTTCGAAGGGGCAGGACAACGTACGGATGTTTATGTCTATACCGAGAAGGTGAGTTCCCACCTAGGCGGATACGACGAGTTCACGGTGGATATTACGGAGGCGATGGCGCGTTCAAAGGAGATCGAGCGATATGCGGGGCGTGTGCCGGTCGCGATTGGTTGTGATAACAGCCGAGAACTGGAGACGATTCCTTCGGATGCGAGTGATTTTAATCTGTATGGCGGTGTATATCGGTATTTAAATCTTGTCTATGTGCCACAGATCTCTCTGGCTCAGGTACATGTGGAAACACAAGTGGCAGATGTTTCAGCGCAAACACAAGCAGCTGGAATTGGGAAAGTCAAAGTACGAGCTAAATTGTACAATCCGGAACAGCTTGCGGAGGAGATTAAACTTACGATTGTGCTGAAGCAGCAAGACGGAACAATTGTCGGCCAAAAGGAGATTTCCTTACTACCCTGGCAGGATGAGAAGGAAATTGCGGCGTTCGAGGTGGAGAATCCACATCTCTGGTCCGTCACAGACCCTTATTTATTCGATTGCTATGTTTCACTCGTCTGCGAGGATGGTGAAACGACAAGTCAAGAAAGGTTCGGTTTCCGAACGTTTGAATTTGTGAAGCAAGGTCCATTTAAGCTTAATGGAGAACGTCTCTTGCTGCGCGGTACGCATCGGCATGAGGATCATACAGCAGTCGGAGCAGCGATGACGGAAGACATGATTCGCGAAGAAATGCAGCTCATTAAGAAAATGGGCGCAAATTTCATCCGCCTCGGTCATTATCAGCAGTCTCGCATCGTGCTGGATCTATGTGATGAACTGGGCATTCTCGTCTGGGAGGAAATTCCTTGGTGTCGCGGCGGTCTAGGTGGTCCGGCGTATCGTCAACAATGCATCGATATGCTTACGGCGATGATTGAACAACATTATAATCATCCATCCGTTATTTTGTGGGGTTTGGGCAATGAGAACGATTGGGAGTGCGATTTCGATCATTTTGATCAGCAAGAGATTCGCACCTTCATGAAAAAGCTGCATGATCTCTCGCATGAGCTGGATCCTGGACGATTAACGGCGATTCGCCGCTGTGAATTTTGCAAGGATATTATCGATGTGTATTCGCCTTCCATATGGGCAGGCTGGTATCGTGGCGTATATACCGACTATGAATCAAGCTGCAAGACGGCGTTTGAGAATATAGACTCGTTCTTCCATATGGAGTGGGGAGCGGACAATTTGCCAACTCGGCATGTGGAGAAAACGTTCACGGGCTTTGCGTTTATGAAGAATACAGATGGTGTCACGGATGAGCGAGATGGGGATTACTTATTAACGGGCGGTGAGCCGCGTGTATCACGAGATGGTGATTGGTCAGAAACGTATTTCTGCGAAATGATCGATTGGTACTTGAAATCGCAAGAGAAGATGGACTGGCTGACAGGGGCCGCGCAGTGGTCTTTCAAGGATTTCGCAACACCGGTGCGTCCTGATTCTCCGATTCCGTATTTGAACATGAAGGGGATCGTCGAACGAGATCTGACACCGAAAGAAGCCTTCTATGTGTTCCAATCCTATTGGTCAGAGGAGCCGATGGTTCGTATTTATGGTCATACGATGCCGATTCGCTGGGGGATGGAAGGCGAGTGGAAGTTGATCAAAGTGTACTCGAACGCCGAACAAGTTGAGCTTTTTCTTAATGGAGAGAGCTTAGGCGTGAAACAGCGGGATTCGCAAGATTTCCCATGTGCTGGTCTTCGATGGGAGACGGAGCTGACTGCAGGTGAGTATCAATTGCGTGCGGAAGCTAGCTATAGCGGTGGAATTGTAAGCGACGAGCTGCAATTTACGTATCAATCGGACGCGTGGGGTGAGCCGACAGAGATCCAAGTAACGACGGAAACGTTAGAGGATGGACGAGTTTACTTGGAAGTTCGAGCGTTTGATGCTGAAGGCATCTTTTGCCCGGATGCTGCTCATTTCGTGCGGTTTGGATTAGCTGGAGATGGAAAGCTGCTCGATAATCTGGGTACCATTCGCGGTTCGAGACAAGTTCAGCTTGCTAGTGGTCGTGCAGGAATTTATGTAGACCCTACAGGTGGATTACCTGCTGGGATGACAGTTGCGGATTTTGTGAGTGCAGGTGGCCCGGCTTCATCATTGGCTTCCTTATCACATGTTGATCGAGCTGCACAGCGGAAATATACATCTGTTGTCAGTGCAGCATGCGAAGGGATGTCAACAGTAACAGCAATCATAGAAGTTGTGAAGTAAGAAGTAAACCCACTTAGAGGAGGATTATAAGATGAGTGTAAGTAAGGATGCAGTAACCTGGCAGAACGCACAGAAGCTTGGGGATATTCTGCCCGATGTATGGAAAGAGCTGCAAGTGAAGGTTGATCGGATGATCGAGCAAATCGGGGAGAAATCACCGCACGTTGCCAAAGAGGACGGCGTTTACGATGATATGCGAATCGATTGGTGGACGTCAGGTTTCTGGCCGGGCATCCTATGGATTATGCATGAAATGACTGGTCAAGAGCGTTACAAGGAAGCGGCTTGGGAATGGGATGGCAAATTCGAGCAGGCTAGTATTCGGGATAATAATTTCCATCATGACGTTGGCTTTCAGTATTTGCCGACAGCGGTCATTAAACATAAGCTGACAGGTGATAAAGATGGATTGCGTCGTGGCTTACAAGCAGCCAATTTCTTGGCAGGGCGATTCAACATCGCAGGTAACTTCCTTCGCGCGTGGAACCAAGAAAAGATAGGTTGGTCAATCGTTGATTCCACGATGAATCTGTCCATTTTATTTTGGGCAGCGGAGACGACAGGGGATCCACGATTCGAACATATTGGTAGAGCACATGCCGATACGGTTGTTCAGAAGTTCATCAGGGAAGATGGCTCTGTGAACCATATTTTGAGCTTCAATCCGAAGACAGGCGAGCTGATTGAGTCGCTTGGCGGCCAAGGCGCCGGCCCACAATCGGCATGGAGCCGAGGCGCAGCTTGGGCATTGCACGGTTTGGTCAATGTGTATCGATTCACAGGAGACACTCAGTACTTAAAAGCAGCGCAGCGCGTGGCGAATTATTTCTTAGCGTGTCTGCCAGAAGATCATGTGGCACACTGGGATTTCCGTGCAGATGCGTCGTTGGATAACGAGCCAAGAGACACATCGGCCGCTTCCTGTGCAGCTTCGGGGTTGATTGACCTTGCAGCCTTCCTGCCGTCAAACGAAGGTGCGATGTATCTCCGTGCAGCAGAACAGATGCTGCTGTCACTTACTGTGAATTACGGAACGTGGGATAAGCCCGAACACCAAGCAATTCTACTCGAAGGAACAGGCAATAAACCTGCTGGTTCGAATGTGAACGTATCGCTCATTTATGGCGACTACTACTACGTCGAAGCGCTTGCTAAGCTGGTGGGTTGGAACCAGCGGATATTCTAGGATAAGGGAAAAGGAGCTAAGCGGTGTGTTGCGCTTAGCTCCTTTTTTGGTACCTCGCTTGAATGCTTTGCACAGCGAGGAGAGCATACCCTTGGCTCGCGCGAAGTCGGCGGAGGAAAGCTTTAGTGATGAAAAACATCACTAAAGCACGTCTCGGCCCGCGCGAAGCCCGCCGAGGAAGGTATTAGTGATGAAAAACATCACTAAAGCACTCCATGGCTCGCACGGAGCCCGCAGAGGAAGGCTTTAGTGATGAAAAACATCACTAAAACACGCCCCAGCCCGCGCGAAGCCCGCCGAGGAAGGCTTTAGTGATGAAAAACATCACTAAAGCACCTCTCAGCCCGTGCGAAGCCCGCCGAGGAAGGCTTTAGTGATGAAAAACATCACTAAAGCACCTCTCAGCCCGTGCGAAGCCCGCAGAGGAAGGCTTTAGTGATGAAAAACATCACTAAAGCACTCCATGGCTCGCACGGAGCCCGCAGAGGAAGGCTTTAGTGATGAAAAACATCACTAAAGCACTCCATGGCTCGCACGGAGCCCGCAGAGGAAGGCTTTAGTGATGAAAAACATCACTAAANTTTAGTGATGAAAAACATCACTAAAGCACTCCATGGCTCGCACGGAGCCCGCAGAGGAAGGCTTTAGTGATGAAAAACATCACTAAAACACGCCCCAGCCCGCGCGAAGCCCGCAGAGGAAGGCTTTAGTGATGAAAAACATCACTAAAACACGCCTCAGCCCGTGCGAAGCCCGCGGAGGAAGGCTTTAGTGATGAAAAACATCACTAAAGCACCTCTCAGCCCGCGCGAAGCCGCCGAGGAAGGCTTTAGTGATGAAAAACATCACTAAAACACTCCATGGCTCGCGCGAAGCCCGCCGAGGAAGGCTTTAGTGATGAAAAACATCACTAAAGCACGTCTCGGCTCGCGCGAATCCCGCCGAGGAAGGCTTTAGTGATGAAAAACATCACTAAAACACGCCTCAGCCCGTGCGAAGCCCGCAGAGGAAGGTATTAGTGATGAAAAACATCACTAAAGCACTCCATGGCTCGCACGTAGCCCGCAGAGGAAGGTATTAGTGATGAAAAACACGCTTACAGCAGCCGCACAGCTCACTCCACATGGCTCAACTTGCGATACTCCGCGGGGGTAAGGTTCGTAGCTTTCTTAAATGTGCGATGAAAGTGGGACATATGATTAAACCCAGTTAGGTAGGAGATGTCTTCGATGCGCTCATTCGTTTGTTTGAGCAGTTTCATCGCCTCTTCTAAGCGAATGTCATTCACATATTCGACAAAGGAGCGACCATTTAATATCTTAAACATGGTGCTGAAATACGTTGGCGACATAGCCGCTTTGGAGGCAACCTCTTGCAAATTTAGCTCAGAGTTGTAGTTCAATTTGATAAAATCCAATGCTTTTTCGAAATATTTACGATTAGCTTGAACGTGCTTGTTTTCAGTAGTTTTATCCACATAAGCCGCATATTCTCGACCTGCTACAACTAGGAGTTTCTGCAAATTTAATTTAATGATGAGTGTAAATCCATCCTTACGTTGTTGCAACTCCTTTAACATCTCAGCAATCAGACGCTCCGTATCTAGTTGCACCTCATGGCTCAGATTCAGCTTGGGCAGCAAACGATCGTTCAATGCAACAAAAGGCTGGATGAAAGCGAAATCGACAAAACTGGTCATATCCGTGAGTCCTTGTAAACTATGATCAAGTAAGAATGGCATGAAATCAATATGAGCAATCTCCGTATGTTTATTGGGAATCAGCTCAATATGATGCTCGAAATTAGGCGGAATGGAAAACAAATCACCTTTAATTAGTGTAGCTGTTTTGCCATTTACTTTATGCAGACAGGTTCCTTTTATAACATAACAGATTTGAAAATATTCATGGGAATGAGGGATACTGCCACTAAGAACCTCATTGTTTTTAATATCTATTTTAAAAGGAAATGCATCGTCCATAAACGCCTTGTACGGATAAAAGGGCATGACTTCAGCCTCCTTATGAAAACTTTAAAATGGGCGTGGTTCTTGCATGTTCACATTATCTTTGATCCTTCGAATGATTGTCAATATCCTCACTTGATTCGATGATCCAGCATAAAGAAAGAAGCAGTAGCTCAGGAGTTCATCTCCAGTCTGCTGCTTCTTCCTTGTTAGGCTAAGATTCCTTTCACGTACGCCATATACGCTGGCAAGGATACTTCGGGCTCATCTAGCAGATCGGGATACCATTTTTTCTCAAATTCAAGTGATAACCAGCCATCATAGTGATTCCTTTTCAAAATATGTATCATTTCAGCCACGGGCACATCACCTTCTCCGATCAGGCAAAGCTCATGACCGAGTGGTAATATTTTGGCATCTTTGACATGCGTGTGTTTGATATAAGGAGCTAATTCGCGATAGGTGACTTCAGGGTCTTCTTTATTAAAAAAGGGATGTCCGAAATCCCACAATAGACCAAGGGCACTGCTTGATGCTGCAGCCAGAATTTCTTGAATGATTTGGTAGTTGTTAATATCACCATGTGTCTCGAGCAAGACGGTAACTTGCTTGCCCTCGGCATATTGCCCAAGCTCTGTGAGTGCAGTGGAAATGCGTGCGACGACTGCAGCTCTGGAATCCGTTTGAGGCACAAGATCTCCGAATACGCGAATATACGGAACTTTCAATTGAACTGCGAGGTCAATATAGTCCTTCCCTTCTTGAATGGCTTGCGCCAGCTTATCGGGATCATGGAAGGAGGAAGAAGCATCAAGACAGCAAATTTCTAGACCTGAGCGTTCAATGTCAATGAGCGTTTGTTCGATGTTTTCAGGAAGAAAAGGACGAGCCCTCGGCAAATACATCTCGCCATCAATGCCTCGTAGTTCAATCCCATCGTAGCCCATGCGTTTGGCTTCACTCAAGGTATGTGCCCAGCTCCAGTTTGGCGTGGCTAAGGTTTGGAATGCAATTTTCATATCAATACCTCCGTAAGTTCATTACCTGCCATTTCAGAGTAACAAGAAGCGGACGGACTGAACATGCAGTATTTTAAGAATGACTTGCACTATTTTATAAAGATGAGATCAATCGAAAAATAGTGCATAACAAGAGGAAGATAATGCATAGGTGTAAGCAATTCCAAGCGATACAATGAGGCAGAGATCACAAAACTATACTCTTAGAGGGAGATTCATTCCATGAGCGCAGCAACTAAATTGAAAGTAGGCATTGTTGGACTTGGAGCAATAGGTGGAGGCGTGCATGTTCCTATTCTCAAAGATTTGGATCGGGTTGAAGTCGTTGGTGTTTGCGATACTGTAAAAGAGAAAGCGGACAAATATGCAGCAGAGTTACAAACACAAGCCTATTACCATGTTGTGGACTTATTCGATGAATCTGGGCTAGAGGCGATCATCATCGCCGTGCCACACTACGATCATGCCGCGATTGCCATAGAGGCCTTCGAGAGAGGTATCCATGTGCTTTGTGAAAAGCCTATCGCCGTGCATGTTAATGATGCGAAGGCTATCATTGCTGCTTATGAGAAAGCTAAAGCGAAGCAGCCTGAACTTATTTTCGGCATCATGTTCCAAGAAAGAACCCTGCCGTTTCATCGAAAGTTGAAGGAGATCGTTGCTAGCGGGGAATTAGGCAGATTGATGCGTGTTACATGGGTGAACACCAAGTGGTTCCGTTCGCAGCTATACTTCGATAGTGGTGATTGGCGGGCGACGTGGGCTGGTGAAGGCGGAGGTATCTTGACGAATCAGTGTCCGCATAATTTGGACCTCTACCAATGGCTGTTTGGCATGCCATCACATATTCATGGCTTCGCACATATTGGCAAGTATCATAACATCGAGGTCGAGGATGAAGTGACCGCGTATTTCGAACATGAGAATGGCATGATTGGTCATTTCATCGTTACAACGGCTGAATCACCTGGAACGAACCGTATGGAAATTGTAGGTGAGTTCGGCAACTTAATTTTTGAGAATGATAAGATTATTATTAACAAAGGCAGAGCTTCGATGATCGAGCACATTTATGACACGCCAACTAAATTTGAAAATATCGAGACTTGGTATACCGAGGTTCCGGTTAATCTGAATGTACCGCACAACCATCCTTATGTGATGGAGCGTTTCATTAGCGCTATTGAGAACGGGGATGAAAGTCTGTTAATCGCACATGGTACCGAAGGTATTAACGGATTAACGCTCGCGAACAGTATCATGTTATCTTCTTTCAATAAGACAACAATCGAGCTGCCAATCGATGCTGATGCGTATGAGTCCAAGCTTGAGGAGCTCATCAAGAGCTCCAAATATAAAAAGAACTCCGTAGCTAGCGTAGTAGAGGAAGATATGTCCAGCTCCTTCTCCAAAGGGTAAATGATGCAGATCGCATTAATAAAAAAAGTGAGGGAACATTCTCCCTCACTTTTTCGTCGTTACTTACAAACTTTCCCTGATTTCCCTGAAATAACGCCGGTAATCTTTTTAAACACAGTTGTAAAATACGTAGCATTCTCGAAGCCGACCATCTCCGCGATGACGAATATTTTCAGATCTGGTGATTTCAGGAGATCTTTGGCTTTCTCAATCAGCACCTTCGTTAGGTATTCAATGATAGTTTCATCGGTTTCCTGCTTAAAGAATTGACACATGTAGGTTGGACTGAGGAAAACCTCTTCCGCCAATAATTGAATGGTGACATTGCTCATATAGTGCTGATTGATGTATTACTTAATTCGCGCAATAACTCTTTGGTTCAAATAAAGGGCGATTTCTTTCACTATTTGGAAGAATACTGAGCGGCCATCATCGATGCTCGGTGCAAGGACGGCGACAGATCTTTGTATGAACTCGTATACCATGATGCCATCGTAACCTCATGGCGTTGGGAAGATGCGAATCATCATTGCCCGGATATTTGGTAGAAGAAGGACCTGTTTAACATTCTATACGGCTCAGCCCCGCTATGGTCCATTGATTAAAATCGATGGGATAGCTTTGAAATCAGCTTTGTGGAAAGCTACACGAAGGTTTGCACGTGGCTGCAGCAGATTTGTTACGATGAGTCGATCAGCTTAAATTCAAACCGGATCAAAACGACAAGGAATATGATTCGCAAGCAAACACAAACCATAGGCCTCATCGTGTCACAGTTATCCAACGAATATTGGTCATCTTTGGCAGAATATATTCAGGAAGCCGCTTTCCATTATTTTGTATTTGTAAAGTTTACCCCATGCTTTCTCGCTAACGCATAGAATCCATACACAGCAGCAAGAGCGATGAAATAAGAGACAAAAGTCCATCCCATTGTCCAACCATTGCTGTATTCAACTTTGCGGGTGAGATAGGCGATATATTCAAGACCTGTCAATATGATTGAAAGTATAGTCAGGACAACTAGAGGATGCTTCTTCTTATATTCAATCCAATAGATGACTAGACAGCCTGCCAAGGGATAGAGTCCAATGTCAAAAGGGAGTGCAGAAATCGTTTCATCATCTTCAATTTTTGGAGTGAAATCCCAATAATCTACGTGATACCCAAACGCATTGATGAGCGATGAGATAATAGCGGAGATGGGAAAGATGAGAATGGCAATGGTTGGAGCTTTTTTAAACCAGGCAATCCCGAATACCCATGGAACAACAAAACCAAACAGGATATTTATGAAAATACGGCCCACTCCCTACTTCGTAGATACTATCAAGTATGGCCCGTACCTCCCGACTTAAAACCTCTCTCAATCATCGATTAATTCCCCATATTCTTACGGTAGTCACTTGGTGTACAGCCCACACGCTTTCTAAAACTTCTGGCAAAGTAATACAGACTGTGGAATCCACATTGAGCAGCAACCTGCTCAATGTTCTGATACGTATTGAGAAGTAGAATCTTTGCTCCCTCAAGCCGCTTCGTGGTGAGGCCATCTTTGGGACTGTTTCGAAAATATTTTTTTGCTTATGTATCCCCCAAGGTTAATAAGATTTCTTCCATTAGCATCGCAATCTTTTGCTCACAATAGGGCTTGCGGATGGATAACTCCATGGCGATAGCTCGAAGTGATCATTCCGAAATCCATCGGCCATGTGATGATGTTTCCGTAGAATAAATATGACATAACAAAAATCCAGTTTTCCGAAACATATCTTCATGTACGTCAGCGGGTCTGAGGCTTATAGTTGTATATATAAGCGATTACAAGCTCACACTTTTAGGAGATGTTGAAGATGAATAAACCGAATATCATTGACACAGATGTCCATAATGCGATAGCTCATTCGAGAGATTTACTGCCTTATTTGCCTAAGGTCTGGCACGATTATTGGCTTTCCGCTGGACCTGGCTATGGCGGTGGTTGGCATTCTCCCGTAGGTGTGATGCGCAAGGATGCCTTACCTGATGGCGGTGGAATCCCTGGCAGTGACCCGCAACATATGTTGAAGCATCATTTTCATATATATGGGATTGATTATGGAATATTGACCGGTTCTGGGATATTGGGGATTTCATTGAATCCGAATCCAGACTATGGCAATGTTGTTGCAAGTGCTTATAATGACTGGCTAGTCGAAACATGGTTGAAAGCAAGCACGGTGTATAAAGGCTCTATTCTTATCAATCATACGGATCCGATAGCTGCTGCGAAGGAAATTGATCGGATGGCAAAGCACCCCGACATGATACAAGTTATTATGTGCAGCGGCTCTCGCACATTGTTCGGTCAGCGCTGCTTTCATCCTATTTATGAAGCGGCAGAGCGTAATGGACTGCCTGTTGCCGTTCATCCAGGTACGGAGGGTAGAGGAATTGCAGGAGCTCCGACACCATCGGGCTATCCCACAACCTATCTAGAATGGCACAATATTTTACCAATCAATTACATGTCTCATGTCAATAGCTTAGTTTGTGAAGGGGTATTCGAAAAGTTTCCTAAGCTCAAATTTGTTGCCATTGAAGGTGGACTAGCGTGGCTTCCGCATCTCATGTGGCGAATGGATAAAAATTTCAAGGGTCTTCGAGATTTAGTTCCTTGGCTCAAAAGATTACCATCCGAATACATTAAAGATCATATTCGACTAACAACGCAACCCATTGAAGAGCCAAGCAAGCCAGAACATATTAATCAGATTTTAGATATGCTGGGCGCGGATAATATGGTGATGTTCTCCTCGGATTATCCGCACTGGGATTTCGACAATCCCAAAATGGCGCTACAACCGATTCGCAAAGAGTTGCGACAACGTATTCTGGTTGATAATGCCTTGGAGTTATATGGACATGAGACATTCCCAGCTCAGATAGCTGCATCTGTTTCTATTAGTGAGGGGGATTCCTCACTATGAGCAAAGTAAAATCCAGATATGCTGCAGCCAGTGTCCAAGAACTTGCAGAAAAAGGACGCAAGATTGTCGAAGTAAAAGGCATCGAAATCGGTGTGTTTCTTGTAAATGGGAGTTACTACGCTTGGCGTAATATGTGTCCTCATGCGGCTGCGCCTGTCTGTGAGGGTGTCGTGTGCGGAACTCGTCTGCCCTCGTTAGTTTATGAATATGAATATGGCCGTGATCAAGAGATATTGCGCTGCCCATGGCATGGTTGGGAGTTTGGTTTGACGGATGGTAAGCATTTGGTCGAAGGTGGTGTGCAGTTACGAGGTTATGAGGTTGAGGTTGAGGGGAACGAGATCTACGTGCTCATCTAAATGAGAGCAGAAGTAGTGGTACAGGAGGTTCGAACTTGGTTACTTACATTGGTGTTACTCAGGTTAAAGCAGGAGGCAGTAAGGTCCCGGAGGGAAAGCGGATTCCCATGGGCTGGACGGCAGTTGCGATTGGTGAAACATCTGAACAAAGTGTACGACTTTTATGGAAGAGTGAGGTTACGGGACTGCCGGCGTACCTGAGAATGACTGTGGCACTTGATGTTCGTGAGGAAGTACGAGTCGAGGCTCGTTCAGCGCTGACGGGGACTTTCATCGGTGAGTGGGACATCAGGTATGCCTCCGTGTTCCAGCCCTATCAGCTGCTACTCCCTGCTGAGCATGTCGAGTTACTTGCAAGTGAAGGCATCGAATTACGATTAACCCATGGCAGCTCACCACTTTGGATATTTACTGAGGGTCCAGCGGAAGCACCATTACTATTCTCACATCTCCTTCTCGCAACGGTTGAACCGGAAGATCCATGGCAGAGGATGTCAGCATCGCTGGCATCTTTATCTTCCCTCCAGCCTTTTGGCTGGCTAGAAGGTTGTGTTTTAGATGGATTACTGGATTTGGAGAGTGTGTATGGTGGAGGAAAGTATCTGAGGACGGCAAAGGGGCATTTAGATCTGTTCTTCGATTCGAATGGCTCCCTTCATTATGAGAATCCACGAAGTATACCCGTTGATGGGCGCATCTATGGCATTGAGGGAACGTTGCCCTTTGCCGCGTTAGCACAACTGGATCCGAATCATCCAGCGATTGACGCTGCCATAGAGTACTGGTTATCCGAAACTTCGCAGGATGGTACGATCCTGGATGGAACAATGCTTTCAGCGGAGGGTAGTTATACCATTGCCTATCCGTTGGCGGTGCTGGCTAAGCTGTATAAGTGAGAAGATCTAGCTCTTCTGGCTATCCGGCAGTTGGAGTCTCGCAACCAACGACTCACTTGTGGGGCGGATCTGTATCTGAGACATCACGAGGATGGTAGTCACAGCTTTCCGAATTGGTCTCGTGCTTATGCGTGGTATATGCTAGGACTGGCGCGGACACTTCGTGTGCTGCATGAATATGACGAACTTGCTAGGATGCCTCAGGCAATTCGAGTGCGTATCAATGAACTTAAAGAGGAACTTGTTCGTATTGCAGACGTCATTATTGGTCACCAATCCGAGCAAGGGTTATGGTATGTCTATGTGGATGAACCGCAGACAGGAGTGAAAACATCGGGCTCAGCTGCTATCGCAGCTTCTTTGGCGATTGGAGTGCAGCTAGGTATTCTTGGTGATTCCTCATTAGCAGTGAGTAAAAGAGCCAGGAATGCACTCACATCGTATCTAACGGAAGATGGATTTCTACATGGCGTCGCACAGAACAATAAAGCTGGGGAAGAGCTCCAGCGAAGCGGCTACCGGGTTTTGTCACAAATGGCAACAGGACTGGCCGCTCAATTGGATGCTGCTTTGAATTAGATTGAACAACACCTCGTTCAGGATCTCTCCTGACGAGGTGTTGTTTTGTGTTAACTCCCCTGAACTCGGGGATAAAACGGAGTCTGAGGGAGTGAAATCGAGTTACAGAGCCGCGAAGGCGATGCCGCGAACTCGTAACTCGAAAAAATCGAGTTACAGAGCCGCGAAGGCGATGCCGCGCACCCGTAACTCGAAAAAATCGAGTTACGGAGCCGCGAAGGCGGTGCCGCGCACCTGTAACTCGAAAAAATCGGGTTACAGAGCCGCGAAGGCGATGCCGCGCACCCGTAACTAGAAAAAATCGAGTTACAGAGCCGCGAAGGCGATGCCGCGCACCCGTAACTCGAAAAAATCGAGTTACGGAGCCGCGAAGGCGATGCCGCGAACTCGTAACTCGAAAAAATCGAGTTACAGAGCCGCGAAGGCGATGCCGCGAACTCGTAACTCGAAAAAATCGAGTTACAGGGCCGCGAAGGCGATGCCGCGAACTCGTAACTCGAAAAAATCGAGTTACAGAGCCGCCTGAGGGAGCGAGATAGAGTCTGCTCCAACAGACGCTTCGATATCTAATCCTGGATGACAGATATCGTCTTTTCTCCGCCAACATATATGCGATTCGTGCGCGGATTAAGCAGCAAAGATCCAGACCCAGCGCTAACTTTGAGTTTCTTGAGAGGCTTCAGGCTGCTGCCATGATAGACGACGATTGGAGCTGCGCCAGATTCTGTTGATTCTGAAACGAATAAGTGGTTTGTTCGTGGATTAATTAGCACATCCGTAAATGCAGGCACGGTTAACGAACCGATGACCTTGTTCGTTCGGCTACTTACAACAAAGATCCGACCCTTCACGGAAATTTGCGCACTTGAAATATAAATTCGACACGTAAGGGGGTTCTGCGTAATTTCTCTTTGTCGTCTTCCAAGCTGAACCTTTCGGACATTGAGGGTATGCAAGTTCACGACAGAGCTGTATCTACTTAAGTTATTCGCGACAAAGAGTTGATTTGTTTTCCGATCAATAACTGGTGTGATGACAGGATTTCTTCCAACTTTCCGTGTAGCTATGATCTTGTTGGTATCTCCTCGGATTACGGCTAATGTATCCGTAGTGGTATTGGTTACGTAGATACGATTCGTTATAGCATTGATTAGTATTTGCGAAGGGCGTCCTCTGAATGAAATTTTGCTGTGTACTCTATTCGTAGCTCCGCTCAGAACGACGAGATTGGCGTTTCGCGAACGTAACGAGATGGTTGAAACATACACCAGATTCGTACGTATGTTAACCGCGATATGATCGCTGCGTTCACCAACTTTAATCGTAGAAATAACACCGTTCGTAAGACCATTGACAACAGATACGGTACCATCATAAAAGTTGGATACATATATACGATTCGTTCGCGTATTGATAGCGATGTAGTATGGCAATTGACCAATCGTAATTGTGGTAATGACTTTGTTGGTTTTGGTATCCAGAACACCAAGGCGGTTATCACCTTGAATAAAATAAAGCCGATTCGTTAAGGGATTGATGGCAAAGTGTACAGCTGGACTGTTGACGGGAATAGTTGCAATCAAGCGTGGATTGGTCGATGAAATTGTCGGCTTTGAAACGCGCACAGCTTTACGGATTATCATAAAGGCTCCCTTCCCCAAGACATGTGGTACTTCAATCATATTCATGACCACGTTAGTAGGGAACTTGTAGACAGCAGTTCGAGTAGAGGGGCACAACTTTTGAAGCATTTCAGCGTCATAAGTGCATGACAACGATTACGAACGAATCTCTAAGGAGGCATGGAAATGATACATCAGCATGATGGAATTGAACGCATCGGGGATATAAAAGCTAATCTTGGCGAAGGTCCTGTCTGGGACCACACAACAGGGCAAGTAATCTGGGTTGATATTAATGGACAAGCCGTTCATCTGTATAATCCCGTTGATGGAAGCAACCGAACAATTGCATTGGATCAAAAGGTCGGAGCCGCCGTCCCAAGACAGCAAGGTGGCATGGTTCTTGCCATGGAGCGAGGCTTTCATCTGCTAGATTTGGCAACTGAGACGTTAACACTCCTTGTGGATCCAGAGAGTCATTTGCCTAACAATCGGTTTAATGATGGCAAATGTGATCGAGCCGGCAGGTTCTGGGCAGGTACGATGGCACAGAATGAGTCAGCTACAACAGGCTCACTTTATTGTCTGGATGTCGACGGTACCGTTCGAACCCTCGAGGATGGCTGCATTACGGTATCGAATGGGTTAGGTTGGAGTCCCGATAATACGACCATGTACTACATCGACTCACCGACGAAGAAAGTGGCAGCCTATGATTTTGATAGCGAATCGGGGCGAATCTCCAATCCGCGCATAGTTGTTGTCATAGCCGAGGGTGAAGGTTTTCCAGATGGGATGGCTGTGGATAACGATGGCATGTTATGGATTGCGCAATGGGGAGGCTGGCAGGTAGGGCGTTATAACCCTGTGACGGGTGAGAAAATAGGCTCAATTGCTGTCCCGGTGGAGAGAACAAGCTCTTGTGCATTTGGCGGGGATCACATGGATGAATTATATATCACGACGGCTAGTGTAGGTGTTAGCGATGAGGACAGCGTGAATCAACCTCATGCAGGTGGTTTGTTTCGAATAAAGCTAGACGTGAAGGGCCCTCGGGCAAATTTTTACGGGGGGTAACGCAGTTGTACCTATAAGAAGCTAAGTCGCATGATGCGCTTAGCTTCTTTGTTTTTTTGTCCATTGAACACTCATCATGCTGAATACTGCTTCCGAAAGCGAAGCGGCGAGATGCCTATAGCTGCTTTGAAGCAATTGGAGAAGTAGGGCGCGTTGAGAAACCCAATATGCTCAGCTATACGCGCGATGGACCACTCTGTTTTAATAAGCAGCAGCTTCGCCTGCTCAATTCGGTAGTCGTGCAAGTAGGCCATTGGTGTGCAGTCATAGATTTCTTTCATACATCTGACAATATAATTCGGATGAAAATGAAATTCCTCGGCGAGTGAGCTATTCGTCACATCGGACTGATAATGTTGGCGCAGATACGCTTCAACTTTGTCGGCGAGTATCAGCGCAGGTGATGCATCGTTGCGGGACTGTCCAGCCTCAAGGAGGCGAAGCAGTTCCATGAAAAGCTGCTGCTCACTCCAATAGGTCTCTGAACGATGCTGCACCGAGTCGGTCAACAGCTTGCGAAGATGTCGCTCTGCAAGCGCGAACTCGGGCGGTGCGCTATATTGCGGGATGCGGATTCGATACGGATTCTCCCAAGACTTCCGGACTTGCTGCGGATAAACAGTCCCTAAGTCTTGATCCGGCGTTTGTTGCCAGACACCATGAAAGTCAAAATGAATCCAATAGAACACGGTCTCCGTATCACAGCCTCTGACGGGATAATGGTAGCGATCTGGCAGCAGTAATAAGGCTTGACCCTCCGCAACCTCCCACTCTTTATCATCTTCACCGATATATAAAGTCCCTTTGGTCACCCAGAGAAGATCAAAAATGCCTAAATGACGTCGACTTGGGTGCATTTCGCCGGGACGGTAGGTTGACAAGCCAATCATGAGGTAATAGGGCAGTGGGGGTAGTTCCATCCAGATATGGCTAAGTCCATTCATCGTATCTTCTCCCTTGTTTAGTGTTAAATTTTATATAAACTAAGTTGGAATTATTCATAGTTTCTCTTTATTTATAAGGATAAACTGTAAGTAGTTGATAATCAAATGTTATATAAAATAAGACGACAAGAGGAGATTCTACATATGGTGAATTCATCACGTACACAGGAAGCTATGACTAAGATACGCATACAAGATTCATTCTGGGATCCATTTATGGAGCTTGTACGAGGGACGGTTATTCCGTATCAATGGGATGCCTTGAATGATGCGATTGCTGATGCAGAACCTAGCTATGCCATTCGCAATTTCCGTATCGCAGCAGGGCTGGAAGAAGGCGAGTTTGGCGGGTTCATTTTTCAGGATAGCGACCTTGCCAAGTGGCTCGAAGCAGTTGGCTATTCTCTGGCGAATACACCGGATCCTAAGTTGGAACAAACGGCCGATGAGGTCATTGAACTGATTGCCAAAGCACAGCACGAGAATGGTTATTTAAATACGTATTTTACGATTAAAGAGCCCGGTCAGGCATGGACGAATTTGTATGAAGCGCATGAATTATATTGTGCTGGTCACATGATGGAGGCGGCTGTTGCTTACTATAATGCGACGGGAAAAAGAAAACTGTTAGATGTCGTGTGCAAATTCGCTGACTATATTGAAACGATTTTCGGTCGTGAGCCTGGTCAAATCCGAGGTTATGACGGTCATCAAGAAATCGAGCTTGCACTCATTAAGCTTGCTCAGGCAACGGGGGAAGAACGCTATGTGAGGCTGGCTCAGTTTTTCATTGATGAGCGGGGTGCTGAACCAAACTTTCTAGTTGAAGAATGTAAACAAAGAGAAGGTTATAGCTATTGGACGCAAAAGAAGCAACCCATTCCGAGTGTAGCGCAAATGGCGTATAATCAAGCTGATAAGCCGGTCCGAGAGCAGGAAGTAGCCATCGGACATTCGGTGCGTGCTGTTTATATGTATACAGCTATGGCTGATCTTGCCAGACTGACGGGAGATCAAGATTTGCTCACTGCCTGTCGCCGTCTATGGGATAACACAACTAAGAAGCAGATGTACATCACAGGTGGCATAGGCTCAACACATCACGGTGAAGCATTTACGTTCGATTATGATATGCCCAACGATACAGTTTACGCTGAAACGTGTGCCTCAATCGGCCTCATCTTCTTTGCGCAACGTATGCTGCAGCTAGAAGCGAAGAGCGAGTATGCAGACATCATGGAGCGTGCGCTGTTCAACAATGTCATTGGCAGCATGTCTCAGGACGGCAAGCATTATTTTTATGTGAATCCGCTGGAAGTATGGCCGAAAGCATCTGTATTAAATCCAGGTCGTCGCCATGTCAAAGCAGAACGGCAGAAGTGGTTTGGCTGCTCGTGCTGCCCTCCGAATGTGGCACGCTTGCTTAGTTCATTGAACAGTTATATTTACACGTCATCCGCAGCGCATAATACGGTCTACACACATCTGTTTATCGGCAGCGAGGCTCGCTTTGAGCTTGCCGTTGGTGAAGTTGCCTTTACCCAGCAGTCTAAGCTTCCATGGGAAGGTTATGTTCGAATAGAGCTAACATTGGCTCCGCAAGAGACGTTTACACTTGCGCTGCGTATTCCATCCTGGAGCCATGGTGGAGCTGTTATGAAAATCAACGGTGTGCTGACAGCTTATGCAACGGTGAATGGCTATGCATCAGTTGAGAGGCAATGGCAGCAAGGGGACATTGTGGAGTGGGAACTTGCGGTCAAGGCCCAGTTGACTATCGCTCATCCCGAGATCCGTGCTAATGCGGGCAAAGTTGCGATTGAACGTGGACCACTGGTGTATTGTCTGGAAGAAGTGGATAATGGCACACCTCTGGCTACGGTGTCGATAGATGTGATGCAGCAGCTGCAGGTGAATTATGAGGCAAGCTTGTTAGGCGGCGCCGTCGTGATTGAGGCGGAAGGCTATGCCAACGAGTCCGCTTCTTGGTCGGAGGATACGCCGTACCGTCCATTAACTCAACAACAGCAGGTTTCAGAACGAGTGAAGCTGAAGGCGGTACCGTATTATCTCTGGGGCAATCGAGGGGTAGGCGAGATGACAGTTTGGATTCGCAAGGGCAGCATGTAAACCCTTGTGAATCTTGTGAGTCCTTCGGGTATGAATCCGAGGGACTTTTTGCTGCACTAGCGCGGGGACTGCGCGGAGCTTTCAGCTATTCCACTTCGGGATGCGGGAGCCCAAGCCAACAACGAGTCAGGTATAAAAACAGCATATTTACAGATAGCGACGCGCTAATCGTCCGTCTCCACGAGTTTACAGGCTCACGTCATCGTGTTACCCTCACAAGTGATTATGCCGTGAAGACATGGCAGGAATGTAATCTCATGGAGAGACCTTTCGGAGAAATGAATCAAGGGGACACGATCGAGCTGTCTATTAAACCATTTGAAATTTGTACTTTTAAGGTAACACTGTAAGAATTATGAAGAGGCAGTCCGAGTAGATTCATCTACTTTTAGGACTGCCTTTGCTCACTACTTCTCACTACATAGCTTCCGCTACTGGGAATTAGTGATAAATACTAAACGTGGTCGCTCATCCTCGAAGGACTTCGATAAAAGATTCTCTTAGAGGTTTTTTCGGTTACGGGCAACAGCATGTTAGTTGGGCGATTTATTTTCGGCTCCAGCGGAAAATAGATGGATTTTGTACAGTAAAATCTTTCGATTTTTCGAGTAAATGCAAAGTAGATGGAAAACCTACAGTTATTTTTAATCATTTCTCCCAATCTAGACAAAAGGGGCACAATTAGCTACATGTTTTCCATTTAAATCGAGTTTTCGAGCAAATTTCGCGTAAATAGCTGTACATTTTCCAGTTAATACAAGTTGAGTAGCGCTCGGGTCGTTCGAATGCCATCGCCAGCCATCCTTAGCCACCACCATCTATCCCCAACCACCCCAACCACCAACCCCAACCAACCCCAACCACCATCACCTACAAGCTCCACCAACAAACTTCTTCCGCATTCACTTATTCCAAGTGTTCTGGCCTTCCGGCCAGCCAATCTTCCAGGGTAGCGACACGTGATGGGTATTTGTAGCTTCTGGCTAGAAAGCCAATACCGTGCTTCACCATGGGGTCCTGATCTGTAGGCTGATAGCGTAAATCAACACTCCACCGAACCGTATCAGACATATTCGGGGTGGACATATGGAGGCAGCGATCGTTGAACAGAATCGCACTTCCTGCGGGTACAGGCAAGGCAACGGTTTCTGTTTTGCCAAGTTGACTATCTTTGAGCGCGGTATAGCCTGTTCCTGTGTAGGTTTCACGATGCCATTTGAGCACACGTTTGCGATGTGTCTGTGGCTTGATATGGAGGCAACCATTGACTTCGTTTGCGTCGACAAGCGGGATCCAGACGGTAATAACAGGATTCGCATTCGCATCCGGCCAATAGGATTTATCTTGATGCCAAGGTACTGCGCCAGCTGCTACTTTCGGGACCTTCGGTCGTACGTTATATACCGGATTAGCGAATAGCTCTCCGCCAATTAACGATTCTACCGCATCCAAAATTTTCGGATTGCTCATCAATGTGAAGTAGCCAGGGATGCGATCGCGCCAGCTTCGGCCGTATTTCAGAAAGTTTTCAGCGGACAGATCCTGAAATAGCTCTGCTAAGCGATTGGGAAACGGCCTATCTTCCAGCTGATCCGTAATCAGTCCATCCGCGAACAGTTCGTCCGCAATCATCGACACCTTCTGAGTCATTGCTTCACGAGCAGAGGCTAAGTCTTCTTCAGACAATAACTGGGGAATGATGAGATAGCCCTGTTCCTCGTAAAACTGTGATTGTTCGGTAGTTAAATTTCCGCTTCCATTATGCTTAATCAACCTACTCGCCCTCCAATATGTGTTGTACTATAGAAAATATAACACTTCATGTGGTCGTTGTATTTGCTTCTATGTTCGTCAATTGATCATTTCTTCCGGTCATTTTTATCGTCAATTTACTAACGATTGCGAGGGTTACTATGACTTCCTTAACTGCTGTTAATCCCTATGTAAGAGTAGGGCATTATTATCAATTTCCAGTAGAACGAAATCAAGCTGAGATGGGCAGAATCGGATACTGCTATGCCTTTCATTTCGTTGCCGGAGGCAAAGGAACGGTTTCCGCCAAGGGGAAAACATATCCTGTGAAGAAAGGTGATTTCATTTATTTCCCACCTGAAGTAGGTCACTCCTTTTACGCTAATCCCGATCATCCGTTAGCCACCTACAACTTGTATTGTGATCTCTGGAATTATCAATTGAGAAGCAGCCAACATCTCGTTTGGGATGAGTCTGATTTTAATAGAGACTTGCTAACGCCTATTGTCCCGTGCCAAGAGCTGGATAAGCTATCTGTTGTGACGCCGATTCAACATGATGCTTCACTTGGTCGATTATTCATTCATGCTGTCACCCAGTCGAGGGAAAGTGACCACTACTCCGAATTAATCGTAAGCAATCTCCTCAAAGCCTTCCTTCTAGCACTTGTACAAATTGCTTCGACGCCGCACATCATCGATTACCGAATTATTCCGATTATTGAGCGAATGGACAGGGAAGCGAACATAAGTAGAGATTATACCGAATGGATGAGTCAAAGTGGGCTGCGCAAAACCCAATTTCATGAGCTGTTCAAGCAAGCAACAGGAATCTCACCCAAAGCGTACTGGACCAAAGCCAACATGAGGCAAGTGGAAGCTGCCTTGTGGGAAAGCAACCGTTCTATAACAGCCATTGCAGAAGATTTTGGCTATTCATCAGTCCATCATTTTACCAAACAATTCACCCTATTTCATGGTGTTTCACCAACAGAGTTCCGGCGAAGGAAGGGGTAGTTAATGGATATCAATTGTAAGATGCTCTAGTTGTCCGTACAACCAATCCCTCAGTTGTCATAGAAGCAAACCTATCGAAGTAAGGTTATATAGAACAGAGAAGGGGGCGAAAGAATGCGTTGGCACTTAGGCGAAGGAACAGGAATTGTCTGGGACATTCATCTCGGAGACCTTGCCCACCAGGACCATGTTGAAATGAGTGGGAAAGCCGTATCGTTGATCGTGAGCTATGGCATAGACGCGGAAGGAAGTATCATTTTAAAACGTAAAGTCGTATGGCCAGCTTTTCGCACGATACCGAATGATACGCATGCGAGTTTAATGGAGACGTTTGGACAAGAGTTAGTGCCGCGCATGCGGGTAGAGGGTCAACCTGTCCAAGAAAAAGGCTTCCGAATTTCGTTCGATGGCATTCTTCGAATAGCGTCTGTTTCTGATCAAGGGGTTTTGATACGACGTACCGTATTTCCGGCGAGAGATTTCCCTTACGCCTTAGAACGAGTTGAGATTCAGAACATGACGGAGGGGGCGATACGACTTGAGATCGATCAGATTTCCTATACCAAGTGTCGCAGAGGTACGAAGGGCATTTATGTCGTGGAAGCGGGACATGACGGGCCGGCTTGTGTAATATTGGCAGCAGGAGCAACTGTGTCCTATAAAGGGTGGATTTGCGCCTCCACGGTCGACGCGGCCAAAGAAAAGGTGGATGTCGTGGAAGAGGAAGCGAAGAGATGCACATTTTTGTTGGAACTGAGTTCGTCTTTACGACTGGAATCACCTGAACCCGACCTAAACCGCATGTTCGAGTTGGCCAAAATTCGCGCGGCGGAGAGTGTTTTCCGCACAATGGGCGGTTTGCTTCACAGTCCCGGAGGTGGTTCCTACTACGCGGCGGTTTGGACGAACGATCAGGCGGAATATGCGGGGCCATTTTTTCCTTTTTTAGGTGAACAAGATGCAATGGAGGCCTCCTTGAATGCCTATCGACTTTATATGCCATTCATGGGTCCTGACTTCCAGCCCATTCCCTCCTCAATCATCGCAGAGGGCATAGATATTTGGGAGGGAGCCGGTGATCGTGGGGATGCGGCGATGTACGCATATGGCGCGGCGCGGTTTGCACTGGCGAGCGGCAGTTTGCAAATAGCCGAGCAGTTGTGGCCGGCTATCGAATGGTGCTTGGAATTTTGCCGGCGGAAACGAACCCAAGTTGGCGTGATCGCATCGGACTCAGATGAGCTCGAGAACCGGTTTCCCAGTGGTGACGCTAATCTGTTCACTTCGTCACTTGCGTACGGAGCGCTTCTTTCATCCGCACACCTAGCGCGAGAAATCGGGATAACGGATCTTGCTCCACGCTTAGAGGAAGAGGCGGCTGAGCTGCGTCAAGCGATTGAATCTCATTTTGGCTCAATCATTGAGGGATATGAGACCTATCGTTATTATGAAAGCAACGACATTCTTCGTTCTTGGATTTGTGTACCGCTGACGATGAATATTATGGATCGCAAGGAGGAGACGATTGCGGCATTATTATCACCGCGATTGTGGGTAAACGGCGGACTCGTCACCCAGGCAGGTGAAACCACCTACTGGGATCGCTCTACTTTGTATGCACTGCGAGGTATACTCTATGCGGGTGAGACGGAGCTGGGCATTACACATCTGCTTGAATATTCGCAGAACAGATTGCTAGGCGAACATGTTCCCTATGCAGTTGAGGCATTTCCCGAAGGCAATGGGCGGCACCTCTCTGCGGAGAGTGCGCTTTACGCACGAGTCCTTATTGAGGGATTATTTGGCATCGTCCCAACGGGTCTTGACTCTTTTACATGTTGCCCACAGTTGCCTAAAGCTTGGGAGACGATTGCGCTTCGATCCATCCGTGCATTCGATTCTTGCTTCGATGTAGTCGTTACACGATGTAGCGATGATGTTAGGGTAACTTGTATAACACCGGATAAGACGGAAACCTATCTGTGGAATCAAGATGAGCCGATTGTCATCAAGCTGAGATAAGTTATTCGGAAATATTTTAATTTCGTATGAAAATAGGTTATGATAGGGAATGAAATCATAATAGAAAGTGGGATCCATTGTGGGACGTAAGTGGAATAACATAAAAGAGAAGAAAGCTTCGAATGATGCAAGTACAAGTCGCGTGTACGCGAAGTTCGGCCTAGAGATTTATGTAGCAGCACGTAAAGGTGAACCAGACCCGGAATCGAACCGTGCGTTGAAAGTCGTTCTTGAACGCGCCAAAACGTATAATGTACCGAAAGCAATCATCGATCGCGCGATCAATAAAGCCAAAGGCAGCTCTGATGAAATTTACGAAGAGCTTCGATATGAAGGCTTCGGACCTAACGGTTCTATGGTCATTGTGGACACGCTGACGAATAATGTGAACCGTACCGCGTCAAGCGTTCGTGCCGCATTTAGTAAAAATGGCGGTAACATGGGTGTAACGGGTTCAGTTGCTTATATGTTCGATGCGACTGCGGCGATCGGTATTGAAGATAAAAGCATGGATGAGATCATGGAAATTCTGATGGAAGCGGACGTGAATGTTCGTGATCTTCTTGAAGAAGAAGACATGATCATGGTGTATGCAGAGCCCGAGGAGTTCCACGCTGTTCAAGAGGCGCTCAAAAAGGCTGGCATCACGGAATTCGCAGTTGCAGAATTGACGATGATTGCTCAAAATAACGTAACATTATCCGATGACGCACAAGTACAGTTTGATAAAATGATTGATGCACTGGAAGATTTAGAGGATGTTCAACAAGTGTATCATAATGTGGAATAGAAATAGGGTTTGAATCATAGAGGAAGCAGCTTGGATCTGAGATCGAAGCTGCTTCTTTTTCTCATTTTCAGTTAAATGTGAGCTATCATTCTATCTCATGCTTAGAATCCCGGATCCGTTTACGCCATACTCGGTGAGATCACCGTAAGTGTATGATTTGAATGCGACGGAAGTTCCGGTGACGATTCACAACGGTGTTCGCTCCGTTTGCATTGGTAGTGGAGAAAGGTTTAGCTGTAGATGAGAGGTAGTAGAAGTAGAAGTAGAAGTAGAAGTAGAAGTAGAAGTAGAAGTAGAAGTAGAAGTAGAAGTAGAAGCAGAAATTGAAATTGAAATGCAATAGTTGAAGTAGAAGTTTTACAGGTATGCAGCTGCACCTCAACCAACCTACCACGTCCAGAACCAATACAGCCCCCAACCTGAAGCAATAGCTTCGAGAGGGGGCTTCTTTCTACACACTTCTTTCCACGCACTTCCGTCCACACGCATCCGTCTAACTAAACCACCAATACACCGGAATAAACAGAATTGACGTTATAATCCCAGCAGCGCCCATGGCGAAACCGCTCATACTGCCTTCCTCCTCCGAATCCTTGAGGAGGCGTGCGGTGCCGATCCCGTGCGCAGCTGTGCCGACTGCGATGCCGATGGATAGCGAATCGCGCCATCCGAGCCAAGTCAGCAACTTCCGGCCGATCATGCTCCCGAACAGGCCAGTGAGCACCGTCAGCACTGCCGTTAGCTCCGGCAAGCCTCCGAGATGGCGCGATATTTCAAGCGCGATCGGCGAGCTAACGGATTTCGGCAGCATGCTGAGCAGAATCTCGCGGCTGCCGCCGAGCAGTCCAACCAGCGCAGCGGCGGTGACAATGCCGGATATGGATCCGATCGTAACCGCAAGTAAGATGCTGGTGAGATGTTTCTTGATCAGTCCCGCATGCTTGTACAACGGTACGCCGAGAGCTACAGTTGCTGGCCCAAGCAACAAGGTAATCATATCCGCACCTACTTTGTAGGCGGCATATGGGATGTGAAAGCTAAGCAGGATACAGATGATGAAGCCTGAACATACGAAGAGCGGGTGCAACCAACGCCACCGCTGATGAATAAACTGAGCAGCCGTATAGGCGACAACACTAAGTGCGATGCCAAACATCGGGTTCATAAGCCATGCGGAGGTCGTCATTTCATCCCACCTTCGGGTGTCTTATGCCCATTTACACCAGTGTACATCCGATGCCCTTTATCCTCACTAGGTTGCAATTTAGATGTGATAAATCCAGTTACAAGAAGGACAGCCACAGAACTCCCCATGACGCCAACCCCGATAGATAGCCAATTCCGCCCGATTAGAGGGAAGAATGCCATCGTTCCGACGACAAATGGTAGAAAAAAAAGCATCATATGGCCCGTGAACCAATTCGCCGTCGTTTCCACCCATTCTAGTTTAATGAGCTTGGTGAATAGCGCGATGGTAAAAAGAATAAGTCCAATCACATTGCCAGGAAGCGGGATGTGAAAGCTCGTTTGAAGCCAAATGCCAATGAAGTTAAAAGTAATTAAAATTGCGAGTCCTAGCATAAGGTCCTCCTGTCTTTGTCTTGGTCTTTCGTCTTGATCTTCCACCTATCTGTCTACCTGTCGTCCTGAACTAGTTGTTGAAAGGGAATGCTCTACCGCGCTGGAATGCGTATCCGCACGATCGTCCCTTCACCTAGTTGACTTTCTATTTCAATCCCATACGGATCACCGAAGTAGAAAATGATACGATCATGTACATTTTTGATACCAATATGTGTTTCATCAAGTGTATCTGAAGGCTGGGCAAGTCGATTTCGCAGCTGTCCAAGCTTGATTTCATCTATGCCAACTCCATTATCCTTGATCTGGATCAGTAAGTCATCCCCCGATATCTCTGAAGAGACTTCCAACAGCCCATCTTGACTGCTCCGTTCCAGTCCATGCACGAAGGCATTCTCGATCAGCGGCTGTAACGAAAAATGCAGAACCTGTAAAGCCTCACTATTCACCGAGAGTTCTTCACGGTACTGAATTTTATCCCCGAAGCGCAGCTGTTGGATTTTCACATACAGGCGAATGTGGATCAATTCTTCCTGCAGAGTAACCGTTTCTTTCCCCGTTTGGATGTGAATACGGAACAGGCGGCCTAAGATGCCGACCATTTCAGCAACATCGCGCTGTCCGCTGATGATTGCCTTCATTTGAATCGTTTCCAGCACATTGGCGAGAAAATGCGGATTGATTTGACTTTTCAAAGCGCCGTATTGTGCGACCTTTTGCTGAGCTTTGGCCATAGAAGAACGTTCAACATAAATCTGCAGATCTTCCAGCATTTTGCGGATACCTTGATACAGCACGCCAAACTCATCCTGCCGATTCGAGCTAAGATCGACATCGAAATTACCTAAGCCAACCATTTTCACCTTGCGGCTCAGTAATATGATAGGCTTCGTCACACGTGCGGATAGAATGAACATGAATAAGACCGCAGTTCCTAGGGATAAGAAGGCTAGTGCTAGTATGATTTTGATCAAAATCTCGGCCTGCTTCGTCATTTCTTTCTCATCGATGGATTGAATGACCTTCCAGCCCGAATAGGGTGAGGTTACAAAGTTAATGAACGAATTGACCCCGGCAAAATACGCATAAAAGCTCCCATTTTCAGCATGCAATACGGTCTGAAGTTTCTGACTCTCTAAGTTGATCGGTACATTTGAACTTGCAGACGTACTTTCGGAATTATAAATACTAGCACCCTGACTATCTATAATGGTGAAGTTACGTTTACTCGTTTCCGACAATTTCAATATTTCTCGTAAAGAATCCAACCGAATATCAATGAGCATAACCCCGAGTGGCTGCTTACTGCCTACCTTGTTAATGACCCTCGCGATGGAAATGACGGGATCCTTGGCATTCACACGATGGAAGGGGAGGTGCGTCCCGAACAGGACGATTCCACCTTTACTTTGCTGTGTCTGTAGGTACCAGTCTTCCTTCGTGAAGTCCTTCACATCGTAATCCGAGCGATTGAAATTTGTCGAGTAAAAGACACGAGAACCTGCATAAATTTGCACACTGTCTACATTTTTAATCGTCATTTCGATCGAACTGACAAAGTGCTCAATGGTGTTTCCATATTGAATTCGTTGATCATTACTGTTCTCGTCACCATCAGCAACCCAGTGCTCCAAGGCATTCTGCAGTTGCCCATCCATTTGAGCGTTGAGCGTTCCTTTCTCGATACTTTGCAAATACTGGTCAATATTGAAGGACAGATTCGTGAGAATCAGGTTCGAGGAGCTCTGGTACTCATTTTTAACGGCTTGAATGGAAAAGAAATAGATAATGACTGATATAATCAATAAGGGAACAGTGATAATCAGAATCATAAGCACGAATATTTGATGGTTAACATGCTTCATCCGGTAATGCTGTGAGAGCCGCCGCCATGCGTTCAAAGGTCTACCATCCCCATTTCTTCCGATAGTCGGTTGGCGTCATATTCGTAATGCTGCGGAAGGTTTTGACGAAATGCTTGTAGCTTTTATACCCGCACATTGTGCAGACATCTGTCACCAGGTACTCAGGTTTCTTCAAACATTCTTGCGCATAATGGATGCGAATTTCGGTCACAAACCGCATGTAATTCTTATCTAGCTTTTTTTTGAAAATACGACTTAAATACGATGGATTATAGAAGAAACGATCGGCCACCATTTGTAACGTAATATCTTGGTCGATATGCTCTTTAATATAAGCTTCAATATGCTCAAAAATAAGCACATCCTGATGATTCGTTGAAGGGAACTCATCGCGATACACGTCGCTGACTTGCACCATCCACGCTGCTAGCCAACTGAAAAGAGCATCAAGCGTCGGGAAATCATCGACACACGTTAACTTTAGCAGTTTCTCACTGTAAACGCCTTCGACAGGAATGCCATTCCGGTGGGCGAAGCGAACTGTGGTGGAGATGATTTCTTGCATAAAGGCGAATCCACGATCCATGGAAGTGTGGGGTAAATGGGTGCGCAATTCATACGCGAGTCGGCTCATCAGCTGCTCGATTTCGATAGGATTACCGCTTTCAAGTCCGGCAATGATTCGATTCTTATCAGCTTCTTCAAGAAGTAAACGTGAATCTTTGGCACGAGTCGGTGCTTCACTTGCTGCGATCGGAAAGAAGATCTGTCGCTTGTCCTGATAGTAGCGTTGATATAGCGCTTGATCCGTTTGACGAAGTAATTGTGTCAATTGCGTGCTATCCGTCGTCCATTTACCAATGGCCATAAAAAAGCTAGAATCATTAGCTGGAAGCGAGAAGTGATCGGCATCGTGAGAGTCTGCCTGATCATGTAATAATGCTACGGCATAGCATTTGGTTTTATCTATATATAAGAATAGTTGTGTGGGAATACGGGAACGATATATGGTTTCTAAAGAGTTCCGAATGATGCGTTCAGCATGCTGGTAAAACTCTCTTCGTTCATAAGTCTGAGAGGGGTTCGCAGGTAACCATGTTAGGACAAAAGGTTGACAGCCCATCGTCAAATGTCCGAAGTCGCTGCATTGTTGGCGTATGCCTTCCTCCCAAGCTGCATGGTCATTTTCCAGTAAAAATTTGACTAACTGGTTGCTTGTATAGCTTTTGTTTTCGCTGGCTTGTAGTTCCAATGCCGTACGCTGTGCCTGTTCATTTCGCCTTTGTTTAAGTGTGCTCATACAGCTTTGAAGGGTTGAAAAGCTTTCTTCATATTCCAACGGTTTTAACAGAAAGGCATGCACGCCGCCAAGACGGATCGCCTTTTGGGCATATTCAAAATCATTGAAACCCGTCAATATAATAAAGAGGGTATCCGGGAGGGTCGCTCGAATGTGTTCAATCATCTGCAGTCCGTCCATCTCGGGCATGCGAATATCGGTGATGATCAGATCAGGTTGCTCATGTAGAGCTGTGAGCCAGCCTTCTTTGCCATTGGCAGCTTCAACAATCGTTGTAACACCAAGCTCTGTCCAGTCAAAATAGTGCTGCAAGCCAGTTCTGATCAGAGGTTCATCCTCGACAATTAGTAGTTTATACATGAAGTTCCCCCAGCTTGTTAGGACTTGAAACTGTATGACAACTCAAGTATAACACTAAAATTATTAGAAATGAGGCTCTCATTTGCTGGAAAACGAACAAGTCAGAATACGACTATGAATGTAAAGATACAGGGATTCTCCTCGATTTCAATATCACGTATGCTTAGGGCACGGAATGAAACGAAGCCTATGTTTATTCCACAAACAATAACGGGGGTGCTCAAATGAGGGCTATGAAAAAAGGACTAATGACATTGATTGGCGTTGCTCTTGTCGGGTCGCAGTTAGTTGCATGTACGAATTCATCTACGAATACACCAGCGAACACAGCCACGAGTACTGCTGATAGCAAAACCGTAACACCGAGTCCAGTGGCTGCCAAGCCAGTCGAAATTACTTGGTGGAACTTCCCGAACTTTCAACCGCTCGATGGGGAAGTTGGGAAATACGAGAAGCAGATTATTGCAGCTTTTAACAAGAAGCACCCAGAAATTAAAGTTAACTTAGAGATGATTACCTTTGAGGGTGGTCCGCAAAAACTGAACGTAGCCATCGCTTCGAACTCAGCACCAGATGTGATCTACGATGCTCCGGGGCGTATTATTGACTGGGGGAAGAAGAAGTTACTCGCTCCGCTCAATGATATTGTCACCGAAGAAGTGAAGAAAGATATCACGCCAGCGCTATGGAAGCAATCCATGGTTGGCGATCAGATTTATATGTATCCGATCAATACGGCGCCATTCATGATGGCCGTCAATAAGACAGTATTTGAGAAAATTGGAGCGCTTGATTTGCTGCCACTAAGTCGCCCTGATCGGACATGGACAGTAGCTGAATATGAGAAAGCGCTGCAAGCCGTGAAAGAGAAAGCACCTGAGATTATTCCAACAGGCTTCTTCGCGAAAAGTACAGCAGGTGATCAAGGGACTCGCGCCTATATTGCCAACCTAGGAGTATCAAGATTCTTGAGTGAAGATAACTCCAAAGTAGCTATTAATACGGACAATGCTGCGAAAGCGTTGGATTGGGTAGCTAAAGCGACGAAGGATAAAATCAGTGTGCCGGGTTCTGCCTCTTTGGCAGCAGCTGATGTCAACGATTTATTCTTGCAAGGTAAATTAGCCTTTACACTTAATTATTCAGCTGTTCTTAAAGCGCAGAATGTTCCGCTCAAGAAGGTGCAATTCGAAGATATTCTGCTGCCATTCCCAACATTAGATGGATCTAAGCCTAAGCTTGAGCCGTATTTGGGCGGTATGGCCGTGTTTAATAACGGAAATGCGGACAAGATTACGGCTGCTAAGAAGTTAGTCGATTTCATTGCGAACGATCCTGAATATGCAAAGAAGAACTTGATTCAAACAGGCGGATTATCTGCACGTACGTCAATTACAGGACTCTATAGTGATGCCGAATATAAATACGCAGAAACAGCTCGTCAATTCATCACGGATGCCCCGACAATTGCCGATGGTTACGCGGAAATTCGTACATTCTGGTTCCCAGAATTGCAACGAGTCTTAACGGGCGCAGCAACAGGTAAGGAAGCGTTGGATAGCTTTGCGACCAAAGCGAACGAAGCCATTGCGAAAGCGAAAAAAGATCAAGCAGCTGCCAAATAAGCACGAGGAATGTCCACTGGGAGTAGAGTGCGATTGTACTCTACTCTTTTTACCACATAAGAATTTATAAGTTTCCGGTACACGGAAGAACAAATTCTTATTGGCGATAAAAACCACCTTTAAAACGCGGTCGCTCATCTAAGAAATACTTCGATAAAAGTTTTTCTCATCTCAAAAAAGAAAGGGAGGGAAGAAACATGGAGGTAACGGTTCGTAAAACCAAAGGTTACATACGTCGAGATTGGCTTATGAGCTATGTCTTTTTATTGCCTGCACTCGGATTCTTTCTGCTTTTTGTTGCCTATCCCATGGTGAAAGGGATCTATATTAGCTTTTTCGACTACTCCTTGCGAACGTTTAACTTTATAGGATTCGATAATTATGTCGATTTGATTCAGAACGAAACGTTCCTGAAATCGATGAGAAATACACTGTTGTTAGTCGTTATTACGGTTCCAATTGTAATTGTGTTCTCTTTATTCGTAGCCATCTCCATTTATAAGAAAAAAGAGTTTGCTCGCTCATTCTTTCGAGGTGTATTTTATCTGCCAGCCGTTTCATCTGTGGTTAGTATTACGGTTGTATGGGGATGGATCTATCATCCGAATTATGGCATTCTCAACTATTTAGGGGGATTAATTGGACTTGAGCCGATTTCGTGGTTGGGCGACCAACGGACAGCTTTGCTTGCGATTATCGCGGTTTTGATCACAACGTCAGTAGGTCAGCCGATCATTCTTTACGTCGCCTCACTAGGCAACATCCCAACTTCGTATATTGAAGCGGCTGAAATCGACCGAGCGACCCCGTGGCAAATCTTTTTGAAAATTATATGGCCCATGCTCATGCCGACCAATCTCTACATTATCGTCATCACGACGATCAATACATTTCAGTGTTTTGCCTTAATTCAATTGCTTACTTCTGGCGGGCCAGTTTATAGTACCTCGACCGTCATGTATGGCGTGTACGAGCAAGCCTTCGTACTTGGTCATTTCGGCAGCGCCTCGGCTATGGGTGTATTCCTTGCGATTATTATCGGGGTTATCTCGTTGATTCAATTTAAATTCTTTGGCAGCGATGTTGAGTACTAGGAGGGGACATCATGAAAGTAAACGCTGGGCAAAGGGTATTTAACGGTTTTTCTACACTATTATTGATTCTTTCTACGTTATTTTTTATATTTCCGTTTTATTGGATTGTGACGGGTGCCTTTAAATTCCAAACGGTGGCCACACAAATTCCGCCAGAATGGTTCCCGCTCAAGCCTACCTTACAGAATTGGGTGGATTTGTTTAAGAATCCGGTATGGCGTTGGACATTAAACAGCTTTATTATTGCTGTGGTTGAAATGTTCGCTGTCTGTCTGGTTTCCGCTTCTGCTGGCTATGTCCTGGCGAAGAAGCTGTTCCCAGGGCGGAAAATCATTTTTACGATGTTCATCGCTGCGATGGCTTTACCGAAACAAGTGATTCTTGTCCCGCTCTTCACGATGTTGGCCGACTTTGGGTGGGTCAATACGTATCATGGACTTATTTTACCAGCGATTGGATGGCCATTTGGCGTATTCTTGATGAAACAATTCGCTCAAACGGTACCTGGAGAGTTAATTGAAGCGGCGAAGATCGATGGCTGCTCCGAAATCCGACTATTCTCCACGATTATCTTGCCATTACTTAAACCAGCGCTAGGAGCGCTAGCGATCTTTACATTCATTGCCTCTTGGAATGACTATTTCAGCCAGCTGATTATGACGAGGTCTACCTCGATGATGACGCTGCCGCTTGGGGTAGCGACGATGCAAGGCGAATTTACGACCAACTACGGAATCATGATGGCAGGAGCGGCACTCGCGTCTGTTCCTATGATTACGATCTTTCTGGTGTTCCAAAAAGCCTTTACACAAGGCATTACGATGGGTGCGGTCAAGGGATAAGGGCGCAGTAATCGGATGGAACATGACAGCTAATAACCAAGAACTCATTTTAATTAGTCTAACAATCGGAGGAAAACATTGATGAAACCCTATGATTTAGAATCATTTCGCGGTATTATTATCGCTTTATATGCGAGCTACGATGAGCAGGGAGAGATGAATACGGACGCTGTGCGTCGATTGGCTAGGTATTATGCCTCGACTGGCGTGAAAGGTCTTTATGTTGGAGGCAGTTCGGGTGAAGGGATGCTGCAGACGGTTGAAGAACGCAAAGAGATCCTTGCGGCAGTGATGGAAGAAGTGGGAAATGAGTTGACGATCATTGCCCATGTAGGAGCAGCTGCGACGCGAGATAGTGTCGAGCTTGCCAAGCATGCAGCGGAAGTTGGGGCGCATGCGGTATCAGCGGTTCCTGCGATTTATTATCGTTTGTCAGCTGATAGTGTGGAGGGGCACTGGCAGGCGATCATTGACAGTACTTCGCTGCCATTCATCATTTATCATATCCCGCAAACGACGGGCTTTCATTTATCGAAGAGTCTGTTAATGAAAATGGCTGCACAGGACAAGGTTATCGGAGTGAAAATCTCGTCTGAAAGCACCTTTGAGCTGCAGCAATTCAAAGCGGCAGGAGGCAGCGATTTCCTCGTATTTAACGGACCTGATGAGCAGTATTTAGCTGGACGCAGTATTGGCGCAGACGGAGGAATTGGAGGGACTTATGGGGTGATGCCGGAGCTATTCCTCAAAATTGAACAATGCTATGTGGCAGGCGAGATGCTAGAAGCACAGGACTGGCAGTTCAAGGTAAATGAGCTCATTGCCCAATTACTGTCATTCCCTTCTTTATATGGGGCTTGCAAAGCGATTCTAAAGCTGCGTGGTTACGATATTGGAGCACCGAGGATGCCATTATTGCCTTGTACGGCCGGGGATCAAGGAAGAATTGAACAGTTGAATAAGCGGATTATGAAGTTGGTAGAGCTGGCAAAAGTCTAAGAGAGGGGCGATTCAGATGGAAGGTAGCGCGATATTCCCTGTGAGCGGCTTGATCGTTTCTTGTCAGGCATTAGTGCATGAACCTCTTCATGGCGGGGATGCGATGGCGAAAATGGCGAGAGCAGCTGTCCAGTCGGGTGCCATTGGCATTCGAACGAACGGCGTTCATGATATTTTGATGATAAAAAAAGAAGTAGATGTACCAGTCATTGGGCTTATTAAAAGAGAGATTCCAGGCTCCAGTGTGTTTATTACACCAACTTTGGACGAAGTCAAAGCCATCGTGATGGCTGGCGCTGATATCGTGGCGCTGGATGTCACGGATCGTGAAGGACGATTGGAGGCGGTGAAGCCGCTCATCGCATGGGCTCACGAAATGGGAGCTGCCGTAATGGCGGATATTTCAACCTTGGAAGAAGGCGTTGCAGCGGAAGCACTTGGGGTGGATTTCATCGGGACGACGCTTGCTGGTTACACACCGTACAGTACGCAGCAAGAAGGGCCAGATTTCGAATTGCTAGAACAGTTATGTTCTAAAGTTAGCGTGCCAGTTGTTGCAGAAGGTCGGATCTGGACGCCGGAGGAGGCAGTGAAAGCGATAGCTTTCGGAGCGGCCTATGTAGTGGTTGGTAGTGCGATAACACGGCCGCAGCTTATTACGGAGCGTTATATAAAGGCGTTAAATCAACGCGGATAGGGGGATTCTAATGGAAGTGATTAGGTATAACCCCCTAGCTGAATATGTGATCGGCGTTGATGTTGGCGGTACCAAGATCAATGCTGGCCTCATAAATCGACAAGGTGAAGTCTTGTGTATGGTCAGTTTGGCGACTAAGGCGGGCGAAGCGAGGACAGTGGATCGCATTGAGCAAGCAATTCGCGAGGTGCGCGCGGAAGGCCGGGATATGCAGCCAAGCCTTCAAGTTAGGGGCATTGGTGTCGGCAGTGCAGGGCAAATCGATTGGGCGAGCGGCTCGGTTCGCTCGGCGTCGGAACTGATTCCCGGATATGCGGGAACACGGCTTAAAGATATTTTGCTAGAACGCTTCCAGCTTCCCGTCATCGTCGATAATGATGTGAATGTGCTGGCTCTGACGGAGAAACACTTGGGAGCTGGGCAGGGGGTGGAACACTTTCTATGCCTTGCGTTAGGGACTGGTGTTGGCGGAGCGCTCGTTGTGGATGGCCGTCTGGCCCACGGCGCATGGGGCGGTGGCGGTGAGCTTGGCCACATTTCGGTTGATTTCGGTGGTACCCCTTGCGTTTGCGGTGGGATTGGCTGTTTGGAGCAATATGCGTCAGGGACTTCGATTGCTAGACGGATGCGCGAGAAGCTTGCGCGGCTGGGAGATGGCGATGAAGTGGTGAATTCACGTGAAGTGTTTGAGCGGTGGCACGCGGGAGATCTGGTAGCGAACGAGCTTATGCAGGAAACCTTGTCAGCTCTAGGATCGGCCATAGCCTCTTTCATCCATATGTTTAATCCCTCGTTAATTGTAATTGGCGGTGGGGTAGCCGAAGCGGGTGATCGTTTATTTACGGAGCTTCGGAAAGAAGTAGCACGAAGAACGATGCCTTCGATGCTGGAAGGTGTTCGAATTGAGCCAGCTTATCGAGGGAATTGGAGCGGTATGATTGGCGCAGCACTGCAATTGTGGGAATGATCGTGGTAGAGCCTCGCTACTGAAGCGGGGCTCTTTCTTTGATCGGAACCTAGGAATGACAAATCAACACCGCATGACGGTTTGATGAGGTGTTTGCGGGGGCAAAGAAGATGAAGGAGGGCAATTCCGTCAATCCTAGCTACTAAATAACCCCACCAATTCTGTCTATCAAAGTTACTCAATACATCCATCAAAATTTCGGCAACCCTAGCTCCTAAATAACCCACCAATTCCAGTAACCCTGGCAACTCAATAACCCCACCAATCTCACCAACCCTAGCTGCTCAATAACACACAGTCGCCACCACTAGTTACTCTTTAGCTCAACACTCGTCTAAGTTCGACGATGATGGACGCTCTGCTCAAGTTTAACTGGAAAACCTCCATTTATTTTCGTCCAAAAAGCTTGAATTTGCTGATTAGATGGAAAATCTGCAGTTAAATTCCCCTTTACTCGGCTGTTTCAGCTTAATCAGGCCAAATTAACTGTATAAAATCCATCTAGTTGATCAGATTCGATAAAACGGGGAGAATTAACTGGAGTTTTTACAGTTAAACATACTGGGGGGGACGGACCGATTGGTTTCGAACCGCTCTTGCGCGTTCTGCGCACTCCTGGGCGGCTCCTGTACGGCCTTGCTCGCTCTTGCACGGTCTGCCCTTTCTTGCGCGGCCTGAGCGCTCTTGCACCGGTCAACTCGCTCTGCCCGCTCGTCCCAGCCCGGCCAGACCCTATCATTTTCCCCGCCAGTTCCCGTGTCGGTAGTCAGATGGCGTGGTGCCTGTCGTGCTTTTGAACACACGAGCAAAATGAAACGAGTTCTTGAAGCCGCAGCGCATGGCGATTTCGCCAATGGCTAAGCCTGTTTGTATAAGTAATTCGTTGGCGCGCAGAATGCGGTAGTTCCACACGAATTTGATCGGAGTGATTCCCTCGTGTTTGCGGAACAAGCGAACCAGATGCTCGGGGGACAATCCGACTTCGTCGGCAATGCCTTCCAGCGAGAGATGATCATGGAAATGATGCTCGATATATTTTTTCGCATGTAGAATCGAAGGGTGCGAAAGCTGCATATGATTGCTAGTCGATTCCGCAACAAATAATTGAATAGCCGCTAGTCCCAAGCTGCAAAGGGTCTCCGAGGCCGCATCATAGCGTAATCTCAAGGAAATCAGAATGTCCGTTATACGATTCATCTCTTCACTTATGGATTGTGTATGTGGCAGTTGCTCCAGTTGGTTGCGTTGATGCTCCGATAGCTCTCCAACATGAACAGCTATCCAACGATGCCAGGTTTCTTGCTCCTTAGCAAACAGGAAATGTTCTTGGTGACCTGGTTTAAGGAGTATCACCTGCCCAGGTTGAATCGTATGTGGAGCCTCATCAATATGCACAGTCATTGAGCCCTTATGCAATAAAACAAGCTGAAGATCATCTTGAATGCGGGGGCCAAAGCGGCTGCCAGGTGGGTACACAACAGTTCCGCCAATCGCCCTTTGAACTTTAGGTAATGGAATTACGGGAGTTAGCAATAGGATCAGACTCCTTAGGATAATGAATACAGAACTCGAGTTTTCCTAATATATTGAATATTAACTACAGATATATTGTCGTCAAATACTGCCATGTTCGCTATGAGCGTTCATCTGTATGTTAAGTATATAGCTCGAGCATATATTTTGAAAGTGGAAATGGGTATTATTTGTTGAAAAAAGGTGCAGTGAAGATCTAGTTGATGCCTTTAATAGATATATCCACACTAACTTGTTCTTGGAAGAACTGCGGGTCAAATATCCACTATACTAAGCCAGTCTATGTAGCCTTTCATCTTCGGATGAGGGGCTGCTTTATATTAACTTGCTGCGAAAAAGTAATAGCATCCCTTTGGAAATCCTTGGTATAATGCAACCAAAGGGGTGAGGGCGTTGTCGTTAATTGAGGTTAAGCATTTACGGAAAACATTTGAAACCGATGTGAGACGAACGGGGCGATTTGCCACAATTCGGAGCTTGATTAAGCCTGAGAAGCGAGAGATGGTCGCAGTGGAGGATATTTCTTTTTCTATTGAAAAAGGGGAGAGTGTTGCCTACCTAGGACCGAACGGTGCGGGCAAATCTACAACGATCAAAATGCTGACCGGCATCTTGGAACCAAGTAGCGGAAGTATCGAGGTGGCGGGCTTGATTCCGCATAAGAGCAGGAAGATGAGCTCCTATCAAATTGGTGTCGTATTCGGACAACGGAGTCAGCTGCTGTTTGATTTACCTGTGAAGGATTCCTATGATTTATTACGGTACATGTACAGCATTTCTTGGGAGCAATATCACAGAAATTTACGTGAATTTTCCGAGGTTCTGGAAGTTGAACATCTTCTGAATCGTCCTGTAAGAACGCTTTCACTAGGTCAGCGGATGCGTTGTGAAATTCTTGCTTCTTTACTGCACGAGCCCGATATTCTCTTTCTGGATGAGCCAACAATTGGGCTTGATGTGGTAGCGAAGGAGCGAATTCGTGCTTTTATCGAGAAGATCAATCGGGAAAAAGGCGTCACATTGCTGCTAACAACACATGACATGCATGATATCGAACGTTTATGTCACCGGACGATGATTATTGATAAAGGGCGCCTCATTTATGATGGCAGCTTGCAGCATATTCGCGATCATTATGCGACAGAGCGCCAAATCAAAGCTACCTTCGAGGATACAAGACTTGCCGAGGAGGCTGCATCGCTGTTCATTGGCTTTGATGTGGTTACATGGGTTGAAGAGCGGATGCTCAAGATTTCCTATGACCAGCATCATATCGACACGTCCATATTACTTAAGTATCTGTTAGAGAAAACAAAGCCGCGTGATCTGACTATGCAAGACGAGAACATCGACGCTTTAATTTCCCGGATTTATCGGGAAGGTCTTTCAAGCTCGCCAGAGGCGCCACAACGCGAGTTGGAAGGTGTGGTTGTCAGCACATGAATACTCTTCGACGACTAGGCGGAATGTCCCGAATTGCGGTTCGCCAGCGCATGCAGTTTCGATTTGATTTTATGATGACACTCGTGTCAACGCTCATGTTCTGTGTGCTTTATTACATGTTGTGGAAAGCCATTTATATGTATGGCAGTGGACAGGTGTTGCCTTGGGAGCAATTAATTACCTATGTCATGGTAGGCCAAACGATTAACTTTGCTCGCTGGTCACCTGCGGAGCGTGCGCCTACCTATGCCATGGCGTTACGTGTCCGATCCGGCGACATTGCACTCGATCTGATTCGACCGGTGGACTTCCAAGTACAACGATTTGTAGAAGCCGCAGGCTTTTTTGCCGTGGAAATGTTGTGGGTGAATATTCCAGCGCTTCTGCTGCTGATCTTCGGGCTTGGCATTCAATCACCACCGAGCTTGGCGGCTGGAGCTGCCTTTGTGTTAAGTCTTATCATCGGTTTCTTTGTAGCGTTCAGCATTAACTCGATTATTATGATGATTTCGTTCATGACCACGAATACGTTTGGGGTACAGTTGGCGAAGCGAGCGATGATGGATATTTTCGCAGGCACGTTGATCCCATTCGATTTCTTTCCTAGCAGCTTACAAACGGTTCTAACCTATTTACCTTTTCAAGCTATGGCCTATATTCCCTTATCAATTTATACAGGAAAGCTAACTGGCATCCATATGGGTTATGCCCTATTGGAGCAGCTTGCGTGGGCGCTAGTTATGATAGTTATTAGTCGATTGTTGTGGATGAAAGCGGCGAAACGTCTAGCGATTAACGGGGGGTGAGAGAATGTTGGCGCCAAAGAGAAGCTTCATGGGGCAGGTTGTTTATCTGATTGGGATGTATGGTCACTTTCTAAAAGTGTATGTCAAAACATTGGTTGAATATCGTGCGGATACGATTATTGCTGTCATTGCGGGGATCATTGCGCAGGGAAGTACGCTGATTTTTTTGACCGTTATTTTCAAACGAATTCCGATATTGGCAGGCTGGGACTACAACGAGTTAGTCTTTATGTTCGGACTTGCCGCCACGGGTCGAGCGCTGAATCAAACTTTCTTCAACGCGCCTTTCATGTTAACAGGCTATATTCGGAACGGACGGATGGATATGATGATGGTGCGGCCTGTAGGTGTGCTTTTTCAAGCCATAGGCTACTCGCAAGAATTGAATGGTGTCGGCCAGTTGATTACTGGCTTTGCAATTATGGGCTATGCAGCATCCCATTTGGAAATGAGTTGGACGTTCTTGAGTGTGCTGTATGTCATTATCGCTTTGTTATGCAGTGCTCTCATTCAATTCTCGATTCTACTAACGATCAGTGTATTAACGTTCTGGTTTCAGGAAGTACGATCACTGATTTATCCAGTAACTTGGCTATATGATTTCACCAGGTATCCTATGCAAATCTTTCATCCAATACTACGTGGCTTGTTAACTTACATTATCCCGTATTCATTAGCTAGCTTCTATCCAGCGGCTTATCTATTGCGGCCAGAACAATACGGCTGGGCCGTTTGGGGCGTTCCAGCCGTAACGTTGACGGTTGTCATGGGGGCTTACTTTATATGGTCACAGGGGTTAAGGCGTTATTCGAGTGTTGCGGGATAAATGGTTCGCTGCGACTACAGTCGATATACATCGGATATACAGCTTCCTGACTAGGAGGAACCGCTTTGATAATAACAGGAGACAGCGCTGCCGTCAGTGGCTCTTGCAAACTGGATGCCGTCTGTCTGAGGCGCTTACTCTTCTCGAAAACATCAATGACGAGATAGTACATAATACATAGCACGATAAAACCCAATCCGCAGATTTGTAAGTTTTGCATCCTAGTACGCCTCCTATGAATCATTTTTCATAGATTAACGTATTTCGGACGCGATGTCGCTCGAAAATCGGTGTCGTTTTCTGACATATTGACAAATGCTTCCTAAATGTATGCCCTTATCTTGACATTACCAGTGAGAACCATTATCATTCGTTATAGGGACTAAATGAAAATGATTATCAATAGGTGACGAGAGTGAACGGCATCATGAGGGGGCTAGTCGATATGGAACATAGCGTGAATGGTATTGGCGTCGGGACCTTGCAGGTTATTGCTGATTTTCAACTAGAGCGCTGGCTACATACCCTTACTCATGAAGATCGTGGGACAGATACGCAGGATGTGAATTGGCAGCAGCTTACTCAATTCGCAGCTTATCACGCGATCAACACATGGTATTCCTTACCACCAGCTGCTCGGACACAACATGTGTTAACGAATGAATTTGAGAAAAAGTGGACGAATAAAGTACAAAAATTCGGGACCGATAGCTTTTATAGCGGGGTTAAACATCGTGTCATTCATCAGTTGTTTCATATTCTGACGAATAAAAGTCGGATCGAGTGGCCACTCCTTTTATTTGAAAGCATGGATGTATGGATTGACGAGCTAGATCTTGGATTATCCATGATCGTGCAAGTGATGGAGTCTACTCAGCAATCCGTGGTTATTCATAAATTTGTCATGGAAGACAGCGCAGCGACGCTTGCCCTGTTTACACATATGTCGGTTGTTTTTTGTAACAAGGCTTTTGGAGAGAAACGTGCACAGCTGAAAGTCGTCAATCTGATGAGTGGCAAGCAGCATCGGATGGAGACGAGCCATTTCACACTGGAACAATCGTTGGATTATCTCAGACTTGTGAAAGATGTGTACTTGGAAAGTCACAGATGTAAATGCTGCAGAGAGGATGGACTTCATGGAAATAAATTCGACTTGGCAATCCACCAATGACTTGCTGTCCTTGAAATTTACTACGTTGACAGCATCTCGAGAAGGGGTGTTGTATGCGGGTACGGAAGGGCATGGCGTAGTCTAGTTCTCGCCTTTACGTTCCTGGGAAAGCGCGTCAGAAGGCTTGCCAGCTCAGGTTCATGTGTACCGGTTAGATTGGGTGGAGTCGCAATTATTCGCTTCTACGAGCCACGGCTTGTATCAATTAGAGGATGAGATATGGCAGCAAACGAGCGTCACCGATCCCTGTTATGCTGCGATTAGCTGGGGTGATCGATTTGTTCTCACGGAGAACGGCTTGCTGTGTGGAAATGAAGATGAATGGCTGCCGCTAGCCTATAGGGGGAAGAAAACCTATGATTTGCTAGTGACACCTCATTTTATATTCTTGGGCTATGAGGATGGCGTTGCTTTCTATGATTTATTTACAGGAAATTGGTGCAGTATGCCGCTTTATCAAGCGGTAACTAGTTTAGCTGTGTTCAACACAATGCTGGTTGGGACGACGGAGCGTGGAGGCATCGTCGTGGGTAATAAGAAAGGCGGATTCAATCAGCATCGGTTCGAGGGAATGTTCTTGAATCGTTTAGTCACTCATCGCGGTGAAGTCTATGTGTGTGCCAATACGGGGCTGTATAAGCTTGGCGAGATCAGAGGCAACATCATACTGCACGCCTTAGATGCGCAAGCCGAGGTGACGGATCTACTGATTTGGCGTGATATGATGGTCATATCGACGCGTGATTCAGGTATTAAATATAAACATGCCGATAAGACAGGATTTCAAACGGTTTTGTAATACATAGAAGCTCCCAGCGATTCATTCGCGGGAGCTTTTTCTGTTACTTATCTCAGGCGGGGGCGTCGCTTGCTGAGACGTCGAAAAGGAGACTGTCGATTAACTCTGATGCCCGAACAAACATATGAATAGGGCTATTTCGTAACGCTATTTTTCCATGGAACATGTATGTGGAGCAAATAACGTATGGCAGACCCATATATGGAATCGCTTGTGACCTCAGCGACCTTGGGAATCACGCTCCTTAAGCATGCCAAATCCGTGGCATGGCTATTGGCTCTTTCCCCAGCTCCGCCCAAATATAGGAGAGCAGCAGGCGAGCTTTCAAATCTTTATAATCGGGGTCATCCCACAAATTACGAATTTCACCAGGATCCTCTTGAAGGTCAAAGAGTTCGCCATACGTGTGATTATAGTAGACGGTTAGCTTATATCGTTCATCCACATAGGTTTTCTGATGAACAGTGGTTTTCTCATGTCGGAATTCACAAATCGCATGGTCGCGCGCGCGTTCTGCCTGACCTGTCCACACGCTGCTTTGGTCGACACCCGTCATGAAACAAGGTATCGGAAGGCCAGCCATGGAGAGGAAAGTAGGCGCAAGATCGACGAGAGATTGGATCGCATTCGACGTTCTGCCCGCCGGAACTTGACCCGGATAACGGACAATGAAGGGGAGTTTAATCAAATCTTCATAGTGGAAGCCGCCTTTATATTGAAGGCCATGCTGCCCGAAAAAATGACCATGATCCGTAGTAAATACGACAATCGTATTCTCGGCAAGCCCTAGTGCGTCTAGTCGATCCAAGATTCGGCCAATGTGCGCATCCATACAGCTGATCATGCCGTAATAGGTGGCTACGAGCTGCTTGCGCTCACTTTCTGGCAGGTGGGAATGGGAATGATATCCATGGATGCCATAGCCGCTTTCTTGCAGATATGAGAAGTCTGGATTCGCTTCTTGTGCTAGCTGAAAGTGTGGTGGATTCTTCTCGTGCTCGCCAGGCGTGACGGTTGGGATGGTCAACTTCTCTGGATCATACATCGTGTCCCATGGCGATGGGACTAAATAATCGGGATGCGGATCGAAGAAGCTCGACCATAGAAAGAATCCTTCATCTGATTCCTTATACTGTTCTAGCAACGCATTCGTTCTTTCGGCAATCCATGTATTATAGTGAAACTCTTCCGGAATTGCCCAGTGATGTAGCTGATTAGGGTCCATTGTCCCCGTCGGAGCTAAGAAATAATCCCGCCAGTTCGTGAGCCCTTTCTCCTCCATCCATAGCGCATAATGTTGTCCAACATGAGCCTCATTCGTGTGATTCCGCGCTAATTCAACATGGTCAAAGCCATAGAAGGGTTGATCGAACGCTTTCCAGTAATCCAAATCCTGCAGAAGGGGATAAGCTTCTAGTGAGGGATACTCCTCTGTCCCCTTGAGCGGCTGGAAGTGGGCTTTACCGATCAGCGCTGTGCGATAATCTGCTTTTTTGAAATCTTCCCCCACGGTGTGTCGATCTTCCAAAAGCTTCGTGCCGAGTGTCCATGCACCATGTTGGCTAGGATATTGGCCGGTTATTATTGAAGATCTGGTCGGCGTACAAGTCGGATTGGGGCAGTAAGCCCGTGTAAATGTGGTTCCTTCTTGCACGAGTCGATCCAAATTAGGCGTAGATAGCTCTGGATTGAAAGCGCCAATCGTGTTCCAATGCTGCTGATCACTTGTGATAAGTAGAATATTTGGTTTCTTCAAGAGGATAGTCCGCCTTTCTATTTTCCTATTTACAAGTAGTATAGAAATACGATGGAAAATACACCATGATAGAATGTTAGAAAGTTGTCATTATGTCTACTTTTTCGTAAAATTAGATAATGAGTATGAGGGGGTAGGAAGTCTAAGATGCAAGAGTATGAGATGGAATTTGCCGATGTTTGGTTCGCTATTCCCCACCCCTTCCAAACAGCAAGCGGCTGTTGGATTGTACGCGCAGGGCAGAATATCGCCAAGTCCACGTATCATATAGGACCCAAAGTGATTGAGCAGACTAGCTTTCATTGGATTGTACAAGGCAAGGTTAGGGTGACTTCACTTGAACATACTGTGGAATTGAGCGAGGGGGATTTATTTTGCTTATTTCCGGGGCGTCCTTATGTGTACGAAACGATGCAAACGGAAGACAGTAGGTTGCCGTTGAAAATGATCTGGTTAGCTATGGAAGGCAATCAACTGCCGCTAATAACAGCAGAGTTCGGTTTAACACCACATAAGTATTGGTTACATGGCATGGTGAATAATGAAGTTGGAGAAGCGCTGCGAAGCGTATTAGGTGCCATTTCGGGAACGAAGAAAAATATGTTTCTTGAGCAACGGACACTCAGTGACCTTTTTTATAAAATGAACCTGCAAGCCAACCGATCTGCCTCCAAAGAGAAAGCAAACTGGCTCGCACAGGTGAAGGATTTCTTTGATTTGCATTATACGGAGCATATCCGCGTCGAGGATGCTGCCAACCATTTTGGCTACCATCGGTCTCATGTGTATGCTGCTTTTCTGAAGAAGTATGGCATTTCACCGCAGCGTTACTTAGCCCAGAAGCGTTTGGAAAAAGGGGCCGAACTACTCAAAACTACGTCGTTATCGGTCACAGAAATCGCCTATTCGTTGGGTTATTCCGAGTTGTATGCCTTCACACGGGCATTTACGACTTATATGGGGGTTTCACCACGCAGTTATCGGGGATGATGTCCACAAGGCTACGAATATCCCGCAGGTGATACACCCGTAATCCTTTTGAATGCTTTATAAAAGTTAGAGTAGTCCTCAAATCCCGTCATTTTACATACTTTGGTTGGTGGGACGGACAGCTTCAGTAATTGGATCTCTTCCAGCTGGGACCAAAGCACAATTGTTGAATGCAATTACCGTATCAATTGTTGTACGGGATGAGATTTCCGATGCAGATCAGGTTGCAACTGCTATTACGAGTTTGAACAGTGCACTTATTATATTCCAGAGCTTGGTGATTACAAGTCATACTGGTGATTTTAATACCAAACCTGGGTATGATCTTGGCGATTTAGGCATGGTTGCTCCAGAGTTTGGTAAACATGCGGGGCTATCTGACTGGAACGAAGTTAAACGAATGGATATCAATAATGACGGTACAATCGGCATTATTGAAATAACATTTGTTGTAGATTATTTACAGTAATTGATACCACCATGGATTTGCGTGATATTGGGCGCAGGTCTTTTTTTGGACCTAGTGAAAAGTCCGGAAGCCTCATCTAACTGGAAAATATACAGCTATTATCGCGCTTTACAGGTGAAAATTGCGATTAGATGGAAAAAGTGTAGTTATATTTCGAGTATTCGCTAGTTACGCAGAGAATATGTGAAATTAGCTTCATATTTTCCAGTTATTCCATTTTAGAGGGGGAATATCGCGAAATTAACTGTACTTTTTCCATTAAACTATCTGACCGAGAGTTGGAAAGGAAAGGAAAGGAAAGGAAAGGAAAGGAAAGGAGCGGAGCGGAGAGGACTGGAAACCCAACCCAACCCTGCATGTCCAAGCCCCCAACCCGCTAAGCCTGCCGGTAGTGTACATGTAGTAACAGTAAAACCAGATTAGCGTGAAAGCTCGAGTAAATAATAGTTCCGAAATTGAGAATTCACATCTCAAAGTCATATGACAATAAATGGGAGCGCACTTATGATGAAGGTATAACATGAGCAGTAGGAAGGAACGACTGGCAAACGGGAAGATGAAAGGGGAGAATGAATTATGGCAATTCATCAATTAGGTATTATCATGAATGGGGTTACAGGACGAATGGGAACGAACCAACATCTCATCCGTTCAATCGTGGCAATACGAAATCAAGGCGGTGTAAAATTACCGAATGGCGATGTCATTATGCCAGATCCGATTCTGGTAGGCCGCCAAGAGAGTAAATTGAAAGCGCTAGCAGAAGCTTATGGAATTACTCGATTCTCTACGGATTTAGATGCATGTCTTGCAGATCCGCATGATAGCATATATTTTGATTCGCAGATGACGAGTTTCCGCGCTGAAAGTATTCGTAAGGCTATCCTAGCAGGAAAGCATATCTACTGTGAGAAGCCGACGGGTACGAGTCTTGCGGAGTCACTAGACCTAGCACGACTTGCGAAAGAGGCCGGTGTGAAGAACGGCGTGGTGCAAGACAAGCTGTTTCTCCCAGGCCTGATGAAGCTCAAGCGACTGGTTGATTCCGGATTTTTCGGAGACATATTGACGGTTCGGATTGAGTTTGGCTATTGGGTATTTGAAGGGGATTGGCAACCAGGACAACGTCCGTCTTGGAATTATCGCAAGGAGGACGGTGGCGGAATTATTGTCGACATGTTTGCCCATTGGCGTTATGTTATCGATAATCTGTTCGGCAAAGTGCGCTCAGTATCGTGTTTAGGCTACACGCATATTCCACATCGCGTCGATGAGAACGGTAACAAGTATACTTGTACAGCTGATGATGCAGCTTATGCGACCTTTGAGGTGGAAGGTGGTATCATCGTACAAGCCAATTCTTCCTGGGCAGTGCGTGTCAATCGCGAGGATTTGCTAACGGTTCAGGTTGATGGGACAGAGGGAAGTGCTGTTGCTGGTTTACGTGACTGTAAGACGCAGCATCGTGTGAACACGTGCAAACCCGTTTGGAATCCAGATATCCCGAATCCGTTCAATTTCCGGGAACAGTGGATGGAAGTGCCGGATAATCAATTGTTCGACAACGGTTTTAAAGTACAGTGGGAGTTATTCCTTAAGCATATTGTGCTGGACACACCGTTTCCTTGGGATTTGCTGGAGGGGGCGAAAGGGACGCAATTATCCGATTTGGGACTGCTCTCATGGAGCGAACGCCGCTGGGTTGATGTGCCCGATTTGAACGTGTAGGAGGGATGAATCTATGTCTAGCTTGAAATTGATAGGAGAAGACAGATCAGTCTATGAATATAAAGCAGGTCATGCAGGTGCATTTGAACTGCCGAGCGGGAAATCGTTCCAAAGCCGTATCGCTTACTCAGCGGTTCACGTCGTCTGTGATCCCTATGCGGATGCGGATCCTCTCGCCAACGCTCAAATTGATTGGGAGGCAACTTTAGCTTACCGCCGATACTTATGGTCGTTGGGATTATCCGTAGCAGAAGCGATGGATACCGCACAACGAGGGATGGGCTTGAGCTGGGATCGGTCCAAAGAGCTCATAAGCCGTTCCATAACCGAGGCGAAAGCGGTTGGTGGCCGGGTCGCAAGTGGGGTAGGCACGGATCATTTGCTTCTAGGTGCTAGCGTAACGGTTGAGGACATTATTGCCGCATACGAAGAACAATGTGAATTTGTGGAAGGGCATGGCGGCTCCATTATTCTGATGGCAAGCCGAGCGCTTGCGAGTTGTGCGAAAAGTCCCGAAGACTATGAGCGCGTATATGGCCATATTTTGCGCCAAGTGTCGAGGCCAGTTATCTTGCATTGGCTCGGGGATATGTTTGATCCCGCGCTCAAGGGCTATTGGGGGCATGCGAACGTGGATGAGGCCATGGAGGTTTGCCTCCGTGTCATTCATGCTAACGCTGAGAAGGTGGATGGTATCAAGATTTCCCTGCTGGATGCGGATCAAGAAATCACGATGCGTCGTCGTCTTCCCTCTGGCGTCAAGATGTACACGGGGGACGATTTTAACTATCCCTCGCTTATCCAAGGGGACGAGCAAGGCTTTAGCCATGCCTTGCTTGGTATCTTTGATGCGATTGCTCCAGCTGCCGCTTCAGCCATGCATGCACTCGATGAAGGGGATATCGCGAAATATAACGACGTTCTGGCCAAGACGGTACCCTTATCACGCCACATCTTTCAGAAGCCAACTTATACTTATAAGACAGGCATTGTTTTCATGGCGTATTTGAATGGGCATCAGTCCCATTTCAGAATGATCGGGGGAGCAGAAGGGGCTCGCTCAATCGTTCATCTCTCGAAATTATTTACACTAGCCGACCAGGCAGGTTTGTTGGTCGACCCCGACTTGGCCACTCAGCGAATGAAGCTGGTTATGGCATTATCAGGAATTCAAGGAGGATGAAGTGAATGCAGCTACTTAGCAATTGGGAACGACTCAGTTTAAATCAAATCACTACGTCCAATTGGAGTTTGAAAGAAGCTGTGGAAGGTAGCGCAAGAGCGGGGATTCCTTGGATTGCTCCTTGGCGCCATAAGGTTGCAGAGATGGGTCTAGCAGAAAGTAAACGCATCATACGCGACACCGGTTTACAAGTATCGAGTCTATGCCGTGGCGGTATGTTTCCCGCAGCAACTGCTGCCGAACGCAAGGTTAAGCTTGACGATAACCGCCGTGCAGTGGAAGAAGCCGCCGAGTTAGGTACAGATGTGTTGGTACTCGTATGTGGACCAGCGCAGGATCGGGACCTTGACAGTGCGAGACAATGGGTTGCTGAAGGACTAGAGCAACTCGTTCCGTTTGCACAATCACATGGGGTTAAACTAGGAATCGAACCTCTTCATCCGATGTATGCGGCTGAGCGATCGGTCGTTGTGACATTAGCACAAGCGAATTCCCTTGCAGAGAAATTCCTTCCCACACAAGTCGGGGTTGTAGTTGATGTTTTCCACGTTTGGTGGGACCCAGATCTGTATCCCCAAGTGGAAAGGGCAAGTGGACGAATCCTAGGTTTTCATGTGTCAGATTGGATTGTCCCCACACCAGATTTGTTGCTAGGACGCGGAATGATGGGAGATGGGGTCATCGAGCTGCGCAGAATAAGGGAAGCGGTAGAAGCAGCAGGATATGCAGGGCCAATTGAAGTTGAAATCTTTAATCAAGCGATATGGGACCGTTCAGGGGACGAGGTACTGGAACTGATGAAAAACCGATATTTAGAGCATGTATAAATAGGAGGTGTTCGTTATAATAAGGATGAAGAGCGAGCGAATCGCTCCTCGTCCTGTTTCGCTGTATGAGATTATGGAGGTGCTGCGGCCGTGAACGGTATCCACTTGTACGAAAGTAAGCATACGGAGGGCTATAATATCCGCGTTCATTTTCATCATCACTATCAGTTATTGTACGTCATTGATGGGGAAGGCAGTATTCTGCTGGAAGGGGAAACGCACCATATATCGGAACATTCGACGATGGTCATATTTCCTTATTCGAAGCACGCTGTTTCCTCCACTACACGTATGACCTTACTGGTTTTGTCATTTGATGAAGGAATGTTGGAGGGAATGTTCACACCGTTAAACAAGGAGGATATTGGTTTTACAGGTTCGTTTTGTTGTAAACTGCCTCATCTCCAAGCGAATGAAATGAAATTGCTTCTGAGGAAGCTTTTATTTGAGGAGAGGCAGCAGGGGATGTTTCATGACTGGGCCATGCGAACGCACCTGAGCGAAATCCTATTGGGATTGTGCAGAGTACAACAGTCAGACTGTATGCAAGATGCGAATAGTCTTCGAGCAGAGAAAATTCGCAATTATATAGAAAAGCACTATTACGAGTCGCTGACTGCAGAGCAGTTGGCACAAAAGTTTGGAGTCAGCGCACGCTACTCAAATACGATATTCAAAGAACGGTATAAGCAGACACCTATTCAATATTTAAACGAGATCAGGCATAGCTTGGCTAAGAAGCTACTCGCGGAGACGGATATGAACATCGTTTCATTATGCTTTGAGGTAGGCTACGAATCATTACCGACTTTTTATAGAAGTTTTAAACAATTGGCTCAGATGTCTCCAACTGTATTTCGACAGATGAATCAGCGTGAACCGTGAAATGTAATCGCTATCATTATTTGAGGTCGAAAAGGAGAGTGTACGTATGAATGAAAACTTACAGGCTTATGTAGATCGTCGTGGTCAAAAGGGGATAGACATTAGCAAATCAGTCGAGCTATTTAGACGGTAAGCTTATGACGAGTCAAATCATGTTCGTTATGGCAAACAGTGGATGGATTATTTTCTCAAGGACGATGCCAGAACGATTGAGGATGTTCATCAATTGGAAGAAAAAACAATAAGCATAAAGGAATTATTTCAAGGCATATACAAATCTTGCTAGTTCCTGGTTACGACTATCCTCTATTATTGCGCCGACCTTTGTCGGTTACAACCTTGCTGAATCATCAATCAGTTACGTATTCCTTGGCTTTGGGATTGTGTCGTTCATGGGGGCAATCATTTTCGGTTTATTCGGTATCGAAACCAAGGGGAAGAGTTTAGAACAGCTTTCTCCCTAATAGGAGGCCATGGCGATATGGATTCAGATTTCATTTGTCAGTTCTTGTATTGGCAAGAAGATGAGGAGCAAGTTGCCAGTGAAGAGCGAGTGAATTCCTGGAAAGCTATTTGGAGAAATTGGTTTGGAAGTCATAAGAGAGACGGAGAGAAAGATCGTTATAGCGATTGATTCATTTAAAGGCAGTATTTCAAGTGTGGAGGGAAGCCTCGCGATAGCTGCAGGTGTCAGTGATGTCGTACCCTACGCTGAAAGAATGACGATGAAATCTCGATCATTGATACTTACGCATTCCGTGCCCTCCTTGATATGCAGGAATTTGGGATGTCAGCAGCCGTTGGCGTATACCAGTCTGTATTGAATTTCATTATTATTATCATTGTGAATACGTCCGTAAGGAAAGCTAGTAAGGAGATTGCATTGTTCTAGGCATAGAATAAAATAAAAACAAGACCGTGTTTTCTTGGTATCCAAGAAGAGCGGTCTATTTCATTTTTGACGGTTGACGTTGACCATTGTCCTTCTGAATGCCATAATCGATGAGAAAACCCCAATCGAGGCCATTCACAGATGAGTGACCGCGTCAAGAGGTAGGTTTTATCACCAATAAGAAAGCTGTTTTCGGAAGCCTTAAACGTATACTTTCTTATGTGCTAACAAAACAAAATAGGGAGTCGGCCAACTATGGGATTACGTTCAGTCCTTGATATGTATCGACATATGAAGATCAAAAATAAGTTGTCGATTTTGATAACGATGATTATCGCGGTTTCTTTAGCATTTACAATTTTGATCCAGCAATATGTATTTTCGATCTACGACGGGCAAATTTATGATAAATCTTCACGCGTACTTAATTTATCGTCTACCGCGATCGAAACAGAGCTTAAGCGTTTGCAACAGCTCTCTTACCGGATTTTGGCTGAGGAGCAAGTTCAAGATTGGTTGACTTCACTGAAAAAAAATCCCTCCGATTATGACCGACTCATCGTTAGTCAATACTTAGTAGATCGACTGATCAGTTATTCAGGAGAGGAACCCTATTTATTTTCCATTCAAATTATGGATGCCAAAGGTAATGAGCATGAAGGCGGCAACATTCTAAGGATGGACGCTGAACGGAAAAGACAAATCTTGGATGTGGCTGCGCAAGGCAATGGAGAAAATCGTTGGATATACCCGGACAGCAAGGATTCTGCGTTGATTGCAACGCGGGAAATTCGCTCCTTTCACAAAACGAACTTTGATTTGGACTATCTGGGGACGCTTGTCATTCGAATCAATATTGAGAAGCTTGTCCGCGATATCGCACCTGAAGAAGGTGATGTTATGATTGTTTCCGATGAGCATGTGATCTTTCCAAGTGAACCTTCCTTCGATTTGGATCGAATAATGAAACCTGTGAATGCCGGTAGTAAAGGCTACGAAATCCAGAATATGAATGGGGAAGAATATTTCATTGCCCAGATCCAGTCCCTGAATACGGGTTGGACGTACTTAAATGTAACGCCATTTAATCAAATTTTTGATCGCATCATCTTCATTAAGGAAATGGTTGTTTTCGTGTTTATTGCTATTTTCATCGTCGTGATATTGTTAGGCATACGTTTCTCGTACAGTTTAACAAGGCCCATCGACGAACTCATGGTACGGATGAAGTTGGCGGAGAAAGGGAATTTCGAAGAGGCTAATTTGTTTCCGTCAGGCGGACAGGTGGCTATGGATGAAATAGGTCTCTTGCAGCGGAGCTTCCGATTCATGATCGAACGCATCAATACGTTGATTCAGGAGAATTATGCGAATCGACTACTCATTAAAGAAACAGAATTTAAGGCATTACAGTCGCAAATTAACCCTCATTTTCTGTACAATACGTTGGAGTCGATTAATTGGATGGCCAAAGTGAATCGCCAAGACAAAATTTCCGAGATGGTGGAAGCGCTGGCGTATTTGCTTCGTCACTCTGTTGATTTAAAGGAACCGATAATTACACTTGGAGAGGAAATTGATATCGTTCGCAGCTATGTGACGATTCAGAAAATTCGCTTCGAAGAGAGATTGGTGTTTAAGTTAGATGTGCCTGAAGAATTAATGAGCCGCGCTATTCCCAAGCTGACCCTCCAGCCATTGATGGAGAATGCTATTCATTATGCGCTTGAGTCAATCATCGAGCCTTGTGAAATTTCGATCCGCGGCTGGAGTAACGAGGAGGGAATCTTCCTAGCTGTTGATGATACGGGTCCAGGTTTCCCGAAGGGCATGATTGAAAGGCTGCGTAGTGGTGAAGTAACGACGAAGGGGAAAGGTATCGGACTCTTAAATATTGATGATCGCATTAAGCTTGCTTTTGGTGAAGCATATGGTATTCGTGTAGATGAGTCTGCCGAGCAAGGGGCTTCCATCATTCTAAGTTTACCTAAAGGACAGGAGGAATAGGGTATGTTTAAAGTATTGTTGGTTGATGATGAGCGAATTATTCTGGATGGCATCTCACGTATGGTGGAGTGGTCTTCCTTACAAACGGAGCTTATGGGGACTGCGCGTAATGGTGTTGAAGCCTTTGAAATTATACAGCGGCAGGCGCCTGATATTATCATTAGTGATATTCGAATGCCAGGGATGGATGGACTTGAGCTTGTGGCGCGTGTGCATGAGGCGTATCCGCATATTCGTTTCGTGCTGCTTTCGGGCTTTGGTGAATTTGATTATGCGAGCAGAGCGATGCAGTATGGTGTGAAGCATTATTTACTCAAGCCAACGAACGAAGGAAAGATCGGGGAAGCGCTCAAAGAAATCGTTGCTGAACTTGAACAGGAGACAAGCAAGGAGTCATTCGTTCGGAACATGAAAAATGAGCTTGAGAAAGTGATGCCACATGTGAAAGAACAATTCCTCAAGGAGTTTGTCACAAATAAGACGTATGGTAAAGTGGATTGGGACTATTTCCGAAGTTTATTTAAGCTTGACTTTGATTATCAAATTCGACTTCTCTTATTTCAGTTGGAAGAAGGCTTTGAGTTTGAGCATTTGTTTGCTATTAAGAATATTGCACAGGAAATCCTAGTTAGTCCGCTCCTCAGTACGACTATTGGGAATCATGTCTTAATATTACTGGAAGAATCAGATCAAATCGAACAGCTCCATGAGCGAATTTACCATATTCGAGACACTTTTCAGAGTTATTATAAAATGGATGCCACGATCGCGCTTAGTGAACCAAGCCACATTACGCAAGCTAGAACTCTGTATAGACAATGCCTAAATCTGCTAAATTATCGCTTTTATTTGGGGGAGGGCAGTCTCATTACCCGCAAAGATACAGAGGTCTCGCAGGAGGCTTCGCCGAAAGAGCTGGGTTGGGACGAGGAACGTCTAAACATGTCAGTGAAATCCGGACACCGTGAGGAAGCGGAGGCTGCTCTGCATGCTTTTATCGGGGGATTGAAAGAAGCTCAGCTTGATATTGATGCAACGAAATCATATGTCATTCAGCAATTTGTTTCCTTAGTTCGTCAATGCGCACCGGAAGAAATGAATCACTATTTCACACAAATTCCCTTGATCGTAGAAATGAACACGCTGCAAATGATTCAAACGTTTATGGAAAATGTTGTTATAACGATGACGGAACGATTCTATGGAATGAATAAAGTGAAACATAGTGCGATTGTTCAAAAAGTAATGGATGTTATCAATACGCAGCTAGGGAACTCGGAACTTAGCTTGAATTGGGTCGCACATGAAATGCTATATATGAACGCAGACTACTTGGGGAAGCTATTCAAGAAGGAAACAGGTGAGAAATTTTCAAATTATGTCATGAAAACTAGAATTAATCGGGCCACCGAGATGATCGCTGAGGATGCCGATGTTAAAATATTTGAGCTCGCTGAGCGACTTGGCTTCGGAGACAATCCACAATATTTTAGTCAAGTGTTCAAAAAATATCGAGGATCCACCCCATCGGAATACATGAAATCGACAGACACCTCTGCATTTTAAACAAATAGGTCTGTATTTTGGATTAACGTTTGCTCCTTCCAACGGCATAATACGAGTAGATAGAAAACGATTACAACTTTGGGGAGGAAATTACAGATGAAAAAAGTCATGTTTACGGTTATCTCTGCTGCATTACTACTTGCTGGTTGCGGTACAAGCGGTTCTAGCGGCTCAACAAGCACACCAAGCACAGGCACTAGCCCAGCAGCAAGTTCAGCTCCAACGACAAGTACCAAAACAGATCCAGTTACTTTGCGCGTTGCTTGGTGGGGTGGACAAGCACGTCATGACTATACGTTGAAAGTGATTGAATTGTATCAAAAGAAACATCCGAATGTGAAAATCGAATCTGAATATGCAGCATTTGACGATTACTGGAAGAAGCTTGCACCACAAGCTGCGGCGAATGGATTACCAGACGTATTTCAAATGGACATTTCCTACCTGACACAATATGGCGGCAGAGGTCAATTGGAAGATTTGACACCATATACAACAAGCGGCGTGCTGAACGTGAAAGATATTGCTGAAAACAATCTTTCCGGTGGTAAAGTTGATGGTAAACTGGTTGCGTTAAACGCTGGCTCTAATGCCTTAGGCGCTACTGTGGATACGCAAATGCTGAAAGATAATGGCATCACGCTTAAGGATGATTGGACATTCGCTGACTTGGATGCAGTCGGTGCGACGCTGAAAGCTAAAGGCAAGCTGCTTGCTGGTGATCTTCGTCATGATGTGTACTTCTCGTTCTTTCTGAGAAGTGTGGGTCAAAAGCTATACGCGGCAGATGGCGCTAGCCTAGGTTATTCGGATGATAAAGCGTTTGTTGACTACTACACGATGTACAAAAAATGGTACGATTCCGGTTATTTACTGCCGCTAGATAAGCTGGCACAGAAAAAAGGAACGGCTGAAGACGACGAAATGGTTCTAGGTAATGCGGTAGCCACATTCGGTTGGTCCAATCAGTTCATTGGTTTCAATACAGCAGCGAAAAGAACGCTGGATGTCATGAAAACGCCAAGTTGGAGTCAAAACAAAGCATTATTCTTGAAACCAAGTATGTTCTGGTCTGTTGCTAAAAGCTCCAAAAACAAAGAAGAAGCAGCTAAATTCGTTGACTTCTTGATCAATGATATCGATGCGAACAAAATCATCATGGGTGAGCGTGGTGTACCTGTTTCCTCCAAAGTGAAAGAAGCTTTGATGCCGCTGTTGACGCCTGAACAAAAGAAAGTATTTGAGTACGTAGCTTGGGCAGAGAAAAACGCTTCCCCAATGGATCCGCCAAACCCAATTGGCTCAGTTGAAGTAGAGAAACTACTTAAAGATACGGCTGAACAAATTATGTACAAAAAAATAACGATTCAAGAAGGCGCTGCGAAATTCCGTAAGGACGCAAATGCAATCTTGGCTAAAAACAAAAAATAAGCTTCGCCTGAAAGCCTTCGCATGCAACTATGCGGAGGCTTTTGCATTAGTCAACAGCAGGATTGTTAGGACGTAAAAACCGTTATGATCACTCTGTTATTTATACAAACAGAACGGTTTTTTGCCTTCTGGCGGCGCATCAACTCTTTTATAATGAAGATACAAAAGAGAGGAAGCGAGGCTTCCACTTCAAAAATCGACGTTAGGGGTTGATCACCAATGAACAAGCTGCGTTATAACGATAACCTGGTGGGGTACATATTCGCTTCCCCTTTCATTCTGGGGTTTCTCATCTTCACGCTGTATCCGATTTTTTCTTCACTCTTCTATTCATTTACCGATTACAACCTGTTTGATGCACCTAATTTTATCGGCTTTGACAATTATGAAAAGATGTTTACTGCGGACGACAAGTATTGGAAATCGGTCAGTGTAACCTTCACGTACGTGTTCGCCAGTGTGCCGCTACGACTCGCATTTGCTTTGATGGTGGCGGTTCTGCTGAATAAAGCGGTCTCTGGTATCGGTGTTTATCGCTCCTCGTTTTACTTGCCTTCCTTGATCGGGGGCAGCGTGGCAGTATCCATCATGTGGACACAAGTGTTCGGAGATAAAGGTTTGGTTAACTCCGCATTAGGTGCTATCGGAATTCACACAGATACATCTTGGATTGGGAATCCTTCGACAGCGCTATGGACGCTGATTGCTTTGTCTGTCTGGCAGTTCGGTTCTTCCATGCTCATCTTCCTTGCAGGACTCAAAAACATCCCAGCTTCTTATTATGAAGCGGCTAGCGTAGACGGCGCGAATAAAATTCGCCAGTTCTTTAAAATTACGCTTCCACTGCTTAGCCCGATTATCCTGTTCAATCTGATCATGCAAACCATCTCTGCCTTCATGACCTTTACGCCAGCCTATATTATCTCACGCGGCGAAGGTGGACCACTGGATAATACACTACTTTATTCTTTGTACTTATATCGCAGAGCATTCCAATTCTACGAAATGGGTTATGCTTCCGCGATGGCGTGGGTGATGCTAATTCTTGTCGGTATCATTGCACTCGTTATTTTCCAAACTTCGAAATACTGGGTTTACTACGAAAACAAAGGAGAGAAATAACATGGCATACTCGAATAACTACAAACGCTTTGGCTATCATCTCCTTCTAGTTCTAGGCTCGCTTATCATGATGTACCCCATCATTTGGTTGCTGGCTAGCTCACTGAAGCCAAACAGTGAAATTTTTTCAACCGCTTACAGCTTGATTCCGAGCAAGATTGCTTGGGAGAACTTTCAAACAGGTTGGAGAGGCTTCGCAGGTAATTCATTCGGCCGCTTCTTCATGAACTCGTTCTATATCGTAATCCTATCCACGATCGGTGCGGTGGCTAGTTCTGCCCTTGTTGCTTATGCGTTTGGCCGTATTCCATTCTTCGGAAGAAACTTCTGGTTCGGCTGTATGATGCTAACGATGATGCTGCCGCATGACGTTACAATCATTCCGCAATACGTACTATTTGCGAAGTTAGAGTGGATTGGATCCTTTAAGCCGATCATTGTGCCACAGTTCTTTGCGATCCCTTTCTTTATCTTCCTGATCATGCAGTTCATTCGGACGATTCCCATTGAGCTTGATGAGGCTGCCAAAATGGACGGCTGCAGTAAATACAGCATCTTTTTCCGGATTTTGGTGCCACTTATCGTTCCGGCGCTCATTACATCAACGATCTTCTCCTTCTACTGGCGCTGGGAAGATTTTATTAATCCGTTGCTTTACTTGAATAAGCCGAGTATGTACCCTGTGTCATTGGCATTGAAGCTATTCTTAGATGGAGAGTCCGTGAACAACTGGGGAGGCATGTTCGCAATGGCATCCGCATCACTTGTACCGATTGTTGTCGTCTTCTTCATTTTCCAACGGTATATTGTTGATGGGATCAGCACGAGCGGATTGAAAGGATAGAGAATGAGAGGAGAACTTATAGACATGCCCAAATTAGTATTTGAAGAAAATGATATCAGATCAGCAATCGACCGTGTGGTAGATCGCACGTTTCGTATGGACTTCGGTTGGGATTGGCCAGGTGGTGTTGCATTTTATGGGGTTTGTGAAGCCTATGAGGCAACAGGGAATGAATCGTATCTAACTAGGTTGAAGGCTTGGGTTGATGAGAATATGGAGGATGGCTTGCCGAAGCTTTCGGTCAACGCGGTGTCCATTGGACACTCCCTTCTTACCTTATATGACGTGACGAAAGAAGAGAAATATCTAGACACAGTGAAGGAAATGGCGGAATTCCTTGCGACAGAAGCGGAGCGGTTCGGGGATGATATTCTCCAACATACTGTTAATTCCGAAACATATAATTTCCCAGAACAAGCTTGGGTAGATACGATGTTTATGGCTGGTTACTTCCTGCTTCGTGTTGGCAAATTGCTGAATAATGATGACTATTTCGAGCTTGGCTTGAAACAATATCATGGGCATGAGAACGTCCTGCAAGATGCGAAAACCAACTTGTACTATCATGGATGGGACAATATTGCGCAAAATAATATGTCCGCCATGTTCTGGGCACGCGGGAACTCCTGGGCTGCGCTCACAATGGCGCGTGCACTCCATCTCGTAGAAGTGACGCATCCTTCATTCATGATTATTGATGGTTCCTTACGTGATCAACTAAGTGCACTTGTTCGTTTGCAGGATGAGTCAGGCTTGTGGCACACCATTCTTAATGATAAGACAGCTCCCCTCGAGACTTCCGGATCAGCCGGTATTGCTACTGCTTTACTTACACGAGGCAGACTGTACAACAAATATGCACAGAAGTCGATTGAAGGTATCTTAGATCGGATTACCGAGGAAGGCACAGTAACAGGCGTATCCGCGGGAACAGCGGTCATGAAAAATGCAGAAGGCTACAAAGGCGTGCCGGACAAACGCATTCAAGGGTGGGGACAAGGGTTAACCTTAACGTTCCTTGCTGAGGTGCTTCGTTCGAAGAAGGATAGCTTCGGGAATGGTTGCTAGGGAGTAACAGACGCGCGAGCGGCCAATTGTAGTGATTAGATGGAACATATATAGCTATTATTACGTAAATCTGTTGAAAATTGAGTTTAGATGGCAAACCTCCAGTTCATTTTCGCATTCCTGCGGTATTCGCAGTGAAAGCCAGAAAATAGTTGGAGGTTTTCCTGCTTTATCCTTATAACAGCATGAAAATGAAAAAGATAGATGGAAAATTTCCATCTATCTTTTCAAATCCAAATCCATTAAGAAACCAATGATCTACTTCTTACGACCATACTGTTTCCCGATATCCACCATGCGACTATATAGCTTGCGATTAGACATGTTCTTCAGCGGATAAAACTGAGGTCGCGTATTCACTTCAAGAATCCAAGGTATTCCTTTGGAATCAATCGCGACATCGAGACCCAGTTCTCGGAATCCACGATTATGATTATCAAAAGCATTCCCGACCGCCACGCCTAACTGCTTTAATTGTGCTTCCCGTTCCTGTATGTCAGGAGTGGAGTAGCCTGCTCCCAGCATAGTTGGCTTGAAATAGCCAATGGTGCCGCCTTGATTATAATTCGTTGCTACTTTTCCTTGTCTTCCGATTTTGGCGAAAAGGCCAGTGCTGACCCATTCACCTTGATTCGTTTTTTGCACCATGACGCGAATATCGAAAGGTCTGCCTTTGGTCTTGGCGAGCTTAATTCCTTTCTGGAGTAGATAGGATCGCTTGCCCGCGTGTGTGGACAATTTGCTATGCAGCTTCTTCCGCTCGGTATAGAAGTTCTTCGTGCGGTTCAATTGAGTTTGGTAGCCTGAGGGCTCCCGCTTGATGCGAATAATATTTGAACCACCGGAACCATCTGTAGGCTTGAAAAAGACTGTCTTATAATCATCAAGCATCGTATGCAAATTATTTTTCGTAAAAAGCACCGTTCGAGGGACATATTGGCGCAAATTCGGTTGTTGAAGCAGCCATTTTGTTTTACGCCATTTACTCTTGATTGAACTGCTTTTATACGTGGGCATAGGGAGTACACCTCTTTTAGACAGCGTATGTGAGGCGCAGGCTGCCTGTCAGTGCATATACCCAGTAGCTCAATCCATTTTGTAAAACGAACTATTCAAGTTCAAGTGGCGTACTTACCTTGCGGCGAATTGGATTACTTTATATTCATAACGGGCAAGATTCAATTGCCCCTCACGGTAGACGGTTCCTGTGATCGGATCCACACCTTCACGTGGGAGAGTCACGCTGCCGCCAGCACCGTCCATGTTAACAACGACCCATACGTCGCGGCCATCGCCGCGTCTCGGAGCGACAATCGTACCTGCTGTCACATCGGTACGAAGTGTTACACCCGCGTCATCCGCATAGTGCAGGATAAGTTTGTTCAACAAGCGCTCGCCTTCCTCACCGGTCGGCATGGAGCCGAGCATAACGATCTTGCCTTTGCCATACGCTCGCTCGGTAATGAACGCCAACCCCGGTGTCATTCCCGATTCAACGGTTCCGACGGCAACAGCCTCTTTTGGCTCGAAGACGGAGCTCCAAAGCGATAACGGGGCAGAGACGCCCCATGCACTGCCGATCGACCCGCTGCCGTCCATAGGGAACGTGTAGACTGTCTCCACACCGGCGAGTTCCTCCAATTCACCGAGTGCAGCATTCGTATGCATCGTATGCTCTTCGGTACGACCGCCGGAGAGAGGACCAACCACCCATACACCGCCTTCGGCGACGAACGCGGAAGCACGCTTCATCAGATCCGACGAGATATAGGGGAGGAAAGGCGTAAATAACAACTTGTACCCATCTAGCTCTGCGCCTTCCGGCACAATGTCGCGGTGAAGCCCTAGATGGAGTATCCGCTCATAGAAACTGGTTACAAGTCCGCGGTGATTCAACTTTTGATGCGGTTCAGTTTTCAGAAACGCTTTGGAACGATCCGAATAGGTCATCGCTACCTCAGCTTGCACAGGTCGCGTCGAGAGAATCGTAGCTTCGATCTCTTTTCGAGCTTGCTCGACCTCGAGAACATTCGGGAATCCAATTGTAGGCTTGCCCCATGTGCTGAGCACAGAGCCGTGTGGCTGTTCGCAGCCTGCCCGTTGCTGTCTCCATAGCCAATAACAGAAGGCTTCTGCTCCCAGCGCATAAGCGGCAACAGCTTCCACTTTGAGATAACCGTTTGGATGCGGCTTTGCGTAGCTTGCGAGTGAGGCAGCATGGGAAGGACTCGTTTCCATGATCCAGTAATCTCGGCCGCTCTTAAAGTTCCGCCACAGGTCATTATTTAATAAGTAGTTCGCTGGATGGTCATAGGTTGCATACGTATCGAACGACGCAAAATCCAAATCGCGAAATAAACGCTCATTATCTACGCTGAAAGCGACACTGCTATTATGCGTGATCGGTGCATCCGAGAATTGGCGGATTATCGCTGCCTGTTCGTCTGAGAACTGGGCGATTTTCTCCATCGAAAATAGTTGGTACATCGTACTGAGGGATGAATTATGTAAGAATGGCACAGGACCAGGCTGCGGCACTTGCTCGAAGCTATGGTAGTATTCACTCCAAATTTGCGTGCCCCATGCCTCATTCAACTTTTCTACGGTTTCGTAACGTGCTTCAAGCCATTCATGCCACCCAACAAGGCAGGTTCCGCACATACATTCGGATACATGCGCTTTGAATTCATTGTCAATCTGCCAACCGATCAGGCCAGGCAGTCGTCCAATCGCGCGAGCGATATGCTCCGTGATCATCGCTGCTTTTTTACGGAAATAAGGATGATTCGTACAAGCATGCTGACGCGACCCATGTCCCATCACTTGCAACTGTTCATTCACATACATCCGCTCCGGATGACCGTGTGTGAACCAAATCGGTGGTGTAGGTGTCGGCGTACACATAACGGTGTCTATCCCATTTTCATGGAGCAACTGCACCATTTGTACAAAGAAACTAAGATCGATATTGCCCTCAGTAGGCTCCATATTGGACCAAGCGAATTCACCAATTCGCATAACATTCATACCAGCTTGCTTCATAAGTTCAATATCTTGCTCAATGACCGTTTGATCCCACAGCTCAGGATACCAGGCCGCGCCATGATATAGCTTTTTACCCATTTCCATCATCCATCCTCTTCATCAGAAAGTTAGTTTCTACTATAAGTGCTAATTTGATCAAGGGCAATAACACATTCTTGCGGGGCGTGGGAAGAAGTTTTAACTGTTTTGATCGGTTTGCACTTTCTTGACTTAGAAAAAATCTCAGCATGTGGAAGGGCTTACAAGAATGTCTGATAGGCGGTAAATCACAGGAGATGCATAATAAGGCTACAAACGCTCACAAGGCGATCATGACATGGAGGTGAAAAGGATGAAACAGGCAACTGCTCCTAACAACAGAGAGCTGTCTCAAGTGAGTGAGGCGAAAGGGCTTCGCAGATCACAGGTGTGGGCAAGGTTGCGTAAGGATAAATGGATCTACGCATTGCTTACGCCGGGTTTGTTGTATTTCATTATTTTTAAATATGTGCCCATGTGGGGCGTGCTGCTTGCCTTTAAAAATTACCAACCCTTTCTAGGGTTTTGGAAAAGCGAATGGGTCGGCCTAGAGCATTTCCGTGTATTTTTCCAAAATCCCGAATTTTTCATGCTTCTCCGCAACACGTTATTGCTTTCCTTATATAATCTAGTGTTTTATTTTCCGGCACCGATTATACTTGCACTCTTACTGAATGAGATCAAGGTGAATCTGTATAAAAGAACGATACAAACCTTGATCTATGTGCCGCACTTCATATCCTTAGTTATTGTGGCAAGCTTGACTTATGTCTTTCTAACGACGGAAGGCGGACTCATTAACGAGCTCTTACAGAAGTATTTCGGTTATAAAATCAACTTCTTGGCTACGCCGGAATGGTTCCGTCCGATGATCATTATGCAAACGATGTGGAAGGAATGCGGCTTTGGTACAATCATCTTCTTAGCGGCATTGGCTGGTGTGGATGTTGAGCAATACGAAGCAGCGATTATGGATGGGGCCAACCGCTTTAGACAGCTGTGGCACATTACGCTGCCATCGATTCGCAGTACCATCGTAATTCTGCTCATCCTGCGGATGGGGGACATTCTGGATAATGGCTTTGAGCAAATTTTCTTGATGCTGAATCCATTGAACAGGGATGTAGCTGAAGTATTTGATACCTATGTATATATGATGGGGATCACACAAGGCGCGTTTAGTTATAGTACGGCTGTCGGTTTGTTCAAAGCAGTCATTGGCGTCATCTTAGTACTTGGCGCGAACTGGACAGCGAAACGATTCGGACAATCCGGCATTTATTAATACGAATTCTATAGGTAAAGGAGGTGAGAGGTTTTGGCAAAGCAATATAAGAGCGTTTCCGGAACCATCTTCGATGTAACTAACTATATCGTGCTGGGTGTCATTGGAATTGTTGCCATTCTGCCATTTCTGTACGTTATTGCAGGATCATTTGCATCGGATGCCGAGCTGACGCAGCGTGCGGTATTCCTCATCCCGGAGACATTTACACTAACAGCTTATAAGTTTATTTTCTCGACGGATACGATTGTGAAAAGTATTGGCGTGTCGCTCTATATCATGGTCGTCGGTACTATTGTAAACCTCTTCTTCACGGTGACGATGGCTTATGCGTTATCGAAGCGCAGTTTAATGGGACGGAATACGGTGCTAAATTTGATTATTTTCTCCATGCTTTTTGGCGGAGGATTAATTCCTACTTATCTCGTCATTCGCGAGCTTCATATGCTGGATTCTTATTGGGCATTGATGATTCCAGGTGCGATTAGTGCATTTAACTTGATTATTGTCAAAAACTTTTTCCAAGAGCTCCCACCGGAGCTAGAGGAAGCGGCAAAAATCGATGGCTGTACAGAGCTCGGTCTTCTCTGGCGGATCGTACTGCCCTTATCGATGCCAGTCTTGGCAACCTTTACGTTATTTTACGCGGTAGGTCATTGGAACAACTTCTTCTCTGCTTTACTGTATATTAATGATCCTGCCAAATGGCCGCTGCAAGTAATGCTCAGACAGATTGTATTGCTGTCTCAGGCTGCAGCAGGTGATCTCAACTCCATGGATCCGAATTTCGTCAAACCACCCGAGCAATCCATCAAGATGGCCGTTATCGTCGTGGGCACAATTCCAATTTTGTTTGTCTATCCGTTCCTGCAGAAGCATTTTGCTAAAGGGGTCTTGATTGGTTCGGTCAAGGGGTAACGGATTCAGATAGAAGCAAGTCCATATTCTAAAGGAGGCATGTTTAGATGAAGAAAAATGCGAAAAAATGGGTAACTGTAGCAACAGTAGGAACAGCAGTCATGACGACAATCGCTGGTTGTAGTAGTGACAAAGGAGGAACCGCAACACCAGCAGCATCCGCTTCTGCCACACAAGCAGCAGCGACCAAAGCTCCTGAGAACTTAGCACCGCTTGATTTGAGCATCATGCTTCCGATCTTTAAAACGAATTTCCCGAAGGACGATGGTCCTGTTACGACTGAAATTGAAAAGAAAACCAATACGAATATTCACCTCGAGTGGGTGCCGAACGCATCCTATACGGATAAGTTTAATATTACGTTGGCTTCAGGAAAGCTGCCGCATATCATCTATGTTGGCGATGTGAAGAACCCTAGCTTCGTTAACGCTGCTAAATCGGGTGCGTTCTGGGAAATTGGCAAGTATTTGAAAGATTATCCGAATCTCAGCAAAGCAAACCAAGTCATTATGAACAACTCATCAGTTGATGGCAAAAACTACGGGATTTACCGTGGACGCGCATTGGGCCGAAACGGGATTAACTATCGCAAAGATTGGTTGGAAGCGGTAGGTATGCAACAACCGAAAACAATCGATGATTTCTACAATATGCTCAAAGCGTTTAAAGAAAAAGATCCTGACAAAAACGGCAAAGATGACACATACGGCATGGTATTGGTCAAATGGACAGGGCAATGGGCAAGCGGGTTTGATACGATGAAGCTTTGGTTCGGAGCACCGAACAAATGGGGCATCGTAGACGGTAAACTCGTACCTGAGCATCAAACCGCGGAATACCTCGAAGCGCTTAAATTTATGAAAAAACTATATGATGAGAAGCTAATCAATCAAGATTTTGCTATATTCGATTCCGCGAAGTGGAACGATCCCATTGCCAACAATCAAGCAGGGGTGATCATAGACGTAACAGACAATGCCGCACGTATGGATGATAAAATTCATGCTGCGCTTGCTAAAGATGGCAAAGACAATCCTAACATTCACTATGTAGATAATATGATTGGCGTAACAGGTAAGAATGGCTTGAAAGCATTGCCGACTTCCGGCTTTGCAGGTATTCTAGCGGTTTCGAAGTCCACTGTGAAAACAGAGGATGAACTTAAACGCGTGTTGAAATTCTTGGATCAAATGAATGAGCCAGACCTTCAAACGTTAGCTGGCTACGGTATCGAAGGCAAGCATTATACGAAAGATGGCGAAGCGCTCGTGGTGAGCAAGGATACAGCGCTTCTCGAATCTGAAGTAGAAGGTTTGAATCAAATGCTGCCATTTATTCCGGAAGATCGCGGTTTGAAAGTGAAGCAAACACCGCTTCGTTTGCAAACGACGAAGATTCAAAAAGAAGCAGAAGCCAACATTGTGGCAAACCCAGTTGAGCCTTTTATCTCCACGGTTTACTCGCAAAAAGGCCAACAACTGGATAACATTATCAATGATGCGCGTATTAAATTCATCGTCGGTCAAAGTGATGAAGCCGCTCTGAAAGCAGCTTTCGAAACTTGGAAGAAATCAGGCGGGGATGATTTGGTGAAGGAAATGAACGATTTATTTGCAGCTGCGAAGAAGTAAGTAATAAGTCAAGTGTGGAGCACCCGAAAGGGTGCTCTTTCTTATGGGCTCAAAACAGTTGTATGCTATCTTTTTACGATATGCTAGAAAAGAGGGCTGCTTTTGATCAATTATCGAAAAGTAAATCATTACGGAAGTTCAGGGAATTGTTGGAATTAATTGGCGGTCTCTCTGTTTTAATGCGTATTATTAAATAAGGGGGGATTGCTGTGAAGAAGTCACTTTTAATTGTTTTCTTTTTCTTATTCGTTCTAGGTTGCGAAGAGCAAAGCATTACTGACGTAATTACTCAAGACTCGCCAAAGACAATAGTAATGAACCAGAACCTTATTACTATTGAAAATGATAACGATGGAATGGCGCGTCGCAACTTAGAATACATCTCCAAAGACAAAGGGAAGATAGCTGTTGACCCGAATTATTTTAATCAACATGCTATTCATCGCGGCGATGTAATTTACTATCAAACACCTGCAATTGATGAGAACAAATATCCGAGGCTAAATCCGCCCGAATATAATATAGCAAGAGTTATAGCTCTTCCAGGCGAGGAAATTGAAATAAAAAAAGGTCAAGTTTATGTTAACCATAAAAGGCTAGATACCTTCTATGGTAAAGCGCTTAGTTGGGGACTCGAAGAAGAAGAGTATTTTGAGACGCTTAATAAGCCAGGTTCCGCTCAATGTAATGAATCATGCCAGAAAACCATGAAAGAATACTTTAACATGGATATGGCTAAGGTTAATGTTCCTGAGGGCCATGTCTTTGTTATGGGTGATACGTGGTGGAGAAGTATTGACAGTCAAATCTTTGGTTCATTGCCTCTCACTACTATTAAGGGAATGGTAATGGGATATGCGGACAGCGGAACGCGGTAGGCACTCTCTACATGATGGTTAAGGAGTGGGGATTAAGATGGACATTCTACGCGGACAACGAGTAGTATCTTACCTTTTATCGAAATTATCCGGGGCAGGCATCGCAACGCTTCTATTCATTCTATTCTTATTCATGAACACCGGATTCGATATGTATAAGATTGTTGAGGATGTTTTTCAGTTGAAACTGTTACACTTTTTCTATCTATATGGAATAGCCAGTTCCTTCGTGATTGACCTATTTGCACGACTCATTCCAAGGATTGGTAAATTAGGAAAAGTGCTGCTCTATATCATTGCAGGATTTGCCATTTTTATGGTACATGGATTCAATGCATATACGATAATAGCAGGTATTGTCGGGGCGCTGTCTGCTCTCGTTTTTTATGGTGGGACACAATGGTTGAAACTGAAATCACCTGTTAAATACGCATTCTCTATCGCTTTTCCACTGCTGCTTGTCGTCGTTCTCAACATCGATTTCACTGTGAAAAATGGATGGAGCGATAAAACAACTAGTACATCTTTCGAAGCTAACTTTACCTATTTTAATGGAAAACATGAGATTCCAGTGGTAGTTCGAGAAGGTGAGAAATTGTCTTACGCAGTGGAGATTACGAATGTAAATGGAGGCGGCTACGGATATTCGCTTATTGATGACAACGGTGATAATTTAGGAGGACGAGAGAACAATAACGGTAGGCTAAAGTACAGTGTGACTATAAAAAAGACTGCTGAATACCGGTTCGTTGTGAAAGGAGACGGTCTACAAGGAGCGATAAAGGTGGAGTGGGCGCTAGAGTGAAAGATAGGACAAGTAATAAAAGTCGGAAAAGTAATGAAACTCCACTGGAATTTGACTACCATCCCGCACCAAATCCGTATACGCTCTAAGTTGAAGTCTTCGCTCCAAACTAAACTTTCGAACGGTTGGTGAGAGCATGTTCCGAGCAATGAAAGAAGGTCTAGTAAGAAGTTTAAGCAAAACAATTGGTGGACAAGGTCGCTTTTACAAAAAGAGTCTGATCACGATCTTTATCGTTTCGGGTATTCCGGGACTGGTGATGGGGGTGCTCGTGTATTGGATGGCGGGTGGCCGCGTAGAAAGTGAGCTTCTTCAACTTCATTATCGGCAAATTGAACAACGGTCGCAAAATATCGATGACCAGTTAGGCAATCTTGAGCTGTTGCTATCCCATTGGGCGTTTGATAATAAATTTGACTATAGTTTAAATGGATTTGATTTTGTGAAGAACTTCGAACGGACGCAGGATATTACTAGAACGCTGGTTGCCATGCAGGGCTCTAACGCAATGGTGAAGCATGCAGAGCTTTACGTGGGCGGAACAAGCTCAGTTCTGTTCAACCCTGAATATATGAAGATCGATGATCGAACAGCTGCCATAGCTACCAGATATGATCCACTCATCCACGGTCAAAATACGACCTACTGGACGCAATGGTCCTTTGATGCAAATCGTCCCGAAAACCAAGATTTAACGCTCGTACATCAAGTTCCCGGCGGAAGTTTGAAGCCGTTCGGTGTATTGGTTTTTCGTTTTGATAGCCAGAAGGTAGCCAATATGCTCAATACGCTGACGCCTTATGATGGCGGGGAGACGTTTCTGATTCAGAATGCTGGTGAACTGTTCGTTTCAGCGAACGGCAATTCAAAGTCATCCCCATTTGTAAGCGCTCTTCGTGACAAAGTTGCCTCACTAGCAGGACATAAAGGCTCTTTCTTTATGGATTGGAAAGGCTCTACTTACACGGTATCTTACGGCAGTTTGGCACGAATCTCCGAAGATTGGACCTATGTATCGGCATCGCCGATATCGAGTATCACATCACCGGTAGTCTTTATTTCCAAGTTGATTATTACGGTAAGTCTTGCGGTATTGCTGCTTGCGGCTATTCTTGCATGGTTAGCTTCACGTCGCATTTATTTACCGGTCAAAAGGCTTGTTGCGATGTTAGGTGGGAGTACAACTCACCATGAGCATGCTGACGAATTCACATTGTTGGAGTCGAAGTGGGTGAATTTGCATAACGAAAGTCTAGAGTTGAATACGAAGTTGACGGAACAGTTACCTCATCTTAAGGACAGCTTCCTGCACCAACTGCTGCAAGGATATTTGAATGCGTATTCAGAGGACGATCTACGCCATCGGATGGAGCGCTTTATGTGGGATGTTAACCAGAAGCAATTCGTTGTCCTCTACGTCCAATTAATTGGGATGACGAGCATGGAGGGGAACTTCCGGCTTGGTGAAGAGGGACTTGTTACATTTGCGGCCGTGAATATGATTGATGAACTGGCGGCTCAGTATTTTGAACAGAGTCATACCCTTAACTTTCACGATTTAACAGCGGGAATTCTTCTCATCTTGCCTGAGGGTAAATCCTATGCGGAAGCCTCACAAGCTTTTAGTGACGATTTGAAGCAGTCGATTAACCGTATTTTGAAAATGCGCATGACCATGGCGATTAGCCGGCCGGTATCGCTAATTTCAGATGTACCGATCGCATTTGAACGAGCGAAGCAAGCGGTCAGCTACCGTTACTTCGAGAATGTGAATCAGATTATCGATATGGAGCATGACAATTTGGCAGGAGAGGAAGACATGGAGTTGCAATATCCTTTTACACAGGAGCGGGAGCTCATTCAAGCCTTACGGACAGGAAAAGAAGGCGAAGCTAGTGAGTTGCTAGTGTCTTTCCTGGAGGTTTTAACCTGCAAAGGTGCCAAAGAAATTGAGGTTCAGCAAGGGATGCTGCATTTGCTTGGCAATGTTCAGCACGCCATCATGGTATCCGGGATTAATCCGAATCGCCTCTTCAAGGGTGCGAATTTATATGAACAGCTTTCCCAGATTCGAGAGTCGACTAGAATTCTTGCTTGGTTTCAGGATAAAGTGCTAAGTCCCTTCATGAGGGAGATGTCAGGTCGTTCGGACGCGCAAGTGAAACGCATTATTGAACAAGCGATGATTTATTTGCAAAATAATTACAGACAGGATATTTCGCTTGATAATTGTGCGGAGCATACGGGGACGAATCCATTCTTCCTTAGCAGATCCTTTAAGCAAGTGACAGGCAAAAATTTTATCGATTACTTGACGGAGCTGCGCATGGACAAAGCGAAAGAGCTGCTTAGAGATTCGGAAATGCGAATCAATGATGTCGCCGACCAGGTGGGATACCAACATACGTATTTCAACCGGATTTTCAAAAAGCTGGAAGGTATGACGCCAACACGCTATCGTGAGCTTAGTCGAACAACCTAGCAACAATGTATTAGTGTGCCAATAAAGTGCAAACTGCCCGATCACAGCTTAGCAATAATGTCCGCTTGTTCGCAAGAGTTCCTCTTTCTACAATGGGACTAAATGTGAAAAGGAGATGATTGTTTGGCTTCGAATTCGGCAATTGAGCTGCGTTGGTTAAATAAAGAGGCTTCTAAGCCTGTAGGCATAACATGGGGAATCCCTTGGCGCGAAGGCGAGCTTAGGCGCGACGAGTCATTATGTTTGGAAACAGCCTCGGGGCAAGAAGTAGTCCCCGTCCAAAGCTGGCCGACGGCTTACTGGCCCGATGGCAGTGTGAAATGGTCCGCGCATGCCGCGGCAGTCATTCCGGGATCAGGAGAAGGGTTCGCTATTCGAAAAGGCATGGGCCCAGAGTCCGATTACCGTATGATCGTAACGGAAACTGACGATATCATTTCGCTTGATACAGGCGTCATGATTTGCACTATAGGCAAGCAAGGGAAACAGTGGCTTCGCAGTATCGTTCGTGAGGGCAATGAGATATGCAGCGGTGGTGAGTTGATCGGTTTGAAAGAAGAACTGAGCGAGGCATCGGGTGTGCGGATAACTCGCGAGGAGACGTTCGAAAGCCGTGTCTTGCGCGCTGTTGTTGAACAAGACGGACCGATTCGTGCAGTCGTTAAACTTGATGGTAGACTCCGCTCAACAACGGGAACGAGAGAGTGGCTGCCTTTTTCACTGCGTATGTATGTATATGCAGGGCAGGAAACGATTAAACTGGTGCATACGTTTCATTATGATGGGAATCCTCATGAGGATTTCATTAAAGGCTTAGGCATTCGATTCGCGGTCCCGATGAGAGGGGCCCAATACAATCGGCATATCCGTTTGGCAGGTGATCATGGATATTTTAGCGAATCACCCAAAACCTTGCATACCCGACGAACAAAAGGAAAATATAGAGCGCTATTTGAACAACAAACGGCAGGTGAGTCGACTACATTTGACCCCACTGAGGATGCGTATTTCCTAGGGCTGTTGGATGATTCGGCAACATGGGATAGCTTTAAACTTGTTCAAGATTCATCGGAACATTATCGCATATGGAAACGGACGAAAGCCGGCTGCAGTTGGGTCAAAGTGACAGATGGCGCACGCGCTGGTGGTCTGGGCTATGTCGGCGGTGATGGCGGTGGCTTGGCAGTTGGGCTGCGAAATTTCTGGGAGAAGCATCCCTCAAGCTTTGAGGTACACGGTACGGCGGCGTCAGAGGCAGGATTTACGATCTGGTTGTGGTCACCTGATGGGACGCCGATGGATCTTCGCCATTATGATACAGAAACACATGTGGAATCCTCGTATGAAGGAGCGGAAGAGCTTCGTGCAACGCCATATGGCATTGCTAATACAAGTGAATTGACGCTGTGGTGTACGGGTAAAACGCCGGATATGGAGATGCTTCAGCACATGCAGGAAGAATCGCAAAATCCATCGCTACTCATTTGCGAGCCTTCGTATTATCACACGTCTGGGGCTTTCGGTTACTGGAGCCTGCCAGACCGTAGTCATCCAGTGAAAGCGCAGCTGGAGAATCGGTTGGATGGGATTATTACTTTTTATCAAGAGGAAGTTGAGCAACGAAAGTGGTACGGGTTCTGGGATTATGGCGATTATATGCATAGTTATGATCCTGTTAGGCATGTGTGGAATTATGATTTAGGTGGTTGTGCTTGGCAAAATACAGAGCTAGCGCCCAACATGTGGCTATGGGTGATGTTCCTGCGCACGGGGCGAGCGGATATCTTCCGGATGGCAGAAGCGATGACTCGGCACACAAGCGAAGTGGACCTGTACCATTTCGGTGAATATGCGGGGCTGGGCTCCAGGCATAATGTGGTCCATTGGGGCTGCGGTTGCAAGGAGGCTCGTATCGGGATGGCGGGCTTACATCGATACTTCTACTATTTGACCGCGGATGAGCGGATCGGGGATATCATGGATGAAGTGCGAGATTCGGATTTCACCACGGTGAATTTGGATCCGATGCGTGCGTATTTTCCGAAGGATGAACATCCAACACATATCCGTGTGGGTCCGGATTGGGCGGCTTTCAGCTCAAACTGGATGACACGTTGGGAACGATACGAAGATACATCTTATCGGGATAAAATCTTGGTAGGCATCAATTGTATTAAGGACGCCAATTATGGGCTAATCTCGGGTCCAACCTATGGGTATGATCCCAAAACAGGTGTGCTCTCGCCACTTGGAGACGATAACTGGGGCAGGCATTTGGCCATTTGTATGGGAGGACCGCAGGTGTGGTTCGAGCTTGCTGGCATATTGAAGGATCCTGAATGGGAAGACATGATGGCGGAGCTCGGCGTTTACTACAACCAAACCCAGGAGCAGAAGGATAAGTTGACACATGGTCAGATATCCACGAAACATTTCGAGCATCCTGTGCTCAGTGCAGCGATCACTGCGTATGGAGCTTTTTATAAGCGGGATGCTGAGACAGCAGAGAAGTGCTGGACTATTTTGCTCGAAAGCGCGTTTGCTAAGGTGGATCTTCAGCAGGAAGCGTCCATCGTTACGCACGTGGATACCTTGCAAGAGATTGATTGGATGAACACGAATGAGGCCGCACAATGGTCATTGAATACGATTATCGCGCTTGAGCTAATATCCGAATGGCTACCCCAATAGACGGAATTGAGGAGTGATGGGCTGTGGAACTTACAAGCAACGAAGCTTATTTGATTGGCAAAATAGATATTAGTGCAGCAGGCCCACGATGCAAAATGCTCCTAGGCGACCTGAACGGTGACGGTCGCATGGAGATGTTGTTGGTTCATCCTGACAACCGTCAGGATGTTCGATACATCCCGCATCAGGTGCAGTGCCTGACGGCATTTGATCTGGAGGGCAATCTGCTGTGGCAGACAGGAGAGCCTGATCCCGGTGCAGGAAGTGCAGGATCGGACTATCCTGCACAGATTGCTGACATCGACGGCGATGGTCAGCTAGAAGTTTTATGCGTGATGGATGGGCGGTTTCTCATCCTGAACGGGGCGAATGGCGAGGTAAAGTCTTCTTATGAGCTGCCGCATGAACATGCCCATGATTGCATCATCGTGGCGAATTTGACTGGTGGGTCTTACGCCAGTGACATTATACTGAAAGACCGCTATCACACGATGTGGGCGCTTGATCGTCACTTTAATCTACTATGGACACACGTTGGTAATCCTGGGCATTTCCCATGGGTATATGATTTGGATGGAGACGGGAAAGACGAGGTTATGGCTGGTTATGATCTATTGGACCATGATGGTCAGAAGCTATGGAGCTGTAAGGACCTCGACGATCACGCTGACTGTATTTGGGTTGGGGATGTGAATGGCGATGGGCACCCGGAGCTTGTGATCGGCGGAAGTGTCACGGTGATGTATGATCGTTTCGGCAATGAGCTATGGCGTTATGAAGGCTCGATTGAATCTCAGCATATTGCCCTAGGCCGATTCCGCAGTGATAAGCCAGGATTGCAAATCGCAGGGTTGGATCGACTCGTGCGCGAGGATGATGGCAAGGGATTGAAAGGAAAGGATGCCTTATTTCTCTTGGATAGTGAAGGTCAAGAACTTTGGAAAGAAGACCGCCAAACGGATGGTTGGTTGACGATTATTGAGCCACTTCGCGGATGGACAGTTGATTCAGCGGATCTGATCCTTGCCTACCGCAGAGGTGGTGGCGTGTGGCCATCCTTATATGATGGTGAAATGAACGTTGTTGTTGAATTTCCACTAAACGGATATGCTGTACATGCCGATGTATGTGGAAGTGGGACAGAGCAAGTTATTATTTATAATGATGACACAGCCGCTATTTATGCCAGTGGGCCGCTTGCATGGCGCGAAGGACTATCCGGGACACAACTGCCGCAGCCCAAACGCCTGTCCAGTTCTACCTTATATCCCGGCGGCGAAATTCCGTTGTGAAGAGAAAGGAAATCTACGATGACACACGCGTTGAAGTTCGATTTCGGGGTAGGGAACCCGGAGTCAGGTTACACCAAAATTACTCCCTCTGATGCGTATGAGAAATCAGTTGGATATGGATTTAGCAATGTAAAGAACGTTCATGCCAAAGATCGTGATGAGTCCAGTGCGTTACGTAGAGATTTCTGTATTCCGCTAGACACTTCGTTTCGGGTGGATGTTCCAGATGGGACCTACCGGGTCTCGATCTTACTAGGTGATGAGATCGCAGAAACAGAAACAACGATCACTACAGGTGAAGGAAGGCTTGTGCTTCATAAGCAACGTACTTCTGCGGGACATTTTGCCCGTTCGAGCTTCTCTGTTTGGGTTGTGGACGCACAGCTAAAGCTAACGTTCTCAGGTAGGGCACCACGCATCAATGCGTTGGAAATCGAGCCTATGCATACAGCTTGTACGCTGTTTCTAGCCGGCGATTCAACCGTGACCGACCAGCCGACGGATGGGTATCCGTACGCAGGTTGGGGACAAATGCTTCCACTCTTCATCAAACCAGATGCAGCGGTAGCCAATTATGCGTTATCGGGCAGGAGTTCCTTGAGTTTTATTAGTGAAGGCGTATTGGATACAATTTGGGGTCACATCAAACCCCACGATTACCTGCTCATTCAATTCGGTCACAATGACCAGAAACCGGATGAAGCACGGTATACGGAGCCATTCTCCACCTACAAGGAAACGCTGAAAATCTATATCGACGGCGCTCGGGATCGAGGTGCATATCCGATTCTGGTCACGTCCGTGCAACGGCGGTTCTTCGAGGAAGACGGTACGTTGCGTGATACGCACGGCGATTACCTGATCGCGATGCGCGAGTTGGCTGCGGCAGAAGAGGTACCATTGATCGATCTTGCTGCAAGCAGCAAGACGTTGTTTGAAACGTTAGGGCCAGAGGGAACCAAGAGATTGTTCATGTGGCTGGCGCCAGGTGAATTCATGAATTTCCCAGATGGCGTGGAAGACAACACCCATTTCCAACAGCAAGGCGGGATTGAAGTTGCGAAGCTGGTTCATGCTGGTTTGAAAGACTTAAAGCTGCAGCCGCTAAGCTTGTATTTGCGGTGATGCTAGGGGCGCGGTTGCCCCGATTTGGAAAAGGAGCTAAGCGTGTAGTATCCGCTTAGCTCCTTTTTATTGTGAAGTTGTGGTTACAGTCGTGGGCGATATGGGACAGAGAGGCTTGTCCTGCGCTCTGTAACGGTGAAATACACGCTTACAGCGTCAAAACTAGCTCGAATCGCGAGCCCTAGCATTTTTGACATTCCACAGCCGCTGTATTCACATGAAGTAGAGTGGGAGGAGTATCGTTCCGGTGGAACCAAGTCCAGTTCCAACTCAGTTAACATGGGAACAATTTCTAGTAGCTTATCAAAAAAAGAAGGCCTCCCGCCATATGCATGGCTTTGGGAGACCCTCTTTGAGATTACTGAATGTTGATTTTTGTAATCAAGGCACCAGTGCCTTGCAGTGTTATGGCGTGATTTTGTACCATATTAGAAATGTTGCCAGTAATGGTTACCGATGAGGACACGTTATAAGTTGTTGTCACGTTACTTCCATTTGTACCTGTTTGATTGATGGTGATTGTGGCGATCTTGCCTTGATTCGTAAAGGTTACACTGTTAAAAGTGCCAGACACATTGAAGTTCTGAGTATTACCGCTAGTAAGCTGTGTAACTTCAGCATAAATGGCTGAATTATTATAGGAACGGATTTTGACAATATCACCAGGCTGTAGCGCTGAACCACTAACCTGAGTGCCGCTGCGATAGACGAAAGCCTTATCATTCAAATTAATCGCTTGCGCCTGATTACCGTTTACAATGACAATGAGATTATTCGTAGCTGAAATGACCGTACCTGTGAGCTGTGCAATTGTTGGCTGTGTTACCGAGGTGCCATCTGCACGCTTAAGTACTTCGGCATGTAACACAACGCCGTTATAGTAATGCACTTTGATAACTTGACCTGGCAGCAATACGCCGCTTGTCGTTTGAGCACCATCCGTGTAGATGGAAGTGTTCGCGTGAAGCTGCAGACTGTAAGACTGCCCGCCACTCGTGAGCGTGAGTAAGTTATTGTTGATTTGGCCGGAAATGGTTCCGGTCATCTCACCTGTCGTCGTCACTTGTGACACACTTTTGGTTACTTCAATGACTGCTGCCGTATGATTGTAGGCGTAAGCTGTCAGGATATCGCCGACTTGAAGCGCTGAAAGAGTTGTAAATGCACCATTTTTGTAAACGATGGTATTGCTGTTCAGTGTAACGCCTTGAAGCCCAGTAGATGTGGTTAGAAGTAATGTATTATCGCTAATTGGATAAGTCAACGTGCCGGTTGTTGTCGAGGCAAAATTCGTTGGTGTCCCGCTTGTGCCCACAGATTGTGTCACTTCTACATAACTAATGCCATAGTTGTAAGAGCGAGTGCTTACGATGTCACCTACTTGCAAGCCTGCTGCCGTTGTCTGCGAGCCATTACGGAAATAAAGAACATTGCTATTCAAAGGAAGAGAAATCGTCTGCCCATTACTTAAAAGGGTGAGTGTATTTCCATTTATCGCTGCAGCTACCATGCCCGTCTTTACACCAACTGCTTGCGTAGGCGTTGTCGGGTTGCCTCCATTTGGCTGGGAGACTTCGATATAAATGATGCTGCCATCGTTGGAACGAATCTTGAGGACGTCTCCAGTTTGCAAGGCGGAGGGACTGACTTTGGCACCATTTCGATAAATAAACACATCGGGATTTAATGTCAAATTAATGTTTTGTCCGTTCGTTCGGACAGTTAAGATACTACCGCTAACTGGTGCTACGACAGTTCCCGTCACGAGTCCATTAATGCTGTTCGGTAATTGGTTGCCTGCGCGATCTAATAAGGCAGCAATTTGTGCACGCGTTACGAGTTGTTTAGGACGGAATGTATTGTCCTCAAAGCCGTTCACAAGACCTTTGTCGACGGCGACCTTTACATATCCCACCGAACCCGCAGGGACACTAGAGGAGTCGGAAAAAGAGAGCCTTGCGTTCATGTTCGCTTCAGCTTCGTCTTGTAGTTTTAAAGCTTTTACAAGGAGGGTTGTGGCCCAGAGACGATCAGCTGGTTGATTCGGGTTGACGTTCGAGTCAGATTCGGCGAAAAGATCGTTCTCCAATGCTACAGCTACATAACCGACGGCCCACGAAGGTACACTTGCTGCATCATGGAAATTCAGCTTCGTCGCTTTTTCTTCAGCGGATTCGGCTTGATCCCGCAGCCCCATTAACCGTACAGCTGCGGTGATGGCCTCGATGCGTGTGACCGTTTCTTGTGGTTTAAAGGTACCGTCGGGGTACCCATCGAAGATACGCCTAGAGACTAGACTCATAATGTAGCTTAAGGCCCATTCGAATTCTTTCCCTTTGATGTCTTTGAAGTCAAATTTGATAGCAGCTTGTTGGCGTTTGTCATTAATTTGGCGTGTGTTGTTGCGATCATCGTCCTTGTGGTCGCGACCGTTCTGAGCGAAGGCCGTTGTGCCAGTAGTCATCACAAGTGTGAGGGCGAGGGTCGGTATAAGCAGTTTTTTCATACGCGAATGCTTCATCTTTTTCTTCTCTCCTTAATAAAATAAATGAGTAGAAAATTGCGATTATGCGGTGTGTGCCTGAGTTGGTTAATCTTACTAAGAGTATTCGGGAGTAGATGGATTTTTTTGGGTGTTGACTTGTAAAAAAAGGGAAATGTGCTTAGCTCGCATAACCGGCGGGGTAAATAGGAGTGCCTCACCGCTCCAATGCGGTCGCCAAAATGAACCGCATCGAGAAGCTCATGCGGTTTCTATCGCTGAATATCATTAGCTTGGTTGCGGTTTCGCCAGCTAGAAGCTATTTCTTAGTGGATTTTCAAAGATTCCGCTATATTCTTCGGTCTTATTTCCAAAAAAAAGTAATATATTTTTCTTAAAACAACCTGAATTGAGAAGGAAAATTAAGCTGAATGAAGTAAGTAATAGAAGGTAAATATTTCAGGCTCGCAGCTTGTTGCCCACTGATTTCTCACCGGCCACTAATCCTAGCATAGTATGTAGGAAGGTGGTGATGAAAAGTGACAAATACAATTGAGGGCTGGATAATTTACACGTTGTGGGGTATTTTTGGCTTCATGTTGATTGATTTTCTTATTGCGTTCTTCAAATCCTTCTGGGTTGGCTCCTTTGGTCCAACACTCGTGTTAGGTTATTTGAAAGATGTCCTATACTATGTGCTGCCACTGACGGTACTATTATCTATGATTTCTTTCGATCCAACAGGGTGGATTGTGGTGATTTTTTATTTCATTTGCGGCCTCGCTGTGATAGCCAAGTACGTGCTCGATATCATTAAAAAATTCCAATAATCGTTCCTGTGGCCCTGCTTCTTGCGGGGCCATGAATGTTGTTTTTTTCATAGGGATATTCAAACTTTATCATATGAAGGAAGTGTAGCCATGAGGAGATATCAATGGATTAGATGGCGAAAGTTAATCCTCTGGCTAGCAGCCATCGTGTTGTTTGGCGGGCTGCTATGGGCAGGTGGGCCGACCGCTTGGGGGATAGCGATTAGTGTTGCGACGTTACTGATGCAACTGGTTTTCGCAATGGCCTTTATGATCATTCAATTTGTTGCGCTGTTCTGGTTCCTTGCTCGCGGACGAACGTATTGGATTCTGCCTGGAGAGACCGGTTCCACATGGGATGATTATCGAGGAAACCCTGAAATTGTAGAAAATGCGAAACGGATTGTCACCCTGCTCAAAGGTGTCAAAGAGTTCAAGGAAATGGGCGGCGAAGCCATTCGTGGATTGCTGCTTTGCGGACCGCCAGGTACCGGGAAGTCGTATCTTGCACAAGTTATTGCGAATGAAGCACAAGTTCCGTTTGCCTATGCGTCTGCACCAAGTTTTCAGAATATGTTCTTTGGTGTGGGAAATCTCAAAGTGATGGGGATTTACAAAAAAGCCCGCAAACTTGCGCGCGTCTACGGCGCTTGTATCATCTTCATTGACGAGATCGATGCGATTGGTATGAGTCGTCAAGGTGGAGGCGGCGGTATGGGTATGGGGATGATGGGGATGGGCGGCGGTTCAGGCCTCCTGAACGAGCTGCTCCTGCAGATGGACCCGCCTAATATTGATACATCTAAAATTGTAAAGATGCTGCGTTCCCTAGGGCTGCGCCGTAAAAAGGCAGAACGCCCGCCCGTGCTAACGGTTGCAGCGACCAACCTGCCTGATGTGCTTGATTCAGCCTTACTTCGACCAGGTCGTTTCGATCGACAACTCTGGGTGGATGTTCCGGATTATGATGGTCGGGTTGATATTTTCCAATACTATTTGAAAAAGGTCAAGCTGGACGAAACGTTAACCGCAGAAAAAGCAGGTCTTGATTCCATTGGTTATAGCCCGGCTCAAATTAAACATATCGTTAACGAAGCTGTTGTTATCGCCCATCAACGTGGTGCACAAGCGGCGAGCTACGAAGACTTCCGTGCCGCTATGGAAACTTATGAGTGGGGGCTTAAACAACCGCTGCGCTCGATGCGAGATGATGAGAAACGCAATGTCGCTTATCATGAAGCAGGTCATGCGGTGGCACAGTTCCTGTTGAAGCCACATGAGCGTGTATGGAAAGTAACGATTGTTAGGCGGGGCGGCGCTCTCGGACTTTCGGCTACGAAGGAGACACATGAGCGATATAACCGCAGTGACTCTGAGATGTTGGCAGAGATTCAAGTTTGTTTGGCTGCCCGTGCGGTAGAAGATGAATTCCTGAACAAGAAATTAAACGGTGTAACGTCAGATTTACAGCATGCAACCCAAATTGCAGGTGCGTATCTCGGAATGCTCGGGATGGGCGAGGAACTGTTCAGCTTCTTGGCAGTTGGTTCTCGCACGGATGGTCTCAAAGCACTTCGACCACAGATTAATGAGCTGCTCAAAGAGCAAATGCTCGAGGTCAAGAAGCTCGTAATTGACTATACGGAATTCGTTCACAAGATTGCGGAAGAGCTGTTGAAACGTGAAGATTTGACAGGAGATGAAATTGAAGAGATTTTTACTGAGCTTTATGGTGACACGCGTCCTAGGGCGATTGAGGTGAAGCCTCTGAAAAAGCTGAGTCTTGAGACGCCACTTGTCGTCATTGACGATATGGAAGAAGATCTCAAGGGATCGTAATTGGATGGACATTCCATCCTGTGAATTGCCTCCTTTTTGGCTATAGTGGTCAGAAGGAGGCCATTTTTATTTGGCAAAAGGATTCGGCGGCTTATTTCTTGTGAATTCCCCCGAGCAGCGCAGGCTGGGTATTAGAGATTCCCAAGAACTGGCCTGGCAGGATTGGCAGGGGTCAGCAGGCTTTGATCGTGAAGACGACGAGGATTACTGGGGCCGCAAGTGGGCGGAGGCCTATGTCGAGTTCGCCTCGGGTGAAAAACGCGAATGGCTGCATGCCATGGGAATCCGTTTCTTCCCGGTTGTCGGGTGGGCGGAACGCGGAGGCTATTTGGCAGAGGGACATGGCAATTCTGTGCCTCGCTTTCATATTGTTTGGGGGACAGGGCCTGGCATCATCGCGCCATTTGAACAACGCATTCGGGCACATAGGCAGAATGGTCTTGTTGTGTACCAACCACGTCATCGCGTGAACGAGCTTATTCAAAGTGGAGGAGCCATTACTGGCGTCTCCGGTTCTGTGCTTGTGCCGAGCACTGCGGCTCGCGGGGAAACGAGCTCACGTGAAATGATTGGTGAATTCGAATACCGTGCGCAGGCAGTCATCGTCAGCAGTGGCGGAATTGGTGCTAATCACGACTTAGTCCGCCAATATTGGCCGAGTCGGCTAGGCGAAGCACCTAAGCGCATGCTCTCTGGCGTGCCCGCACATGTTGATGGCCGCATGCTTGCGATTACGGAGCAATCCGGAGGTCGGATTGTGAATCGCGACCGGATGTGGCATTACACAGAAGGAATAAGAATTGGAATCCCGTGTGGCATCATCATGGGATACGTATTCTTCCGGGGCCATCTTCACTCTGGTTCGACGCGTGTGGTCAGCGTTTTCCAGCCCCGAACTTCCCTGGATTTGATACTTTAGGAACCTTAGAAGCAATTCTGAATTCAGGCTACGACTATTCCTGGTTTATTTTGACCCAGAAAATTATTGAAAAAGAATTTGCCCTGTCAGGCTCTGAACAGAACCCCGATTTGACGGGGAAAAGCATTCGTAAAGTGTTGTCTAGAGCACTGCCAGGTGCAATGGCTCCGATACAAGCTTTTATGGATAAGGGAGAGGATTTCGTCGTTGCTCCGATATTGGCTGAGCTGGTCGCTGGCATGAATGCGTTGACCGAGGAGAAATTGCTTGATGTTGACCATATCGAACGGCAAATCAAAGCAAGAGATCGGGAGATCGCGCACCCCTTTACCAAAGATCTGCAAATAACTGCTATTCAAGGCGCTCGTAATTATATTGGGGATAAATTAATTCGTGTTGCCAAGCCGCATCGTATGCTTGATCCTGAGAATGGTCCACTCATTGCGGTGCGATTGAATATCGTAAGTCGTAAAACATTGGGAGGCTTACAAACGGACTTATCCGGTCGTGTACTGAACCAGGCGGGAGAAGCGATTCCAGGGTTATATGCTGCTGGAGAGGCAAGCGGTTTCGGAGGAGGCGGTCTTCACGGGTATCGTGCGTTGGAAGGAACATTTCTCGGAGGCTGCTTATTTACCGGCCGAGTAGCGGGACGAGCTGTAGCAAATGAGCTACATAACTGCCATAGCAACTCGTGATATAATGAGCAGAGCACACAACAAGGGAGAACGATAGGAAATGAATGATAGTGTGAATTGGACAAATAATGCCCACGGGCATAAATTTATAGCTTCTTTTAGCGGGGGAAAGGATAGCGTTCTGGCGCTGTATAAATCAATGAAGGTAGGAGAACCGGTCGGACTCATCGTCATGTTGGAGGAAGAAGGGAAGCGTTCTAGATCCCATGGAATGCCTCCAGAGCTTATTCGCGCCCAAGCGGAGTCCATCGGCTTACCCGTCTATACGGCTCCTGCAAGTTGGGATGATTATGAAGGTGTGTTTATGCGCCTATTGGAACAAGCCAAAGGACAAGGCGCAGAAGTGTTAGTCACAGGAGACTTGGATATGCCTGTCGAGGGCTGCTGGCATGACAAAGTTACTCAGAATGCTGGTTTAAAGCTTGGAATGCCGCTATGGAGAATGGATCATGCTGAAGCTGTCAAAGAGTTTATCGATCTAGGGTTTGTATCCATCCTGGTCACAGTAAATATATCGTTAGGAATGAAGGAAGAGGATCTGGGACGAACACTAACCCATGCTTACGTTAAGGAATTGCAAGCTCGTGGAATTGACCCATGCGGAGAAGGCGGCGAGTTCCATACAACTGTCATTGATGGTCCGATCTTCAGCCATGCTATACCTGTTAGAAAAGGCAGCATTCTTAGGAACGGAGATTATGCCTTTATGCCACTTGAGCTACAGGGTACATAACACGATGTAATAATGCGAAAAACCTATACCGCCACGAAAGTGGTAATGTAGGTTTTTGTGATTTAAATCGTATGTAAACTTCCTATAGTTATTGAGATGAGGTTAGGGCTAGGGGCGTTCACACCGCGATTACCTTGTACCAGGCGCAATTTGCAGATGATAAGGTATACCAAGGATGGCGGAGCAACGTGGATAGAACATTAATTGCAAATCGGGGAATCCTCACATTCTGTTCAATCATGCTGTAGATAGCAACTTTTCACCACAATGAAGCGTCTATTTAAAGATACCTTTATTTTCCAAGGATGGGGTGTTTAGACTAAGATTCAGGAATGGAGCTGCTGCTGTTGACGAAAACATGGATAACGGTTACTGCTCTTTCTGTGCTGTTACTTAGTTCCTGTTCCGCCGCAGGGGAGGAAGGGTCGAAAGCCGCGGATGCGAAGACTGGAACCAAATCCCTTAAACAACAATTGATTCATGCAGAAGGAACGAATGTGATGGATCGGATAGCTGTTCCTAAAGGTTATGAAAGGGTTCCTGTAGAGGAGGGTTCCTACGGGGATTATTTGCGGAATCTGCCTTTAAAGCCACATGGCTCCAAGGTACATTTGTTTAATGGGGAGCTTAAGGCCAAAGAAGTATACGAAGCTGTGCTCAATGTGGATGTAGGGGAGCGGGATCTGCAGCAATGTGCCGATGCAGTAATGAGGCTGCGGGCGGAATACCTGTATGGCAGTGGCAAGTTGGATAAGATTCACTTCAACTTTACCAATGGCTTTAAAGCTGACTATGCAACCTGGAGGAAAGGGAATCGAATTGAAGTGTCTGGCAACAAGGTCTCATGGTCCAAACGTGGTGCGGCATCTGACAGCTATGAAGTGTTTCGAAGTTATCTGAACATGGTATTTGCGTACGCGGGAACGTTGTCCCTGTCGAAAGAAATGAGGCAGGTGCCGCTATCAGAGATGCAAGCTGGTGATGTGTTTCTGGAAGGGGGCACGCCGGGACATGCCATCATTGTATTGGATATGGCTCAGAACCCCAAGACAGGAGAAAAGCTCTTCTTATTAGCTCAGGGCTACACGCCTGCGCAAGACATACATGTTCTGAAGAATCAAGATAACAGGGAGGGCAATCCTTGGTATTCCACTGCGTTTGAGGGGAAGTTGAATTCCCCGGAATGGACATTTACGAAGGAGCAACTATACAGGTTCACAGATTAGTGCCAGGGAGAAGGCCCCAAGAGGATCTTCTCTTGTTTTTTGGATAGATGTTTACGAATAAGAGGTGAAATATTGAAGAAAATTTCTTTTGCTGTATTAATCTTACTTTTTTTGATATGTGGGTGTAGTGGTAATAATGATTCAAGAGAAAAAAGCAAACAGATGAATTACGATTTTAAAGAGCCAGTTACATTTCCATTTGAAGTTAATGCAATTCATACTGAGATTGCTATTGATAATCCAGATGTCCTACAACAGTTTATTTTTCATTATAAAAACATTCAAACCACTCAAGAATTAAAATACATTTTGAGTAAAGTTATTGACCAGCCAGAGAAAGTATCAGAAGTAAACAAGCAAACAGTACATCTGGAAAACGGAAAACAAGCATTCTACGAAGTTGGCGAAAGCAGTCAATCCATTTGGTGGGAAAGCGAAAATGGGTTTTTGGCGCGGTTTGTTTACTATATCAATGGGAACAAAAACCAGTTAGGTGATCTTAAAATAGATGTATCTGAGCTAATAAAATTGGCTAACCAAGTCCAATAGTTTCTTTTTATATGATCTACATGTTATCGTTTATTGGTATTTTAACGGTAGCTTTTTGTTCAATAGAATTGATAATAGAAGTATACAAATTCAGAAAGCATAGATGAAAGTGAAATACATATAGTATAAATCCGTCCAAGTGGAACTTGGAAGTTAACGATTAGTAGAGCGCATCCTGAATTGTTGAAGGAGGTCTTCAATGAAGAATCTTAACCATAAAAATCTATTTATTTTTCTAGTCACTCTGTCTTTGATAAACGTTGTTGTTTATATAATTTGTAGAAATAAAACCTATTTTGATTTCTTGAACTGGAATTTATTTTTGGCTTGGATTCCTCTTGTTCTGTCTAGTTTGGTGTATCTTATTTACAAGCGAAGTAAGGTGAAGTCTATTTTTCTTGTTTTACTTGGGATGTTATGGTTACTTTTCTTCCCGAATTCCCCGTACGTTATAACTGATCTCATTCATTTAACTGTCAAGAAGGATTTGTATGCAACTAATGGAATTATTGGTTTTGCTTACTGGATTGATTTTGTAGTGATACATTTATTCACTTGGACTAGCTTGTTACTTGGGGCATTCTCAACCTATCAAATTCAATACGTATTAATGAGCTTATTTAATAAGACAATATCTTGGTGTTTTGTTATGATCACTTCCATTGCAGGCGGGTACGGAATTTTGTTGGGAAGAGAATATCGATTAAATAGCTGGGAAGCAATAACGGATTGGAGTAAAGTAACTGGAATCATAGAAGGAAGTTTAACAAGTAGTTCGGTTTTCTTCTGCTTATTATTTGGCTTATTTATTGGAACGGTGTATGTAACGATTTATGTATTAATTAATTGTATGAGTGCATCAAAAGAGGGAAAGAAAGACCTAAAAAAAGTGCGATAGCGGTACTTAGATTATTTAGGTGTTGCGAATGCGTAGATCGTGTATAATATCTTGGAAGAATGCTGAGTTCAATAGATAAAGGGGATAAAAATGAACGAAGAGGATATTATCAAGCAACGTATTAAGGATTACCAACAGGCTGATGGAGTTCGTCCTCTTATTTGCGGAAACAACAATAAGCACGAGAAATTATACCCTAAAGTTCTTGAGCAAGGGTTGGTTCTTCTTTGCCCTAATTGCAATTATACGCAGACGTACATCCCTGATCTCTTTTTCGATGATGGTTTTTATGAGTGGCTGCGTGGCATGAAGAGTTTGAGTTGAGGAGAACTCACTCAAAGGTAGATAGGATAGAGAGCTTCGAACATACACAAAGAAAAAACTGCAGATTCGATTCTGCAGTTTTTTCTTTGTTACTACATATCTAACTATTCATTGCACTCACGTGCAATCGGGGCAAATCAACTTTCTCCCCCGTTGGATCACTAATGTACACAGTCACTTGCTCACCAGCACGCAGATCAAAGAAGTTATCGCTGAAGCGAACGTTACCTTGTGGCAGATCCAGCTTCACCATGCGTGCATGTGCGCCGTTGGCCGTAATGTGCACGGCTTGCGCATCTGCATCGACTTTCACACTGAGTGAAGTCGTTGGGAACTGTAGATCCTTCTGGTCGCGCAGATAATGAAGGTTATCTGGTGCGGCCCAATCTGTCGTGTGAACGCGGACAACAACCTGCTCCGCAGATGCCCCATTTAATACAGTTGCTTCTGGCAGACTACCCAGTTGGATCGCTGTGTTCGCCGCTACATTGGCTTCGAACGCATGCGTGAACAATGGCTCACCAGAGAAGTTATAGACAGTTACGTGAACCTGCCCTTTTAAGGATGACAACGTATCGTTGACAGCCCACACATTCAAGTCTTGCCCAGGCTCATGATCAATGGAGAGCAGAAGCGGGTGATAGAACTTTGTCGCATAATAGAAGGATGCCTTCGGTAACAATTCATAATCAATCAGCGACCAGCTTGTGCCTGGCCAGCTATCGTTCAATTGCCAGATAAGGGAACCACTTGTGCGGTGCTTGTTCCGACGATAATGCTCAATGCCGTACTTCAAGCCTTCGGCTTGTGTGAGCATGGAGAAGTTCATATATTCCTCAATGTTAGTCGGAATACCGGTATATCCTTCCATCAGAAGAATTCCCTTTTGGTGATTGGTATCTTTGTTGCGATAAGCCATTTCCACACTGTTCCAGTAGAATTGGCCATTTGGAATATTTTTCTCTAACGTATAGCGATTAGCTGACGCATGCATACCGAATTCACTGCTGAAAAGAGTGAAGTCTTTTTTGTAATTTTTGAACGTGACGCCTTGAATACTGTAATCAAGCAATGGTACATCACCGAATTGACGCGGGTAAACGGAACCATGCCACACCTGCCAGTTATGGCGGTCACCGACATCAGGATCGTTGGCATCATTGCCGCCAAATGGGGAAGACGGCCAGTAAGCACGACTGTCATCAAGCAGCTCTAGTGCATCAGGAATCAGCTCGTGGTAAATGATTTCCCCATAGAACGGACAATTAATGTCGCCGCCAGCGGATTTCATATCATAGAGCCAGTCAATTTCATTATTTCCGCACCACAGGGCAAGGGATGTATAATTACGCAAGCGCTTGATGTTATAGATAACCTCGCTGCGAACATTATCCATGAAATCACGGTTGAAATCAGGGAACAACGCATTTGCGAAGGCAAAATCCTGCCAAACCAGTACGCCTCGCTTGTCGCACTCCTCATAGAAAACATCCTTCTCATAGATACCGCCTGCCCATACGCGCAGCATGTTCTGATTCGAGGTAACCGAAAGATCAATTAAATCTCGATAGCGTTGATCTGGAATGCTTCCGATGAAGTGATCCGCTGGGATCCAGTTTGTACCTTTGGCGAATAGTTTGACACCATTAAGCACGAAAGCAAAGGCATTCTGACCTTCCGTATCCTTCACTTGCAGCTCAATCGTACGGATACCAAACGGCTTGCGATACGTATCTACTTGCTCTCCGTCTGCATATAGGACAACTTCAAGCTCGTACAAGTAAGGCTTGCCGAGGTCGTGAGTCCACCATAGCTGTGGATCAGCGACTTGTAATACGAACGATTCCGACGTGCTAACATTCCCGCTTGCAGAAGCAACCACTTGACCAGCCTCATCCATTAAACGAATGTCACACGACTTCTGTACTCCTTTGCGAAGAGTTGTTACGTCGACATCAACTTGGACTTCAGCTTGCGCATCACTGATCGTGCGAGTTCTGGCAAATACGCTGTCTAGCTTCGCGCGGCGGTAACGCTCGATGAACACTTTACCCCAAATACCGACCGTGACCATGCGTGGACCCCAGTCCCAGCCGAAGTTCATCGCCGCTTTGCGGAGCCAAGGGCGCTCTTTCGTATACGAGGACCATTGGAATAATTCTTTATCCTTATTATGTAAATGCAAAGGATCAAATTTAACTGCGATAGAATTTTTTCCATCTTGAATAACGCGTGTAACATCGAAGGTATGGGCCATCAACATGTTGCTCGTTGTTCCGATTTCTTTCCCATTCACATAGATCGTAGCAAACGTATCAAGACCTTCGAAGGTTAGCTCATGCTTCTCTTTCTCGTCGTTTCCATGCCCTAACGAATAATTGAAAGAGTGGCGGTACCACCATTCTTTCTGCTCGATCCAGCGGCTTTTCGCGTCATTATGACCGAAATAAGGATTCTCAATCAATTCCCGTTCGATGAGGGCCGAGTGGACATCCCCAGGAACCTTTGCTGTAATCCAGAAACGATCGTCTAACCATGCTGCCGCGACTTCAAGTGGTCGAACTTGCCCTACTTCGAACTGCTGCAATCGCCATAATCCTGATAATTCCATCTGTGAATTCTCCTCTTACACCATGATTTTGTTAAAATTTTGGAGGTGGAGCAGCAGGATGAAGGACTGCTTCCTCCCGGAACTCACTCGGCGTCTTGCCAGTGAATTTCTTAAACACTTGGCTGAAATATTTAATATCTTCAAATCCGACAGAGCTTGCGACATCGGCTATTTTGGCAGGGGATACGGTTAGGATTTCCATGGCACGATTAATCTTTTGACGTGTCACATAGTCACCAAACGTAATGCCGGCTTCCTTTTTAAACACTTCGCTCAAATGATTCGGATGCAGATGTACATATTTAGCAACCTGCTGCAGGCCAACATCCCTCCCCAAATTCTCATGGATGTAGGCCATTGCTTTCTGTGTATGTGTGGCTTGTCCGTCACCTAATCGGTGATGATAGAGCTCCATAAGGGTCAATAAATATTGAAATAAGGCGTCCTTCAGCACGATATCCCGTTTGACGACGAAAGCGATATTCTGATCATCAAGTGCTCCTTGACGCCCCGTTGCGGTCAATACACGTTCCAACCAACGATGAGCGGACAGGGCAGCTGAGCGGACTAACGATTCAAGGGATTCGATCGTCATGTGAGGGTCGCTCAGCTCCGATTGCAAATAGCGTTGAACCCAATTCTTCAATGCCACGGAGTCGTCATCCAACAAGATCGAAGAGAGCTCTAGCTCCTCCTCATGGGTACAGAGGGTTTTGCCGCCTTTCCGCTTAACAATGTCCGAATAATTCAGAATAGATTCATCGAGATGATGTTTGTAGCTATAAGCATAGTCCGCAGTGACATACGATTTATATAAATCGGACTGTTGCCCTACGACCTCGCCGATGGATATGCTGACTTTGCATTTGAGCAGCCGCTCGATCTTTTGCTTCGCAGAATCAGGATGATCGAAGAAGTCAGATGCACTTGTTTTGGGAAGTGCCACGACAATCCGCTGCCTGTAAATCAATGTTTCACATTGCAGTATTTCGTGCAGCATGTTGTCTACAGCGAATAGCAGCAGGGAAATTTCCGATGCGGTATCTCCCCATCCTTCCGCGGTAACAACGTAAGTTTGAAATTTGGGTTGTTCATGCTCCTGTGTGTGGAATAAGAGAGGAAGGTAGTCCAGCAGCATGTCTGCATCGACTTCTGCTGTTTCGCCCTCAATGATCCAGCGTTCAAATAAACGATTGCGAACTTCTTTGTTCTTATATTGATCCTGATTGAGATGCTTCCATTTATCCTCAATGCGCTGTTTGACTTGGAGGACGGTTTTCATAATCTCTTCTGGTCGACTTGATTTCAAGAGATAGTCGCTGACACCTTGTCGAATCGCTTGCTGTGTATACATGAAATCATCGTATCCAGATAAGATAATCGTCTCGATATCGGGTATGATTTCTTTCGCTTTTTGGGCGAGTTCCAAACCAGTCATGTGTTTCATTCGGATATCCGTTAATAAAATATTCGGACGTTCTTCCGGCATGCGGCGCAGCGCCTCTTCACCTGAAACAGCTGGTTTAAGAAGCTCTAGTCCGATCTCTTTCCAATTAATGACTTTGGCCAAGCCTGTTCGGATGATGACCTCGTCATCAACGATCAAGATTTTCATGGTTATCCTCCAAAACTGGGATTGCAAACGAGACACAGGTGCCTTCATTCAGTCGGCTCTCGATCTTGATTCCCGAATCAAGCCCGTAATGTAATTGCAAACGCTCATGCACATTGCGCAGCCCATAACTGGCATCGTTTGCTTCCGTGCCCTCAGCAGGGTACAAACTTTCAGTGACCTCTCGCAACCGTTCTTCGGTCATTCCTAGGCCATCATCCATCACCTTGACATACATCGAATTGCCTTTTAGCTCGACATAAATAGAAATGACGCCTGGTTCCTCTTTCATTTGAATACCATGAATCATCGCATTTTCAACCAATGGTTGAAGCAGCAATTTCAGCATGAAAGTATCGTTTAGTCGAGCGTCAACTACGTAGTCCACGGTGAATTCATCCGGGAAACGGATGGATTGAACCTGCACATAATTGCGAATATGAGCTAGCTCTTGTGAGACCTTGCAATATTCTTTGCCCTTATTCAAGCTGAAACGCAAGAAGTCACTTAAGGCGCCGACCATCTCTGCAATGCGATTTTCTTCTTTGAGCAGAGCGATCCAATGAATCGAAGACAGGGTGTTATATAGGAAATGCGGATTGATTTGGGCTTGCAATGCGCGCATATCAGCTTCTTTTTTGCGCGTTTCATTGAGTATGAGCTGTTTTTTCAACGCTTCGATATGTGTGCTTAATAAATTGTAGCTGCCAGCTAGTCGCCCAATTTCATCTGATGTGTACACCGGATAGAGGGGTAAAGGTTCATCAGGATTGATTTTGGTTAACAAGCGGGTTAACGATCCGAGAGGGGTAGTGACCTTGCGAATAACGAATATAGTTAGAAACACATTAGTAAGGACGGAAAGTATCACAGCAACAGCTGTTAATTGCAAAATGTATCGATTCTGGGCACTGTATAGCTTCGTAGGAATAATGCCAACAATCGTCCAGTTGATCAACGGCTCTCGATAAAATAGAATGCTCTGTTGTGTTTTCCCGGAGCCAGAGGTCCATACACCGGAAGAATGGCCACGAACGCGATCCGCTATGCCAGGGAACAAGTTATCGGCCTCATGTGACAGCCAACTCTTGGAAGTAGAAGATATAATTTTATTATGATCATTCAATAAAGCAACTTGCCCATAGCCATCGGCTAACTGTGGAACAGACCAAATACGGGAGAGCAATTGTTCATCCACACTGATAGATAGCCAACCAAGTGTTTGATAGGTATTCAAAGCGCGTACGGGTCGTATGAAAGAGAAGACTTCTCGTTTTCCCAAATAATTCTCTATGTGATATAAGCCCGTCCACAGCTTGTCTGTAACTTGTTTAATGGCAATCTCTTGATCCAGATTTGAGTTGTAGATCGTAGAGGTAGAAAGAGGTGGCGTGTTATTGCTGGGATAAATCGTGATATCTGAAATGTAATCCTTGGTATATACCAGATTTGTCATTAACCCAAGTACTTGATCTCGTGCATCCAAGTTCTCATCGGCGCGCTTTAAGTACGATTGAATATCCCTTTGTCCGATGAGGAAAATGGATATATTCTCAACATCTTTCAGGATGAACTGAAATTTGGCATCCATTTGCGCAAGCGAATCCAAGCCTGCTTGCTGCGCTTTCTCCTGTGTGATATCCGATGATGTTGTAAAGGCGAAGGTACCCAGAAACAAGAGGGGGATTAATGTTGTGACAAGCATAATGAAGGATAGCTTACGCTGTAAAGAATAGCTGAACCACTCGCGCAACACATGTCATCTCCTAACTGGTTGTCTGGATCATAGAAGTCAATTAGCCTTTTACAGCCCCCGCGGTCATGCCTTTCATAACTTGCTCTTGGAAGGCCAAGTATACGGCGATTGTCGGAATAACAGCGATCGTCATAGCGGCTAGGGTTAAACCGTAATCCGTTTGATAGCCATCGGCGAAATTAGCGATGCTTAACGGTAATGTTTTTAAACTACTTTTGCTAATAAAAACAAGTGCGAACGAGAAGTCATTCCAGAAATGCAGGAAGCTCAGAATGACGACGGTTGATAGAGCTGGCAATGAAATTGGCAGCATAATACGCCAGAATACACCCCAAAGCCTAGTTCCGTCAATATAGGCAGCTTCTTCGATTTCTTTGGGTACGGAAGATAAATAAGCTGTAAGAACGAAGATGGCAGTCGGTAATGCGAAGGCTGTGTAAGGCAAGATGAGTGCCCAGTACGTATTCAATAGTCCGATTTGTTTCATAAGAATAAACAAAGGTACCAACGTACTATGAATAGGGATCAGCATCCCAATGACGAAAAAGGCAAGAATGATGCCTTTGAAACGGAATTTGATTCTTGCTAGGACATAAGCTGCTAAGGAACTTAGAAATAGCGTCAGCGCCAGTGAAACAAGAGAAACGATGACCGAGTTGAGAAAAGCCGTACCCATTTTGGACGCTTGCCATGCAGTTACGTAATTCGAAAACTTCCAAACTTGGGGCAATCCGAACGGATGGTTAAAGAATTCGCTATTCGTTTTAAAAGAGGAAATAACGAGCCAAAACAACGGATAAAGCGTGAGAATCGCATACAGGGTTAAGAACGTCCAGAGTGCACCCTGCTTCCATGTGTTAAGCGAGAACTTGCGAGTTGTCGCAGTTGATTTTACTTGAATTGGAATAGAAGACATAGTCAGCTTCCTCCTTTCGTTATACTTTGGATTTACGACTTGTTGCCCATTGGCTAATCCCAATGAAAATAAGGCTGATTAAGACAATTGTTGTCGAAATGGCACTACCAAAACCATATCGGTAGGAGGAAAAGGTCGAATTATACATATACGTAGCGAGCAGCTCAGTCGCGTGAGCAGGTCCGCCCTTGGTCATTACATATACAAGATCGAAAGATTTCAAGCTTCCAGAAATACAGAGGATAATGGCAATTTGTACAGTACTCCACATCATTGGCAGGGTAACGGAGAATAATTTGCGTGCACCTTCAGCGCCATCGATTTGCGTGGCATCGTGAATTTCACCAGGAATATTCTGAAAAGCAGAGATGAAAATAATGAGATATAAACCGACAAAACTCCAAATTAGAGGAGGAGCTAAGGCGAAGATGGCAATCTTAGGATCCGATAACCATTGCAGCTTCCAGGATTCTAACCCTAGCTTCTCTAGAAGAAGGTTCAGAATACCGATTTGCGGATGATAAATATATTGCCAGATCATTCCGATAACAACCGAAGACATGACCATCGGAACGAAGACGGCGGAACGGATGAATCGTTGCAGCGTATTGCTTTTATGCAAAAGAATGGCAAGGATGAGAGCAACCGGCAGCTGGCCGAGCACAGCAACAACAAGAAAGATAAGGTTATTCTTTAAGGATGTCCAAAAAATAGGATCATGAATAATTTCTACGTAGTTTTTCAAACCGATAAATTTCGCCGTACCAATTCCTTTCCAGTCGAAGAAGCTATAATAGCCTGACCAGAGAACAGGGACAAACACAAATAAGGCGTAAACAATAATCGCAGGAGCAAGGCTCATAAAAACAAACCTGCGGACGTAAGCAGCATTCATCAATCTCACTTCCTTCATGTATGAAATTAGCCAGCCCTGCCACAGATGTGGAGGGCTGGTTGTACGATAACGTATTATTTACCTAGTGAAGCAGCTTGTGAGTCTTGAATTTTCTTAGCAATCGCTTCGGCGCTACCACCCATTAGAAGCTCTTGTAGACCGTTGTTAATAACTTCAACCGCAGCTGAGTTTAGTTTAGCATCGTAAACTGGCGTGATTTTCGTTGTTTTCATAAGATCGTTAAGCTCAACGAATAGTGGGTTTGCTTTTGATGGATCAAGCTCGATTTTGTAGCTAACTAATGTGGAGCTGTTCAACGTAGCTTGCTGCCCTTCAGGACCAGCTAGTGCGTAGAATAATTTTTGAGCGGCTTCTTTTTTAGCGCCCGTAATTTTCTTACTAACGCCAAGTCCAGTACCAACAACACCAGAAGTGGATTGAGGATCACCTTTTCCACCTGCGATGGATGGCATTAAAGCGATATGCGTGTTTGCAAGTAATTCTTTCGGTGCATTTTGAACGACATCAGCCATTGCCCAACCACCATCGATGAACATCGCAGCTTTACCTTGATAGAACAATTGTCTCATTTGGTTTTGATCAATACTGTTGAAGCCATCTTGGAAAGCTTTGGCATTGCTTAGCTCTTGAAGCTTTTTCAAGGCTTGAACAAATTCCGGATCCGTAAACTTCACGCCATCTTGTTTAGCAGCTTTAAGGAACCAGTCAGAACCCGTCATACGATCAGCAAGTCCGCTGAAAATGGTGGATTGAGCAGCCCAATTCGCTTTGTTCCCAAGCGCGATTGGAATGATTTTGTTGTCGTTGAACGTTTTGACAGCTGCCATAAGCTCATCCCATGTTTTAGGAACAGCAACTTTATATTGATCAAGAAGCGCTTTATTGTAGTAAATAAAGGAAGTTGGCGATAGGTTCATAGGTACAGAGTAGATGTTGTTATCTACCGTATAGCCGTCAAAAGCGCCTGGAATGAAATTGTTTTTCCATTCTGGTTTGCTATCTAAGAACTCATTGATCGGTTGAAGCAAGTTACCGCTAACGAATTCCTTCGTCATTGCATCCGGCCACATAACGAATAAGTCAGGCATTTCATTGGCTGCAGCAACTGTTTTTAGGCGTGTTTTCAAGCCGTCGGTTGGAAGACCTTCAATCTCCAATTGGATATCTTTATTTTGAGCTTGGAAATCATCAAGAATTTTACGCATAGCAACAGCTTTCGCATCTTGACCAGACCAGTTGTGCCAAATGGTAAGCTTTACTTTCTCACCGGAAGTGCCTTTATCTGCCGGAGCAGCTTCCTCGCCGTTTCCACATGCTGATACAAGGACGGTTGTTGCAAGTAAAGCTGTAGAGATAAGTGTTAATTTTTTCATGTTCGACCTCCTGATTGATTGACTCTACTTCATTTTAAGGATTTTCACATGTTTCGTAAGGTGAACAGGATAAGGACCAGGGTAGAAAATGATCGGATATCGACCTGCTATTCTTCAGCATATCCATAAGTTAGGTAGAACAAGGCAAGGTCGCCGTTATCGTTAAAATATCCCAAAACCTTAAGTAACTCTCCTAATCTCCTTAAGTTTACCGCTTTCATTAAAAGCCGTATTTTTCTATGATGGAGATACCAACTACGAGTCAGCATCCTACTTTGCAAGATGAGAGGGTGATCGGAGCAATTATGTAATCGCTTACCAATAGAATCTGGAGCAGGATAGATCGTTTCTAATCTAAGGGAGGTATACAATGCGTAGTTTGAAAAAAATGGTTTCATCTGTATCGATGATGGCAATCGTTCTCAGTTTGTGGAGTCCTGGCGTTTCGAGTGCAGAAATAGCTATCGGTGAAGCCAATTCGTCGATCTTTGGTCCGAATGTGTATGTATTTGATCCTGATATGCCCGCAGCTGACATTCAGAGTGCTGTGAATGCGGTATTCACAAGACAGGAGTCCAATGAATTTGGTACGGAACGAGATGCCTTTCTTTTTAAACCGGGAACGTATAATGGTAATTACTTTATTGGATTTAATACACAAGCTTCAGGGTTGGGGCTCAATCCAGATGATGTGTTGATCAATGGCGGACTGAATGTGAATGCGGATTGGGATAATGGGAATGCGACACGTAATTTTTGGCGGGGTATTGAGAATTTGAGCATTAATCCTACTTTCAATTATACACCGCCTGCACCAGCTCATTTCTCAGCAGGTACCACGCAAATCGCCGTGTCTCAAGCGGCACCGCTAAGGCGTTTACATATCAAAGGGAAATTGAATTTGTTCGACTTTGATTCTGGGTGGGGCGCAGGCTGGGCAAGCGGAGGCTTCCTTGCGGATTCGATCGTAGATGGTCAAGTAACACCTGCTTCACAGCAACAATGGTTCTCGCGAAACAGTCAATGGTCGAGTTGGTCCAATGGGGTTTGGAACATGGTGTTCGTCGGTGACAAGAATACGCCAACAGGGAATTTTCCGGATCCGCCTTATACCGTAGTCGAGAACACACCTGTCATCAGAGAGAAGCCGTATCTCTATATCAACAATGCCAATGAATATCAAGTATTCGTCCCTTCTCTTTCTCAAAATACGCAGGGGGCAAGCTGGGCGAATGGCTCAACGCCAGGAGAATCCATAGGAATCGATCAGTTCTATATTGTACGGGCGGATGTACCGGCAACAACAAGTGCCACGAATATCAATGCTGCATTGGCGGATGGCAAGAATTTGCTATTTACGCCGGGAATTTATCACATTAATGATACGATTCGTATCAACGATGCCAATACAGTTGTACTCGGCATCGGGATGCCAACGCTTATTCCAACGACAGATAAACCAGCGATGACGATTGCTGATGTGGATGGCGTAAAACTGGCAGGATTGCTATATGAGGCGGGGCCTAATGCAACCTCATCCCTATTGGAAGTTGGTCCAACAGGCAGTTCATTGGATCACGCAGCTAACCCGACATCGTTACATGACTTATTCTTCCGTACGGGAGGTGCCGTTGTTGGTGAGAATAAAGCGCAAATGACCATCAATAGCGATGACATTATTGGTGATCATTTCTGGATGTGGCGGGCAGATCACGGTGCAGGTGCGGGTTGGACAGAGAATGTTTCGACCAATGGACTTATCGTAAATGGTGATGATGTTACCTTATATGGCTTATTTAATGAGCATCACAATGAGTATCAAACCTTATGGAATGGGAACGGCGGTCGCGTTTACTTCTATCAGTCAGAAATTCCATATGATGTTCCTAATCAAGCGGTATGGATGGACGGAAGCAAGAATGGTTATGCTTCCTATAAAGTAGCTGATACCGTCACGACTCACGAAGCTTGGGGACTTGGTGTGTACGCTTATTTCCGAGATGCAGCTGTGAAGCTGGAAAATGCCATCGAAGTGCCGGATACAGCTGGTGTCAAAATCCATCATGCGACAACCATTTGGTTAAATGGTACGGCGGGCAGTGAAATCACACACATTATTAATGGTGTCGGCGGGCGTGTGTATGGGACTTCAGGCAGTGCGCAAAGACAGACGATTAACTTCTACGGAACAGATGCTGGGGATTCGGAAGCACCAAGTGTGCCTACGAATGTGGTGCTCAAGGAAACTGCGGCACATGATCGTGTCAAAATTGGGTGGACCGCTTCCACAGATAACCTCAATGTTACAGGTTACGATGTTTATCGGGATGGGGTGCTCATTGGCCATACATCAACAGCGGAATTCCTTGATACGACGGTCAAACCGCTGACGACCTACAGTTACGCAGTGAAAGCCAAAGATGGCGGAAATAACGTTTCCGCATTAAGTTCGGCTTTAAGTGTTACAACGTCAAAGAGAGCCTTGGATCGCTCAGCTTGGACAGCAACCTCAACCTCAGCAGATCCTGTAGCGCATCTCATTGATGGCGATTTGGGCACACGCTGGAGTGCGGGCATGCCGATGGCGCCATCGCCAGAGCAATCGTTCACCATTGATATGAAGGTTCCTACGAGTATCAATAACATAGAGATGGATTCCACAGGCAGCAATAATGACTATGCACGCGGATATGCTCTATACGTATCCAATGATGGCGTAACATGGGGCAGTCCAATCGCCACGGGAGTGGGGAGCAACAAGCTAATCTCCATAGATTTTGCTCCACAGGTGACGAGATTCTTCAAAATCGTTCAAACGGGAACGAATTCCAGCTGGTGGTCTGTTCATGAGGTGAGAGTGTACGGTTCTGTTCCTGCATCGGCTTCCATTGAAGGACCTACGGCAGTCACAAGCGGGCAATCTTTTGAAACTACGATAAGTTTGTCTGATGTCGTTTCCAGCGTATATGCACAAGATATTCAACTGTCTTATGACGCGGGATTGCTTGAATTTGAGTCGGTGGAATCTTTAAATCCTGCCATTTCGGTCATTGGTCAAAAGGTTGGAGCAGGGCACATACGCATTCTAACAGCGAATTTGGTTGGTGGTGATGTCAACGGACCTCTGATGCTACTACATTGGAAAGCTTTAGCACCAAGTGATGATGTGTCTACAACGATCCTGCTAGACAGTCTTGCCTTAGCGGATTTACAGACGGCTACGAACCTTGGCTCAGCTTCCGAAGTGATTCTAGTGAGAGCCGTTATTGATCTGTCGATCCTAAACGGTAAGATTGGGGCAGCGCAAACCGTGCATGATTCCGCAACAGAAGGTTACAGCAGTGGTCAATACGCGCCAGGAGCGAAAGCTGCTCTACAGGCTGCGATCGACGCTGCAAGTAATGTTGCTGCGAGTCCAACAGTTACGAAACCGCAAGTGACACAAGCGATAGCGAATCTGCAACAAGCCTTAGATGTCTTTGACTCGCTGAAATACGTCGGCGATCCAGGCGATCTGAATAACGATGGCGTCTTATCTGTTGTAGATTTGGCTAATGTAGCTGCAGCTTACGGCAAAACATCCGCAGATACAGACTGGGCACAGTTCAAGAAAGCAGACTTCAATAAAGACGGTAAAGTGGATCTGTTTGATTTGGCTGCTGTGGCACAACGCATTCTGCAACAGTAAGATTTGATCTTTCAATAAGGTGTAAGCTCGGTTAAGCAGGATAAACATCGCCCGTTATGATACATTTCGTATAGTTTCATGGCGGGCGATCTTCATTTTACAGGGATGAATCGTGCAGAGTGCTGAGGGAGGACATTGAACATGGTTTTGCGAAAATGGATGACAATAAGCTTACTAATCGTATTCTTACTAAGTTGGATGCTACCTACATCCATTTGGGCCTCTGAGGCCGATCAGTCAGGCACATTTACGATGAAAGTTTCTACACAATCGCCGAATCATGGTGACACCATTGAAGTGGTCATTGAGGGACATCAATTGATTGACGTCTATGCTTATGAAATTAATTTAGAGTATGATCCTACAAGGTTAACATTCATAGATGCCAAATCCGACGCACCTGGTTTCTCTGTTCCACCGATTGTGAAGGGCACACATATTCAGATAGCGCATACAAAGGTTGGAAAGGGGAAAGGATTAGAAGGTGCGCAATCCTTATTCAAGTTGTATTTTCGAGCGATCCAGAATGGGAGCAATGTACTCACACTAAGCAGTGTGAAAGTTGTAGATTCCAAGCTTGTAAGCTCTACCAAGCAAACTAATGTGAGATCAACACTTACGATACACAATCCATATGCTTTCGATGATCTTGATGCCTTTGATTGGGCCGTGGAGGCGATTGAAGATTTGGCTTCCAGAGGGATCGTGAATGGCACAGGTGAGAGACTGTTCAGTCCTGATTCAGCGGTGACACGTGCGGATTTCCTTGTGCTTTTGATGAGAGCGCTTCGCTTGAAGGGGGCTTATGGCCAACCATTTCATGATATTGAACCTGATTCTTATTATGCGCAGCCAGTATTAATTGCAAGAAATTTGGGAATTGTGCAAGGAGATGAAGCGAATCAGTTTCATCCTAAAGCTTCGATCACGAGAGAGGATATGATGGTGCTTACGGATCGCGCATTGCGAGTATCCAATCATCTGACCCGTGTAGGTGATCAATCGGATCTATCTAACTTCGAGGACGTTTCGCTGATTTCTGATTATGCGCTGGCAAGTGTTGCTACCCTGGTTAACATAGAGGTGATTCATGGCTACGCGAATCAAGTGTTTCCACAGGAGTCAACGAATCGTGCACAGGCAGCAGTTTTGATCTATAATCTGTTGACATATATCAAGTAACGACTTGATTTGGTGGGAAAATGTACGATTGGAAAGAACCTTGGGGCACTCGTCTCTGGTTCTTTTTGTTTATGGATAGCGCCGTATTGCGCCTTGCTTGTCGTTAGATTGCAATATTTGTAAGCTACATACAGTAGTAACTTGTGTTAAAATGGGAAAATCGGCTTGAAATCAAGAGGTATGAGGTGAACCGTTTTTGCTGCAATTATCATCCTATAAAAGAAAGACCTTCCGCAACACGATTGGGCATGTTCTTCGATTAGTCTTGAGCTGCGAGAAGCTGACCTTGTATACGTTCTTTGCAATTCTATGGAAGTCCCAGCTCTTGCTGGCAGCTCTTCATGCACCAGATACGGCGGGGATTAATATTGGCAAAATGTATTTCACCATTCCACCCGTCATGTCGCATCTTATGTTCATCGTATTTGTCGTCGCCTTTGGACTGTTCTTCAAAAAGCGAGGCCGTCGCATCTATTTGATTGGGATTCAGGTGCTGTTCAGTTTATTATTGTTTTGCGATTTAGTGTATTACAGAGCCTATGCAGCGTTTCTATCCATTCGCTTCCTTGCTCATCCCAATGGATTTAATCCACTCGATTATAATCTGTGGACATTTATACGACCGTTTGATTTATGGTTGTTTGTGGATCTCGTGGTGATTGCTGCAGTTGCGCTATTCCGCTATAGAAACACACCAATCCAATCACGCCGACGTGAAAACCAAAGGCAGCCCATTCTGGCGACAATACTGATCATCCTTGCTGTGGGCATTGTTTCCTACGAACATTATCGTATTGATGTTAAGAAAACGACGAAAGGCGAGATGATGTTTTTTAATCTTAGCTGGGCTCCTTTTCAATCGATGTCAGATATGTCACCCATTGGTTATCATCTTTACGATGGGATACGGCTGTTCGGTGCAGCGAACCACATCAAGCTTGCCGATCAAGAGCGCACAGAAGTGCAGGAGTGGCTTAGAGGCAACGCAGAAGGCCTGCCAGATAATAGCTACAAAGGGATGTTTCAAGGGAAGAATCTAATTGTTATTCAGGTAGAATCACTTGAAAACTTTGTTATTGGTGAAAAGGTGAATGGACACGAAATTACGCCGAACCTAAACCGTTTACTTGGAAATAGTTTATATTTCAACCAATTTTATGAGCAGGTTAACAATGGGACGAGTTCAGATAGTGATTTGCTGACGACGACATCCGTGTTCCCCATTCGATCTGGCGCGAATTTCTTCCGGTACCCAACCAACACGTATCATTCGTTGCCTAAGCTGATGGAAGGGATGGGCTACCATACCATTTCCACGCATTCGGAACCAGCGGGAAGCTGGAACTGGGTGGAGGCTCATCACAATATCGGGTACCAAACGAGTTGGGATTTGCGGCAGTACAAGGAAGACGATACCGTCGGTCTAGGTTTGTCTGACGAGTCTTATCTCCGACAGCTTGGGGACAAAATGGCGAATGTACAATCCCCCTTCATGCTGCATGTCATTACATTGTCTAGCCATGGACCTTTCGATTTACCGGAGAAAACAAGGCAGCTCCGTCTTGATCCCAATTTGGATAAGACGATCATGGGGGCCTACTTCCAAGCGATTAACTACACAGATAAGCAGATTGGCGCATTCCTGGACAAGCTTGATCAATTAGGAGTGCTAGATCAATCCGTAGTTGCGATTTATGGCGATCATACAGGTGTGCACAAGTACTATCAAGAACAAGTTGATGCGATTCCATCCTTAGAAAATGAAGCCTGGAGAACGCATTCGCTGCAGCTCCCGTTCATTATTTACAGTAAAGGCATGCAAGCTGAGAAGATTTCCACCATAGGGGGGCAGATCGATACCTTACCTACACTTGCTTATCTGATGGGCGTAGATAAAGCGAAATTCGAGTCAACCGCGATGGGCAAAATTCTCGTGAATACGAATCGGAATTTCACCATGCTTAACAACGGTACGCTGGTTGGTGAGCCGGGCGATGCCGAGAAAAATCATATCCTTCGCTCGTTCCAAATCGCGGACTGGTTGCATGAGAGTAATTATTTTGCGGAATGACAGAATAAAAAAGTGGCTGTATACAAGGCACGAAACGACTTGTAGACAGCCACTTTTTATTTGCGAAAGTATTATTTTACTTCGGAAAGAAGAAATTTATCGTTCACTTTTTTCGTTGTATACGTAACGCCATCTTTCGTCGTGAATTTAACGAGTTCAGGTGTGTTGGCTTTATCGAATGTGATTTCTTCTTTTTTTGTTGTTAAGATATTGGATGTGAAGTACGACTTCGTGTTGGTAAGGGATGTCGCACCAGCCTTCGTATCAGTTACATAATGATTTACTAGTGTATCAAGCATCGCGGCATCGACATAGTTAGCAAGAAATTTCTTAGCTGTTTCTTTATCTGTTGCAGCAATCGGATTTACCACGAAAGCGCCATCTGCTGATTTGGCTTCAGCAAATAAGTAATCTACTTTTTCACGTGCAATTCTTGCAGCGATATAGCCTTTCATGTTAATTGTATCTTGGGTTACAGCTGCGGTTGCTTGTGGAGCTACTGTTGCTGTCGCAGCAGGTGTCGGAGAAGTTGTGGAGTCTTTGGACGTACATGCAGCGCCTGTAACGGCCATAGTTAGTATAAGAAGCCCTGCAGCTGTTTTATTCAATGTCATTGGTGTACACCTCGTCTATAATTATGTACTGGCTTATATTGTTAATTAATCCGAATTCTATGCTAATAGGATAGCCAGCAAGATAAAAATATAAACGATAAGAGTGGGAATTGCAACCGTGAGAGAGAGCTATTGTGCAAGAGAGCGGTAAATAGGTCGATTATTTGTCCAAATTACGAATTTAATTCGATGGTGGTTAGAATTGAAGTTTATCCCAATAGAAAAACCCCTTATAAATAAGGAGTTTGGGATAAATCTATGATTTCTGCTTGTAATCCCGTGCGTAAATCCGTTTTCGGTTGGTAGCCTAGCAGTAATTGTGCTTTACTGATATCAGCCCAAGTATGACGAGGCTCTCCAGAGGCTGTGCCAAGAAATTGCCTGTCTATTTTGCGTTCAAATAGATCCTCAAGAATGGCGATGCAATCAAGGACAGAGGCGCGTTCTTTGCCTCCGATATTGATGGTTTCGCCAATGATATTCGTCGCATAGGCCGTTGCTGCAATGGCTTCCACACAGTCGCCAACAAAAGTAAAATCGCGAGTTTGAAGGCCATCGCCGTTGATAGGAATTGGCTTATTGTGCCGAATATGCTGGATAAACCGATGAAAAGCCATGTCAGGACGCTGTCTAGGACCGTACACAGTGAAGAATCGTAATACAACGATTGGTAACGCGTCCTTCGTTGCATAAACCTTACAGAGCTGCTCTCCAGTCAGTTTGGTGATCCCGTAAGGTGAGAGTGGCACTGTCGTAGCAGATTCATTCACTTGATTCGTTTTTTCGCCATATACGGAGGATGTCGATGCATACACGATTTTGCTGACGGGATATATCCGACAACCTTCAAGTAGACGTTGTGTGGCTTCGATGTTATTCGTGACGTAGGTTTTAAAATCTTCTCCCCAGCTTGATCGCACACCAGGCATGCCTGCCAAGTGATAGACAACGTCCACACCAGGAAGAAGCTCCGCCCAGGGGACATGCAATAGATCCTGGTTTATGAAGGTGAATCGAACATGAGGATGTAAAAAACGAAGATTATATGTTCTAACTGGAACAGGAGTTGGTGATTTCTGAACCAAAGCATCTAATCCTATGACTTCGTTTCGTGGATCTTGGAGAAGTTTTTCACAAAGATGAGATCCGATAAAGCCCGCTGCGCCTGTGACGAGTATTTTCATTCCATGTAACCTCCCATCTTAGAGCGATTATCTATTTCCAATGCCATAGTAATCATAGCCTAGCTTGGTCATTTCTTTGCCGATCAGCGCATTTCTGCCATCAAAAATATAATAATCATTCATAAGAACCTTTAGTTGCTGCCAATCTGCCTCTCGATAGACTTTCCACTCCGAACATAAGATGACTGCGTCGCAATGCTGCAATGTGGTCTCAAGCGCTTCGAATTGTTGAACTTTATCAGATTGTAAGGTTACAGGAAGTTTGGCGACGGGATCATGAACCCGAAGATTCGCTTGTTTTTGCTGTAATTGTTGAATGATGGAGAGCGCAGGTGCTTCCCGTAAATCATCTGTATTAGGTTTAAATGAAATGCCGAGAATCGCAATGGTTTTACCGCTGAATCCACCTATTTTCTGCTCCCATATGTTCAAAAAGTGTGAAGACTGTGAGTTGTTAACGGCAACAACTCGTTCAAGAATGCTCATTTCAACTTGTTGCTCTTTCGCCGAGTATAAGAGAGCCATGCTGTCTTTTGGGAAGCAAGATCCACCATAACCGATTCCAGCTTTTAGAAAATGGGGGCCAATCCGTTGGTCCAAACCCATTCCTTTGGTGACATCGGTGACATTGACCTCCAGCGACTCGCAAAGTCTTGCCAATTCATTAACATAGGAAATTTTAGTTGCCAAGAAGGCATTCGATGCGTATTTAATCAGTTCGGCTGTTCGGGGGCTGGTGACAAAGATAGGAGCATGTATGCTGCCATATAAGGATTGAATGACATTTGCGGCTTGCTCATTATCGCTTCCAATAATAATGCGATCCGGATTCAGTGAATCAAACAAGGCACTGCCTTCCCGAAGGAACTCGGGGTTAGATACAACATCGAAGGGGTGAGGATGGATTTGAGTTTCTTTGACCCACTTGACTAGTTTGCGGTTTGTATCTATAGGAACTGTGCTTTTCACAGTAATAATTTTATAGTCATCCATGTATGTGCCAATACTTTGAGCTGCCCCACGGACAGCCTGAAGATCAGCGCTTCCATCTTTATCAGAGGGGGTACCAACACATATGAAAATGATGTTATTCTCACGAATCCCCTTTTCTGGAGAGGAAATAAAATTGATTTTACCTGATGCAATATGTTTTTTAATTAACAGGTCCAGTCCTGGTTCATAGAAGGACAATTTACCCTCAGATAATGCCTGGATTTTCATTGTATCCGTATCTAACCCCGTAACTTGCCAGCCGAGTTCTGCAAATACCAATCCAGTCGTAACGCCAACATACCCCATACCCATGATTAGAATGTTCATTTTCCTGACCCTCCATCTTTTTGCACAAACATCGATTGTGGACTAATAATCGAGTTTGTCATTGGATTGTGGTTAGGATTAAGGAGGGCGTACTCAAGTAAAATACTGTTCTCTAACATACAACTTTCGAGTCTGACATTGGGGCCAATCGTCACGTAAGGTCCAATCACGCAGTTAATTAATTCAGCACTTGGATCGATACATACAGGCGGGATTATAGTAGTTCCTGGGTAATCCGTTCGAGTCGTTAACAAACCTTCCTCCTCTAAAAGCCTCAGCATCCATCTATTCGCTTCCAGCCAGCCTTCCATAGTTCCAACATCGGAGAAATTCTTATCTGTTATTTGATAGGCTACCGAATATTGTTGATGAATCAACCACTGAATGGCATCCGTAATTTCGTACTCGCCTCTGGCAGAGGGACTGATCGCATGCACAGCTTTAAATATACTTGGTTTAAACGCATAACTCCCCAGAACCGCAAGATCTGACTTGGGTTCTGAAGGCTTTTCTTCCAGACCAATAATGCGATCTTCATTCACTTCAGCAATTCCAAATTGCTTGGGATTCGTCACTTTTCTTAGGAGGATGGCTGCATCATGGTTCTCATGTGTAATTGCGTGACATAAACCATGAAGATCTTGGGTAATCAAATTATCCCCAAGGAGCAGAACGAAGGGTTCGTTGTCTATGAAAGATTCGGCGTGTTTTACAGCGTCTGAGATACCCAAAGGATTAATTTGATAAATATATGTGATGTGTACATTCCACCTTTCACCAGCACCTACTTCTTCCATAAACATGGCATGAAGATTGGTCCGAATTACAATTCCGATCTCATTGATGCCTAATTCCACTAGCTTTTCAATACCATAATGAATTAAGGGTTTATTCGCCACTGGAAGCAGACCTTTAGGTTTTAAATTGGTAAAAGGTTGGAGTCTAGTACCATTGCCTGCACAGAGAATTAATCCTTTCATAAGCTTTTACCTCCTTGTCTATATGAAGACATTATTAATTTATGATGAAGAATTATGATGTGTAAGGGCTTTTCACAGGGAAAATAAGCTGATATGTATACGTTTATGGAAAATCATCTAGCGGGACAACATAATCCGCCAATTTACTCTATTAAGAGCCTAAGCATGAAGAAGGAAAAATCATAGTATACATGGAGACATTAAAGTTTCTAATTTATGGCGAGAGGAATGATTTTTTTGGAAAGTTTAGAACAATTACTCAGTTATTTAAAAGCGCATCCTGAAGTGACAGAGATCTCATTGGAGTTTGAGAATGGTGACAAAGACAAGGTTGATTTAACTGAAATCAATGATGTAGAGAAAGACATCGCTTGGGCGGAAGTTGATGAAGTTGAGGTAGAATTAGCTGACGGTACTAAATTAGCGTTTGGTGCAGAAGATGACGAAGAGGACGAAGAGGACGAAGAATCAGAGGAATCAGACGACGAAGATGAAGAAGATGAAGAAGACGAAGAAGACGAAGAAGTATCAGTGTCAGCTGTAAGCGAAGAAGATGAAGAAGACGAAGACGACGACGACGATGATGACGATGACGATGACGATGACGATGACGATGATGAAGATGAAGACGAAGACGAAGAAGCATAAATGGAATCATTTAACTGATATCAAAGAGAGTTGGTCAAGTAAGTAGACTGCATACTATTAGCTTGACACTCCATGCATGAAAAACCTCTTACTCTTGTTATGGCTTCTGCTAGTTTTGCAGCGGATCCATGCTCGTAGAAGAGGTTTTTCTGCCAATCAGGGTACGGAGCTAACTAGGATTGCTCTGAGATTTATGGCAAAAAAATGGGCTGTCCCTAAGTAGTAGTAACTACTTTTGGGACAACCAGTAGGTTAACTAGAAATATCCACGCTTATACTTATCTTTGTTCCCAGACGGCAAGAATTTCCTGAGCAACGCGTTCCCATGGGAAATTTTGTTCTGCCAATCTTCGCCCGTTAAGGCCCATATGTCGTGCATGGTTCATATCCGATAACAACGAATTTAGTTTTTGGGCATATTCGCTCGGGTCTTCAGGGTTATTAATGAGTATTCCGTTATTATTCTTAACAATCTCTGGATTGCCACCTCTAGCTGTTGTAAGGAAGGGTAATCCAGCTGCCATCGCTTCATAATGCACACGTGCTAACGGCTCCTGCCAAATAGATGTACAAACAAAGACATCTCCTGCGCAGAACCAGCGGTGAACATCTTGCGCTTGAACATACCCGGTTGTTATGACGGGCAGAGGTGAGCGCACAGCAAGCGCTCTGACGTAAGCGACATAGTCACTGACCGAGTTATCGCTGAACCAGGCACCGCCGACGACAACGAGTACGGCATCAGGATGGTTGATTTGAGACATCGCGCGCACTAAGACATGGGGCCCTTTATTACGGGTGAGCCTCCCGACGAATAGAATAACTTTCTTGTTGGAAAGATTGTATTCAGTCCTTATGCTCTCTCGAGCGCTCTTTGCCTGTTCAGACTCTAGCCAAGGAGCAAATCGATTCAAGTCAACGCCGGAATAGATCGATTTTATTTTGTCTGCTGCATGGGGATAGTAATCACAGATAGCCGTTCCGATATATTGACTAATGGTGATAATACGCTCAGTTTGTTCGATAACTTTATTTCCCTCATTAAGTTCGATCTTAAAGGGATTGAACATATCGTTATGCATACTTAGAATAATCCGTGCTGAAGGCGAAACGCTCCTAATAGGAAGGACTAGTAAAGGGCGGTTGAATATTTGTATAATATCATAATGTTCCGCCGTATTTTGTAAAAATTGGATAACCCCTGCAGCGTATGGTTCAAGCAGACCATGTGACTCCACACGAACGTAGCGAATACCATTCCTGTCTTCATCGTTTGGTAAAGCAGGGTCCGTTCTACCCAAAATGGTAATTCTGTGATGTTTACTTAGTAGCGAAGCCACACCGTCAATATAGGTCTGAATAGCTCCCCCTCGAATGTTAGGGACAGGCAGCTTTTCCGTACAAATCATCAGAATGTTCACAAGTTAACAGCTTCCTTTCTCAGGCAGTCCTTTTTCTGGATTGAATCTGCCTTTTTTTCCACGGCGGGGGTACATTCTTATTCGTTTGGGGTTGTCGTATTTTATTCATCGTTGGCTTCGTTACACGTTTAACAGGCTTCTTGAGTCCCAGTTTACGTTTCATTTGTTTCTTAATAGGCCGGCGTATAGTCTTCAATTGTTTTTTAGCACGCCATGTTTTGAAGCCCCAGATAATCTTTATACCTGAGATACGCTTCCATTTCGTGAGTCTTTTTAGTTTTCTTCGTTTCAGAGACCGGGTTTTCTTGATGATTCTGGTTTTTTTCAATACGCGCCGTTTCCTAGGAACGCGAAGTTTAAACCGCTTTTGTCCGCGAGCAGGGATTTGAATGAATACTGGCAATGGAGGCACGGCGACAACAGCATCAACAGCATCAGCAGCAGGGTCTCCTGCAGATACAGTCTCTGGTGGAATTGGAACCAACACAGGCTCTGATAAAGCCGGAGCTTTGGCGTAGTCACTTTTTGGTTTGCGTGTAGAAGGAATGGTGACCATAACAGGCGCTGGTGTATAAGGTGCAGGGGTGACTTTCTCATTGACTGGTTTCTTCGCATAAACAGGTTCCTCTACTGCAGGCAGCTCAGCATATATTGGTTTTGGCGCAAGTGGAATTGGTATGATCTCTTCAACAGCAGGCATAAAAGGTGTGACTGGCGTAGCAGGCACGACTGGCATAACCGGTGTAGCAGGTACGACTGGCTCCACTGGCATAGCAGGTACGACTGGCTCCTCTGGAGTAGCAGGTACGACTGGCTCCACTGGCATAGCAGGTACGACTGGCTCAATTGGCGTAGCAGGTACGACTGGCTCAACTGGTACAGCAGGTACGACTGGCTCAACTGGTGCAGCAGGTACGACTGGCTCAACTGGAGTAACTGGCGTAACTGGAGTAAGAGGAGTAACTGGCATATCGGAATAAATTGGAGTCAACAAATCTCCAGGAAGGACTACGGCTGGACGTTCGATGTTCGGTTTGACGTAATCCGCCGAGTAGTCTCCAACAGCGTAGTTGGCCTTATCTTTTTCAAGTTCCGTTAATGCCTGCCATTTACTTGATTCAGTCGTCATGACCCTTTGAAGAATTGAAGTAAGCTCAGTGTCAAGAAACAGTTGAGGATTAAATACAATTTCTTTGACATGCTTATAGAATTCATTTGGAAACGCCATATCGATCCACAAGATTTCGAAGGTTTCTTGATCAAGAGGATTTGCACGATGATAAGCGTCAATCATGCCGCGAATCCAAGTCAAGTCCCACACACCCATATCATCCATGGTACTTGTGATCAATTTACGTAAGTCACGTATAGGCAAATCGTAGGAAACGCCGTCTAAATCAATAACCCAGATGCCGCCTGGCCCCATTTGGCCGTTCGACCATCCGAAGTCTTGATGGGCAAGTCCCCAGTGGGGTTCACCTTTGGCTAACATTGCGTTGTATGGGGAATTTTGGAAGCGAGTATACATGTCGTTAGCTTGCCGCTTGAATTCCTCAATGACGGCAAGTAAATTGGCACTTGCTGCGGTATCAGAGTAGGCGAGAGCGATATCCTGAAACCATCCGATTTTGGCAATTATTTTTTCGTAATATTTGCCCCAGCCGTAGATGCGCGAGGATTTCTCCGAACCGCTAGGAGGGACATAGCCTTTAGAGTTTTTGTGAAATTCCCCTAAGCCAAAACACAGCTGAGAGGCTCCATCTAGGTCAACTTTAGAAACGGGCACCAGTGGTTCGATCCAGTCGGTAACGATCCAGAGCTTACCACCTGCTTCAACGTAGAAATGGCCTTCCTTCGTAGGAATGAAAGACGGAACTCGGTGACCTAAACCGGACATATACGCTTGAGCACCAACACTGAATAGACTTCTTCTTGGCCGTCTGTGCAGACATTTAATACTGAGATTGCCCTTACTTGTGCCGATTTTCCAAATTGCTCCGCCCTTATCTGGTTTGGAAGTAATTAAGAGCATATCATTGACCTGAAAGTCATAATGTCCCAATACTTCTCGTGCCAGCATTTCTAATCCAGGAGGAACATACATGTTAGCTACGATTCCTGGATCCAAGACGTCATTAATCCAGGGAACGATTTGATAAGTTTCCACCACCATCACTCCATCACGTATTTTAAAGTGAATTGTACGTTCTAAGCACTTACAGATGCTGCGAAATTGCAATTTGTACTTCATTTCTATACAACTTGGTACTGCTGCAATTACAAAAGGTCACCTCACATAAACCAGTTTAGGTTTATCTAATTCTATGCATATGTCATTAGGTGAATGGTTGATATGTACAAGAGTGGAACTTCATGAAAAACGGCTAGACTTCAGCATACCTTTTTACACAAAATAGGAATTGACATGAAACCAAAAGGTTGTCTATAATGTAAAGCGAAACCAAATGGTTTCGTAAAACTACATAGGTATGAAGAGGGGATTCGATATGCTTTTCGATGTAATTAATTATTGGGCTGTATTCGTTACAGGGATATTATCATTAGTGTTAGGCTTTCTTTGGATGGCCGTAATATGGGCAAAACCTTATCAAAAGCACATGTACGGCAAGAATGGCCAAGAGCAGCTTAACGTAAGTAAAGCGGATAAGATTCAATCATTTGTGATTTATATTGTTGTATCGTTTGTAACTTCTATTGCATTCGCGATATGTTTAGAGCTATGGCAGGCTGGTGGACAGGCATTTGGCTATGATGGAGAACGGTTATCCAATGCCTTCTGGTTTACAATGCTGCTAGCGGCGGGCTATACACTTCCGTTCACAGTTGGCAAAAAGGTGTGGCAATTCAAAAGCTGGCTTGTGGTGGCTGTTGATACCTCCTATGAGATTGTTCGCTTCACGATGCTGCTGCTTGTGTTCTGGTTCTGGACGTAAAGGATCTGAAGATATGCTAACTTCTTCTAAGCTTATGATAAGCCTTCAAATCCTCCTACGAGGTATAGTAAGTGTGTAGATAAGAACACACATTCAGGAGGGATCAAGATGAGTAAATTAACGCAAGAAGAAGTAGCATTTTATAAGAAGAATGGATATTTTCTGTATGATAAGCAGTTATTCTCCGCTGAGAAACTTGCAGAATTAACGGAGTTATTCGAGGATCAACTGAAGCAGAAAGGCAGCAAGTTGTCTGATGAGTTAGATACACCGCATTTCCGGGAAGATCGCTTGTTGAACTTTCTATTATCCGATGAAGTGTTGGATCTGGTTGAGCCAATTATCGGTCCTAACATCGGGCTTTGGTCCTCTCATTTTATTTGCAAGGATCCGTTTGTAGGGCGAGCAACGCCATGGCATGAGGATTCTGCTTATTGGAAAGGTCGTGTCAGTAGCTTCGATAACATCATTACCGTATGGTTGGCGATCGATAACAGCACGAAGGAAAATGGCTGTATGCAAGTCATTCCAGGTACGCACGCGAATGGATTTTCAGAGTACGAGAAGGTAGACGGCAAGAAAAATCTTTTCAGTACGCAAATCAAAAATATGGATACATCCACAGCTGTTCATTTTGAGTTGCAAAGAGGTCAATGTTCCCTGCATGATTCACGTATTATTCACGGCGCTGATCCCAACAAGAGTGAATTTCGCCGCTGCGGCTACACCATGCGTTATTTCTCCACAGATACGAAGGTTTTTGAGGATAAAAACCCGAACTTCAAAGTATGGTTAGCTCGTGGTAAAGATCTAGCTGGAAATAAATATGCAAATGTAGAGTAGAAGGAATTGTTACTGTCATCAGAGAAATCTTATGATATACAAAATAGGCAAAGAGGGGGAAGCGGATGAAGAAACAACCGGTGAGATTAACGAACGAACAATTTATTCATCCTTCTTCCTCCTTTCAAATTTTCTTTCAACATATCAATGAGCATCATGCCCTGCATTGGCATGAATTCTATGAACTTTGTTTTGTGCTTCGAGGTAGAGGCATGAACATTGTGAATGGAACTGAGCATGAATTGCGAAAAGGCAGCTTGTTTCTCTTAACTCCCGCAGATTTCCATGAAATTTATTCGTATCAGAATGAACCCATGGAGCTATATAATCTAGTGTTTGATGAGGAATTATTGGATCAAGAACTGCGAGAGTTCATGTTTGGGCAAGTTGCCGAATATATGGTTGACCTGAACGAGACTCATCATGATGTCATTGATTCAGAGTTCAGATTAATACGTGACGAGGTTCAAACGAAGAAACCTGGACATTCTATTGTGATCAAAGGGGCATTCGAGCGAATCCTCTTGTATCTATTCCGAACTTATCATGAACATAAAGGTCTGTCAGAGTTGCAGGTCACGCCATCACAGTCCTCGACGCTACAGCGAGCGCTTGTATATATGCATCATCATTTTCGGGAAGAACTTCGTTTAGAAGATGCTGCTAAGCAAGCTGGCTTGGCACCGAATTATTTTAGTCTCGTTTTTCATAAAATGACAGGTATTTCGTTCCAAATCTACTTGCAAGGGTTACGGTTACAATTTGCCAAATCACTCTTGCAAGCCTCAGATATTCCGATTACAGAAATTTGCTTCGCATCAGGATTCAATACGTTAACGCATTTCGAAAGAGCCTTTAAGCAGAAATATGGAAGTTCACCACGAACCTTTCGTTCTACCTAAAGGTGTAGGTGTGTGATACTCGCCAGAAGTGTATAATAGATGTATCTTATGTACACAAAGGGGACAACTTCTCATGATTACTTGCAAATCGTGTTCCAAACTAACTGAACTCCAGAAGCAGCGTTGCACACACTGTGGGGCCATGTTAACCTACACGGTTGCTGAGAAATTCGATATGATGGCCGAATTGGTGGAACAAGCACTGAAACAGGAGCTCGAAGCAAGAAGACGATTGAAGCATTAGGCGAGTAGTTTGGCATAGAAGACAGCTGGATTCCTCAGCGTGAGACACCCGACATAGTCTGGTGTTTTTTTGTGTTGAAGCGATTGAACTTCTCAAAAGATCATCGAGCAAACCTATAATCGTGAGATTGAATTGTCAGAGTTAGCGAATCAAGTGTATGTAACAGCGAAGGGGGCTTCTGCCCCCGAATTCCACCCCGGTTTTCACTGAAAAGTGGAAATACAGTACAAGGAAAAACAAATGAGCGCCATTTTACTCGAGGCATGGTCGTTTTATAATAAAAATGTAAGCGCTACACAAACTAGTTCATTGGGGGAAATAGGATGAAGAAGACATTAGTAGCCACAACATCGATTTGTTTATTTGCCATTTTACTCGCAGCATGCGGAACCGAATCAACAACAACGACAGCTAGCCCATCACCTGCAGCCAAAGCTACGACTGCAGCGGCTACGCCAGCTCCAGCGACGGAAGCTCCCAAAGCAGCGAATCCGAATGATGATATTAAAGGGAAGATCGTGTTCGCAACGAACCGCACAGATTTAATTGATACGAAGCTGAAAGAATATAAGGAAGCCTTCAAGAAGAAGTTCCCGAATGCAGATGTGGAATTCGAAGCACTGAAGGATTATGAAGCCGCTATTAAATTACGCTTGGCGACTGCGGAAGTGCCGGACGTTGTTCTGATTCCGAATATTCCGAATACACAGCTTCCTGATTATTTTGCCCCGCTGGATGATCTTGGTCTGAATGATAAAATCCGCTTTAAAGACTACAAAACGGCGAACGGCGGCACTTATGGCCTCGTAACTGGCGGCTCTACAACAGGCATCGTATACAACAAGAAAGCCTTCGCAGATGCCGGTATCACAGCGCTTCCGAAGACGCTCGATGAGTTTTATGCGGCATCTGAGAAGCTAAAAGCGAAGGGAATTGTACCTCTAGCAACCAACTACAAAGACAAATGGCCGCTTTACACATGGCAGCACGTAGCGGTAGCGATGTCCGGCAATCCGAACTTCTGGAATGATCGCATTAAGCAGGAGAACGCTTTTGACCCGAACGGAGCTTTCGCCAAGTCCTTAGGCATCCTCAAAACGATGATCAGCAAGGGATACGTGGAAAAGGACATTAACTCCTCCAACTGGGAGCAGTCCAAGAAAGATGTAGCCTCTGGCAAAATGGCGATGTACCTCTTGCCGAACTGGGTGATCCCGCAAGTGATCGAAAATGGTACGCAAAGTGCTAACGTCGGCTTCTTCCCGATGCCTTTCGATAACTCAGGTAAGCTGACTACGTTGATGACACCTGACTATTTCTATGCCGTTAGCAAAAATAGTAAAAACCTCAAAACAGCTAAAGCTTTCGTGAAATGGTTAATTGAAGATTCCGGTTATGATGATTTCGCAGGCTTCATTCCATCATTAAAGGATAAAAAGTCTTCCGTCACGCAATTATCTGACTTCCTGGCTACGAAAGACTTGAACTTCGTTGAAATCGCAGCGGATAACAGTGACGCTATGGCGATCCAAAACAAAGCACAAATCGATCTAAACGATATCGCACAAGAAGTGGCGGTAACGGATGTGGCCAAAGTATTTGATAAATACAACAAAAAATGGGTAGATGCGAAGAAAGCGCTCGGTAAGTAAGCGTTAAGCGTGTGAGGGCTGAGTGATCGTTCGCAAGCATTCAGTCTTCTTTTTCAAATTAAAGAGCAATGAGGTATGGAGATGAGCTACCAACAACAAAAAATCACCTTAATCGTATCCTTCCTAATCGTGCCACTCGTGCTGCTGTTGACATTTACCTACTATCCAGCTTTGAGACTTATTTACTTAAGTTTTACATCATGGGATGGATTAACACCGGTTAAGACATGGGTTGGATTTTCAAATTACCAAGAGATTATGGGGAATAGGGAAGTCTTCTATATTTTCCTCCATAATGTTGCTTACTTCGTAGGTGGCATCCTGCAAAATGTTGCAGCCTTTTTCTTCGCAGTCCTGTTAAACAGTAAGCTCAAAGGACGTAATATGTTTCGGACGGTCTTATTCCTGCCCTACATTATGAATGGGGTCGCTGTAGCGTTCATGTTCGGCTATGTTTTCGATACGAATACGGGTTCATTGAATTATTTCTTAAGTTTGATAGGTATGGATCCTATTTCTTGGTTAGGAAAACCAGGTCTTGTCAACATCTCTCTGGCTTCGATTGGTGTATGGAAATTCATGGGTTTCAATATGGTTGTGTACTTAGGGGCCCTGCAATCGCTCCCCGAAGATCTCTATGAAGCAGCAAGAATAGATGGTGCACGAAGATTGCAAGTGCTTCGCTACATTACAATACCTGGTATGAGGAAAATCATCGAGCTTAATCTGTTTCTGACTGTGATTGGGGCTTTGGAGGTATTCGACCTGCCCTTCGTCCTAACCAAAGGTGGCCCTTTGGCAGCAAGTAAAACGTATGTTCAGCAAACAGTGGAGACCGCGTTTCAATATAATAACTTTGGACTCGCTTCTGCGATGAGTGTGTTATTGATGATCGTCGTCATTGTCGTAGTATCCGCACAACGGAGAATTGTTGGAGGAAAGGAGGAGTGACACCATGAAAGCAAGACCAATCACATCGACAGTGAAATACGCACTATTATCTATGGCAAGTCTGATTATCTTTTTCCCGTTGTACATTTTGTGTGTAAATGCGTTTAAGGGGAGCAAGGAATATGGCATGTCCAGTGCGTTTTCTCTGCCAAACTCCTTTCTGAATTTTGAGAATTTCCAGATTGTATTTGAACGAGGCAATCTCGGGCAGGCGTTTCTGAATACGACAATTGTGATCGGCTTATCCTTGATTGGCAATATTGTCATGGGAACGATGGTGGCGTATGTGCTCGGGCGCTTCAAATTCCCTGGTCGTTTTCTCATTCTGGGGCTTTATACTGGAGCAGCGATTATTCCGGCGATTACGACTCAGGTGGCGATTTTCTCTATTATCAAATGGTTGGGTTTGTTTAACACGCACTTCGCTCCAGTTCTCTTGTACATTGGTGCGGACGTTGTCCAAATCTACATCTTACTGCAGTTTATTCGCAATATCCCTTATGAGCTCGATGAGAATGCGATGATCGAAGGTTTATCCCTCTACGGCATCTTCTACCGCATTATCATCCCGCTGTTAACACCAGCCATTTCAACGGTTATTATTTTGAAAACCATCTCCATTTATAACGATATGTACACGCCATATTTGTATATGCCTTCGCAGAAGCTAGGTGTGGTTTCGACCACCTTGATGAAATTTACCGGGACGAATAGTGCTGAGTGGCAATTGATCTGTGCAGCCATTCTAATCATCCTGCTTCCGACGGTATTGTTATATTTGTTCCTGCAACGGTACATTTTCTCCGGGATTACGAATGGATCTGTGAAATAAAAAGCTTGCAGGACACCGCATCTGACGAGTCGAAATAGTAACCCAAGGCCCTTATTTAAGTGCCATGGGTTTTCTTGAATTTTATAAAGAAAGGGCTTACATTCATGAGGAAGAGCTAGGGGGAACTTGTTGTGCTAAGCGAAATATGGCATTGGATTGTGAGGCTGTCACTCACTCAGAAGCTGATTACAGTGTTTGTCATTGGGATCACAGTGCCGATTGTTACGATCTCGATGATCTCGTATGCAAGTTATTCCAAATCGATCGAAAAAAATACAGCCCTCTATGTTAATCAGATTTCGCAGAAAATACTAGAGCGCGTGGATCAGTATGTATCCGATATTAAGCGCGTAACGGGCAGTCAAATTTATATGCAGGATATTCAGGAGTCCCTCGCCAATCCCAACAAAACGGTGGAAGAAAATAACCGCCTCCAGAATTTTGTGAAAGGCTTGAACAGCTTGAAGAATGATACGGAGTCTGTGTATATTTTTGATAATTATGGCAACATGTACGATAGCACCAAAAATGATACGATCCGGGCCAACATTCGGCAGCAGGCTGTGGATTTACGACAACAGGTACGGAATGCTCAAGGCTCTTCGATCGTGATCTCTACACAGAAACTAACCGTTGGTCATACCGATAAATATTATTTCTCGATTGCCCGAGAATTGAAGAATACGAACTCCTTAGAAGGTATTGGAATGATCATTTTTGACTCGAGAATCCAAGTAATTGCGGATGCCGTCCGTGAGTTGGATGAAGTCACCAAAGGCAGGACCATGGTACTTGATGATCAGAATACGGTGATCTATGATAGCGAGCAGAAATGGATTTCTACGAATGTGGCTAGCAATGAACTCGTGCAGAAAGCAGTTGGGGCGCAGGGCAGCTTCAAAGTGACGATCGAAGGGAAGTCATATTTAACCTCTTATACAACGTCGGAAGTAACGGGGTGGAAGCAAATTGTTTTCATTCCTGTGGATCATCTGACAGAGGAGACGCGGGTAACACGGGATTTCACGATGATTCTCGTCCTATTTTCCATTACCGTAGCATTAGTGACTTCCGCCATTATTGCAATTGCTTTGACGCGGCCATTAAGGACGCTGATGAGGACGATGAAGCAGGTCAATAAGGAGAATTTGGATGTCCAAATCCCAGTGAAATACTCGGACGAGTTTGGCATACTGGCGAAGCATTTTAATAATATGATTAGAAGAATCAATGAGCTGGTGGAAGAAGTCTATCAGACGCAAAATCGCAAACGCGAAGCTGAACTAAGGTCGCTTCAGCATCAAATTAATCCCCATTTCATTTATAACACGCTGGAAGTGATCCGTATGACGGCTGAAGTAAAACGAGATTATGAGATTTCGGAAATGACTTACAATTTGGGGGAGCTGCTGCGGTACGGCATTTTGCGGGGAACGGATCAAGTGACGATTCATAAGGAATTGGATCATTTGGAGAAATATGTGGCGTTGCAAAACTTTCGTTTCTCCAAAGATATTCAGCTGGAGTTGAACATCAGCGAAGGGCATCTGAGCTACCCTGTGATTAAACTTTTATTTCAACCTATCGTGGAAAATGCCATTCTGCATGGGTTTGAAATGAAGGAAGAGGATTGTCGGATCACGATTAGTTCTTACACGGATAAGCAAGCGATCTATTTTACCGTTAGGGATAACGGGTGCGGCATGGAAGAATCGCAGCTGAAAATTATTCGGAATGCGATGCTAGGTTTGCAGCAAGAAAATCGTTCTAACATCGGTATCGCCAACGTGAATGAGCGTATTATTTTGCAGTATGGTGTCCCATTCGGTTTGCAAGTGAACAGTGAAATCGGGGGCGGCACGACTGTATCGATTGTCCTACCGGTTCTGGAAGCATGGAAGGAGAGCGCATAAATGACGATGAAAATGTTGATAGTCGATGATGAACAGCGGATTCGGTTAGGACTTCAAGCCATGGTTGAGGCTATGGATTTGCCTATTGAAATAATAGGGCTGTGTGCGCATGGAATTCAAGCATTAGATAAAATGAGTGGCTGGGAAGCTGCGGATTGCAAAATACTTCTGACCGATATCAAAATGCCTATGATGGACGGGATGAAGCTGATCGAACGAACAAGGTCGGATTATCCGGATGCACATATTATTCTCTTAAGTGGATTTAATGAATTCGAGTATGCCCGTCAAGCAATTCGATTCGGTGTGGAAGAATATTTATCGAAGCCGGTGAACAAGAAGGATTTATTTCAAGTTTTGAAGCGAGTTGGGGAGCGTTTTGCGGTGCTGGATTCATCTGAAAAGGAAATGAATGATCACTTATCTGTGGAGCCTAAGGTTCACAAGAAGCAAATCATTGCGGATGTCATTCGTATGCTGGAGTCAGATCTGAATCAAGCATTTGAGTTGAATGAGCTCTCCGCTAAAGTAGGTTTGAATCCTAGTTATTTGTGCAAGTTGTTCAAAAGGGAAACGAAGAAGACGATCACCGATTACGTGACTGATCTGCGAATTATAAAAGCGAAGCATATCTTGGAGGATTATCCAGATGTGAAAATGTACGAAGTAGGCTCGCTTGTGGGTTACTCAGATCCGGTGTATTTCACGAAGTTATTTAAAAAGTCTGTCGGCATGACGCCAAAGGAATATCAAAGTGGACATTGTGCTTTTGGCAACCATAATGCCTGTTTAGACTAAAGATTTTCGCTAACCGATGCAGTAAAGTAAAGGTATGAAAGATATTTGAGGAGGTTGTTCGCATGAGCCAACAAAAGATTCAGATTCCTGAAGCCGATGCATTACTGCAAGATGAAATTACGAGTGAGCAAGCGCAGTTTTTCTTAGAAAATGGTTTCCTTGTTATTCGAAATGTGGTAGTTGGAGAGGAGCTTAGACTCCTGCAGGAGCAAACGATGAAGGCCGTAGATATTGGGATGGCTGGAAGCGATGACGAGGATTATATGTACCGTGTGAGGAAAAATGGTGAACGCAAATATTGGCGGACGGAGTTTATTATCGACAAGCAAGAGGCGAATAAGGCGTTGCTTGCGCATCCGTTTATTTTAAGATCGGTAGCGAAGATTCAAGGAGTTAACTTCATTCCAACGTGGGATTCCTTAGTTGTGAAAATCCCGAATCAAGCGGCCAGCGTGCCATGGCACCGCGACGCGTTAGTGCCCGTAGGTTGCACAGATCCGCGTCCAATCTTCAATGTTGATTTCTATTTGGATGAAGCAGATCTGAAATCATGCCTGTGGGTAATTCCTGGCTCGAACAACTGGGAAGCTGAGGTTGCCGAGGAACGCTGCGCACGCCCAGGCTTCGATGTCAGCGATGCTGTTCCCGTGCCAATGAACCCTGGTGATGTCATTTTCCACAATATTCAGCTGCTGCATGGCTCACCTGAGGGAGATGGCAATGCCCTTCGCCGTACCGTTTATTACGAGTTCCGCCCGGGTGAGATCGAAGCGGAGTTTGGTCCTCACACGCTAGAGTATCTATCATTGAAGCAGCATATGCTCGTCGATTGTATCGAGAAGCGCAAAGAAGCGGCTTATACATCAGGAGAAACACCGTATGATTATCAGCCTAAAGGCGCATTCGCGATAGGTACGAAGCAGGTGCCGAAGACGTACCGGTATACGCATACGGAATATTGGCGTGCTTAAGTAAGAATGAGGCTGTTCCTCCTGGGGACGGCCTTTCTGTTGTCGATTCTCACGTACGAAGATGAAATAGATGGATTTTATGTGGTTAAATCATCGGGGAATTCTTGTTTTTGCCGAATTGATGGAAAATCTACAGCTAATTAGTGCAAGTTTAGCCGGAATGGGCAGAAGAGGCAGAAATAGATACATAAAATCCAGTTGGCTCGTTCAGTGACCTCGTCTCATCACTCCCAGCCGACCAGTCATCTCATCAAAGTTCAACCTCAAACTCAACTAGTCACTCAATCAACTCATCACCGACCAGCCGCAATCCCAACTAACATCCTAATGAGCTATGAATAGATCAAATTCGAACAAAACTGGGTTAAACTTTGCCCCGTTTTTTTCTTGAACATGCGCCCGAAAGTGTGGACATCCGAATACCCGACGCGATCTGCGATTTCACTGAAGGAAAGGTTGCTGTGTATGGCTAACTCTTTCGCCTTGTTGATGCGGATCCATGTTAAATACTGCATAGGAGACATGCCGACATGTTGGCGGAATAAGGTCAAAATGTAGTTTTTGCTGAGACCAGAAACGGTTTCCAGTTCTCTAATTTGTATTTCGCGGTCGTAGTGCTCGGTGAGATAGTTTTTGATTAAGACGAGTTTGGGCATCGTGAGTGCGTCGGTTTTGGTGCGGGTTAAACCCGTTTCGAAAGCTTGCGCGGCTTCGGCAAGAATACGCATGAGTAGGCTTTGGCAGTGCATTTGATGTATAAGACCTGGTTGGCGATAATGCGAAACAAGCTGGGAAAGCATCGTTTCTACCGGGTGATCCGCGAAATTACCGAGCAGATGCTTATGTTTGAAGAGGTCCTCGTAGGGGAACGCTGACGTACCAAAATGAAAGACAAGTGAAATACATACATAAGGACTGTGATCTTCTTTGATAATCGAGTGTCGTTCATTCGGACGATGAAATAAGAGATCACCGCGGCGTGTCTCGTAGGGATTATCGCCAACAGGATAGTGTGCAAAACCATCGACGACATATTGCAGAATATACTGCGTCATCTCTCGATTGTGTATCGCCCATTCCTGAGGGGCATGGAACATATGAGCCAATGTAATATAAGGCGGAAAGTGGTAATCCGTAAGCATACCGATCGTTTCTGCCGGCTGCATGGTTGTCAGGTTTGGAGCCATCTGATCAGCACCTTTCTTAGTGCTAATTATAGCATGAAGGGTTGGTTTTGCAGAGTGCCTTTGGCAACAGGTTGTGGTAGAAAGTGAGAGGGGATGAAGAACAAATCTAGCTACTTGTTGGTGTGTGGTTTGTGTCCATGTAGCTCATGCACATAGGGTTAGTATGTAGAGCGTATATTGGTGCGGATGAGGTGTGGCGGTACGCGAGGAAATAAGGCCCATTTTGGGCCTTATTCCGTCCAGAGCGCCAGGAAAGTGAGCGCAGCGGAGGCGATAGCGCCCATTTAGGGCGCTAAAGTTCAGGCGCAACCTCGCGCGGTGTGGAATAAGGCCCATTTTGGGCCTNTCCAGGAAAGTGAGCGCAGCGGAGGCGATAGCGCCCATTTAGGGCGCTAAAGTTCAGGCGCAACCTCGCGCGGTGTGGAATAAGGCCCATTTTGGGCCTTATCCCGTCCAGAGCGCAAGGAAGGCGAGCGCAGCGGAGGTGATTGCGCCCATTTAGGGCGCTAAAGTTAGTTCGCGAGGCGGTACGCGAGGAAATAAGGCCCATTTTGGGCCTTATTCCGTCCAGAGCTCCAGGAAAGTGAGCGCAGCGGAGGCGATAGCGCCCATTTAGGGCGCTAAAGTTCAGGCGCAACCTCGCGCGGTGTGGAATAAGGCCCATTTTGGGCCNCTCCAGGAAAGTGAGCGCAGCGGAGGCGATAGCGCCCATTTAGGGCGCTAAAGTTCAGGCGCAACCTCGCGCGGTGTGGAATAAGGCCCATTTTGGGCCATATCCCGTCCAGAGCGCAAGGAAGGCGAGCGCAGCGGAGGTGATAGCGCCCATTTAGGGCGCTAAAGTTCAGGCGCACCCTCGCGCGGTGTGGAATAAGGCCCATCTGGGGCCTTATTCCACTTACTTCACCAGGCGTCTCACTATTGGCCGACGCGGCCGCGACACCATAATGCCAGCCGCGCAAGCCGCCCAGCCAACAAAAAAGCTTCAGCCCCTAAAAGGGCTGAAGCTCCACTAATTCTTATTCCGTGACCTTTTGCATTTTACCCGGATTGTTGATTTTATACGGCACCGGATGCTTGCTCAGCTTTTTTGCAACGATTTTGCACTCGAAAGTGACCGTGTCGCCTACGGCGAGCTCAAGCTTTTTGAGCGTTGCGCTGTGGCTCGACCAAGCAGTGCCGATGTCCAAAGCGGGCTCGAGGATGGACACAGCTTCATAGATGATGACTTCATCATCCGTATCCGAGAAATTATTCGGCACGGTTGTAAACTCGGTAACGGTTGCCTTCATTTTCACTTTTTCTTCAGGAAGATCCAGTTTAGGAGCTTTCTCTTTTTTCGTTTTTTCCTTAGCAGGAGCTTTCTCAGCAGGAGTAGCTTGTCCATCTTTAGCATTATCTTCAGCTGTAACTTCAGCTTTCGCGGCTTTTGCTGCTTTGGCTGGCTTTTCTTCCGGCTCGGCAGTCTCCAACTCGTCCGCAACAGCGGCATCTTCAGCCAGTGCCGCACCACGTTGGCTATAGTTCGCTGCTTGCATTTCCTTCAAATAGGAGGGATGAATGCAGTGTAGCTGCTTCGTATCCAATTCAATGACAGCCGTCATAGGATCCACGAGACCGACGATGTTGCAAGCCACATTAAGGCTATTTCCTTTATAGAAAAAGGCTTTGGCTTTTACCGCTTTTTCAGAAACTAAACCCCATTCTTTACATTGCTCGATCAGCTCGGACTCTTCGTCAAAACGAGTAAACTCAGCTGGTTGAATAGCGAACGCATAATCCATATGTAATCAACCTTTCTATTCTATATAGAGGGAAAACTTATTTCGCTTCTTCCTCATTGTCTTCAGCGTTATATAGTTCTTCGTCTTCCAAATCCTCATCTTCTTCTAATCGGAAATCATCGGTCTTTTCCCCGTCTTCCCAAATTTCCACAAAGAGTGCATCGCAATTTTCAAAATCAGCTGGTCTAAACGCAAGCGCTTTTTCCTCGTCGGGACCGACATAAACATTCTCAAGTGTTTCCCCATCAAAAGAGAGGATGACATAAATTTTCATAGGCATGGTATGCCTCCTATTAAGTGATAAGCATTATTATAACATACGGAGTGAATTGTTCGCATGAGAAGCGATTGATCTTTCATATACATCTATATACCTGTATTCACGGATCGTTAAAATGTCTCGCACCGGACCCGTTAACAGTGGGATGTGAAGGAGGAGTTCCAAACATGGCGTTACTAGTCATTTGTTTCCTAGGGTGTCTGTCGGGTTTCTTAATCTTCAGAAGACAAGTGATACCTCGCAGCACCGATCAAGCGCTGAATGAAGTAAAGTTGTCTATTATTATTCCAGCTAGGAATGAAGCGGACAATCTTCCTCACCTTCTGCATGCCCTGAAAATACAAACTTTGGAACCCTATGAGATCATCGTGGTGGATGATTTTTCAGAAGATAACACGAAAGAATTCGCTGAACATTATGGTGTTACCGTTATTTCTAATCCTAAGCTGCCTGACGGGTGGACGGGCAAGAATTGGGCTGTTTGGAACGGCTATTCCCACGCCAACGGTGATCTCATTGCCTTCCTGGATGCAGATATTCGATTTGCACCGAGAGCATTAGAATGTTTGGTAAAAGCACGGAATAAATTAGGTGGCGTATTGTCGATCGTGCCCTACCATTACACGGAGAATCTAAGAGAGAGACTAGCGCTCATCTTCAATGTGCTCGGTGTATTTGCGTTTACGTCCCCTTTTGAAAAAAATAATAATCAGAAAGGCCTCTATGGGTCTTGTATTTTGACAACTAGGGAAGATTACGAATCAATCAAAGGCCACGAAGGCATCAAATCTGAAATGCTGGACGACCTTAATCTCGGTGCTACATATGCAAGAGCAGGCATTCCGGTGAACAATTTTATCGGCTATGGGCTGGTTTCGTTCCGAATGTATCCTCAGGGGCTGAAAAGTCAGATCCAAGGCTTCGGCAAAGGGGCTGTTCTAGGCACGTCTAAACTCAAAGCAGGCACACTTACACTAACCGCGATTTGGGCCATTGGGTTGGTGCTCTCAGCAACTTTCCCATTTTTCCTATCGACATCATGGGGCATTCCGCTTCTAATCGGGTACCTCTTGTACATGGCACAGCTCTTTTATTTTGTAAAATACGTTGGTATTTTCGGCATTGTTACGCCCGTGATACACATTGTGTCGACGTTATTTTTCATTATGGTCATGCTGTACTCGATGTATCAGGTCGTATTTCTAGGGCATGTGGCCTGGAAAGGGCGGCACGTCAAGGTAGGAAGCAGGCGAGAGCAATGATCATCATTTGGACGATTTGTGCTTTTGTATCGGGCGCGCTCATGTTTAGTTATTGGTTGGGTCGGTTAGCTCGAAAAAATTTAAAAACCGTCGGTGACGGCAATCCAGGCGCCCTTAATTTGTGGAAAGCTGCTGGGTTTCGGTTGGGTATTGCTGGGGTATTGCTCGATTTTGTCAAAGGGTATCTCGTCATTGTATTGGCAGTGGAAGTTGGCGGAATGTCTGGGTATGGACTAATCCCAATTGCGTTAGCGCCGATATTTGGGCATGCGTTTTCGCCATTTTTGCGGGGAAAAGGGGGCAAGGCGATCGCTGTTACGTTCGGCGTTTGGAGCGGCTTGACACTGTTTGAAGTGTCACTTGCGTTGGCGGTAATTTTGGCAATCATGCTAGGAGCGATGAAAGTCATAAACAGATGGAGGCCCCTATCGTCAGAGACGGATGGACAGCATGTTGTGATCGGGATGCTGCTGCTTGGCGTTTATCTGTATGTGAGGGACGCGGCGGCAATGCTGTTGTGGATCTGGGTGGGGAATACGCTGCTCATCATGTTCAAGCATCATAGAGAGTTGGCTGCATTGCTGCGTAAAAAGAAGAGGGAAAAAGAAGGAACTCCACTTTGAAAAGAAGGACACAACACGGAGCTACTTGAGGGAGAGAATCAAATTTGTTTTGAGAAGTGCTCCAGAGTTTGGTTTGGAGAAGAAGCAATCATATAATGCGTGAAGCACATGCCGCTAGCTCCTGTTTGTTGGAGTTGGCGGCGTTTAATTTTTTTACTAGCTAAATTAAGCCCGTGTGGTGGAAGTCTGACGAGGAGTTATCAAGTCATGATTACTGAAAAAGCCAATTGAGGCATGGAGATCGTCGGAATTATCGACTATCTCAGGCCCGAGAGGGGCAAAATTCGAGGAGATAGTCGAAATAATCGACTATCTCAGGCCCGAGAGAGGCAAAAGGCATGGTGATAGTCGAAATAATCGACGATCTAAAGCCCGAAAGAGGCAAGAAGCGAGGAGATCGTCGGAATTATCGACTATCTCAGGCCCGAGAGAGGCAAAAGGCATATAGATAGTCGAAAAATCGACTATTTATATGCCGCCAGTGGCAATTTACTGCCGACATCGCGCAAGACATCCCATACATACGCGCCACCTCCATGGGAAAAACTAGAACTAACACGCGAAAGGAGTGTCTTTGCCCATGGAGGATCAACTTGTACGCAAAGAAGAACGCTTAAACACGGTTAGCCATGGAATTGGCGTGTGTTTAAGCGTTTATGGGCTGATTTTGCTATTGCAGCGGTCTGTGCTTTTTGAGGATTGGTTGTACACGGCGAGTAACGCGGTGTTCGGAGTTTCCTTTTGCCTACTCTATGTGTCCTCTACACTGCTGCATGCTGTACGCTCACCTAAGTGGGGGAAGCGCTTCGAGATGCTGGATCATTCGGCAATATTCATCGCCATGGCGGGTTCCTATACGCCTTTCCTGCTTATTACCTGGCATACCCGCATTGCGATTGAGCTGCTCATCGTCATTTGGGCGCTAGCCTTCTGCGGTATAAGGTATGTGCATGTGATCATTGGGCGGTTTATGCCTTGGGGGCTGCTAATGTATTTAGGCATGGGAGCCTTCATGATGCTCTTCATTATGCCACTTTATGTGCGACTGCCGCATATGGCATTTATCTGGTTAGGGCTTGGTTTGATGAGCTACCTTGGCGGTGTACCTTTTTTCCTCTGGCACCAATTACGCTATCATCACACAATCTGGCACCTGTTTGTTCTGGCGGGAAGTACTTGCCACTTTATTGCCGTCTATAGCTACGTGATGCCCGCGATTCTATAAGCTAAGTTCGATGCGATGAAGGCCGAACTCCTGATGGGCCCAGTATTTCAGCCTTCGTCAGCTCGTCTTTGGCTACTTCACAAATCTCCTGCCAAATGAGCTCACCTGCTTGCTACAAAAGAAGAGTTCCCTCCATCATTGAGCTCTCAACCACATCCATATTATTGGCCATTTGAGTGGCTGCCTGTTTGCTCGCTGTTATTTTACAAGCGAATCGGAGCCGTTCTGATAGACTAAGAATCCAAGTGCTACATTTAAATAGCAGGTGGATAATAACACCTTAATTTTGTGCTAGTACGAATTAAGATTGTTTATTTAATGTTCGAATCATCATTCATATAATAAAAGCATGAGTCACACATTCCTTACATGCCAAGGAGGCAGAGACAATGCAAAGCCATACACCTTTATTATTGACTGATGAGCAAATGAGAACGTTTATTACGAATGGTTGCCTAATACTCAAAACAGATTTCCCACGTGAATTCCATGAAAGTTTAGTAGAGCAATTGAATACGGTGTATACCGAAGAAGGCAATCCAGGCAATAATCTTTTACCTCGAATTCGTGAGCTGCGCAGAGTTTTTGACCATCCGGTTGTGACTGGTGCATTGACCAGTGTACTAGGACCTAATTACATGATGCATGCGCATCGCCATGGGCATTTCAATGCTTCGAGTGTAGCTGGCGGTTGGCATAAAGATAGCTATTGGGGTTACAAAAGGATGCGCAATCATCACCCGCAATGGGCAATGATTATGTATTTCCCACAGGATACTCCTGTTGAATTAGGACCGACTGGCGTACTTCCAGGTACGCAAAACTATGAATCTCGTACTTTTGAAGGGAATGAACCTGAAGGTGAGGTTCTGGCGAGTGGGGAAGCGGGTACGTTTGCGTTAATTCATTATGATATTTGGCATCGCTCCACTCCGAATGTGTTGGGCCAGCCTCGTTATATGTTGAAGTTTGAATTTATGCGGACTGAGCTGCCGCAATCTCCGAGCTGGAACAATCAAGAGAGCGGATGGCGCAAACCGGAGGGGTTACAACTGCCAATGGGTGAGCATGATCTGATGTGGGAAGAGACGTGGAATTGGTTGTCGGGACAAGTTGGCAGTATCGCTAACACGATTTCTTCTGATCCGCAACGGATCGCTGAGTTGACAACGGGATTAAGCAGTTTGGAACCTGATGCGATTAATGCGGCTTATGAGCTCGCAGCAAGTGGTCCAAGTGGTGTGGAAGCTTTGCTTCAAGCCCTTCATAGCGAGAAAACAAATGTGTCGCGACTTGCTGCTTATGGCCTATCTGTAGCGGGGAATGATGCGGAAAGTGGATTGATTGCTGCATTGGCGACGGAGAATAATGAAGCTGGGAATTCAGAGGAAATCATCGCACATGCCGTGTTCGCGCTTGGTGAATTGAGAGGGCTCGCAAGTGATGCAGTACCAGCACTTATTAACTTGATGGGGCATCCTTCGGAGACGATCCGCTGCGCTGTCGTTGATGCTCTAGGTCTTATAGAATCTGGCCACGATCAAGTTGTGGCATGTTTGGGGGATGCGTTGCGGGATGAAAGCGCACAGGTGCGGTTCATGTCCAGCTTGGCGCTGTCCCGTTTAGGGGCAAGTGCAGAAGCAGCGATTCCACAACTGGAAATCGCTCTCGATGATGAGAACCGTTACGTACGTGCGCATGCGGCGGAATCCTTGCGCTATGTTGGCACAGAGCGTGCGAAAGACACACTCATTAAGTTCCTGCTTAACGCGCGTTGGTGCCCAACGACGACTGCGAAGAATGCGTTTTATCCTTAAGGTATTAACCGGAAGCAGCTCCCATACATGTGATGGGGGCTGCTTCTTTCGTCTGGTGGGTGGTATCTCGCCTCGCCGCTGGCTGGGTAGTGATGGGAGTTAACAGCTCCCTCTATGAAAGAATGTTACACGCCAACCATTTATCTACCGAAGTAACTAGCACACCCAAACAAACAATACTCTGAAGTAACTAGCACACCCAAACAAACAATACTCTGAAGTAACTAGCGCGCCAAAGTGACTAATACTCTGAAGTAACTAGCTCACCCAAGTGACTAATAATCCAAAGTGAATAGCGCACCAGAATAACTAATACTTCGAAGGAACCTGCTCACACAAGGAACCAACCTCCTCATGTAACCAATAGATGGAAAAAGTACAGTTAATTTACTCCAAAACAGGAGTTGAAATGAAATAAATGGAAAAAGTACAGCTATTCTTGACAGTTTCAGCCGAAACTCTTAAGCCCCCTAATTGGATTGGAGTCTTCAATATGCATGAAGTACAATATTGATGAGGGGGAATGAGATGTATGAAAAGCAATATCCTATATGAT
>NZ_LMSJ01000005.1 GCF_001428105.1 Paenibacillus sp. Soil766 | reverse complement strand
GATAAATGGCATATGTTCTCATCTCCTTAAGATACAGAGATTCGACACTGGACATCTATTTTCATGCCCCAAATAGATATTATTTAAAAATTGTTAGACAGTCTGACGTGCGGGTCATCGCATACGGCTCCTCCGTGCTTATCACCTCTGGGGATGATGTTCATTGTAAATATCTGCGTGGAATACAAGACTTCTGGTTTTAAACCACTCATTTGGCATCGCTACATGTATGCCAAGTGTCTGCTTATAAAAGCAGTGTTTTTAGAACTGGTTCAAGTGCGTCTGCCATCCGCAGAAAACCTAGATCCGTTGGATGCGAGCCGTCTACTGTGCATTCGAAGAAATCTTCATTACCAAGCGATCGGGAGCCGTCGAAGAAATAAATATTCAAGTCACCTTGCTCCCGCAACTCGTTAACGAGAGACTGTTCGAAACGCTTACGTTCCATTCTGGCCTCGTACAAGCGTGGGATCAGCTCCTCACTCGCGTAACGAACTCGTGAGACAACCAAGATCGGTGTTACCAGATGAGCTTCCCTATAAATTCTAATAAATTCCGGAAGTGTCTTACGGAAAAGTTCGGTGCTCACGCAATTGCCTTCATAATCAATGACCATACACGCAGGGTCATTAATCTGCGAAATGATTTCAGCAACCTCCGGCTCTCCCTTGCCGCTTCCAGAGAAACCAAGATTAATAAATTCCAGCGGAATTCTTCGGCTCAAAATGTTCGTATAAGCCATGCCAGGTCGCGAGGCGCAGCCGCCTTGCGTAATCGAAGTTCCATAGATGACTACTTTCTTTCCGGAAGCGTAGCTGGGGGGAGCGGTTACGGTTGCGCCCTCATCCAAACCGATCCATATCTCCTCCACCCCTTGATAAAGCGGCAAGTTTAGGGTGATATTACGCATCGAGGCATTCCAATTGGTAAATAACGCACATTCGTACTCGGTGAGAATGAGGTCATATTTCGTTGTGTTGACGTACCGCAAGGGAAGGAGGGTGTCGGGAGAACCCACGTAGCAATCGACGCCGCATTGACCCGTTGCCGGCATATGTACCATATCGGCTTTGCCTTTCAGCTTCACCCTTACCGATAGAGAAGAGGAATCCGACTGAAACCGGATTTGTCCTCCTGCAGTATGATTGGCTAAGCGATCGATGGCTTCCGGAGTGGCTCCAGATGGCAAAGTCGGCAATCTGCGATAGATTTTTTCTTGCGCAAACCAAGCAAACCCGGAAATTTGAAAAGGCTGCTCCATTGGGGAATACCAATGAATCGAGCCATCGAACGTTTCATTGGGACGCATTCCGGGATCATATAGCTCTATCGGATTCTTCTCTTTTTTTTCCACATTGCCATTCCTTCCATAAACCATGATGTATATTTACCATTCTTCGAAGTTTCACACACTCCCTGCACGTGGGACGAATCCAGTCAGGGGTTTCACCTTGCCTAGCCCAAATAAATGAAAGTAAAACCCCGGGAACCGGGGCTTTTCGCATAGAAAGTTATTACAGGGAATCTCAGTCTTGCAACAAAGCTTTCAGCCTGTAAGGGAAATCCGTAATGATGCCCGAAACCCCCAAATCAGTTAACTTCAGCAAATCTTTTTCTTCGTTGACCGTATAAGGGTAGACATAAAGACCGCAATCTGTCGCCCTCAGCACATCCTCGGCATCCAACATTTGAAAATAAGGATGAAGCCAAGACCTTTCCCGATAGTAGTCCGATCTAAAATCGTATCATGGCACACGACGATTTCTTCGTCGACGCTCAAATGAACGTCAAGCTCAATCCCTTCGCATCCCTGGTTTAACCCAAGCCGTAAGGCAGTACGTGTATTTTCTGGTGCTATTCCTTTGGCCCCACGGTGTGCAATAATCATCGGTTTGTTCATAGCATTCCTATTTCCTTTCTGGCTGTGGTCTTAGTCATAGGCTTTTTTAGTACCCCTAGCTCGCAGAACCCTTATACAATTGACCGGAACTCGGCTATGTCCAGACCAAAAATAAATTTTTGCACCGCCTTGGCGACGCCGTCCTCATTGTTGGACGCTGTGACGGCATCAGCGATCACCTTGACCTGCTCCTCAGCATTGCCCATCGCCACTCCTAGCCCAGCCGCCCGTAGTAACGAAATATCATTCTCGCTGTCGCCGACCGCCAAGACCTGCGCCATCTCGACGCCGAGCAACCGACAAACCTCCCTCACGCCGCTTTCCTTCGTGATCCCCTTGACGGAGATCTCCACATTGACTGGAGCGGAAGCGGTAATCTCCAACTCGCCCCAGCCGAGCAACTCCTCGCGGATACGCGCCACAACCCCCAAATCGTCATGCATCATGCCGAATTTCATCCAATCCGTTTCGAACAGCTCTTCGCTCCAATTGCCCTGGCCAGACAGGCTCTCCACGGAATATCCCCAGAAATGCGCATCTTCCCTGAGAGCCAGCTCATGCAGCCGGCGAACGGTTTCTCGGGGCAAATGGGTGCGAGCCATTAACTTGTTCGGACCTTCCCAAATCTCCGCTCCGTTCAACAGAACCATTGGCGAATCGAGCTCCAGCTCCTCCCAAAAAGAGCTTGCGGTCTGCATTCCCCGACCTGTAGCGAACATCACGGTTACCCCATTGTCCACAGCTTTCCAGAGCCACTTCTTCGTTTCTTCCGTCACCTGCTTATCGTCGGTAAGCAGCGTACCATCCATATCCAAAGCCAACAATTTATATTCAGACATTCCCTTGATCTCCTCCGCGCTCTCTTTCCGATTACAGCAACTGGCTGTAGACAGGCACTTCAAAAGTGCCCTTCAACACCAAACCTACTGTCTGAGCTGATTCGTCCGGTTTCTGCCGCATGTAACTTAGTCGCCCTCCTCGGCACGTTTCCGGCACTCGGGTTTCTGCGACAGCATATTTCCTGTTAAGCCTTCACTCGTCCGCTTTCATCCAAAGTAACCGGCTCACCCAGGCGAATCGACTCGTAAGCCGCTGCAGCAACAGCAGCCGACCGAAGGCCGTCCTTGCCGGTAATCGGCACTTCCCTGTTGCTGCTAATCGCATCGATGAAAGCCTGCACCAGACTGCGGTTCATATCGTCTCCCCAGTGGCTCCACTGGGCTCTCATTCTCTCGTCGCTGTAGACTTCGCTCTTCTGGCCAAAGGCATCAACGGAAAGCAGGCCGTTCGTTCCTACAATCTCCATCGTAACATCGCCCCAGTAAGGGAAGGACTTCGTGCGCGACCAGCTGGTATCGATCGAAGCAAAAGCTCCGTTCGCAAACTTCACGTGCAGTATTCCGGCGTCATCCACTGGAATCTCATGAAAAAGGGTCGCTGCTTCAGCGTACACCTCCGTTACAGGACTATCCAACATCCAGTTGAGCAGATCCATGACATGAACGGAATGATCAAGTAAGGCGCCTCCACCCGATAGCGCAGGATTAATGAACCAGCCTCCCGGTATGGTGCCTCGGTTCGAGCCTTTCACTGCAATAACCTCGCCAATCTCGCCCCTGTCGATCGCTGCCTTGGCCTGCACAACTGCAGGGAGGAAGCGACAGGGAAACGCTGTCATCAACTGGACTCCGTTCTTCTCGCAGGCAGCTACCATCTGTTCCATTTCCTCCACGTTCAAGCCAAGCGGCTTCTCACACAGCACATGCTTTCCAGCCTCCGCTGCGGAAATCGTGAGCTCGGCATGATGAACGTTCTCCGAGCAGATGACCACCGCATCACAGCCGCTGCTAAGAAGCTCACGGTAATCCGCAAAATAACGGATTTCGGCATCCTCCTGCAAATACGGCTCCACCCGGGCATAATTGTCATCCGCTATGCCCATTACCTTCGCTCCCGGTAGCCTCTGGAGCTGGCGATAGAAGCCGGCAGCATGCCCATGAGCGAAGCTGATCATACCTATCTTTACAACGTTCGTTAATTCAGGCACTGCGTCTCTCCCCTTCTTGTCCCTATTCATCACTGTATACGTACTCGACGACCTGTTGCAGCGGATTCAATCGAGGCAAGGCACGTCTGTAGCGCACTCCGAGCGTCAGCGATCGTTATGTCGGGCTCGGCGCCGGTCTGCAGACATTCCACGAAATGAGCGAGCTCCAAGTAATATGGATTATACGTAGAAGGGCTTTTAGGAAGCGGGAGAGCAGGGGTCTCAGACAAATTGTTATTTACTTTGAACATCTTGAGCGAAACGGCTTCCTCACTGTTAAAGCGGATGACCCCTCCACTGCCGGCCAGTTCCACGCTCGTCGTGAAAGGGCCCGGAAATCCCCAATAACCCTCGAGATGCGCAATCCCGCCATTTTCAAAACGCAGGGTTGCCAGTGCGTAGTCGAGTCCTTCGTGCCTACGGTTCATTGCATACACGGATACGGCCTTCCCGAAGATGCTTTGAGCAAAATCAATATCGTGAATCATTAGGTCGAGGATTACTCCTCCGCTCATCTCGCTATTGGTATACCAAGTCTTGGAAACACCCGGATTACCGCCCATCCGTCTTGTATGCAGCACTCCGGGCTTTCCGACTACTCCATCTGCAGCCTTGCGGCGAATATCGGTATAGCTTGGGAAGAAGCGCACCACATGACCGATGAACAGCCTTACTCCCTGCTGCTCGCAGACAGCAGCCATCTCATCCGCTTCCTCGAGCGACAAGGCGAATGGTTTCTCGCATATGATATGCTTCCCGAGACGGGCAGCCCTGAGAACAAATTCCTTATGCATATGAGTTGGTAAGCAGATGTCTAACACCTCCGGACAGGCCTCCGACACCAATTGATCGAAATCGGAGAAAGCCTTTGTCTCCAACCTCCCGGCAAGCGCCCGAGCTGCTTCTTCCTGCACATCACACACACCGACAAGCTCAATTCCGGGCATTCTAATCCATTCGGCCCCATGAGTACGGCCCATTGTACCGCAGCCGATTACAGCAATCTTCATCCAGGATTCTCCTTTTCGCAAAACAGCCTTAACCCCCTTTAAATGACGGATAAATGTATCGGCGGAACGTCGAAGAACCGGTTCATGACCAGTCCAGCAGCCAGAACCGAATCGTCCGGTGTCTGCTCTAGCCGAAGAAGTCGGACCTTACGGCAGGATTCCGGAATGTTCTCCAGAATACGCTTTCTAAGCGGGTCCATCAGATAGTTTCCCGCATGGTCCAGCACCTTGCCGGTAAACAATACATGATCCGGGTTCAAGAAGGTAATCAAGTTACTTAAAGCGGTGCTTACCGCCTCGGCCATCTTTGCAAGCCACTCCCCCGCAACCGGATCCCCTTCCCGAATCCGATGCCCGAATTCCTCCAGCGTAAATCCCAGGTTGCGTTTCATTCCGCTTCCAGAGACCAGCGTAGTCAGGCAGCCCTTGGCTCCGCAGTGGCACGGCATGGCTTCGGTGCCGAAGAATGTTTTACAATGCCCTAGCTCGCCCGCAACATGTCCGGCCCCCGAATTCAGTTGCTTGTTCATCACATGAGCTCCACCTATGCCATAATCCAATTTTACTGTCAAGTTATGATTCGAAGCAGTCAGGCTTCCGTTCAAATTTTCCACAAGCGCAAGCAAGTTCGCATCATTTTCCAGATAGACCGGCAGGTTATAATGCTGCTCCAGCCTTTCCCTTAGCGGGAAATTCCGCCAATGCAGACCGGAAGAAAGCAGCACGACGCCGTCCGTGGAATCGACCAGCCCCTGGATACTACATCCAATGCCTTTGAGCTGGTTCATCTTTGGCACCCGTTTAATCAGCTGGTCGATCACCTTAACGATGCACTCAACCTTATTCTCATCATGGTCTTCATTACCACCGGAATACATCGTTTCCGTGACTTCGCAGATTTGTACATTCCGGAAATCCACCAGTGTACCACGCACGTATTTGATCGCAACCTCGATCCCGATGGCGAATAAATTTCCGCTTTTGACGACAATTGGAACGGGCTTGCGGCCCACCCCATTCTCCAACGGAACATTTTCCTGCAAAATATCTTCTCTAAGCAGTCTGTTTACAATATTCGTAATCGTCTGCGGAGTCAGTCCCGTTTTCTCCGCCAGATTTACCCGGGAGATCGGCCCTTCTGCGTAAATCAATCGAAGCACCTTTTGCTGATTCACAGACTTCAGCCATTTACTGCTTGTGTTCTCGTTCATTTGTGCACAAGACAGCTCCTTCCTATCGCTATCACTTTACTCTCTACCTAGCCCTTAACCGCACCTAATGTTGCACCCTGCATGATCAGCTTCTGGAAGAATATAAACACAATGATGGAAGGGACCATCGCAATCGTTACACCCGCAAACAAGGTAACCCAGTCCGTAGTATACTCCATCATTTTGTTAGCTTGATACATTTGCACCGCAATCGTATATTTTTCCGGATCGCTCAAGTAGATGAACGGGCCCATAAAGTTGTTATAATATCCGAGGAATTTGAAGATGGCTACGGTAACAATCCCGGGTGTAGAAAGGGGTACTATGACCCGCCAAAAAACTTGAAAGATCGAAGCGCCGTCCATATGCGCACTCTCCTCCATATCCTTGGGCAGCGACTTCATAAAGCCTCCCAGAAGCATCAAGTAGAATACACTTTCCCCTAAGGCGGACAACAAAATCAAACCCGTCAGACTGTTCGTTAAATGCAATTCCCGCATGATTACGTATTGAGGAACCAGGGCATTAATGCCGGGAAGGAATAACGAAAGCATGATCACGCCCCAAATGAGGCTCCTTCCCTTGAATTCCATCCTTGTCAGCGCATAGGCATTAAGTGTAGTAAAAAAGAGACTTACTACAAGGCTTCCGCCCACATAATAAAGTGTATTTAACAAGGATTGGCCGAAGCCATATTCGGTCCAGGCAGTGACATAATTCGACCATTGCGCTTGTTTGGGAAGGGCCCATATATCCTTGAAAAATTCCGGGTTGGTCTTCAAGGATTCATAAAAAACCCATGCCAGCGGGAAAAGTATCGTTAATGACCAACTATACAAAACCAGACGCCAAATCACGTCCATAAGTGTCCTTTTTTCTTTCAACCAAAATCCACTCCCTACGTTTGAACAAGTAATAATTAGAACTCGACTCCCCGGTTCGGCAAAAATTTGTCCATAAGCAGCTTGGCCGTAACCAGGATGACGAACAAGATCATTCCGACCGCTGATGCGTAACCGTAGTTAATGTACTCGTTTCCAAATGCCAGGTTAAACATATATAGGCCAATCACATCCGTCGACCCGGACGGGCCACCATTTGTCATGATTAATATCAGTTCAAAGGTTTTCAGTGTACTTATAATGAGAAATAGCACACTTACGCGCACGACCGACATAATCAGTGGAATAGTGATCTGAAACAAGCGTGTCATATGGCCGGCGCCTTCCAGAATGGCCGATTCATATAGTGATTTGGGAATAGCCGTCATAGCATTGACGAAAATAATTACGTACAAGCCTACGCCTCCCCACACCCATGGCGGGATGAGTGCCCAGATCGCCGTGCTTTCGCTGCCCAGCCAGTAAAAGTTCTTCATGTCAATTCCGATAAGCTGGAGTGCTCCATTCAGCAAGCCGTAAGTCCCATCGTAGATGAATGCCCACAAAAGAGCGACCACAACGATCGACAGAACATTCGGAAAGAAAAACAGCACTTTAAGGAATTTGTTCTCGAAATATGATTTGTTCGTAACCAAATAGGCTAAAAGCAAAGAAATGAGTACAACCAATGCCGGAACCGTTATCATAAATATCAAGTTATGGCCGAGTGCACGCCAGACATACTCATCCTGAAGAGCAGCAGCAAAGTTCTTGAGCCCGATAAACTTGGGGTCTGTGAGTCCATCCCAATCTAAGAAGGCATAGTAGATCGATAATATATTCGGAAATAGCGTAAACAGTAAATATCCGCCGAAGGGCGGGGTGATGGCTAAGGTTAAAAATATCCATTTTTGTGTTTTCGCTTTATCCATCCCCATTTTTCGAGGTGGAGTTTGCTGGGCTTTCAATACCGAGTCGGACAAGGGAAGTCAACTCCTATTATGAAATGAAAGCGGAGAGGAATTCCTCCCCGCTCGTTCTGTTTATTTCTTCTGGGCTTTAACAGCTTGCTGGAGTAGGGCCTCCGCTTCTTCAAGCATTGGTTTCGGATCCTGCTTGCCCAAAACGATTTTCGTAATCGCTTCGTCTCTAACCTTTGTCGCTTTGACCATGTTCGGATCCGAGATGCTGACGGTTCTGTGCGCTTTATATGTCCGTGCCTCTGTTTCCTTAATGTACTTCAAAATTGCTTGAGCTGAACTCGAAAGTTTTGCAACATTTGCGGAATTGTCGATTAAATCTTTACGCATCGGGAGAGCCCCTGATTTTTCAGCCGCGAATTGTTGGTTTTCTAGCGTCATCAACCAGACTATAAACTCCTTGGACCATTTCTTGTTTAATTCCGGTTTGCCTGCCCACATATAGTTGAAGTTTGTAATGCCGCTTTTAATCCAAATTTTTTGGGTTTTGTTTTCGACGAACGGAACCGCCATATAGCCCCATTTGAAGTCTTCAGGTGTCGACTTCTTCATTTCATTCTCTACGTGGCTTCCTGTCGATACCATCGCAGCTTGTCCTTGAATCACCTGCATCTGGGACTGGGTATGCGTTAAAGCAGGTAAACCTTCTGGGAAATATCCCTTCTTGCCCATTTCATAAAGACGGTTCCAATGTTCTATACTTTCAGGTGATGTGTATTGTGGCCCCGTATAAGTTTTGAAATTTTCAATGTACTTATCCGCGCCGCCTTTCATATCTGCCAATTCAAATACTTTGGCATCTCCGAAGGCCCAGTCGTGATAGTTTGGATGAATACCCGGGAATGTAATTGGAGTGACTCCGGTTTTCTTGATATTTGCGAGAAGGTCGTTAAATTCAGCCCATGTTCGTGGAGTTTGGTTCCAACCGTTCTTCTCGAACAGAGTCTTATTGTAGAACAATCCACCGAACGAACTGGCTGTAGTGAACTCGTATACTTTACCGTTGACTCTGGTGAACGATTCAAACATTCCCGGCAAGATCATGTCCTTAACCGTTTTATCAGGTACGTCTGGAAGCTTCTTATTGAATAAATCATCCAAGGGTTCAAGTTTTCCGGCTTCAGCCAGTGGAACAATTCCTGACGTCGGTGCTGTGTTAAAGATGTCGAACATATCGTTATCGTTGCCTGCTGCAATCTTTGTTTGAATAGTGTTTTTCATATCTGCCGATGCCGTTATATCGAATGAAACGTTCGGGTATTTAGTTGTGAATGATTTGATAGCATAGTCGAACCATTCGCGCCCGTAACCACCCATGAAAAATCCGACCTTCAGAGTTACTTTCTCGTTCTTCGACAAACCGTTTTCGTAAACCTCCGCTGATGCGCTCGGTTGGGTCTGGGCTACCTGATTTTGCTGTGTGTTACCGCTGCTGCATGCCGCCAGCAAGGAACCGGACATGGCAACCGTCAGACTTAGAGCCGTCAGCTTTGCAAAATTCTTTCTCATACTTGATCCCCCTCAAATTAGTAAATAAAATTGATTTATTAATATTAAGAATACAGTGTAATTGTTTGGCGATTATTATTGTTTTATAAGGGATATGTTAAAACTAGCGGTTTCACGTATTATGATCGCGTTTACATTTTACACTGAATTAATAAATCAATTTAATTTATTAATATTATCCTATCTGTTTTTTCTTTAAGATTCAATAGAAATCTTTCGACAAAATCTCCTACCTTCCCTCGGGAATAACTGCGTGGTAAACTAATTTGTACCAAGAGAATAAACGTGTACATTTTAAGGAAGAGGTCGACTTATGCCCACATTGAAACATGCAAGCCACACGCTGCTTAAATCCATTAATCAGCAGAAGGTGCTGCATCTGATCTATTCCGAATGTCCGATCTCCCGTGTAGAGCTAGCCAGAAAAACCGGACTTAGTCAGCAAACCGTCACCAACATCGTAAACCGGCTTCTCGAGGATCAATTGATTGTCGAAGGCGAACCGCAATCCCTTGAGAGCGGCAGCGGCCGTAAGCGTGTTCCCCTGCTGCTTAACGGTTCCCGCTTCTGTGCGATCGGCATTGAATTGTCGGGCACTTCGGCACGAGGAGCGGTATATAATTTTCAGCACGCCCGCTTGGCGGAAGCCGAAGTGAAGGCAGATCACTACGAGTCCGAAGAGGACTTGCTCCGGGTGATCCGCAGCGTAATCGGCAAGCTCATTAGCCGGACCCCTGACCCTACCTGCCTGAAGGGAATCGGCTTCAGCGTCCATGGACTCGTTGACTCCTCCGAAGGCATTCTACTTCGCTCGCCGGGGCTCGGCTGGAAGCGGATACCGCTGGCGAAGCTGCTCGAGGACGAGTACGGGCTGCCCGTCTTTCTGGAGAATGACACCAATCTGCTTGCGCTCAACGAAAACATGGGCGGAAGTCTGATCTCTTCCAAAAACAATGTGACACTTAAATTAGCCAGGGGTATCGGGGGCGCCATCGTCGTAGAGAAGCTGCTGGTCACCGGCTCCTCCTTCGTAGCAGGCGAGGTTGGCCACTATAAGGCGTTTATGCCGCCCTACGATTATGAGTGCTACTGTGGCGGCAGAGGGTGCCTAACCACATTGGCTTCCTCCAGGGGCTTGCTGCGGACGCTCGGTCGGAGTTGGGAGCAGTTCAACGAAGCTGTCCGCTCCGGAGACCCCGAAACCGTTCAGCTGAGCGAGGTGGTGAGAACGGCAATCGTTTACGCCGTTGCCAATATCGTCACCCTGCTCAATCCGGACCGGGTTCTACTCACCGGGTTTATGCTGCCGGTATGGGGGGACTCGTTCGTTGACGAACTCAAAGCGCGAGTGATGGCCCAAGTGCCGGAAACGTGCCGGAATGTAGAGTTCCTACATCTCACCAACGTGGAGGACGAGACTGTGCTGGCCGTCGGGCTTGTCCTGCAGAGCGTGTTCAGAATCCCGCTCGACAGCTTGTCGCTGTAAACCGTCGGGCTGGGCATAGGAAAGCAACGAAAAGCCCCTGGAAGAGATGAGAAATCTTCCAGGGGCTTTTCGTTTATTATCGCCTTGCAGCCAGGTTATCTGCCCCAGATGCGAAACAGGGCCTCAGCTTTATCATTCAGCCATTGTCGGGCGTCCGCTGACGCCAATTCTTGAAGTGCTTTATTATTGAGGTGCTTAATAAAGTCCTCGATCTTCTTGGCTGCCTGATCCTGCTGTCCCTTCTGCACATGGCTCTCCGCCTGGCTCAGCGCATTCTCCAGCTGCTTGGCCAGCGGATGGGTGACCTTGCCGGAGGCAATAAAGCGCTGCAGACCATTCTGCAGCGCAGGCAGGTCGATCGATGTTTTAAAACTTACCGGCTCGCTGAGCACAGATACCGCTCCCGACGAGTGTACGGCCTTGACCTGGAACGCATACGCCTTATCCGGCTCCAGTCCCGTCAAATTGTACACCGCGCCGGTCACCGTAGTGACGGCCCCATGACTGCCATACACCTGGTAGGTCACGCTACTTCCGTCGGATGCGGTTATCGGGGACCAGCTCAGCTGCGCCGAACCCGCGGTCACGTTTGCCACCTTCAAGCCTTGCGGCGCTGCAACGGTTAGACGAGTAAGGAAGGACCAAATATCCGAGTACGTCCGTCCGCCGAAGCTGTCCTCCGCCAGTGCGTACCATTCATAATTCGTGCTTCCTTTCAGGCCGTTCCAGTTGACCATGGCTGTGGAACCGCTGGCCGCCTGCGCCGATCCAATCGCATCATTAGCGTACACTTTTACCGTCATCGCGTCGGTCGCCACTCTTTTCACCATCGGCTTCAGATCCACCGAAAGCTTAAACTCGTCCTTGCTTGGATCGTAATAATTGTAATCGTCCAAATACGGCGAATACGTATTAACATAGACGGTATCCGTCTCTGTATCAAAATGCAGAAGCTTCAAATATCCATTTCCGCCGTTCGGAATGCCCTGATAATCGTTAAGAATCTGGTACACTTTGCGGTCCGGCTGTCCGTCCTTGTTATCGTCAAGCTGGTCGGTACGCAGCGCACTTCCAGTGAAATGACCGCTCATAACCATCCATACGTTAGGATTCGCAACTACTACTTTCTGGTAAATCTCGTTACCCGTTGCGGATCTCGTTGCGTTATTTTGCAAATAATTATGAACCACAATGACCGCTTTACGATCCGGATACTGCTTCAGAACACTGTTCATCCAGTCCATATCCTCATCGTTCATGCCCCAGCCCATGTAGACGAAAATAAAATCGTTGCCGCTAGCCGATATCAGGTCATAGTGACCTTTGTTATCTTTGTATGACTCTCCGTAGTAAGGCCTATCCTTAAAGCGGTTCTCTCCGAAATACTTCGAGAATTCCGAGTAATCCGGCACTGATGTCGCTCCTCCGTCGAACACATCATGGTTGCCCGCGACTAAACCCCATGGAATTTGGGCGTCTTCCACCACCTTCATAAACTTATCCGCACGTTCCCACTGTCCTTTGATGCCTGCGGAGTTTACAATGTCCCCCACTTGCATCACATATTGAATATTCATCGATTCTTTGGCATCGCGCAAGAAATTGACTTGGGACTCAAAATACTCCGGCTGAATTTCCGCATAGATCTGGGTGTCCGGTATAGAGGCAATAGTAAAATCGTACTGCTCACGGCGCGGAATCTCATCCTGAATCAGGACTTGGACTTTTCCGTTTCTTGCATAATTGCCGCCGTCCACCGCCGCTGAGAGAGTAAAGTCTTCCTCGGAATCAGCCACCGTGGACGCCAGAGAATCCCATTTTGCCCCAGTATAATTCCATGCGTACAAACCTACTTTACGGCCCTTGAGCGAATGCCCTTCCCAACTTAGCTCGAGAAGGTCGCCGGCGCCGGTTTCCGCCCCTGCTTCCACATCAAAGCGCTGATAAGGAAACTGTTCAGTAGAGTCGCTAGTGACGTAAAGGTCATCGGAAGTTCCAGCGGCTGATTGTTCTTCGGTAGTCAGCTGCGTTTCTCCAGGACTTGTCAATGTCAGAGGGGGTTCCACATCAGCCGCATGTTTATAAGCGGTCACTCCCGCATCCGCGGCGGTGATCTTTTGCCCTTTAAAGAACTTCACGTTTAACGGGTCGCCTGTCGGATCGGAAACCGATACCTGCAGGCTCACGTTCGTGTCCGTATCCTGTACTTTGTCCGCCGGCGCCGCCAGGAGTGGCTTATCCGGAAGCTCTGCAGGAGTTGAGAACTTGATCGTTTTCTCCGTCGATTTGCCCCCTGCATCTACAGCCTTAAGCACAAGATTATGCTCCCCCGGAGTGAGAGCTGCAGAAGAGGTGGAATACGGAACCTCAACTAGCTTGCCATCCAGATTCACCTCGAAGGATTTGACGAAGGAAGCCGCATCGGATGCGGAAGCTTGTATCTCAAAAGCCCCTTTGTAACTACTGCCTTCTATAATATTCGCCGTTATAACAGGCCCTTGATTGTCTACCACCACGCTCGCTGTGTCCTTGCTGCCGTCAGGCAGCGACACCTCGACCCGATGAAGTCCGTCAGCAGCTGCTGCAGTGTTCCATCGGTAGGAAATGCCGTCCCAATAGCGCTCGGGAATCGTGAAGTTGAAGTACACTACCGGAAGGAAACGTCCGTTATCTCCCATGTCCAGTATGGTTGCCGGATTCGCATATTTCGGGTCGCGGATGACCGTACCGTCCGCCAAAACAAGCCGGACATTGCGGATATTGAAATCATCCAGGCCGGGCTCCGGCTGGTTCTCATAATAAGGCCGGGTTGATGAACCCGCGCGCAGGGCAATCGGATTCGCCTGACCGTACTTGAACAAATCGGGCCGTACCGGCACTACCATGGTTTTGTAATCATTGGTTTGGAACGGAATCAAGTACAGCGTCTCGCTGCCCATGGTGGTCACGTTCTGCCCTACATTTATGTCGTCCGCTTCAAATACAAAATAAGCCGTTTTCTCCAGGGCTCGTTCCGTTGGACTGACCGGCTGACCGTCGATCGACAGCGACATGGATTCTGCGGCGGTAGACGAACCGATCAGAACTCGCTCACCAGACAGAACATCGCCATCAAGAACGTTCAGCGCAGGGCTTTTCTCATTCCCGGCAAGGCTGATTGTTTTCGGAGCCGTTGACGTTTTGTTGAAGGTATCGGATGCTTGGAAATAGTAGTCGAGCGTCGGGCTCCCGAACCATTCCATCATCTCCAACGAGTAGCGGAAGCGTCCGTCGGCGCCACGCGGCAAGGTTACCATTTTATAATTCGTCGTCTTGTTGGTTTTATAGTATAGATTAACGGAAGCAAGCAGACGGTCATCCGCCGCTTCAGCCATCAGCTCAATCGGTTTGATCAGGTCAATGCCGGAGGGATCCGTAAGATCTTTTACCATCGGTGCGACAGGATCGTTCACAGTGAGGACAGGCTCCGCCGACACGTTATCCGGGTTGAAGGTTCCCGGGGAAGCCGGCAACGTCTTGGAGCTGAGCTTCTTCATATCGAGACTGCCGGCGTCTGGAACGCCGTACTCGATACTCAGATCCGCAGCTGTATCGATCACTCCTGGATTAAAGCTCGCTCGCACGATGTCGGTTCCTGTATTGGTAGCCACCACGAGGGTTCTTTCCCTCAGATTATTAATACCTCCGGGAATGCGGACAATGTCTTTATTTTCGACGAGCGAGGTTTGAAAATGCTGATTAAAGTCAGCCACCGTCTTGGGCTCCCCTGACGCCGTAACCGCCCAGAAAACCATGACCTGCTTAGGCTGGATGATAATCTGTTTATCGGTATAAGGCCGCCAGAATAAATCCTGGCCGGGCTCCCCCGGGTACCTGTATAAGATAGAATAGTCCTTGAAGTCGATCGGCTGGTCGCTGTTGTTATAAACCTCTAGGTACTCGTAGGGATCCTCTCCCAGTGCATCGTCTCCACCGGAGTCAGGGACCATTTCAGTAATGAGCATGCGGGGGATTCCAGCTGCCGCTTCGATGGCGGCTGCGCTTTCTGCAGCTGCAGGGCTACTTAACGTCAGCAGAGAGCCGGCGACAAGCTGCACGGCCATCAGGCAGTTGAAGCAGCGGGTTAACAGTTTCTTTTTCACTTGTTAGTCATCTCCTTGTTTTCAATTTTCACAATGATTTCGAAGTACAGGAAACAGCTCCATCTTAGTAATTAATTTATAAAACTATTTGATTTATTAATTACTGATAAATATCTTTCGCCATCAAGGCCACGTTTCCTCTTTGTTTTTGTAAAGGTTTTTTTAAGGATAGATTACTACCCTTTCAAAAAAGAAGCAGACAACTGAGTATCATCAGATGTCCGCTTCTTTTTGTATATATTTGTTTAATTGTATAAAATTGTGTTCTAAGTATTTTTGAAGAAAAATCCAACTACGAATTACTTGAGTATAAATGAAGCCACAGATTGTTGTAAGACCTTAGCCATATGGGCTAATTCGTTGGAATAGGAAGCAACTTCTTGGATTGCCGCTGTCTGTTCCTGTGTCGTTGCCGAGATGTGATTGGTTGAATTTGCTGAACTTCCGTAGAGATTAGAAACTACCTCCATGTTTTTAACCATTTTCTGCATATTCATTTGAATCATTATAATTTCATTGGTCATTTCGCCCGTTTGCCCAGATACACCATCGACTAAGTTAAGAATCGTAGAGAAGGAATCTCCAGCCTTTTTCGTAAGCAGCTTCCCTTCTTGAATTGATGAATCTCCATTTTCCATCGCTTTCACTACTTGCGAGATATCCTCCTGGATCTCTGTTATTAATGTTTCGATCTCACTATTTGATTTACTAGAATTTTCAGCAAGAAGGCGAATTTCACGAGAAATCACCGAAAATGTTTTTCCATTTGATCCAGCTTCGGAGGCAATAATACCTGCATTTAAAGCAAGCATTTTCGTTTGCTTGGCGATAGTGGATAGTAGGGTCATAATATGATTGATCTTTCTGGACTTATCTTCTAACTGTCGGACTATTCCAACCGAATCGAGAGAGTTTCGTGAAATCAAATTGATTTGATTTATTGCTTCCACAATATCCGCTTTCCCTTCAATGGCCGTTTGCAGCGCATCCTTTGCTGATTGGCTTGCAAGTTCAATTTGTTGCGTAATTTTATTGATATTCACAAACATGTCTGTTGTTTCTTCAACAGCTTCATCCGTTAATGAAAGTTGTGTATGCGTACCACTCGCTACTTCTTGAATCGATTGTGCAATTTCTTCTGTTGCTTTCGCGGATTGTTCTGCATTTCCAGATAAAAGAACAGAAGTTTCAGATACGCTTTTCGCACTTGCAGATACTTGAAATAAAATGGACTTCATGTTACTTGCCATTGAATTTAGATTCGTGCCCATTTGTCCGAATTCATCGACCGTTCTCACAGGTATAGTCTGGGTTAAATCACCGTTTGACATCGATTGAGAAAAAATATTTACCCTCTTAATGTTATTAGTAATGTATAAACTGTAGAAATAAATCACCATGATAACAAAACATATTAACACAATTATAATCATCAGTGAGAGGATAAAATAATCGTTTAATTTCTGATAAAGCTCCCCCTGTGATATGACGATTGCAAGTTTCCAAGATGTATCCGGAACCGTCTGAAAATACACGGTATTGGATCCTCTATCGTCGCTAAAAGTGGCATTCCCTTTGTTATTCGACAGTATATGTTGGCCAATTTGTGCCAAACTGGCATTAGAGTCATCCATGATTTGATGATTGGTTGAGTTCTGGTTATCATGATTAGCAATAAAGTTCCCATTTCGATCCAACAAAAATGCCCATCCACTTTTTCCAACTTGAATGTCTGAAATCTTCTGCTGCAAGCTAGTCAAATTGATATTGGCAGTAACTACCCCTTGAAATTTATTGTTAGTATAAAAGGGAACCGCCGTTGTTAAAATCATAGCACCCGCAGTTTTATCAAAAAATGGATCCGTCCATACCTTGGTTTCTTTTGTGTTTTTGCCAAGTAAATACCAATCTTTTTCAGGATAGTTATATTCTTTCGTATCGTAATCATTAGAAAATAAGATGCGACCGTTATCCCGGTAAGCATAGGAACTGTAATATTGCAAATAGTTTTTATATTGATAGGGCTCATACCAGATCCCAACTCCAAAGGTGTCCGGGTTTGTCGACAACAAACCTTGGATAATTTGAAAATATTTTCCTTTATCAATCTTATCCCCTACAGGTTCAATCGTGCGCGCTAAGCTTTCAGGTATTTTACTGTGAGCTGTTAATATCGTTTGCATATTGTTGATCGTTGCGTTTAATTGATATTCCATTTTTTCTTGGATTTCCGCATTAATAATTTGTTTAGAATAACTATAACTTAACGCAAACAACACAAACATAGATAAAATTAACCATGGTAGAATCGTCACTAATGTGCGAGTACGTATGCTCTTGAAATGTAATTTCACCATATTAACAGCCCTTCCTCTTACTTATCGCTGCGGAGACGATCCAAAAGCACCGCAAGTACGATAACAACACCTGTAATAACGGTTTGCCAAAAGAAGCTAACATTTAAGAGTGTCAACCCATTTCTAATTACACCTAAGATTAACACACCAATAATAGTCATCTGAATGCGGCCAATTCCCCCTGCTAGGCTCGTGCCTCCGAGAACAACAGCAGCAATAGCATCTAGCTCGGCCATGCTTCCAGCATTTGGCTGACCGGAAATTAAACGCCCTGCAAGAACTACACCAGCTAATCCTGCACATAAACCACTAATGGCGTACACATTTATCAATGTCTTTTCAACCTTAATGCCTGTTAATCTTGCTGCCTCTTCATTACCGCCAATCGCATAAATATGTCTGCCAAACATCGTGTATTTAAGTACGATAAACATAACAATATATACAGTAAGCATGATGTAGATGGGAGTTGGGACCGATAATATCTTCCCTGATCCAATAAATTTAAATGGTTCCGAAGCCAGTATCGTAGGTAATCCTCCGCTTATTACAAAAGCAGCGCCTCTAATATAAGTCATACTCCCTAATGTAACAATAAAGGAAGGTAATTTGGTTCTTGCAGTCAGAAACCCATTGATCCACCCTGCAGCATATCCCACCGCAATCCCAGCGAACATGGCTATAAAAGGATTAACTCCTTGTTTAGAAAGCAGGACGGAAATAACGCCCGAAAGTGCAATCGTAGATCCCACAGATAAGTCAATCCCACCAGTCAGGATAACTAATGTCATACCTGCAGCAAGAATTCCATTAACGGATGATTGTTTTAATATATTGAGAATATTCCCCATATCTGTGAAATTAGGAGCAAAAATAGCAAGTACGATACAAATAGCAACTAATACAATTAACATGCCTAATTGATTCCAAATTTTTCTCAAGGATAACCCAACATTATGTTTTTTATTTACGACTACTTCCATTCCAGTGCTCATTTGATCTCCCCCGTTGCATAGTACATAATCTTTTCTTGTGTAGCTTCTTCGCGCCCGAGGTTTGCACGTAATTTCCCCTCATGCATAACAAGTATACGATCACTCAGTGCTAAGATTTCTGGCAGTTCAGAGGAAATGACCAACACAGCAAGACCGTTTTTGGCTAATTTACAAATAACTTTATGAATTTCAGTTTTAGCGCCAATGTCAACACCTCTTGTCGGTTCATCTAACAAAAGCACTTTAGGCTGTATGGATAACCAACGTGCAAGTAGTGCTTTTTGCTGATTTCCTCCGCTTAAACTGACCACCTTTTGTTCTTTGTTTGCCGTTTTAATGCCTAATTCTCTAATAAACTCATCAGCTTCATTGCTTATTTGCGACCAATCTAAGAGAGCTGCTTTTCGATATTTATACATTTCAGCCATCATAATATTTTCTTTGACAGACATATTCAAGAATAACCCTTGTTCCTTGCGACTTTCTGGAACATGAGCAATACCATATCGTATAGCATCTTCTGGAGAAGAGATTTTCACCGGTTGACCGTTAATCAGAATTTCACCTGATGATATTTCCGATAAACCAAAGATCGCTCTGACTAATTCGGTTCTTCCTGCCCCTACCAATCCCGAAATGCCAACAATTTCTCCAGAATGCACCTCGAGCGAAATATTCTTTACATTTTTGTTATCAGATAAACCTTTTACCTCTAGAACCGGTGTTTTATCTTTAATCCAGGTCGTATGTGAAGGCGGTTTTTGAAATAAATCGTTTAATTCACGACCAACCATTGTCTTAACCAAATGATCCGGATTGGTTTCGGCGATAGGAATTGTTGTAATCCATTCTCCATCACGCAAAATGGTACAGCGGTCAGAAATTTTAAAAATTTCATCCATACGATGTGAAATATAAACAATTGCAACACCTTTTTGCTTTAACTCATTAATAATAATAAACAGCTTATCTATTTCTTTGTGGGTTAATGAAGCTGTTGGTTCATCCATCACCAGAACTTCTGCTTCTATTGATAAGGCTCTAGCGATTTCCACCATTTGTTGTTGAGCAACACTTAAGCTTGAGACATACGATCTAGGATCTAAATCAGATCCGATTAATTTTAATAACGAATGGGCTCGTTCGTGAACTTTCTTCCAGTCCACCATACCGAACTTATTTTTCGGGAATTTGGTTCCCATTAATACATTTTCACCTATGGTTATATTCGGCGAAAGATTCAACTCTTGATGAATGACACTGATGCCTTTCTCGCGCGCTTCCATGGCATTAGACCATGTGATCAAGTTCCCTCGATACAATATTTCGCCTTTATCTGGACGGTGAATCCCTGCCATAATCTTCATAAGCGTCGATTTACCGGCACCGTTTTCTCCCATTAATGCATGTACTTCACCTTTATGCAGATCGATATTTATGTTTTTTAATACGGTAACCCCTGAGAAAGACTTGGAGATCGCTCGCATGCTTAACACTTGTGACGACGATTCAGAGGAATTATTCTTCCAAATTTCCGATTGCACAGCTTCCATATTCTCACTCCAACCAATTTAATAATTAATATCATTTAATGAAAATAGAATGAATACGATGTGGCACTCAGGTAGAGAGTAACCACATCGCAAGAATAATACTACCAGCCTTTATAGTCTTTAACGTTTTCTGTCGTAATGAAATCAGTTGGAAGTTTAATTAATGGTTCCACTTTTTCACCAGCAAGAACTTTAAATGCCGTTTCAACTGCAATTGTAATCATATTGAATGGATTTTGTGCTGAGCTTCCAACATAGCTTTTGTTTTCTTTAAGTGTCGTCACTGCATCCGGAGATCCATCTACACCAACGATAAACATTTCCTTGTCGCGACCAGCTTGCTCTGCAGCAATTTTAGCCCCAATACCTGTTGGATCATTAATAGCAAATACAGCGTCGATTGATCCTTTGCCGTTTGCTTGTAAGATGGTCTCCATCTTAGCAAGCGATGTTTCACGATTACCGTTACCATTTTGATTAGCAACTATTTTAATTCCAGGAGCTGCTTTGAGAGCTTCATTAAATCCTGCAATACGGTCTGTTACAGCGGACACCGGCGGTCCATCTAATACGGCAATATTTCCTTTTCCATTCAACCGTTTGACCAAGTATTCACCCGCTATACGTCCTGCTTGAACGTTATCGGATGTTACACTCGCATTAACACCGCCCTCAGAAATTGTATCGACAGAAATGATTGGGATACCTGCTGCTTTAGCTTGACCCACCGCTGCTGCAATACCTTTGGTATCTACAGAGCTTAGAATAATCATACTCACTTTTTTGGTAATAAAATCTTCGATTTGGGCCGTTTGTGTAGCCAAATTATCTTCTGCGCTAACGGCGATTACTTCACCACCGTGTTTCTTGGCAGCTTCTGCTGCACCTTTGGACATCGCCACGAAGAAAGGATTGCTTAAGTTTTGTACAGTCAAACCGATAACTACTTTTTTCCCGGGTGTCGGATCTGCTGCTTTCGCAGCTTTAGCTGTTTCCGCTGGCGCCCCAGTTGCTGCTGCGGGTTTTGTTTCTACTGCTTTACCACAAGCCGAAAGTGCAAATACAACAAATAGCAACAAGAAAATCTTCATGTTTTTCATTTTCAAATTCCTCCGAATTATTATAATTTTTCAAAAAAAAGTTTGGCGGACATTAAGAAGATAGGTCTTAATTAAAGTGTAAATGTTTTTCTATGAACATGTTTTAGAGTCCAATTGACTATCACGTTTAGCGACACAAATAGCCAATTGTAAATCTCTTTAGCATGTTCTTTACTCCCTCCTTTTTTGATACAAATAAATCCCCCAAATGAAGTCATGCATGATTGATACTAATCAATTACCTACAAGAAACCTCACCTCCCTAAAAGAGTGGATGTATGTTTTCTGTGTCTTCATCATACCTGTGATAAATACAAAAAATAATAGAAAATCTTCTCTCAACTGTTGAATATTTTCTACTATCTTCATTCAAATATGAGAAAACCTCTATCGAGGCCATTCAAAGATGAGCGACCGCTATTCTCCCCCACAAAGTGATGCTAACCTTCGAAGCAAAGTCCGATTACTTTGTGGGGCCCCCAAGAGAGGTAGGTTTTATCGCCAATAAGAAAGCGGTTTTCAGGTACCGAAAACTTATACTTTCTTATGTGGTAAAAAAGACCTAGCATGATGTTTCTCTCCCTTCCGCATAATTCACCAAAACGAAAAAACTAAAAATAGCCCTGGCCTGTTATGACAGGCTAGGGCTATTTCTTATTACTTCTACTCTGCGAGAGGCAGCCAAACATTGATGGTTGTAGCTACGCTTATTCCTGTAACAATAATCGGTAAAGCACTACTGCCGTCTCAGCCCTCGTCGTATGATCGAGTGGAAGAATCTTCCCATTGTTACCATCAATAATATGGGATTTCACAAGAGAAGAAACACTTTCTATGGCATATGACGAAATATCATTACGATCCTGGAAAATACTCAAATCTGATTTTGTACCTATGGCTGTTTCGCGTTTCGCTGCATCCATCGCTCTACTCAGCATAACCATCATATCTTGCCTTGTAATCGAAGCGTTCGGATTAAAAAAACTTCCATCTATGCCATTGGTAATACCCAGCCTTTTGGCGATGCTGACCGCTTCATAGTAATAATCATCCGATTTAACATCATCAAAGTTGGAATCCGCTTGAGCCGTTAATTCAAGTGCGCGTACTAGCAGTAGAACAAAGTCTGCCCTTGTAATATCCTTTTGCGGAGCAAAGGCTGTCTCTGTTGTGCCTTTAATGATGCTTCTAGATGCAAGGAATTCGATCTGGTTTTTAGCCCAAGCGTAATCGTTAAGATCATCAAAGGACTTATTCACGTAAGCTATCGCATATTGGCTGAAATGGATTGTTTTAAAGTTCATTTCACCCGTTGCTTTATTATATTTGGCATTAGGAACAGGTGCGATGCTGCCGGATGGATCCAGATACCAGACAACTAAATGATCTGTATGATTCATTTCTTCTGCTAAAGGCGTGTAATGGATAGCTACCTGTACAGGAGCATCCGCATTACGCCATGGAAGTACGTTACCATTCAAAGTGGCGATTAATTCAAGAACCGGCCTTGCTCCGATTTCAGATTGTTTACCGCCACCAGCTGCATTACGATCCGCAAGGGTCATACTTAATACAATGTTGTCATTTTCATTGAATGCGGCTTTGGTAAACATCTGACTCGATAAAGTCATGGTACCTATTGGACTACGAATTTCAAATTGTCGATTAGCATGGTCACTAGATATAAACGTAGATGGTATCTCGATACTGTATCCGTTAACATCATCCGCTTTATCCAATTCGATTGTTATCTTTTTGGTGCCTTTAGCGTCAATCCCAGCTGCATCCAACGCTTTATTCAACGTCTCTTTCGAAACTTTTCCCACAGCAATTTTATTACTTATACTAGTCGGAACAACAAGTCGGCCCTGATTGTTAGGCGTTGTGTCCACACCTGGGATTACTGGCGTAGGTTCTGAAGGAGTTTCATTTGATTGTAAGACCGTGACAGAAGCTGTTGTCACATGTCCTTTATACGCAGCTGTAATCAAGGTTTGACCCAGTCGCTTCCCATATACGATGCCGGCATCATTCACGCTGGCTACAGAAGGATCAGAGCTTTTGAAGACAGCTTGGTCCGTAACAATTTGTTTGCTTGTCAGATCGCCATATCCATACACCGTTAATGGCATACCCTGCCAACCCCCATACACGATTCCCGTTACAGAGTTGCTTGCATCTTGAATGGCACCGCCATATACCGCTTGGCTTACAGTGTGATTCATTGGACTTAAAACAAGAGCCGATACAACGGTTGGGAAGGTTCCATTCGTTTCAATCGTATAGCTTCTTTTATCCATTTGAAGCTTCTTGATCGCCCTATCTGCCCAAATTGTGTCAAGGTGATAAATACGTAAAGAGTTGACGTTCACTTCCCCATTTTCTGCATAAAGCTCAAGGCCCTTACTGTTCGAATCAGGGAATATTTGATCTGTGAAAACTTTTCTTCCATCATTTGCAAACACTTCAAGGGTATCCTCATCTACGAAGATATGAAGTTTAATTTTGTTATTTTCCGGAGGCAGAGGAGCCTCTTGTCGGACAGGGACAATATCACTTACGTCAGGCCCTCCTGAATGCGTACGGTCCACAAATACTTTTTGACTTGACGTGTCATACCCGATCACTGTCTCTTGCGAATTGGACTTACGAATTCTGAATCCAAATTCCGATGCATCCTGAATACCAAATTCCGCGACAATTTCCATTGTACTTCCATATACGGCTTGCAATACATTATTAACCTGTTGAACTTGGAAATTGGTCCAATTTAGAACCGGCTTTCTTAATTGTTCTAGCTGCTGAATCGGCTCCTGAATCAGACGGATTCCATCCGTTGTCGTCTTAAGCTCGATCGTACGCGGAATGCTCATTCCACCACGCCAAGTACTTGTAGGCGTATTGCTCGCATATCTCCAGTTATTCATCCAGCCGAGCCATAAGGGTCTTCCTTGCTCATCTCGAATATTGCTCCATGTTACTGCTGCATAGAAATCGGAACCATAGTCAATCCAATTGGATTGATCAGGAGTTGGCCGTTCATCTGGTGTAAAGGTTTTGCCATCGAACGCACCGACAAAATACATCATACCCGATCCTTTACCAGGAGGCTGAGGGTCAACATCTCTTCTGTTTCCGTTACCATCACCGGTACTAATGATCATAACCCATTTCTTCTTGGTTGGATCTCCATCGACGGACAATTCGATCAAATCAGGGCACTCGTAGATGCCATAATGTGATCCAAGTCCGTCAGCTCCAAATGAGTTTTCATAAGTCCATTCTTTTAAGTTGGGCGATGAATAAAACTCGATGTGATGACCTACAGCTAATAACATAATCCATTTGGATGTAGCCTCATGCCAGAATACTTTAGGATCCCTGAAATCAGGCGCGGTTCCGTTAGGTTCCCTTAAATCCGCGGCAGCTCCTGGCAACAGGACAGGATTTCCTGTATATTTCGTCCAGGTTCTGCCACTATCTTTACTGTAAGCGATACTCTGCACCTGCTGTGATCCATTTTGCGTATAAAACGCTACCAGACCTGAGCCTTCTTCATTAAATAATCCAGATGTGTTATGCGCATCTACTACAGCGCCGCCTGAGAATATGGCACCATGTTCATCAGGCGCTATCGCTGGTGGGAGTTCTTTCCAATGTGTTAGATCTGTACTTACCGCATGCCCCCAATGCATCTTATCGAAAGCAGGGGATGTGGAAAACGGCGTATACTGGTAAAACAGATGGTATTCTCCATTATAATAGACCATACCGTTGGGATCATTCATCCAATTTTTTTCAGGTGTATAATGGAACTGTGGCCTGTATGGTTCCGAATAGCTTTCACGCGGTATACTTAGTTGAAAATCATCTACACTGATATAACCAAAAGTGCCTGAGGTCTTATTGTCCACGACTTTAACATATACTTCTTCCCCTAGGTAAGCTGAAGCATCCCATGTAACATCCTGAAATAGGTCAGAGTCCGATCCCGTGGCTCTAAACAATTCCATATGATCATAAGCTCTGACTAGGGCTACATGTAGCTGATCAGCATCCTTGCCTCCAGCGACCAAAAAGCTCAGAATTCCAGTCCCCGTCAACTCGAATACCTTGGATGACAATGTACCTGTCAAGGCAGGGTTACTTGCTTTATTCCCATTCACATAATACGTTCCATAGTTTCCATTCCCAGGTAAATTTGAGACAGAATCTGCGAATGCTTCACCTTCCAGCGTCCACCCAGATAAATCACCAGTTTCAAAATCAGGGTTTTCCAATTGTGAAACAGCATTCATCGTCACAAAGCGATCCAGGTTGAGATGACCAAATCCGGCAGTTGTTTGATCCACAACTCTGAAATATAGTTCTTCCCCGGCATAAGGGGTAGCATCAAAAACATGCTCAGAATATTGTTCATCACTATTACCTGTCGTCTTATTAAGAATCTCGCCTGTTCGATCCCTTATAAGAGCAACATATAAGTTGTCAATATCCGAACCACCTCCCATCAGGAAAGTTAATCTTCCCGATGTAGGGATATTCTTATCGCCTAAAGCGATGAAATGGCTGGATTCCATAATTCCCTTTCTACCGTCTCCACCACCTTGAAACCCCCATAGATGATACAGTCCATTGTGCATAAATGGCTTTGTTCCCCAGAATTTATCCTGCTTGGTAAGCGTATCATCGAAAGCGTTACCCTCAACGACCTTCCAACCACGCAGGTCTCCGCTTTCAAAATCGCTATTCATAACTTCATGAGACACATAATAGTTGAAATCATCGACATTAAGATGACCTGTCGCCACGTTGTCTACAATGGAGAAATAAAGCTCTTCGTTTATAAATTTCGAAGCGTCCCAAGTAACAGTTTGATAACGGTTAGAGTTGTGAGCTGTTGCTCTAAACAATTCTTTATTGTCCGATGCTCGAACTAATGACACATAAAGATGGTCAACGTCTATATCTCCGCTGATTTTAAAATTAACAGTCCCTGTTCCTGCCAGTCTGAATGTGTTGGATGTTAAAGTGCCTGTCGCTTCGTTATTTCCAACAACATGATAATTACGCTGTTGCCCGTAGGCAATTCCCGAAGAATCAGTGTATTGATCAGAAATTGAAAAAGCGTCGCCACCTACTGTCCATCCAGATAAATCTCCTTTTTCAAAATCTTCATTATTCATCACGTAAGAAGGAGAACCTGTATTGCGAACATGGAAATCGTCGACATTCAAATGTCCTATTAGGCTATTGTCCATCACCTTCAAAAACACCTTTTGCCCTAAGTAGGCTTTGGCATCCCAAACGATCCGTCGAAGATATTCAGGGTTTAACTCACCATTTGCCGGTGTCTCACTAAATAGGATTGAATCGTCTTCCGCATTTACTAACGCAACGTATAGATTACTCGGATCATGATTACCGCTTAACATAAAGTTAATTTCACCGTTGCCACCAAGTTTAAAGACTGACGATTGGAGAGAGCCTGTTCTTGCACTAGCATTACCCGAACCGGCGCCAGCTAAGCCTTGAATATAGTAATTGCCTATCTTGTTAATTGGGGCTTCACCCGACATTGTCTCAGAGGAAACAGTTCCTGTAAAAGCATCACCTGCAGCTTGCCAGCCCTCTAAAGTGCCTGTTTCGAAGCTTGGATTCAAGATATCGGCTGGATCGTTGTTGAATGCGTGAATATCGTCAAGGTTAATATGCTGCCATCCGCCGCCAGGCACGCTATCCACTGCTTTCAGATACACTTCCTCACCTGTAAATGCAGAAGCATCCCACACAACTCGATCATACCCTTCAGAACCTGCATGAGCAGTATGTGTGGATTTAATTAGTTCTTTCCCGTCAGAAGCGCGAACAAGCGCAACATACTCCGTTTTGGGGAAATTACCTCCGCCTAGCATGAAATTAATTTCACCATTCCCGCTTAGCACAAAGGTGCTTGATTGGATACTGCCTTCCTTCCAATCATCACCCCAGAAGTGATATTCACCTACTTTATTAATCGGGTCAGGATGCCAGTAATTAACTTCAGAAGTAACCCGACCAGGCGCCTCGCCACTGACAACAGTCCAACCCGCCAAGTCCCCGGTTTCAAAGTCAGGGTTCACAATATCATGAGGCAGATTATAAACATGGATATCATCAAGATTCACGTGCTGCCATCCGCCTGCTGCAATCTGGTCCACAAGCATTAAATAGACTTGATCGCCTAGATAAGCCGAAGCATCCCACATCACTCTTGCATACGCCTCAGAATCTGCAAATTGTGTATTATTTGCTCTCATCAGTTCCGTATTGTCAGATGCACGTATTAAAGCAACATACTGTGTATCGAGATTTCCGCCACCCATCATGAAATTAATTTCGCCGGTTCCGCCAAGGACAAACACACTGGATTTGATTGAACCTTGCTTCATGTCATCGCCCCAGAAATGGAACTGCCCTGTCTTATTAATCGGATTTTCATGCCAATATTTTACGGTTGGCGAAACTTGACCTGGCACTTCTCCGGATTCAACCGTCCATCCAGTTAAGTCGCCTGTTTCGAAGTCAGGGTTAACAATGTTATGAATGGTATTATATACGTGGAAATCATCAACATTGATATGTCCTTGACCCAGATCAACAGCTTTCAAGTAGACCACTTCGCTAAGATGAGCGGACGCATCCCAGATCACTCTTCTCATGGATTCGGGACCATCACCTAGTGATGAACCGGTTGCTCTATATAATTCTGTATCGTCGGACTCTCTGAATAGAGCAACATAAGTATGATCCATATCATTCGTTCCGCCGATAAGAAAGTTTACTTCGCCTGTTCCTTCCAGCTTGAATGAGGCAGACTGTAGAGAGCCTGACTTTGCTTCTGTACTTCCGGCATCACCAGTCAAGCCGGATACAAAGTACTTTCCTTTTTGATAATAAGGGGTTTGCACCTCACCATAGGTTAACGCATTTGAGACTGTAAAAGCATCCCCCTTGGCGTTCCAACCACTCAAACTTCCTGTTTCGAAGCTTGGATTGTCAATACTATTCGTTACATTGTATACATGGAAATCGTCCACATTAATGTGCTGACTTGTGCTATTGTCCACAACTTCAATATAGAGATCTTCCCCTATGTATGCCTGAGCTTGCCAATTCACTCGTACATATCTTTCATATTGATCTGGCAATGCGAACCCCGCGCTTTTAAACAAGATTGTATGATCAGAAGCGCGAACGAGAGAAACATATACATTGTCGATATCATTGCCTCCGCCAACCAGGAAGTTAACCTCGCCATTTCCAGAAAGCCTGAACGTACTCGATTTCAACGTTCCTGTTCTGGAATCCGAGATGTTTATGCTGCTATCGCTTGGATCTACTGCTTCCGAATTCCATCCCCATGCGTGATAAGCCCCGTTCTGCTTAAAAGGATGATCTCCCCAAAAATTGGGTAATGATGAGGGAAGATCACTAAAAGCACTCCCGGTTGACATCCATCCTGATAGATCGCCTGCTTCGAAATCGGGGTTTTCAATATTGACAGGATGTTGTAAAGCATTCGCGGATGTTGATAGTCCGCTAAAAGCAAATACATTTGAAAATAACATAAAACTAGCTAAACCAAGCGCAACATTTCTTTTTACCTTTCGGGCGCTAATCGCCATTTCTGTAACCCCTTTCATAAAATAATAGCTCGAGTTTTTTTCTGTGTATGTGTGTGTCTTCATCATACCTTCGATCAAAATTAATAATAATAGAAAATCTTCTCGTAACTGTTGAAAATTTTCTATTGGGTGTTCTTTTATTTGATTTCTTCTCTACCCTGCTGTATTTTCATGACGGCATTGCTTTTCTTATCACTAATTACGGATCAGTGGAAGCGCTTCACTCATTACATATATATGTTATAATACATTTATGGATTTGTATTCAGGAAGGATTATTTGTCATATATTGCTTTGAAGAATATTCAGAAGGGACAGACCTGATATGAACATTAAACAATTATCGCCGTACGTCCGGATAGCAATGGATAGTTATGTCCCAATCCCTTGGTATTTAGAGGAGAGAGTTTTATTTGACTATGAGTTACTTTACGTTAAGGAAGGCAGAATACAAGTAACCATCGAGAATGATGTTTTTATCGGAGAACCAGGGGACCTCTTTCTTTTTCGTCCAAAGCAACGACACTCGATTAGAAAGTTAGGAACAGAATTAGTACGACAACCTCATTTGCATTTTGATTTGTTCTATGAGGAGGATAGTCCAGACGTAAAGGTTTCTTTTAAAAAACTTGAAGATATGACTGCCGATGAGATGAAATGGTTTCGAAACGACGATCTTGACCAAATTATCCCTCAGTTTCCCAGTCATATCCGTTTAAGGAATACCTTGGTTATCGAAAGATTGATCTTTGAAATCATAAAAGAATTCCAAATGACGTTACCCTTTTATGAAATGAATATAAAAGGACTGTTTTTGCAATTATTAAATGTACTTTTACGTGAAAACTATTGGAATTGTAATCCACATCTAGTAACCAATATGGGAGAAATGGAGCAGATGCGGATCTACTTGAAACACAATATCGACCGAAAGGTAACCTTAGATGAACTTTCCAAAATTTCGGGAATTAGCAAATACTATATGATTTCCTTATTTAAACAATCATTCGGGATGAGCCCAATCCAATATCATCTTTTACAAAGAATAGAAAAGGCGAAGGAAATGATTCAGTTCACCAATGACCCGCTAATGCTCATTGCCGGAAGTATCGGTTTTCCGGATATTCATTCCTTTAGTAAAGCCTTTAAAAAAATAGATGGAGTTAATCCTTCCTTTTATCGTAAAAAGTAAATTCATAAACATGTATCGTTTTGGGGTAAAAAAGGTACTTCCATCGCTAGGAAGCACCCAAAATAGTTGAATATATGATTTATGCTCCTGGCGTTGGAGTGCCTCTGAATGCATTTACAGTCTTGTCCATAACAACCTGTGCATCACTTCCCGAATCAAGAATCGTATTATGAAGCGATTCTTTTTCTACCAATACTGTTGTTACGGCAAGCGGCTCTGACGCTTCGGTATTCAACAAAGCGTCTACCTGCGCAGAGAAACAAGCATCACTTACCTTGGCATGAACCTCCGTGGCAACAACATGGTTATTAGAAATGTAATTTCCATTACCCGAAACAATACGTATGATTACAGGTGTTGCACCTACCGGCTTGATGTTCTGAGTATTAATTCCTTCAGAAAAGTGATTAGCAATCACAGAATTATTATTGCCACTGATATAGAGGAGACCATACAAATCATCTAAACCATTGTCTATTCCTAGAAAAGGGGTCCAAGGTTCATGGTCACGTAAAAAGTGATTTGAAGAAACCAAGTTTTCCGAACAATTTTCCCTGAATACCACCATACCTGGATAAAATGAATGAAGTCTATTATTTGTGATACTGGAACGTGTCACACCATCAAAATAGATACTGCTCGCACCTCGTGGGAAAACATTATTTGCTGTAATCAAAAGTCCACCAAAATTTTGAGCGTAAATTGAATATCCTTTAAAACCGGCTCCTATCAAGTTGTCGGTTATCTTTGATGCCTGTCCCCAACCTCGTAGTTCTATACAGTTGCCACATTCAGCTATGAAATTATCATGTATCGTCAGTGCATCTGCATGATAAATAGTAATTCCATGCTCTAAATACACAAACCCCATGCCTGTAATCCGAAATGAGTCGCAAGCACTTGCAACATAAATACCCGTTTTTCCGTTAGTGTATGTGTTTTCCGGATTTGTTTCTCCTGAACCGTCTTCAATAAAATGCAAACCATCAATACAAAAGTTAGAAAACTCTACTGAACTTATGCGTGGATTTCCACTTCGTTCAACATAAAATGCAGCTCCTTTATACTCCTCGTCATTTACTCCTAGGGGAATATCTACGAGTACGCGACTTCCTCCCGGCCACAATTCATGCAAATCCGCCCATTCATTCTCAGAAGTATTAAAACGAATACTCGAAGATGTAAACCCGTGTCCAGAACCCATAATTTTAAGATAACTGATATCTATAACTACTTGACTGCCAAGATGATAATCTCCCGGTGGAATATAGATAACCGCACCCGGTTTTCCGCCTTTATTCACATCAGTGTCCGTTTGCCTGCTTTTAATATCTGCTATAATGCTATTGATTACCTCACCAATATCCTCATACGGATTTCCGACAGGCCACTCTGTTACGTCGTAATAATTTTTACTAGCCATAAATAAATACCCCTATCAATTTTGTGTGTTTGTTCACCATACCGAGTGAAGTTGCCATATATCAAGAGAAATGAGTTCCACCTTATCTCCGAGACTATAAAGTTTCAAGTTTATACTGTCCGGATTCGGATATATGTTATTGGTCATTGTCGTGCGCCCTTCATCCGCAAATACTTCTACAACGCAAGTATCTAAGTAGATATGTAGCCTTAATGTATCCTTATCGGCAGATTCCAGTTTACATCTTCGAATACCCTGACTCCATCCGTCCGATCTGTTTCTATCAAATTGAAGTTCTCCAGACTTAGGCAAATAAGAGAGTACAGTCTCCTCGTTCCCGTCATCCGACACCCGCATTTTGAAGCCGAATTCCTCCGCCTGGCAATTTTCCAGATTGAATTCCGCCATAATCTCTAAACTATCCCCTTTTATCGATCGGGGAAGCGTTTGTATTTCCTCTTCAATCACCGTACGGTCAAGATGGAAATGTTCCCCCCTTAACGCCTTTAATTCTTCAACTGGAAGAAATCTCAGATGTCCGTTATCGTCCATCTCTACAGTTCTAGGAATGGACATCGCGCCGCACCAATTGTTTTTATTAGTGGGACCGAAATTTTGAAACCACGGCATCCAATCCCAAGCGTTTAACCAACCCACGATAATCCTTCTTCCTTTGGAATCAAGGAGGGACTGTGGAGCATAATATTCGAAACCGCAATCAACTTCTCCGCAATAATCCCAGGTAAATCTTCCGGTGTGATAGTCAAATTCACCTGATAAATAAATCGCTTTCTTCTCACCCATTCCCATTGGAGAAAACATCAGTATATGACGATCACCGAGTTGAAATAAATCGGGACACTCCCACATCGTGCCCATCGTACCATCACTCTCGGCCACCACACCAACATATTCCCATGCGTTTAGTTCATTCGATCGATATAGTAAAGCCCTTCCTTTCCCATCTTTACTTGAACCTACGATCATGTACCATTTATCTTGATGTTTCCAAGCTTTGGGATCCCTGAAATCTGCGGAACTATCTTCCGGCGGAGCCGAGATTACCGGATTCCCAATATATTTTTGAAATGTCACACCATCATCACTCGTAGCTAAACATTGGGTTTGTACACTGCGCCCCTCTTTCATTGCAGTGCCGGTATAAATTAACGTCAATATCCCATTATGATCAACGGCGCTTCCGGAAAAACATCCGCCTTTTTCGTCAAGGTCATAGGTTTCACTGGGTGCCAAAGCAATTGGAAGGTGTTCCCAATGGACCAAATCTTTGCTTTTTGCATGCCCCCAATGCATCGGACCCCACTCAGCCGAATATGGATGAAACTGGTAAAACATATGATATTCTTCGCGATAATAGATAAGTCCGTTAGGATCATTTAGCCAATATGCAGGGGCCATAAAATGATAGTGTAAGCGCATGGGATCTTTGGCCACATGATCTTTCATATTTGCTATGGATTGTTCGGCTTTGGCCAACATGTACTTATGATAGGTGTTATGATCGTATTGCAATCCGGTTTCCTCCTCCTAAATTATGTCTCTATGAATCGACTCATTCTTTTACGGCACCCATCGTCATACCGCCAACGATGTAATTCTGCATGAAAAATGAAAACAGCATAACAGGCAGGCTAAATAATGTTGCCGCAGCAGTCATGGGTCCTAGATCCAAACCGTAAGCTGTTAAAAACTCAGAAATTCCCACTGGTACCGTCTTAGCAGAAGTGCTTGTTAAAAGTAATGCGAACAAAAAATCATTCCAAGAAAGCATAAAGCTAAAAATTGCGGTAGTTGCTAATCCAGGTAACGAGATTGGCAAAATAATACGCATAAATGTTCCAAACATCCCGCATCCATCGACACGCGCGGATTCATCAAGCTCTTTGGGCAAATTTTCGAAAAATCCAATCATCATCCAAATGGCAAATGGAATGTTAATGCTGGTATAGACTAGTACAAGTGCTATTTTTGTGTCCATTAAACCTAATTGCCCAATAATACGGTACATAGGTATTGCAACGCTGATCAGAGGCGTCATGCGAACCACTAAAGTAAACAACAGAAACATATTCCCGAGCTTTGATGCAAATCTAGTTAAGCCATAAGCAGCTAATGATCCCAGAAAGACACTCGACAGTGTCCCTGCCATTGCGGTTACAAGACTGTTAACAAAATATTTGCCGATGGCTAGTTGATGAAACAGGGCAGTATAATTGGCTAAGGTAAACACAGAGGGCAACAACGACGGGTTTGTGGAGATCACTTCCCTTGGGGGTTTCAGTGAAGATAACACAAGGTAAGCGTATGGAAATAAAGTAATAATCAAAAAAATACATGAGATGACGAATACAAGTAACCCGGCAACTCTGGATTTCTGTTTACTTATGGTAATAACCATCTTGCTGATCTCCTTCCTATCGAACCGCATTCTTATTTGGATTCCAGAATTGTTTAAAAAAGAATGAACAGATCGCCAGCAAAATAATCATAAAGATTACAGCCATTGCGCTTGCATACCCTTCTTGATTGTATCTGGCTACCGATTTATAAATTAGTGTACTTACTAATGAAGAGGATCCGCTAGGACCACCTTGTGTCATAACCCAAATAATATCAAATGATTTTGCGGCATCAATTATTCGTATGATTACTGCAACGACAATGACCGGTTTTAAACTCGGCAGCGTGATATGCAGGAAGTTCTGAAACTTATTGGCTCCATCAATACGCGCCGCTTCATACAAACTTTCAGGAATTCCTTGTATACCCGCTAATAATATCAACATCATAAAGGGTGTGGTAAGCCATACGTCGGCAATCATACAGGAGATTAACGCATACTTAGTGTCAGATAACCACAAGATACTTTGAGGACTCTTAATTAAACCGATTTTGTATAAAATGACATTTAAAATACCAAATTGGTCATTCAGCATAAACTTCCATATTAACCCACATACTAAAGGCGAGATCATTAATGGACTCAATAGTAAGGTACGAATGATGTTGGCGCCTTTAAACCCTGTACTTAGCAAAAGAGCAAGGATCATACCCAATAACAACTCAATTGCTACTGCACCAATCACATATTCGATCGTATTAGTCAAAGATTGATGGAAGGTATCCGAAGTAAGTGCCTTCGTATAATGCTGTACACCAATAAATTTGGAAGGGTCGTCATCGTCAAAAAAACTGTCTTTAATAAGCAATAGCATTGGATAAACAAAAAACAATATCATGAAAACGAATGCTGGTAAAAAAAATAAGAAAGAAAGCTTTTGATCCCTTGAAGACATATCCATCATCCTTCTGCGAGAATTGAACGGTTGAAAAGGGGCTTGAACCTCAGCCCCTTATCCCGCTTATCTACCTTGTATCTCGTTAATTAATGCTGCTGCTTTGTCTAATGCTGCTTTCGGTGTTTCCTTTCCTGCGAGAGCTACTTGAATCGCAGTGACTAATGCTTCACTTTCGATTTCGTTCCAACGTGGCAATATCGGGCGATTCTGTGTTTGGCTGCCAGCTAGCGTAGTTTCAAGCGCTTTCAGGTGTGCATACTCCGGTTTTTGGCCGTAACTCTCGAAGACCGATTTGCGTGCAGCCACACCTAATGCTTTCATAAATAATTCATTTTTGTCATAAATAAATTTCACGTACTGTTTGGCGATATCTTGTTTTTTGGATGTGCTTGGGATCACTTGATACCAAGGTCCAGGTACTACCCCTACTCCTGAATCTCCGGCAATCATAGGCGCCGCTCCCACTTTACCCGCTACTTTCGATTTAGTCGGATCGTTAGAAGGGACAAAGAAATGTGCCCACTCCAGCATCATCGCCATTTTTCCATTCCAAAACATTTCAGAAATTTCAGAAGAGGCCATGTTAAGTGCACCTTCTGGCGCAGATTTATCTTCACGCAGTATCTTTGTTTCAAATTCCAGGGCTTTTACATATGGCTCCGAGTTGACTAAGGCTTTATTATCTTTACCTACAACCAACGGTTTGGCTCCTGCTTGCGCCGCATGGTCCAACCAACTGGCAACCGAATCACCGTTATTCATTCCTAATATACCTGTACCATATTGTTCGATTTTCCCATCATTATCTGTATCACGAGTAAAGAACTTTGCTACATCCCTGTATTGTTGCCAATTCGTAGGCGGCTTCAAATCATAGCCATACTTAGCCTTAAATGTCTCTTGTTCCTTCGGATCATTAAATAGATCCGTTCGATACAATAAAATTTTTGAATTCGTCCAAAGCGGCATGCCCAAAATTTTACCATCAACTTTACCGCCATCGACTACATTAGGTACAAAGTCATTTTTGACTTCATCCGTCATGAGATCATCCATGGCTACCAAGTTTTTAGCCAGGGCAGGAAACCATAGGATATCAATCGTGGCAACATCGTATGCTCCTGAGTTCGCTTTCATTTCAACATTCAATTTGTCGTAGACACCGATGTAGGGAACCGTTTCAATCTTCACTTCATAGCCGGTCTTTTGCTTGAATTCTTCCGCCGTTTGGGTAGCGACCGTGTTCGCAGGACTTCCACCCTCAACCAAAATCGTAATAGATTTATCCGATGAGCCAGATGCTCCTTTCTCAGATGTCTGTTGTCCTTTATTGGACGCCGTGCTTTCAGGGTTCTTTTCATTATTGGAACAACCAACTAAAATCGTTGAAAAAGACATGCATAGAACAAGTACACCGGATAAAAGCTTACCTTTTAATTTCATAAAAAGTTACCCCCTCATTTTTATGTATCCCATAATCGTTTCTGCATCATTTTCATTTGTTTTACTATGCTCTCCTATACCCTCGCCCCCCTAGCCCCCCTAAGTTATAAGTAAATTTTAGCCAATATTGCGTTTCTGGAAAACGTTCGACTTGCTCAGTTAAACGTTTTCTTTTCTACAAAGCTAATAATATACTAATATTCAAGCATTGTCGTTGGCTTAAATTATTAATAATTTGTCAAATATTGCAGTTAGAAGTAACTACTTGAACTACATAATCTGTCGCCCTATTTACGGATTGAAATAGCCCTAACCTGATAAGTAGAATCAGGTTAGGGCTACTATTTTGTTACTTCTACGCTATGACTGGCAGCCAAACATTGACGGTTGTCCCTTTCCCTAATTCACTTTCGAACTGCAGGCCATATTGAACACCAAAATGGAGCTTGATTCTTTGATCCACATTCTGTACGCCGATACCACTCCCTGTCGCAGATGTACGATCTATTTGGTATATATGATCGATCTCTTCCGGAGACATCCCGATTCCATTATCGATGACCTGAAGAAGAATACAGTCGTCCTTCTGTATCCCGGTTATTTGAATGTGACCTTTCCCAGCATTATTTCTTATACCATGATAGATGGCATTTTCTACTAAAGGCTGTAAAATAATCTTAATTATCTTATAGGAAAGTATACGCTTATCCACATTGATTTCAAAATCCAATTTAGATTTATACCGCATTTTCTGGATTGTTAAATAATTCTTAATATGCTCGATTTCGTTAAAAATAGAAATCAATTCTTGTCCTTTACTAATACTTAAACGAAATAACTTGGCCAAGGATGCTGTCATCAGGATGACTTCGTTCGATTTTCCAGTCTCTGCCATCCATATGATTGAATCTAACGTATTATAAAGAAAATGAGGATTAATTTGAGCTTGTAATACCTGCAACTCGCTCTTTCTTTTTAATTCTTGTTCCTTCACATTTTGTATCATTAGTTCTTTGATTTCTGTGGTCATTCGATTGAAGCGTTTACTTAAATGCCCAATTTCATTGGAGCTTTGAATATCAACCTGAATGTCAAAATTCCCTTTCTCTACCTCTTTCATCGAACTTTCAAGATGTTTAATGGGCCTTGAAATACGTAAAGATAGAATAATTGAGAGCAGTACTACGATGATTAGAAATCCAATTCCTCCAAAAAAAGTATACATTTGCAGCTCATTCTTATTGGAAACTAATTCGTCCACATAAGTGACTCCGACAATTTTCCATCCGGTACTTTGCGATGTTTTAATCGTGTACATCCGGCTATTTTTACCTTCTGAAGTCACAAAGCTGCTGCCAGGAGTACGCATAACTTCAGAGATCAATTCAATTTTCTGATTATTGTTAATCATTTGCTGCTCCGGGTGATACACGATACTCCCATTTGCATCCACAATGAAAACATATCCCCTATTTCCAAGTTTAATCTTATTGCAAATATCGTTGATAACACTATAGTTCAAGTCTACAAGCAGAACACCAAGCTTTTCATCCCCGACATCACTACTCAGTTCACGACTTAAAGATATTACTGAATTATAGTCGTTAAGGATCATATTCTGTACATGGGAAGAAGAAATAACGACCTTCCCCTTCGCTTCAATTGCCTTCTTATACCAGCTTTGTTCAGTTGGTTCCACTTGTGGATTTAGTTTAATATTTTTATTGTAAGGGATAATTTCGCCATTTGTACCGAAGATAAGAATCGATGAAATATCTTTTCTTGTGTTTAACACGGTATTCAGTTGGAAGGATATTTTCTGTTTCAAGTCTTCCTTACCGATCGCACCCAGATATACCTGTTTCAAGAGGTACTCCTTAATATCATAATTAGAAAGGACCATACGCGAAATATTGTCCATATAATTGATATAACTATCCATATTCGAGCTTACTTGTCCCATCAGTTGATAGGTATAATCACGTGAATTTTTTTTCACTGCATCTGTGGAAAGACGATAAGACATCCATGCAATTACCGTAATCGTGACCACAATTAAGCATGAAAAGGCAACAGCAATGGTTGACTGAATACTTTTAAAACGAAAAAAGTGCAAAAATCGATTACCGACCATGTTTACGCCCCTTTACCTCATTTTGCGAAATACAGTCGGGGTCATACCCGTCGCTTTTTTGAAAATTAAATTAAAATAATGGGGATCAATATACCCTATGCGATCCGCGATTTCGTAAGTTTTCAAATCCGTACATTTAAGTAATTCTTTCGCCTTTTCCACACGAATCCGAGTTAGATAACTAATGAACGTCTCTCCGGTATGGTTTTTAAAAATAAGGCTAAAGTAACTTGTACTAAGAACCAGATACTTACAAACCATATCCATGGATATTTTCGCATCCGCATAATTATCTTTTATATATTCTTCTGCTTTCAAAGCTTGCAGCTTACAAAAATTGTTTCTAGTCTCAAGGATGGCACCTGATATATGCAAACAATAATTTTTAAGCCAATCTTCAACTTCATCAAGAGTTTTTAGCCCGTAAATTTCGGTCAATGGGCTTGAAGAAGAGCTATAATGTGTTTCACGAATCTCAAGCTCATCCAGAACATCCAAAATCGAGACGATTATTTGCTGTATGTGAATATAACAGCGTTCCATTGGTAAATAGGATTCCTTTAAATTTTCAATGATTCTCTCAACGATCCATGAAATCTCCTGCTGTGTTCCTGACTTTAAGGTAGGGGCGAGCTTTCTTTCCCAATGTTTATCGTAAGGAATGCTCTCCCCGAGTCCTTCTTCAAGGTCTCCGAAATGTATGATCCGATTCTTTCCAAGAAAAAAACGATAATCTAGCGCAAATGATGCCCTTTTATGAGAATGATGAATGAATTGCAGCGAAGCGCAAATATCTCCTACACCAATAGACACTGTAAACTTTAGATACTCTCTTACTGAACGATTGATCTCTTCGAAAATTATCGTAGCTTCTTCACGGAGCGTTTCCATATTCTCACCAAAGAGAATGGCAATTGTTTTTTCATTGTTGTTTTGAAACACAATTCCGTTCTTTTTTCTTGCAATAATTTCCCCACTAATATTGCACACTGCAAAATAAAGTAGTTCGCTCTCACTTTCGGGATAAAATCTTTGCAGTTCTCCGTGATCATCTACATCTATCACTGCGACTATATAATAGCTTCCAGGTAGATCAATATCTAAATAAGCTAGTTTATCTTCAAGGTTGCTTTCTCGAAGTTCTCCTGTAACCAACTGATTCAAGAAGCGCTCTCTTACGAGAGGCAAGCTCTCTTTAATCTGCTGCATAAGCTTACTTAAATCCTCCACCTTACGATTCTCATCGTCAAGATCCACCTTTACCTTGGAAAGTATTTGAGATAATTCATCAGCCGTATTCGGCTTCAAGATATAATCATGAACCTTCATCTTCAAGGCTTGCTGAGCGTATTCAAACTCATCGTAACCCGTAAGAATAATGACTTTGGTCTGGGGATAATGTTCAAATAGATAGCGTGTCACATCTAAACCATCCATCAAGGGCATGTTAATATCCGTTAAAATGACATCAGGTTGAAGTTGTTCAAGGGATTGGAGCACATCACGACCATTTTCAAAGACTCCAACGACCTCAAATCCTAATTTTCCCCAGTTTAGACTATCTCGAATCCCCTCTCTTACGTTATCTTCATCATCCGCAATGATAATCTTATACATATACCTCACCATTATGCTTTCCAAGTTTTTTAAGCATATTACCAACCTTTGTAAGTTTCTACATTGTCTTGACTAATCAAGTCAACTGGAATTTTAATTAACGATTCAATCTTTTCACCTTTAAGTACTTTAAAGCCTTCATCCATTGCCAACTTAATCATTTCAAAGGGATACTGCGCTGAGGTCGCAACAAAACTTTTCTTCTCTTTGAGCGCTTTAACAGCATCTGGTGCTCCATCTACGCCGACGATAAACATTTCTTTATCGCGACCTGCTTGTTCCGCAGCAATTTTGGCACCAACTCCAGAAGGGTCATTCGTGGCAAATACAGCGTCAATTCCCCCTTTTTTATAGGTTTGCAAAATGGTCTCCATCATGGAAGCTGTTATTTCACGGTTGCCATGTCCATTTATTTTGGCAACTACTCTAATTCCTGGAGCAGCTTTAATTGCCTCTTCAAACCCAGCGATACGGTCCGTAACAGCAGATACAGGAGGGCCATCAATGACAACAACTTTTCCTTTTCCATCTAAGCGCTTAACAATATATTCCCCAGCTAATTTGCCAGCAAGAAAGTTATCTGAGGTTACGACTGTGTTCACACCTCCATCTGCATCTACGTCAACTGCAATGACCGGGATTCCCGCCGCTTTAGCTTGACTAACAGCACCTGCAATACCTATGGAATCTACAGCATTCAGAAGTATCAAATTTACTTTTCTTGCAATGAAATCCTTGATTTGAGCTGTTTGCTTAGCCAAATCACCTTCTGCACTTACTGTAATGACATCAACACCATGCAGTATTGCACCAGCAGTAGCGCCTTTGGACATTGCAACAAAGAATGGATTGCTTAAATTTTGTAAAGTAAATCCTACCACAACTTCATCCTCTTTTACTGGCGACACTGTTTTTTCTGTAGGTAAAGATGCAACTGTTGCTTCTGATGTATTAGGAGGTTCCGTTATTTTACTTGAAGAGCATGCAGTAAGAGCAACCATACCAAAGGCAATTAATAGTAATGACAATACTTTCATACTTTTCATAGTAGACTATCCCCTATAATATGGCTGTATAAATAACTAACACGAAGATTCTGGTGAGAAAACCTCTATCGAGGCCATTCAAAGATGTGCGTTTTTCGGGAACCGAAAACTTATACTTTCTAATGTGGAAAAACAAAACCCCCTATCATCTTTAAGGGGGTTCTTGAAACCTTATCCGCAGCACTTTCTTCTCATTATTGGTACGTATCACTCCATATGGAATTGAGTGTATAAATCGTTAAGGATTTCACGCTAACACTACCGTTTTTCGCGTACATTTTTATTTCTGCTAGTGTTGATAATGGGAAAATTTGATCTGTTATGACACGCTTCCCATCATTTGCAAAAACTTCAATGGACGACCAGTCTACGAAAATATGCAACTTAATCATGCCATTCTCCGGTTTCAATTCAACATTATGCTTGCAGGCAAAATGTTCATGAAATTCGGTAACTCCAGAGCGACTTCGATCCATATACAGCAAGTGCTCCTGAACGCAATAGCTTATAACCGTTTCTTCTGTCTCGGAGGACCTTAGCTTCAAACCAAAATCTAAGGCATCACAAATTTCAAATTCAGCAATAATTTCTAATAAATCGCCTTCAGTTATCGTTATTTCGGAATTTCTCAACTCGAATGCTGCCCGATCCACTTTATTCCGCCTCTTAGCCTCTAGCTCGCGGATCGGCTTCTGGTGGAGTCGTACTCCCTCTAATTCTGTCGCAAGTGTTAACTCTCTAGGAAGCGTCATCGCACCTCTCCAATCGGCAGTTGGAATGATGTTGGCGTATTTCCAATTGTTCATCCACCCGATAAACAAACGCCGCCCCTGCTGTTCAGTCACATCTGACCATGTAACCCCCGCGTAATTATCTCTCCCATGATCCAGCCAAAGAAGCGGAGCAGGACTTTCCTCAGGAACAAACGTGTCCCCATTAAAAGTCCCAATAAAATATTGTGTACGGGAGCCTTCAGTGAACTTAACATCATCGCCAATACTAACAATTAGCACCCATCTCGTGTTGTTGAGTTCATTGTCAATAGGCAGTTCGAATAAATCGGGACACTCCCAAACGCCATCATGTGAGCCTTGCCCTAATCCGAATTGGCCGGTATATGTCCAATCTTTCAAATTAGGTGATTTGTAGAACCGAACATAATCACCCGCAGCAATGACCATCACCCAGCATTGACTAGGTTCGTACCACATGACTTTGGGATCACGGAAATCAGGAAGAGCTTCTTCGGTCAATACAGGGTTGTTGGCATATTTCGTCCATGTGCGCCCGCGATCCATACTGTAAGCTAGACTCTGTCTTTGCCTAATTTGATCCGTCCCCGGTATCGTATCATGATGCGTAAAAATAGCGACAAGACCCGCTTTACCGGCAAAAAATCCGCTCGTATCATGCTTGTCAACCACTGCGCTTCCTGAAAAAATTGCGCCGTGCTCATCAGGAGAAAGTGCGATAGATAGATGCTCCCAATGAACCAGATCCCGACTGACAGCGTGCCCCCAATGCATAGGTCCCCAAACCGTACTTTCGGGGTGGTATTGATAGAAAAGATGATATTCCCCCTCATAGAACACCATCCCATTCGGGTCATTCATCCACTGGTTACTCGGTGTGAAATGAAGCTGCGGTCGGAATTGAGTTCGATTGTTAGCTGTTATCATGCATCTTCGTCACCTTTCGTATCTCTTCAAGAGTTGGAATCGCAGGAATGGCACCTCTTCGGGTCGTGGTTAAAGCACCAGCTGCATTGGCGAAGCTGATCAAGCCCTGAATGTCATATTCAGTTATAGTCTGGATGTCATAATTTCCATCCAACCAGCCATGAAGAAAACCGCCAAAAAAGGCATCACCCGCACCTGTAGCATCAATAGCATCTACTGTATACCCACGAACGCTTCCCGTTGTTTGACCGAATCGGTAGAAAGCTCCCTTTTCTGCAAGCGTTATTAAGATGACCGAAAGACCAAAGGACTCAGATAGCATGCGTGATCCCTCATCAAGATCCGTAACCCCCGTTAGGAATACGAGCTCTTCTTCGGATAATTTCACAATGTCAGCATAAGACAACCCAAACTCCATCATTCGTTTAGCGTGTTCCAAATCGTCCCAAAGTGGAATTCGCAAATTAGGGTCAAACGATATCTTGCAGCCATTTTCCTTGGCGAACAGCAGTGCTTTCTTCGTCGCGGAAGCCGAAGGTTCATCCGTCATAGACAACGAGCCAAAGTGAAATAACTTCGAATTCGCGATTAAATCCAAGCGTACTTCATCTACTGCTAGCAGGGTATCAGCTCCAGGTTTACGATAAAAGCTAAAAGAGCGGTCGCCGCTTGCATCTAATTGAACAAAAGCCAGCGTCGTATTTGCTTCCTTGCTCATCACTACCCCCTGCGTATGAATACCGCACTTTTCGAGCGTATCCACTAGAAACTGTCCGTGATTGTCAGCTCCTACTTTACTGATGAAGCCAGTCCGTTTGCCCCACTTAGCTAATGCAGCCAGCACATTGGCTGGCGCGCCTCCAGGATTGCGTTCAAATAATGTATATCCTAAATCTGACTGCCCAGCTGGTGTGAAGTCGATTAACACCTCACCTAATGCAACGATATCATACATCGCTCTCTCTACCTCCCGATATGCTCATCCTTTTTATTCTACACCGACACCTGAAATGCCGGTTTGATCTCCCACATTTGCATGGACAGGATTGGAATGTCTCTCTCCCCTTGCAACTGTAAACCTAGCGCGTCCAGCCTAGAAGGGTAGGCGCGTGTCGTTAAGCATTTTTGCCCATTGGCGTAAACTTCGATCAATGAACGATCAACATATACCTGCAAATCCAGAGGTTCTCCTTGAAGTTCAAGCAAACCTTCTTGAATGCCTGTCGTTCTTTCACGTACATCTAACGTTGTTTTATTACGATTAACACCTAGCTGCTCGCGATCCTGATCATAGTAAAGAACGGTCTCTTCTTCCCCATCCGGTGTACGTCTTACCGAAATTCCATATTGGTGCACGGCTCCTAGACCAAAAGTTAACTCGATCTCAAATGAATCATTTCGTATGTGCTGCAAGCACTCATTCGCTTCAGCCAAGCTAACATTTTGGATGTTCAGAAGCTGCTCCCCCCGGAGCTGACGCATCTCCTCGATAGGCTCAATCCCCAGCTGCCCATCCTCCCGCAAAGTCAAACTGATTGGCATGCCAGCACCGTGTGACCAACCACAATCGTAATCGATTTCTGGTGTTCGCTCACCTTGAGCTATTGTAAACAGCAGCGATCTTCCAGATACAGGATCAACCATGCCGCTTGGGCCAGTGAAATGGAAATCACCTACATCAATGAGTCTTGGTTCTTCATGATCCGGGATAAAACGGAAACAGCTGCTATCCCACTCTCCCAACCAATAATTCACTTCTACTTTAGCCTCTGGCCCCCATGGGCTTATCAGTAAAATATGTTTACCTGTTTCCTGACCATCACGCTTTAACGGCAGCAGTACAGGAAGCTCCCAAACAACCCCAAGGTAGGGATACTGCTCATAATTGCTTACAAACAGGGGACCTTCTAGCTCCCAATCAGTTAAGTTCTCTGAGCGGTAGACCATCGCGGTGCCACCTTTCCCCTCAATTCCCGTACCGACGAGCATAATCCATGTATGATCTTCCTTCCAAACAAAGGGATCTCGGAATTCACCAAAGTATCCAATCCCAGGCTCCTGAACAACAATTGGCTCAGAATGTTTCACCCATTTTTTCAAATCTAGATCCCTATCCTGCGGATACGTTGTATGAGCTAGACCTACCGATTGATTTGGAGAACAGGCGTAATTACCTGCTGTATAAAATAAGGCCGGATATCCATGTTCATCATACGCCGCACTGCCTGACCAGATCCCGTCCGGATCTATACCGGGCTCTGGCGCTAAAGCAGCCGGAAGATCGCGCCAATGTACCAAATCCTCGCTCACCCAATGTCCCCAATGAATATAATGCCAGAAAGGGCCATTCGGGTTGAACTGGTAGAACAAGTGATACTGCCCATTGAAATAAATAGGCGCATGCGGTTCATTCATCCAATGACCAGGCGAAGTCAAGTGGTACTGCGGACGATGCCGATCCTGAGCAAAGTTAGCTCTCTGGATTGCTAGATGCTCGTAAGGAATAGCTGGTACTACCCCACCGTGCTCGCTTACATAATCCCGGTAAGATTTTGCGATATCCTCTTCAGACATCGCAAGATCGTAGAGACGAAGCTCATCCATCAATCCATCGAACATATTCATCGTGAAGGCTTCCGCTAAGATAGCCCCCTTATTATTTCGTCCTATGAACAAATCTTCCTGACATGGTGTAATCCCGATATCCTTCTTTGCAAGCTGCTTTTCGGAAACCTTGTTTCCATTTAAATATAGCTTCAGTAAACCTGTTAATGCTTCGTACGTAGCAGAAACAAAGGACCATGCACCTTTAGGAATCGGGTGATCATAGCACCAAACCTCCACCCACTCTTCGCCTAACGCAAGCTGGAGTGACCAAGACCCATGACGGGATAATCCAAATACATAACCCTCGCAGCGTTCTCTGTCATGTTGATTCACGATCGCCGCAAGGCGCTGCTCGTCTCCGAAGTCATAACTTCGCGGTGCTAGCCAAGCGGTAATCGTCAACGATTTCGTCAACCTTGGACATTGGTCTACTGGACGCTGCAGCCATGTTGAATAACCATCAAACAACAGAGCATGCCCACGAATGCCATCCCGCCAAACCGGATCTTGGGGAGGTTGAAACCGGCCTTTGGCAAGCGCATAATGAATGTGATCCCAACTACGCGTACTTCGTTCTTGCACTATACCCCCCTGCCCCTCATCGAAGGGCCAATAGGCAACAGGTTCCATGGTTGATTCCTCCTGATTTCTCATTACTTGGACGCTTTGATGTAGCGGTCCAATGCGTCTTGGTAGATTTTCAATAAATCATCTAATCCCATTTTCTTCAACGTCGCTAAATAAGCATCCCACTCCTTCTCTACGCCGCCTTCCATCAACCATTTAGAGCGTTTTTCATTGGTCAGCTTGGCAAGATCGGGTTTGATTTTGCTGATTTTATCCAGCTCCTCCGGTGTAAAGAAAATACTCGGGTAATTTTCTTTTTCCATCTGCTGAACGAAGATATCCTTGATACGATTCATTCTTTCCAATGCACGTGGCTCGGGAGCGACGAGGTTTTGGAAATCCTCAGCTAAGATGACACCCGTCATGTTCGGCGCAACCTTTTGACGGAATTCACCTGCGGCTACCCCTGCATCAAGTGGTTTCTGTACAAGCTTGCCGTCTTTTTCATCAAATACAACACCAATCGGTCCCCAGTGAAGCTGAGCAGCCATCTTCGGCTCATATTGCAAATCTAGCCATCTGGCTGTGATTTCAGGATTTTTGTTCACTTTCGTGATGACAGGACCTCCACGACTCCATGGAGAGCCATTATTATATTTCACGACCATGTCCTTGAAAGGAGGGACGAGCGCATAATCCTTAGCACGGTCTGGTCCGACAATTTCCGTCTCTTCCCACCAGAGGTAGGAGCCTAGCGTAACATCCTTTGTTTTTCCTTTTGCGAAGTAAGGAGCCGGATTGTTGTTGAAAGTAAAGGAGTCTTTATCAATAAGGCCCTCTTCAACCCATTTGTGAAAATAGGAAACTGCTTCTTTGTATTTCGGATCGATTGCCGCATAATTCACTTTGCCGTCTTTCACATTCAAGTGTTCGATAAACGAGTTATCCCCAGGTTGGTACGTTTTGTCAGGAACTCCGAAAGCTCCGAACAAATAACCGATATCACCGGTCCAGAAGGTATTCATAAAAGACATCGGCACTTCATCTGCTTTGCCGTTACCATTAGGGTCTTTCGTTTTGAAAGCAGTAAGCACAGCATGCAGCTCCTCAATGCTCTCAGGCATCTTCAAACTCAGCTTATCCAGCCATGCTTTGTTCAAGAAGAGGAAATCTGGGTTCGAACCGATGCCAGCTTGCCCTTTGCCCAGCTCTTCAGCAACTGGAAGGGAGTATATTTTCCCGTCAGGTGCGGTAACGAACGCCTTCAGCTCTGGCCTTTTCTCAAATAGCTTCTTCATGTTAGGCATATACTTATCGATGAGGTCATTTAAAGGAATAATCGTGCCGTCCTTGCTATATTTCATTAAATCGTTATCTGTAAAGCGCGCGCCGTAGAAGACATCTGGCAAGTTGGAGCTGGCAAGCAGAATGTTCTTCTTATCATTGTAATTCGCCTCCGGCACATTATCCCAGTCCACATGTACGTTGGTCTGTTCTTCCAGACGTTTGAAGATTTCCATCTCTCCGTAATTCGGCGCAAGCGGCGCTTTCGGCGATAGCATTTTCAGTGTTACCTTATCCTTTACGATCGGGTATCCAGTTTCGTTAAAGTTCTTGGTTGCCGCATTCTCGCTGTTTTGCGGGGCTGCCGTATCTTTTACATCTGGCGTTTTGTCACTGCATGCTGCCAGCACCAGACTCAAGCACATCGTCACCATCGTTAGCGTCGTTAATTTTTTCTTCATATACGATCCTCCTCGTTATATGTAACCCCTTAAGATTTATACCTGATCCCTGGATGCACGCTTTAGATATCACCGAAAGACAGCCACCACCTCCAATCATGCTTGGCATTCGCATCTCTAACCCTTTACAGAACCAATTAGAACACCTTTAACGAAGTAGCGCTGCAAGAAAGGGTATAGTATGAGCAGTGGTGCTGCTGCAATGAGAATGACCCCATATTTGATTAGTTCCGATACCCTTTGTTTAGCCAAAAGCGAGTCAATATCCGACACCATGTCGCCGATTGGCTGGCTTTGGACTAGAATATTACGCAACACTAGCTGAAGCGGATACAGCTTTTCATTTTCCAAATAAATTAATGCATCAAAAAATCCGTTCCACTGCCGAACAACCGCAAATAACACTAGCACAGCTATGATCGGTTTGGATAAAGGAACAACAACACTCCACAAAAATCGCGTATTCCTGCAGCCATCCATGAATGCCGCTTCTCTAAGTTCATCCGGTATGCTGGATTGGAAGAACGTCCGGGCAATTATAATTCCGAATGCATCCACGGCTGATGGCAAAATGACTGACCAAATCGTGTTCACCATGCCTAATTGCTTGACTAACAAATAGGTAGGAATTAAGCCGCCTGAGAAAAACATCGTAAATACAAAAAACAGCATAATCACATTGCGTCCATAAAAATCCTTACGAGAAAGCGGATATGCGGCTCCTATCGTAAGCGCAACACTGATCAGCGCACTTGTGACTGCATACACAATTGAATTTCCATATCCAGTCCATATCTGTGGATCCGATAAAATTCTCGTGTAACCCTCGAGTGTAAAGCCTTTAGGCCAAAGCCATACATGGCCTGCATAAATTTGATCGGGCTCACTGATGGAAGCTATGACAACGAAATAAAGCGGGTATAATATGAGCATCGCAAAGCCACTCAATAGTAGTATGTTTAATGCATCGAACCACTTGTCTGCGGTGCTCTTAGCCGTAATCATAATGTGAAGTCCCTCCTCTCTTTTTAAAATAGGCTACTGCCGTTTACTTTTTTGACAATGCGGTTAACGGAGATAAGGAGAACAAAATTAATCAAGGAATTAAACAAACCAACTGCTGCGGAGAAGCTGTATTCCGCTCGCTGCAAACCAATTTTGTACACGTACGTAGCAATAATCTCTGATGAACTTGCGTTTAGATCATTTTGCATGAGAAATGCTTTCTCAAATCCAACATTCATGAGATTTCCGATCGCCAATATGAACAATATGAGAATTGTCGGCTGAATCCCAGGGATATCAATATGCCAAATTCGGTGCCATTTCGTTGCACCGTCCACGACTGCCGCTTCGTGAAGATGCGGATCGATACCGGCTAGCGCCGCTAAGTAGATAACCGAGGCAAAGCCTGTTTCTTGCCACACGCCGGAGAAGACATACAGGCTTTTGAACCATTCTGCCTTCGATAAAAAGTAGATTGGCTCACCGCCAAACAGTTGAATAATATGATTGATGAGCCCGCTGCCAGGGGATAAGAAAACATAAATCATACCAACAAGTACCACAGTAGAGATGAAATAAGGAGCATAAATAACCGTTTGAATAAAACGTTTATACCTTTCGTGGAGCAGCTGATTAAGCATAAGTGCAATTAGAATCGGTACCGGAAATGAAACCACTAAAGAGAAAAGACTGAGTCCTAACGTATTCTTAATGACCGTCCAGAAGTTGAAAGAATCGAAGAACCGTTGGAAATGCGTTAATCCTACCCAGGGACTATCCCAGAAACCCTTGGATGCGATGAAATCCTTAAATGCGATTTGAACCCCATACATCGGCCAGTATTTAAAAATAATGAAATAAATCACAGTTGGCATAATAAGAAGATACAGCTCGTAGTTGGCTTTGATCTGTTTGAGAGGTTCTTTGAATGTGACCATTATGAATGATACATCCCCTTTCATTTTATGGAAAAACGTTTGCGTAAACGTTTTTCTAAAGGTCAAAAAAAAGCTGGATCAGCTTTTTAACATGAGCCTCGTAGGATTAACGAGGTTGGCAGTCTGTATTCTTTGCTAATCGTACCCGGGTTCTCAATCCGCTCTAACATGATCTCTGCCGACTTCACGCCAATCTCATAAGATGGCTGCCGGATAACCGACAACGGCGGGGAAGTAATTTGAGTCCAATCGTAGTCGTCAAAGCCAATAACAGCCAACTCGGTTGGGATTTGAATCCTACTTTCTTGCATGTATTTCATGGCTCCCATTGTTAACACATTATTAGCAATGAACAGCGCAGTTATTTCTTTCTCCGCAAGCAGATCTTTGACGCCCTCGTAACCGCTCTCAAGGTTGGATTCCGCAATCCTCACAATGGAAGAATCGAATGGAATGTTGTGGTCTGTCAGTGCTTTGATATATCCCTCATAGCGCTCATTGCTTGTTGTAATACCAAGCTCTCCTGTTAGCATCCCAATGCGACGGTGGCCTTTAATAATAAGGGTTTGGACTGCCTCATACGCGCCTCCAATACCGTCAGCCAGCACGCAATCCCCAATATAACCAGTAGGTTTACGGTCGATAAACACGACAGGATAATTCGAACGCACGATATCGGTTAAATAACTGACATCTTCAGCAATAGAAGCAATGAACAAACCGTCAATCAGCTTAGAATTAAATAATTTAATCTGCTCTTGTTCATCTTCAATTTGTTCCGTTGTATTGTTGCTCAATAGTAAATGATAGCCGTGCTGCTTCAATGTATACTGAATCCCCTGCGCTACCATCATAAAGAAGAAATTAGAAGTATCCGAGGGAAGAACCGGCACAATAAGGCCGATCGTGTTAGATTTCTGGCTGCGCAGGCTTCTGGCTGCTGAATTGGGACGGTAATCAAGCTCTTGCATCGCCTGGTAAACCTTGCGCTTAACTTCATCCGATACATAGCGGGTGCTATTAATAACATGAGACACAGATGCTATTGAAACGCCCGCATGCTCGGCTACCTGCTTAATACCCGAACGCATCATAATTGCCCCTCTTTTCCCAGAAAAACGTTTACGTAACCGTTTTCTTAATCATTATAGATTCCCTCTATTTAAGTTGTCAATGGTATTATAAGGATTTAATGCGGTTTGTTCCCACGACCTTTCATTAACATAACGAGAAAAAGAATAGACGGTATGATTCCAATAAAAATCTTGTTGACCATAAATTGATTCGCTACGATTCTCCCAATCTCTAAATGTGACTGCCAACTTGTAGGCAGAAAAGCTGTTAAATAAATAAGCCCCCCAACAGGAAGCGCAAACCTTCGATAGTCTGTATGAAACATTTGAGATAACCCAAGTACGGAGGCCAAAAACCATAATGTCGATTTGATTAATATTCCCGCGTAAAAAAGTAAGATAACCAGTGCATCGAAACGCTCAAATACTTCTGCAATCTGAATCAGTTGTACCGACTGTAATAAAGGTACTGTACTTATGTTAACTAATCGTGGACCTAGAACGATCAGATTCATTATATTGCAGAGAGTGATAACAATCCCGGATACAAAAAAAGATCGAATCGTCGTTTTTGTCATCTCTTTCTTCTCGTCTAAATAACTCCAGAACACGAGAAAAATCACCATTTGACCAAATGGAAACCAAACGGATTCAGCTGTACTTTCTTTTAATATAGGTTGAATGCCTTTTTCCATCATCGGTAGAAGATAGTCAAAATGAACATTACCCGATACAAAGTGCATAATAAGCAAAATTAAATAAAAAGTCAGCACACCCACTACAATATATTCGGCTAAACGGAAAAAAACTTCTATTCCCTTGTATATCGCATAAATCGATAAAGTCACCATAATCAGCATAATGATTGAAATAGGACCTTTTGGAAGAATAGTCAAGAGCGTAAGATCACCAAAGTCTCGTACATTTCGCATGGCTTCGTAAGCAAACATTAGGGCATAGAGGAATAAGACCGTCTTTCCCACAATTGAACCGAAATATGTAATCAATATCTGACTTAAATTTTTTTCAGGTTCCCTACATTGGATCGCCAAAAAAAGAAAAAGCAGCAGTAATCCTAGCAGCATGCTAATGACTACCACCAACCAGGCATCTTGACCGGTTTTGATTCCTATTTCAAATAATGGCGTGCTTCCAATTTGAAATAAGATAATCATCGCACCTAACTGATATTTGCTGATCCGCTCCATAAAATGCCTCCTTTCTCATTCTTTTTTTTCGGATAACTTGGAAAAGGAGTCATCAATCATTCCAGTTCGTCGGATCGTTACGTGAACTTTAACGTCCAAGCTGATATCAGCGAACTCTTTCTCCCAGTTCTTACTCAGTTCTTTCCAGTCTTGCGGATAAGACTCGTGGAATTTGTCACCGAAGCCCAGTATATCTGCTTTCAGCCTTTTCGCGGCTTGGAAGGAGTCTTCGACATCATTTTTTATTTGTCCCTGGATATATAGCTCGAGTTTACGTAAGGTTTTAGGCTCTTTCAGTTTCAGATTACATGCCGTTTCATTCAGATTTCCTTTGGCTTCAATTTCTACGGACATGAACAAGTTACCGTCCGTAATTTTCGGGTTTAAGTTAGTATGGGATTGTTCAACCAAAAAGGAGGATAGATTCTCACTTTGGGTCTCCCCTTCACAAGAAAAAACGATTGTCATTTTCTTCATCTTATTCGTTATCCAAGGGATTCCGATGCTTTCATTCCGGCTTAACCATCCTGCAAATTTATCTTCCTTAAATACCCCGACTCTATCCAATTTCAATACGGTGGATTTACGCGTTTCTTTGAGTGCATCTAAAGAATCTTGCCCCTCTCGCTGACCTGTGATTTTGATTTCTGGCACAGTAGAGCTAGCGGTAGGATTTGTCATTGTAGAAATGAGTTCGTGCATTTTAGAAGGGACTAGGTTGGTTAATCGGTCTGCTTGTTCACTTACCAAATTGGAAATCGCATTTCCGGGAATGGATTCTAACGGAGTAAGGATCTCAAGTACATGCTTTGCGTCTCCATCCGAAAGGAGAACATTCGTATTTTCCCTTGATTCGTAACTTCTCAAATAAGCGTCTAATATTTGATTGACTCCATATTTAGCAACACGTTGGCTAATAATAATGACCCGAGTATGGGAAAAAAAAAGGTGGCGTGGAGCCTCCAAATCACTCTTTTGAATGGCCTCCTGTATGGTCTTCCCTTTCGATGAAAAGACGGTAACTGGAGATTGGGAACTGCCTCCGCCAGATTTACTCTGAGTTGACTTCGGTATGATAATTTGAAAGGTCAATACCCATTGATTATTTTCATCTAAATCAAAGGCTATTGCGCTGATAATCCCCAATTTGTTTAGTTCGATATGGTTTGAACAACCACTATTAACGATTAGCATAATGGTGATCAACAGCAGGATTATCCATCGTTTCACTTCCTAATCCCCCTTGATATCCGTTTCCCTGCCCGTATGAATGACAGACGATTACTTTTCTTTCTCCTTATCGGAGGGCTCCGGACGTAAGTTTACTTGTTGGCGCACATAATTATTCTTAGCGAATAGACGCGGTCTGGTTACCATCATCCACCAAGGCACCCTGATCACCGTATCTTTTAAGTTACTTGGTATAAAAGGTGCTATGGGTGCCATGTAAGGAACTCCAAAAGAGCGTAGAGACAACATATGGAGCAATAGAAAAAAAAGCCCCGACATAATCCCGAACAATCCTAAAACTGCGGCAAAAACCATTAGTATGAACCGAATCAATCGGGCGGCAATTGAGATATTAAAAGCCGGAACGACGAAGCTGGAGATCGCCGTAAAGGCTACCACGATCACCATGGCTGCCGAGACTAGCCCAGCTTCAACTGCTGCCTGTCCCAAAACAAGAGCTCCAACGATGGAAATTGCAGAACCGATGGCTCTAGGCATTCGAACCCCCGCTTCCCTTAACACTTCAAATGTTATCTCCATCAATAGAGCTTCAAAGAATGCAGGAAAAGGAATTCCTTCTCTTTGTGCAGCAAGGCTAACCAAGAGAGTTGTAGGTAACATTTCTTGATGAAACGTTGTTATTGCAATATATAAGGAGGGTAGAATCATAGAAATAGTAAACGCAAAGAAGCGCAAAATTCGCAAAAAAGTAGAAATATCGAACCTTTGATAATAGTCTTCACTGGCCACAAAAAACTTAAGAAAAGTGATCGGGAGCACCAGAACAAAGGGAGTTCCATCCACTAGAACCGCAACCTGCCCATCCAAGATAGAACCCGCAACCGTGTCGGGGCGTTCCGTGTTAATCATTGTTGGAAACGGGGTAAAGGTTTGATCTTGAATAAATTCTTCCAAATAGCCACTTTCCAGTATGCCGTCTATTTCGATGCGATCCAGCCGTTGAAGCACTTCATTCACGACTGCATCATTGGCGGTGCCTTTCAGATACATAACACTAACGTCTGTTTGCGTCACCAATCCAATTCGCCTGTCAATTTTCCATAGATTCGGACTTTTGATTCTGCGCCGAAGTAATGCTACATTCGTGCTAATATCCTCGGTGAATCCATCTTTGGGTCCGCGAATAACAGACTGAGATGAGGGTTCCTCTACGCCCCTTTGCATCCATTTCGCAGAACTTGCGGATATGCCCTGAACCCAGCCCTCCGCGAGAATAACGGTAGATCCGCTGTATAGAGCAGACATGAAATCGTCTATTTTACTTACTATATTTGTGGAACTAACGGTAAGAATCTTGTCTTTAATAACCATCAAAGAATCGGATAAGTTCCTCTGTTGAGCTTCATTTGCTTCTGCATCGGACATAATCGGATTCATGATGTGATCGTTTATGACCACCGTATCGGTTAAAACGCTTATATATATGATAGCCATAGGTAAACTATTAGCCCCTTGAAATGTACGGATGACAACATCTGAGCTGTTACCGGTTAACGCAGATATTTTCTTGATATTTCCCTGTAGGCTATTTGATAGTATATCGGCTTGTTCCGTGTTTACTTGAGTGGCTTGTTGCGATCTCGTATTATATTTCGGAGCAAAACGCTGTAGAAATTTGTTCATCAATACTCCTACTTAGAACTTATATGTATTAACATTCATTTTCGCCTTGGCTTTCATTAGTTATACGTGATCTCTCCATTACAAAAATACAAGGGTAGGCAATGTTCATCATCGCCTACCCTTGTATTTTTCTATTCAGTCATTTGCATAAAAATCAATTCAATCGATTTTTGAAACAATTCCAATTAATTATGGAATTTCACACTGTGATATTCCATAATTAATTAGAAAACGGAGCCCGCAAACCCGCGGCGCTCCGTTTTTGTTGTTCCAGAATTCGTTAGGTTATACAAAGTATTATTTGATCCTAACATTTCTTCAAAATTGTTATTAATTAGTTATTATTACAACTGTCTTGTTAGATGCATCCCAAGTAACCTCAGCGCCTAATCCTTCACTGACAAGTCTGATAGGGACAAATGTACTTCCGTTGATTATGAACTTCTTTATCTAATTCCTTTACTTCTCCTTTACTTCTGGTTTTCATTATGACTAATTTCCATTCTCGCTTTCCGTTAACGGTTCATCGCTAGTATGTCCTTGGTCGTGAGGCACTTTAATTATTGCTGTTGCGATTGTTTTATTCCCTGCTAGGTCTATAGCCGTGTACGTTATAGTATAAACCCTCCCAGAACCTCCCCCCTTTCTCTCTGCTCGAAGACTAAAGGACGTATCGAACATGCCGTAACGTGCATCTTGAATATCGTCACTCTGTAACTTCTCATTGCTTGTTATTGAGGTCAGAACAATGCTGCTGGTTTGGGAAATATCATCCGCTGCATAAACATTGGCTGTAACGGTAACCAGCTTTTTGTTCGCAGGCCATAACGTGGTTTTATCCAAAGTGACACTTAGTTCTGGAGCCACATTATCTAATTTCAGCGACAATGATTTTACGGCTTCTTCATTTCCTGCTTGGTCCATACTCTTGTACTCAAGCGTATGGATGCCAGAAACGGACAATGTAACCGGCTGAGAGTAAGTCGTCCACTCAGAACCATCGACACGATACACCGTTTGTGTGACGGAAATGTTATCTGATGCCATGAGGTTCACTGTCGGGTTCGACTTATACCAACCGTTCATTCCATCAATCGGACTTGCTTCTGCAGTGGTAACCGGTGCTTTGGAATCCAATTTAATGATCGTTGATTTTACGTTGCCGGGAATCCCTTGCTGATCAACACTTCGGTATTCAATCGTATGAGTTCCATCTGTTTTCACATCAATCGCTGTAGTGTATGTTTTCCACTGCCCTTGATTGATGCGGTATTGGATCATATTGTTCTCTTGCATTCCGTTCGTAGCTTCGATGGTAACTGTCACAGGATGTAAGTACCAACCCTCTTTGCCATCAGGCTGCTCTGGCGACACTTTTGACTCAAGCTCCACGATAGACGGTTCAACCGTAAATGTGGCAGTAGCAAGCGAGTCGGCATTCTGGCCGCCAACGGTTACTAGATACGCTCCCGTAACTTCTTGACTGATTATATATATAAACTGGTAAGTTCCGTCTGGACCGCTAATGCTTTGATTCAAATAATCGATTTGATTCAATGGGTTTCTTACTTGAACACTTATGATGCGCCCTTCCTCTGAGCCAAGTTGGCCTGAAATCGTTGCGGTTCGGGTGATGTTGTCAAACGATGCGCTTACCGTCAAAGATGAAGCCATCGCGAGTGGAGCAACCATTCCGAAGCACAATAGGAGTGACAGTATGATTATTGACCATCTTCTCAATCGTTTCCCCCCCTTTTTAAGGACTAATGATGGTGTTGGAAATTGGCGTGCTATCGGATATTTTATTAAGTGCATACACCTTTACTTTGTAACCGGTGACATCCTTTGGCATATTCAGAATCGCTTTGATTTGTTTATCCCCTTCTCCGGGAACCAGCTGTTTGACGAAAGCGTATTTTACTTTCCGGTCTAGTGGATCATAAAGCGCGATAACAAATACACCGTTTTGGGCTACTTGGGAATTGTTATGGATGTTCACAGTCACCATCGTATCCTGCGAACCTTCTAAACCGGAAAGCGCATTCCCGCTCAAATCATGAAAGGCCAATCCTGAGAAAGCAAACAGTCCGGTGCCCCAATCTTGAACATAGGTTATTGCGTACGTATTTGTCGCATCTATTCCATACTCATCAACGGCATAAATGACGATTTCGTTAGGACCTTCCTGTAAGAGTAACGGAATGTTGAACGGTTCGTTTGCCGGTTTAGCAGCTTGATCCAACACCGTAGTTCCATTCATTTTAACCGTAACACTGGCGTTTCTGCTTATGCTCGCCAATAAGTTAAAGTTAGAAGTGTTAACCGTCGCAGGTATTTCACTTGTTATGACTACCGCGGATTTATTGTAAGTTACTGTGATTGTTTTGGTATTTATGACATCACCCAGCGTGTCGCTACTTGCTGAGATTGTGATGATGTTAACACCATCGCTAAGCTGAATTTTGTGCTCAAAGTCCGTTCCGGCATCTGTATTTACAGCGTCTACGACGGTTGAGCCATTATTCGTTATCGTCAATTTGGCTCCATCGATCATCGTTCCCGCAACGGTGTAAGCAGGAATATTAACGGTTTCACTTACTGGGTTTTTCACAGTAAATCCGGCAGATCGCTGAAAACTCACATCTGTGAATGTTGCAGCTGTTAAATAATCAGAATTGCTTGTTGCTTTCCCTGCGTCAACTGCCATACCGACGAAGACTTCATCTGGTAATGTGACATCTGCATAGTCTACCAACGCCCAACTATTTTTGTCTGTAGACACAAAACCGGAAACAACATTTTCGTTTCTTACGATTTTCAACCAGAAAGGTGCTTTGAGCGTGCTTGATGACACACTATTTGTGCTATAGCTCCCACCCGTATTGGTACGATTCATAAAGAGAGCTTTCCTTCCGCTCGTATCAATGTTTTCATCCGATTCTGGTGATAAGACAACAGCTGCAGCGGGTGAATTAGCTGCTAAACTGCCGCGTATCATCAAACCAGCCTTAGCCACATCATCGATTTCGGAATCAAAGTTGACATAGGCGAGCATCTCAAAGTTTCCGTGAACAGGCTGGTACACATAATGGAAAGAATCTGAACCGTTTCTCACTTCACCGGAACCTTTCACCGTGTATGTGGTTCCATCCAAGCTAGCGCTGCCTGCAATTGCTACAGGGCCAATATCTTGTGATGTCCAAGGAGCAATGTTGTCAGGTCCATTCACATAAATAATACTTACAGCGGATAGCGTCATATAACCTGCGTTATCAATAGCTTTTGTGTAAATGTAATGCTCGCCTTTCGGGGCATTTTCCCAGTTGAAAGAAAATGGCGCTGTTAAGTCATCACCAAGCTCCTGATCACCCGCATAAAACTTAACCTTTGCAATTCCCTCATTATCCGCTGCATCGGCAGTTATCAAAATGGGAGATTCAACTTCAAACGATGCTTGGTGCACAGGGTTTGTTGTCGTAATTGTCGGGTTATCGGAAACCGAACCCACGAGGGAATTGATATAGTTTTCCAAATTGGTGTACCCGTTTCCAGCAATTCCTGTTCCGTCTGACGGATCATTCGGATTGAGTAGCTTGGCTGTTTCCCAAGCATCCACCATCCCGTCGTGATCGTTGTCCTGAGGCGCAGGTGTTGTATTTAATTCAGGTAATCCTCCATCACTCTGGATCGTATTGGTAATTCTACCAGTTCCATTTCTGACGTCATTCAGAATACGAGCATCCAACGAATCCCGTTTAGGCAATGAGGCGCCAGCGCCTTGCAGTACCTTTTCATAGGCGACTTGTGCAGTGTCAGTCGATACGGGACCGCCGATTGGATCCGCTGCGTCCGGTATGACCATTGGCTCATACTTGCGGAGCAAGGGTCCTTCTGGATTGATGGCTTTCCATGATCCATTGCTGTTCGTCACCCAGTTATTTGCCGAAACATCGGCTGCGTCTTCAATGAAGTTGCCGTCAATATACCAGGTACCGCTAAAGCTTGCACCGGATGGAGCGACGATCCGATTTCTAACGTTATCGAACGTACTTGGACCTGGTTTGTAGTAATTGTTAATCATGTTGATGCCCGTTGACTGTTCGCCGCCGTACGCAGAGTTAGCCCCCCAGTTATAAACAACATTATTCCGATAGTCTATTTTCGTCGGATAATTGTCCGGATCGGTTTGCCGGTCAAAACGCGGGTTTCTACTGTTATGATTGGCAATCAGATTATGATGATAGGATGCATTCGTTCCTCCCCATATTCCCCCGTAGCCGTGTGCTCCCTTACCGTGAATCGACTGATTCAGGCTGTCACTAATGATGCTCCACTGGACTGTAAAGTTTTTACGATTTTTCACAGAGAACGTCTCATCTGAGCTCCAGCTGAAGGAGCAGTGATCGACAATAATATTGTTGCCCGCAATATCAGCCGAATCACTTAACACGTTAATGCCATTTCGAAAACGAAGATAGCGAATAATTAAATCTGTTCCTACATCGTTATTTCCAAACTTGACCATATATCCGCTAATTGCAATACCGTCTCCCGGCGCCGTCTGTCCTGCAATCGTCAGATTCCCGGACGTAATATCCAATCCTCTCTTTAGGTTAATTGTACCTGATATTCGAAACACAACCGTCCGATTTCCCGTGCTCACGGCGTCGCGCAAAGATCCCGGTATTGCCGCTTCGCCCTTCGTCGTGTCATAATCCAGTAGGTTCGTTACTTCATAAACCTGTCCCCCACGGCCACCTTTGGCATACATGGCCGCTCCTTCAGCCCCAGGGAAAGCCGGTACTCTGGTTGCAGCTGTTGGATCGATTTCAACGCTTACATGTTTAACTGCACTTGCATTACCTGCTTTGTTAACATATCGATATTCGATCAAATTCTTACCGGGTTGACCGACTTCGAATTCTGCCGCATATTCAGTCCATTCTCCGCCGTTTATTCGATACTGAACTCGATTATCTTCCGGAAGACTACCATCTTCTTCCATATAAACAACCACCGGCTTGGTATAAGCACCGTTAAGCCCATCAGGAAGAGCAGGAGCAACCGCAGTTGTTATTAGAGGAAACATCTTGGGAATAATCACTGCTTTACTCGGATCCCATCCGTCGAACATACGTGGAATCGTCAATGCGCTGGCTTCCTCGGCTGTCATTTGAGTTCCCATGACCCGAGTTGCTGGACTTGCCCCTGGACCACTGCTGTTATATTCGCCGTAGAAGTAAGGCGGAACTTGCATAGGTGTCCAGCCTTCCGTATGGATATGACTATCCATCCAGGTGTTAATGTATCGCGTCGACGGTTTATCCTGCCACGGACGGCCTAGATAGTGAAGGCCATTTGTAGAGCTGTCTCTCAACAGCCTTGAGTTCATGAACACAAGGCCGGGGTCTGTTTCATTTTTTGTTGCAGCAGCCGTTACGTAACCGCCCGTTTCCCCTGCATTAATACTAACTGCATCGACATGATCGAACACGGCTGCACTGGCTGGACCATAGATAAAGTCTGTACGTCCCCTTATCTCACTATTGTGATAATACTGTCTGCCAAGTCTTGGACTAGCTGTCCGGATACCCGCGTACAATGTATCCTGATAACCGATAAGCTTAACGTTCTCAAACACAGCTTTGTCCGCATTGACAGATAAGGCCAAAGCCTGACCATCGCTCGGCTTGGAATCATTTTCAATCGTCAGATTAGCAGCAGTAAAATTATCGCCGCTTACAGCTACCGTTGCGCCATTGACAGCTTGGTTAGGCATATCTGCATTTGAAAGGTCGTAAACAATTTTCGTCTCATCCTGCCCAGCCCCTACAAGGCTTACATAAGGAGCAGTTATGATTGATCTTTCCCGATAGGTCCCCTTCTTCACATAAATGACCGTACGAGCATTATTGTTAACCGGTATAGTTGCAAGCGCATCCGTAATGTTAGTGAAATCACCGCTTCCATCCTGTGCTACCGTAACAACCCTAGCAGGCGCTACAATAATTTCTTCCGTATTTTGACTCTCACCGTTCGTATTAACAGCAGAAACGACATAATAATATTGCTTCCCGTTTGTAATGGAAGAATCCCTATAGGTCGTTGAAGTTTGGTTACTATTTACAACCGTATAGGGTCCGCCGCTCGTCTCACTTCTTTTTATCGAATAAGAGACCGTTCCCGGCACTGACGACCACGATAATTCTACACTTCCGTCGTTTGCTGTGGCTGAGAAATCCGCAGGCACCGCAGGTGCTCCCGGAATCGAAATATACGGAAGAGCTTTAGTCTGATTCGAGATCATACTCTCAAGCGTTGAACCGACTGCTGTCACGACATAATAGTAAACCGTCCCGTTCATAGCTGAAGTATCCGTATAGGTTATATTCGAAATATTGCTTGAGATTGTTTCATATGGTCCACCGTTTACCAAACTTCGTTTTACCTTGTACGAAATAGCTCCTGATACTGAATTCCAAGATAAATCAACTCGATTATCGCCTGAAACGGCCGTTACCCCAGTTGGATTCGTCAGTACCGAAGTTGATTGTGCCACTGGAATTGTCGCCAACGTTTCAGCATGTAGGATAAGCGGGAATACGTTTAATCCAAGCAAAAGGCACATCCCTATGCTTAGGGCTTTCTTCATGGTTTAACCTCCTTAGAGTTTTGCTTTTGCAAATCTTATTTCACCGCAATGCTCCAGATCTATTGAATGATCGATTCATCCGATAACGGCTTCATCCCATCCAAGCTGTCCCATATAAATGCTTTTAAACTGTAGCCGCTCACGTTTGTAGGAAGTAAAAAACCAGTGCTCAACGTTTTTGTTTCCCCTGGACCCAACTCTTCAATCAGTGTCGAAAAATCCACCATTTTCTTGTTCGAATCAAGCAATACGACAAACAGGGTAATTGGCTTCGAAATCTGTGTTGCATTTGTGATTTGCTTCTGCGCTATCATATCTGTTGATGAGACTAACGTTGTCATTTGAATTTCGTTTAAATTGTAAAATTCAGGCTTCCCTGCCCAGAACATGTATTCGATCTCGAAGCTTTTCTTACTCTCATTACCGGCAGCATCCTTTGCGGAAATCTCGATCTGGTTCAATCCTTCTGCCAACTGCACTGGATAGATAAATGGTGTGTTACTTGACGTGTAGACGGAATCTGCAACCGATGCTCCATTGTTCTTGATCGTTATTTGCGATTCCTCATCAACAATTCCTTGCACATTGAACAGAAAGTCTTTGACAGTCGTGGGTGGAACATCCATTTGTAGATCGGGAGCATCCGAATCCAGATGAACAACGCCAGAAATGTGATCTGAGTAAGAACTGCCAGCTCTTCTTGCGATTAATTCAATGTTATTAACACCAGGGGTCAGCGCAACATCCAAAGAAAATTCCGTTTGTGCGATCACGCTTTCATGAACAAGCGTTTGATTGTTATAGACTGCCAGAGTTACACCAGCTTCTTCTAAAGAACCGTGCAATGTGTAAGTGGATGTATTTGTCCAATTTACGAATGGATCCGCTTTCAAACCAGTCGGAACCCGCTCAGTCATTACGAAGTAACCGGCGTTTTTGCCTGCATTATAATCGGTCGCCTGATTGAGACCCATGGTAACCGTTTCACCGGAGGCAAATTTCTTTTCGTAAATTTTAAATGAGTACGTCAGTGCAGTGTCCGCTAATTGTATAGCATCACCAGTATCTACCCAGCCTGTTGAAGACGATAGCCATGCAGGCGGTGCTTCCCTTTGGTCCATGGCCACGAAAACCGAAGCTTTATCGCGGACTGGGAAAGTAGCAATCTGCATACCCGTGGTGCTTCCAGTATATTTCATGGTGTCTGCATGCGTTTTGATCCAGTCCATGTTGCTGTATGTTTCGGGAAGAGCGGTTATCTTGAGGACAGCCGTTCGATCTGCAAATGGTTCATCACCCACATGAAGTCCGGAGTTAATTGACCACCTGTTCGCGTTATAATTGTTGTATGCCGTAACAGTACCAATCACGTTCGTATCAGGTGTTTCGATCGGTGTAACCGCATAGGGGGTGGCCGTAAATTCGGAAATCTCACCCTCATAATCAATTTTTGCTGTTTCATCTCTGGTAATCACCGCTACACCTACGATGTATGTCTTACCATTGGTTAAAGCCACAGCCGTATTGGTCACAGGATCCCAAATTTTACTCGCTGAAGGAGACGCATAAGGCGGAATTGACGTTGGAATAGACGTGTAAGTGGCTGTCGTATACCACGGATCTTCCGCTTTCTCCTTTATCTTAATACTATACTTAGAAGCCCAAGCATTCGGTTCGATCCACATCGCAATGGATTTATCCCGACCAACCCAATAAGCGATTTTCGGCTTTGCCGGTAAATAATTAGGGACCGTATGCGTTACTTTGATGCTTCGTACATAAAGTTCGCCATTTCCTGCCGGGGTGCCGATGGATATTTTTTTCACATCAATGGCATCGTTTGTATTTTTTCTAGCTGAAATAAGCGTCCCGTCAAACCACATGTTAAATCGCTTCGTCAATGTATTAAGTTCAACTTTAATAGTGTGCCAGGTATTTAATTGATAGGCTGTTTTCAGATCGACTGGCGCTGTATCAGGCCAGTAAACCACACCTTTCGAAGCATCCAATCCCGCAATGACTAGCGATTTGGTGCCTGCCCCATTCGTGAGGTAAATAAGTTGATCTTTGGCTTTGGAAGTGCCTGGCTGCAGAAAAGTTATCTCTGCTGAAACGGTACCGTTTTTGGATTCGCTGAACGTTTTATTGATCAGGAACTGGCTAGTACCTGCACCGTTTACCCTCAGATGCATCGCTTTTTGACTGGTTACGGGCTCAACCTCAACGACTGCGCTGCTCGTGGCGCCAGAAGGAAGTGTGGAATAATCGAACCCAAGCTGCGACGCCGATTGTCCTTCTGCCGCGTTGGAAAAATCTTTGTCCAATAAAGTGGTAGGAGCAACTACTGAGTCTGCTGCAACTGTAGGAACGGAGTACCCCGGCATTCCGCCTCCTGCAAGCACGATCAATAATAAAGTGAAGCAAAGGATTCGTTGTATCTGATTACGCAAATTTGTACACCTCCGAATGTGAAAAAATAGGTTTAAGTAAACCTTCAAAGTCAGTTGGACGTTATTTCAATGAATTCCAATGATCCCCCCTTTCTCGACAAAGTATTTGGTAGCGCTTGCATTTCTATGTAGATGATTGATTCCTGTGGCAATTTTCTCAATGTTTTGTCTAAAATGTATACTAAAATAAATCCACCTTCATAGGGCATTAATTCCATGATTATAGGTTGTTTACTCTTTTACAAATAAGCCGGTACACGTTAACTTACGTAATACCGGCTTATTGGCCTTTACCCATGAATCTTCAAATTCCCCAGTCAATATGGCTTATTCATCAGCTAAGATGATCTCGACTGGCCCATATAATCCCCCCGTAGGGAACCATTCCTGCCAACCTGTTTCCTCCTCGCTCCGCTCTCGGTTCCAGTAGGTTATGTCAGGATTTCCTCCTACCAGACTTGTTGGCTTACCGATTTCATAGTGCGTACCGAGTGTGTTAGTCACTCTAATCCTCAGCTGATGTTTGCCTGCAGGCTGGATTGGAAGTTTGAACCGATATGGCCTCCAAAGCCGTACGCCTAATGGCACGCCGTCCACCCAAACTTCTGCAGTCCCTCTGACATGTCCTAAATCAAGTTCGGCATCGACGAGAGCGGAAGTCTCAATTTCCGTTTCGTACTCCACTGCTCCGCTATGATGAGGCAGACAAAGCGAAGTTCGCCAATCACCTAAAGTCCCTTGCACAGGCTCGGTCTCGAAGCGGATTGGCGCCAGAAGAACGGCAGCTTCCGTAAATGGTCCGTCGGGGTTTATTCTAACTGCTGCCAAGGCACCGGCTTGCTGTGCAGTGAACTCTATATTGTTTCCAGTTGCTTCGACTTCTGAGCCGTTAATCCAGACACGCTTCTCCCCTGCGCATTCGATCCGCATGCTATTCGCTCCTACGGGCAGCGGAAAACGCAGCCAAATGGGCCTTCCAATGCTTGCGGGATCCGAAGAGAAAGAAAGCGGTATCTGCTCAGGAACAGATTCAGGCATAAGCCAGCCTACAATCGGAAGCGGATGAGGTCTCGGGGAAATCCATAGTGACTCCGTTTCAGCAAATTGGAGAACAGAGAAATGATGGATACCCGGAACACCTCCTTGTTCGTCGACCCAATGATCCCCGGTAAAGAAAGAGACAGATTCACCATGCTGCAGTTCGATGACGCCGTCTACAAACACTTCCCCTTTCCCTTCGGGTAAAGCAACTCTGATTTCATTCCTGCCTAATTGCCACAGAGCAGTTACATCGACTTCTTCCTGACCTTGTCTGATATAAGGATTAAAGTCCCCGTGCTCTGTCACGTTGACTCCGTTCACATAAAGCACGGCTCTCCCTCTAGCGGCAAACACGATTCGAACCCGCTTGAAGGGTTGATCACGCCTGCTCTCGAAGTGGTTCATCAAGCTGGATTGTAAGTTAGGGTTCTGGGTGAATAGCCATTTTGGAAGCGGCTGACGCGCGATCGTGTTAACTTCAATGCTTGCCCTTATGACACCGTTACCAATAGCTTGAGCCCGTAGAAGCAGCTCGTTGCTTCCTTCCTGCAATTCAATCCATGCTGTCTGCTCCTCGGGTCCCCCGCTCCAAATAATCTCCCTTCCATTCATACGTCCCGTGATGTTGGAGTTACTTTCCGATCGAATCCAAAAACGTCCATCCGATGGCGCGATCACACATGTTTTTGCCCAAACATACTCTCTTTTTTTCAATACACCTAGATTCAGAAATCGTCGAGGAACTCGCCCCATCCTACCTGCCCAAGAACGCATGGATAGATCGCCAAACACATTGCTGTATACTTTCTGAACTGAACGTGATTCGTCGTACTCTTCCCCATAACATATCTGCCAATAAGCGGATTCGCTCCATAACCTCGTCAGCCAATTGGTTTCGTCCAAATCAGGTTTATGCCAGTCCGCATGTTCTCCTTCCGTCTCTTCCTTCTCTATGCGCACATTCATCATGCGGCGTTCGATTGACAGAAGTCCGTTATTTTCGCCATGCAAATCAAAGTCTCCATATTGATTGTCCAAAGTTGGCTCCACTTGAATACGCCAATCGTTGGATGCTAGCTCCAACCTGCTCCCACGCGTATTTAAAGGACCGATTCGTGCTGGAAAAGGACGAACTGGGGAGTTTTCAGGCGTACTTATCGTAGAAGCAACAGCTGCTGTCATCTTTGCGCATACGATCAATGCAGCAGGCCATGAAATGAATGGTGCGTGTACTTCAATCCATTCGCCTTCCCGTTTATACGGAATCGACTCCATAGTTCCGTTGACCGGATCCCAAAGCTGAGGCTCGTGATCCGTCTTTAATCGGTAAACGGCAGAGCCTGGTACAACGGTATCCGGACAAGCAGGTTGATGCATGCTTAACAAAGCGCCGTTCTCCGGAAGCAGTAAGAAGATATCTGCATCGTTGATTCTACGATGCAAGGATTCACCCGGACCCACCACCCTTCTCGGAATACGGCTTTCCACGAGTGCAACAGCATCTTCTGCTGAATCCACATAGATAGCGCCAGTCAGATCCTGCTCATCTTCCGGCACAGCTACAGCAATTACGAAACCGCCTTTGTCCAACCAAGCTTCGGTCCGTATGCGTGCTTCCTCGTCCATAACGGTTGTTCCGCACAGAAGCAAAACTGAAAAACGCTCATCCGCGATTTTAAGTTTGCCATTTTCTGATGATGATTTCTGCAAGACGCTATCATCGGCAATATCGAAATCCATTTGTGCTTTTCTTAGCGCACCTGGCTGTTTATGATCTCTGCGGCTCCAGCTGCCTGTTAATTTCTTATAGACGTTTTGGATATGGGCTACATAAGGATTGGGATCACGGTTCGATACACCCATTGGATGCTCATTTGGTTTCCCATCCGTCAAAGACATGTGTCCGCATATGGCATAAGACGGATAATGCACAGCTACATCGCAGACATGCGTACCCTCGCTCAATAAATAACAAACACGGCTGATTGTATCGGCAAAAACCGGATAATGCTCGAAATAAGGCTGACGCCATCCGGTGTCGGGCGGAGCCCACTCCCACCAACCGCCTCGGGTGCTATAATATACGGCATGAGGACTATAGACTGTTGCTCCCGCTTGAAACCAGGGGATCAACCAATGCATAGTTTCTTCCAATGTTCCTCCCCAACCACTGGAATGGAAGGCTTCTAAGAATACGCGTGAACCGCCATGCAAATGCGTCATTGACGAATGCGGCTTAATCTCGCCATCCATGTCGCTTCCCGAAGCGTTATACCATCGATGTGTCCTGAAATAATCCAAATAAAGCCGCTGTGCCCCATGCGGATCGGCTCTTCTCGCTGGGCCTGCCTGATCGCAGCAAATAAGCATTCCGCGCTGTCGGTGCCATTCGCCGAGTGGAATAAAGAAGGATTGTTCGGCAAGTTCAGCAGCAAGACGGTATACACGGCGACGCACTTGTTCATATCCAGGTAGTTGATCGAACAATGCGGGTAACAGAGGCGTTAGATCTTCTTTATATCTTTCCTTGTAACGAGACATCAACTCAGGTGTCCACAGTGGAAGCGGGGGAAGTTCATCTTGGAAGCTTCCCGCTATCGTCCTGCCGAGATCATTCGGGAACCGTCGCTCCATTTCACCGTGAATCCGGTTAAGTAATTGTTCCGTTGCATGAGGGTCGAGCCAATTGAAGCCTTGACGTACTGTAGCATAAACATACTCATTGTTCTCAAACAGGACTTCCGATAATTTGGGCATCTCCTCGCCACGAGTGAAACGGCATAATTGATATCCAGCCATATCCGGCTGCTCCGTAACAATACGAGACGGCATGTTGGATCCGGAGAATCCAATTTGATCGTAAAACCACAGGAACATGCCCAATCGCTCCGCTTCACGCAAGGCTACTTCGAACATGGACCACCAATCTTCGCTAGCATACACCGGAAGATCGCTCACCGAACCGTACTGCGGTCCGGTAGGTGCCAAATTAATAATGCCGATGTTGCGCAGCCCTCCGTCTCGAAACTTTTTCATCTGCCAGCGAATCCGTTCCGGCGTTACTTCTTCCGCACTCCACCACCAGAAGGGGACCGGTCCGAATCGCGGATCTGCCTGAGTAAAACTTTGTTGCAATTGGGATACGTTCATCATTCGTGATTCTTCCTCCTCGTAACTTCGAGAAAAAACTCCAGTCCTCAAACTGGAGTTTCAACAATCTTCATTTATTTGCTAGCTTTCTCTGTTTGAATACCTTTGGTTGTTTGTTCTTCAATCATCCGCAGCGCGGTCATTGAATCTTTGGATTCTCCAAAAATCAAAGGAGAGAATACATTATGGAGCGGCACATCAACATAGGTTAAGCCGCTCGCACGTGCTGCTGGAGGCATCGCATTTTGACCGTAAAAGATCGACTGAACATGTTTACCCTGCATTTGTGGCAGGTTTTTCCCAAACGCTTCTTGAACCGCTGGGGTTTGCAACGAGCCGATAATGCCTTCTTTGGCTAAATTGACCTGCATCTCTTCGGAAAGCATGTATTGGATAACTTGGAACGCCTGGTCCTTCTTCGTGGATTGCTTCGTAATAAATGCCGCATACATATTAGGCTGTGCTTTCGTATTAGGAGCATCGGAGAAAGACGGCATGGCGGCGATATCAAAATTCAGGTTTTTATTTTGCTCATACCACTGCACAATTTTCTCGGAAACGTGCACACTCATTGCCATATTCCCTTTAGGGAAATCGTCAACGGAAGTAAATTGATTGGCCGGAATTTCGTAGAAGCGTCTTAGGTTGTCAACTTCCTTCTTCCATCCATCTGTTGCCAGTACGGCCTTTTCCTCGGTCAAACTGAACGGTGATAACCCGAGTTGATTATACGTCATATACAAACCTGGATGCTGCTGATAGCCCTTATACGTATTTTCGCCTTCTACACGCGTCAGTTTTTTAGCCAATTCATAAACTTCATCATAGGTCATGCCATCTTTGGGATAATCAACTCCGAATTTATCAAAAATATCCTTGTTGTAGAAAAGCACGAAATCGCTTAATTGATATGGCAACCCGTATATTTTTCCTTCCGGCGTCTTATTTTTCATTTTCGCCATAGCCGCTGGGTTTAATTTGGTCGTATCAAAATTATATTTTTTGATCAAGTCGGTCATATCGTATTGGAGATCATTCTGAATTATGCTCTTTTCAAAGTTGCCGCTCGAATTCTCGATGATAATGTCGGGAATCGTACCAGCCGCGATCAGGTCCTTATACTGTCTGCCTGGATTATCCCAATGAACATGTTTAAAGGAGAGATCCGGAAACTTTTTCTTCAGGTACTGCCCGATTTGCTTCTCGTAATTTTCTTCTTTTGCGTAGAAAGCAGGGTACACCGTATAGATGAAAATTTCGTTATCTGGTGCTTTCTTTGCGGTGTCTACACTCGGAGATTGTTGTGCTGTAGGCTCCGATTCACAGCCTGCAATTACAGTGATTGCTGTCACGATCAACAAGGATGCTTTAAGATATTTTTTCATACTTCTTTGAACCTCCTTAGAGTTGTGCTTTCGTATAACTTTCAATAATCTTACTTTAATAGAAATTTGCAGCGCTTTCATTGGGTGGTATTTCATATATATAGGCTCATCATACTTTCAACTTCTGCGCTAAATTCAATTCTTCAGGTCTCATTGCCTTCAGCTGCTTATCGTATAACTCACGATATAAGCCATTTTGAGCAAGCAGCTCTTGGTGTTTGCCTTGCTCCACAATCCGCCCCCGGTCTACGACAAGTATTTGATCTGCCCGAACAACCGTAGCCAGACGATGCGCTATGACAAACGTCGTTCTGTTTGTCATCAATCTTTCCAAGGCTTCCGTAACCAAGAATTCTGACTCCGCATCCAACGCAGAAGTCGCCTCATCCAAGATTAGGATTCGAGGGTTTTTAAGAAGTGCTCGTGCTATTGCGATCCGTTGTTTTTGCCCACCTGAGAGTCGGACCCCGCGTTCCCCGATGACAGTATCATACTGCTGTTCCCACTCTTCAATGAATTCATGGGCATTAGCTGACTTTGCTGCCATGTATACTTCGTCACGGGTAGCATTGGGGTTGCTATAGGCGATATTCTCGTAAACTGTTCCAGAGAACAATATATTGTCCTGAAGCACGAGAGCGATATGGTTGCGTACATCTTCTAAGTCGTAATCTCGTAAATCCATCCCATCCAGCAAAACCTTGCCTTCGTCCGGATCATAGAAACGGGGAATTAAATGAATAATGGTGGACTTTCCGCCACCGCTTGGGCCGACAAGCGCCACGACATCCCCGCTTTTCGCATGGAAACTAACCCGCCTTAGTGCCTTTCTTTTCTCCAAGACAAGTGGAGGCGGATTCGTTTTTGTTCTAGGCGGAATCCAATAGAAACGCTTGTCAGGCTTTATGCTCGGCATTCTATCCTGATCCCTCTGGTGAGCTTCGCCTTGCCGCTCGGGTCTTTCGATGACATACTCGAAACTGACTTGATCAAATTCAATCTCGCCTTGACAATCTTTCAATGGAAGAGGGTTCTCCTTATTTCGAATGTCCGGTTGAATGTCAAATACCTCAAAAATCCTTTCAACGTTCGTCAGCGAATTTTGAATCGTGACATTGATATCAGAAAATCGTTGAATGGGACCATACAGCTGGGACAAATAGGCTTGGAACGCGATCAATTCCCCAACGGACATCCTTCCTCCGATCACCATGCTCCCCCCTACAAACCAGATAATCAGGCCTCCTGCGTCTTGGAAGGTTTGGCTGATACGGCCTAGTGCATTAGACAAGAGGTGAGCAGACATCGTATAGGCGTAGTGATCAGTGGCTTGATTCTTAAATCGATTAAGCTCGACCCTTTCTCGATTAAACGCTTGAACGACCTTCATAGCTGAGATCCGCTCCACCAATACACCGGAGATTCGCTCCATCTGTCGATGGACAGACCGCCAAGCATAACGAATCCGTACATTAAGATTCGTAAACGTTAAGTAATAAAAGGGTAGAAGCCATAAGGATAGCAAGGCAAGTTTCCAATCCATACTAAAAAGCATAAATCCGGCGAAGAGGACAAGAAAGAGGTCAATCAACAAGTTGATAACCCCTCCGCCGACCAAGTTTTGAGCGCCGTTCACATCATTAAGGATACGGGACAGAATGCTCCCTACTTGGCGACTGTCGTAATAACGCTGGGAAAGCTTCTGCATATGTTGATATAACTGAAACCGGATATCTATAATCATGGAATTACCCATTTTTGCCGTTACATATTGGCGAAAGAAGTTGGTCGCTATACTAAACAGATAGACGCAAGCCAAAATCATGATAACCTTATGCAGGGACCATACGCTCTCTTTTTGCGGAAGCACTTCATCAACCATAATCTTCGTCATCCAGGGTACAGTCAAAGGAGCTGCGAATTGTAGAATGCCCAGAACAATAATCGTCAGAATATACAACCGGTAAGGTTTCAAAAATGTGATATAGCGCCGTACAAGTTGAGGACTTCTATGATTAGGCAACCTCATCCCCCCCTCAATTCACAACATCACTTCCAACAAGTGTAGAATCACAAAGTTTGCCAGCATCGGCAAGCCATCTATCCATATCAGGAAGATCAAAATATCGGAGCATATGGGGTAAAATAAAGCTTAAAGAATCCATTTCATCGTAAAAAGGTTCCTTAATCCAATCAGAGATACTGGTCATTCGATTTTCCATGCTAACCTGGCGGACTCGTTCATCAAGTAAAGCAGCCAAGCCAGCGTAAATCGCATATCGTCCGTTTCCATATAATCGAATGTCCGAGGGATCGATATTGGTCGATTCACAAGCAAGCTCCACGGCTCGCAACACATCATAAGTTCGCAGTGCGGCCATGCTATCGCCCAACCACATTAATTCGTCGGTATATCTGTCCATCATCCCGAATCGTTTGAACGGTTTATCCGTTGGTGAATTCAAATGTGGAAGAAGCGGCCCAATCCCAGTTGGATTGAGTACCATCGCCAGCCGGCCGGAAGCGGTCGTTTCTTCAATCCACTTGGCATGCTGTTGGAGCTGGTTTGATCCGCCGTCCCAAATGGCGATGGTAACAGGAAGTTTAGCACCCGCAAGCTTTGAGTCGAAAAATTGCAAACCATGGTTTAATAATCCTGTCTGGCTCCACCAGATTTTACGGATTATCCACATATTCGCTATTTCTCCTCCGCCGGAAGGACGCGGGTTAAGGTCGCATAGCTCTCTTCCCGAAAATACACGTTTTCGAAGCCATTCGATTGCTTGCTTTTTACGCTCGTCTTCCTCCATTGCTTGGCGTGATCCTTCAAATATCGCTAGCCGGCCCCTATTTTCAACGTGTGTACTTTGAGCATGCGTAATCTCGCCGATGACCTGCCCGCTTTGTGTGCACCATAGCTGCTGAGCAGGGATCAATTTGATTTCTTCCGTAACATTTTCAACTGTGCGTCCAAGCAAATGCTTGGAGAAAAACTGTGCCGCCGCACGTGCTAAGGGAATCGTAAAGCGATGAACATTTTCATCTTCGAAAATGTCAAGATCTTCACTTTTGCCGTACATCTCCCAAAATCTTCGGTTTATAGCTACAGTATGCCTTGGTCCTTCTATAGGAACGGAGTCATACGTCGTTGCAAGAATTCGCACAGGCTTTGGTGCCATCGCCAAAACAATGTCTTCATGGTCAAATCCGAGTGCTGAGAAACCAGGCCATTTCTGTTCAGCATCCTGGGCTTTGCCGGTCAGCAGAAAGTAATGTCGGTTCATAATAAATCCGCCTGGCGCCGCTGCGGCAATACGATGATCGTACATCATAACCAGCGAAGTCTGTGTTCCGCCGCCTGAATGACCTGTCACACCTATACGTTTCGGATCAACCTCTGGCCGGGTGCATAAATAATCAATCGCCCTTACGGCGTCATGGAGCATGTAACGGGCTAAGCTATCCCCTAACGGCATACACTGCCGCCCGACATTTTCATGCTCAGTAACGCTGGTCATCGGAGCCAGTTTCGTTTCAGGATCATAAAATCCGAACCTTTCTCCTTGACCGACGGGATCTAACGACATGACGATTAAACCCGAATGAACCAAATAATGGCAAACCGTTTGATATTCATCACAATGTTTCGCTTGTTCGCGATGACCACATAGAAGAAGCACTGTTCCACGGGGGTCTGTTACCCCATCGGGTATATATAAATTGGCAGTCGCATAGACATGTGGCCTTGGTTCGAAAATGATCTTTTCAACACGGAAGCCGTTCCCTATTACCGTTCCAGTAACTATCGGATTTAACGGAGTATCCGAGGGAGGCATACCGCCGATGCAGCGTTCAAGACCAATACGGATCTCTTGCTGCCTCAGCTTAAGTTCTGTCTTATTCCTGATGGCCGAGCGCGCCTCTACACCCTTCTCTGCTGCCCTCATTGCGGATTCGTAAACCCAGCGAGGAAGCTGGCTTTTGACATCAAAATGGGCGATTCCCACATTCTCTAATTTCTCATACACAGCATTAAGCTCCCCCTTATTTCTTACTACTTAATTCGATGAAACTAACAGGTCGGCAATACGTACAGGCATGCCTGATTGAACGGACTTCCAAATTGCTTCGCCTGTCAACACAGAAGCAGCTCCTGCTTCAGCTCCTGCCATAATCTCATAGGGACGGAGCGGATCTGCTCCTAAGAACAAGTCTTCCAAGATGAGAGGATCCCCGCCCCCATGTCCGCCTGGCCGAGGTACCACATGAATCGTTTCTTTCCCGCCAAACAGTGGAAAATAATCAATGGTTTGTTCAAATATCTGATTCGTTGACCGCTTGGAGAGGACTTCTTGCGTTTCGATTCTCCCCTTTGTCCCGTTAATAGCCAGTCGATATCCTTCATAAGGCAGCGAAAAGTTAACGGAATAACTCATCATCGCACCTTTGTTATACTTAACAACTGCAGCGTATGTATCCTCAATATCGATGTCTGAATCGAATATACAGCTGTCAGCACGGTAAGCAATGTTACTGCCAGGCTCAATCACCATATTCGTCAAATGATCGTCTTCTGGTACAACCTCTTTGCTCCGAGTAGACCATCTCATGAAATACGCGCAATTCTGCTTGACATGGCATGTTCCGCAGTGCCTGCCATCTTCCTTGCGTGGATTGAGCTCGCCCTCTGGACCGAAATAATTCAATGCTCCGTATGCAAAAGCCTCCACGGGCTTTTGATCAATCCACCAATTGACAAGATCAATATGGTGGGTGCTCTTATGTACAGACAATCCACCGGAATTGTCTCTTCTACGATTCCATCTTTTAAAATAACTGGCACCATGATAGGTATCGAGATACCAATTTAAATCGACCGATGTCACCCTTCCAACTCTGCCTTCAAGGATCAACTCTTTAATTCTCGTGTGAACCGGAGAATAACGGTAATTAAAAGTCACATATAGCTTTCCCCTGCTATTGTTCTGCGCATCCAGAACGCGTTTGCAATCTGAACCACTTGTGACCATCGGTTTTTCCGAAATGACATCAAGATGGTGTTCCAATCCTTTTACAATGTAATCCGCGTGGGTATGGTCCGCGCCTGCGACAATAACGACATCAGGGCTCGTTTCCAGGACCATTTGTTCGAATTGATCGGGCATGTAAACCGGCAATCCGTTCAACGTCGGGAATTTCTTGAAACAATTCGTAAAACGTCCGGGGTCTGCGTCAAGCAATCCAACAATTTCACAATGCGACTGAAAGGTTTCCAGCATGTGCTTGATGAACATACCGTTCGCTCTTGTACTTACGCCGCAGATGACATATCTTTTTCTTGCCAATGTATTCGCCCTCCAATCTTAGGTTAAGTATACAAAGATGCTAAGGTCAAAGAATTAGTAAATACGATCTTGATTATAGGTCAATCCTGTCGAAGGGATATAGCGAGCGGGCTTTCCTCCAGCAATACGCACAATGCGTATAAGAAAGATAAATACTAAAAACTGCCTCAATAGTAGATGATCTACTACTGAGGCAGCCTAATCGAACCATTATTGAAGGACAACGATAAATGTTCTGTATTGGTCTTGCGAAGCAAAGTTTATCGTAAATTGTTTAATATTATTGGCAGTCGTACTGCCAACACGATTATATGTGATTCTAAAGTCATTGCCGATCGCGATCGTATCTTGCTGAGCCGCAGTCGTTCCTGCCGTGTAAACAATATCACTAACCCACATTTTGGCTTGGAGAATATTATTAACTGGTGTAATCTGATCTTGCGTATTTTGATTTACGAAACTGCCGTAATTGGAAACGACTTGAATCTGTCCCATCAGTTTCGTGTCCCAGACAAAAAGGTTGTTCAATGCCAGTGTAGCCCCGCCGGATACATTTTTTGGCGAGGTTTGATTAATTTTAAGTTCAGTTACATCCATAGGATCGCCAGAGATCGGGTATTCTATGGAAAGATCTTTTTGTCCGTTCGGTGTATCGAAGAAAACCTTCAAGGTTGTTTTACCTGCATTAATACCAATAAACTTAGGACTTGCAGGATCGCCGTTAAATGCAATGATATTCGGATTACTAACGGCTAACCACTTGACCTTTGGCGTGTAGGAGACTTTATAGCCTGAGCTGTCTTTGACACCAACTACGACATCTTTACCAGCGAGCCTGTAACTGGTGTTAGCGAATAAGTATGTCGCATCCGTAACGCTCTTCGTATTTCCCCAATCGTAATATAATTTTCCGGCTGCATTTAAGCCGTCTCCCATGTCTAACCAGTAGACAAGATCCGCTTTTTTAATGTCTACGACATTCAATGATACGGAAAGGGAGTCTAACATCTCTACGATTTGCAGATTACTGTCAACTTGAACTAATGTAGCGATTAAGCGATAACTTCCCTTCAATGTTGCATGTGGTGTGACAGTGATACTTTTGCCTGCTATTTGACTGACATCTCTCATTAGTGTAGGAACTGCATCAGAAAGAGTAACTGCTCCGGATGTGGCGGTAATAGCTCCTGTATCTCCACTAATTTTTTCAAGTTTCATTTCAACCATGTAATCCAAATTGGATACGCTGTATTCAATATCGTACTGATCATAAATTCTAAATGTCGTTGATGGTTTTACCCCATTAAATAATGTAACACTCACAGAACTCTCTGCATCGAGTTTAATGGTGTTAGGCTTGCGAGGCTTCTCAATATTTAAGGGCAGCGTGACCACTTCATTTAGTGCGTTCAATCGAACATTAATGGTTGCTGGACCTGCAGCTTTTATCTCTTTGGCACGAATTTGACCATCCGTTGATCTAATTGCCACTTGTCTTTTTAAACCAGATACAGGATCTGTACGTGTCTGCGTATCTGCTTCCAACACGATACCTCCTGTGGCGTAAACTGAAATTCTACCTGTTGTTTCCGCCTCTACAATTTCGGCAGTACTAAACTCGTAGCCGGTTGAATCCTTGATAACCAATCCGAACAATTTCTCAACGTCACCTTCCGCCGCCGGTTCCGCTAATGGTTTGATTTCCACAGTAGCAGGTGTTTTGAATGCTGTTACATTGATTGTGGTTGATACCTGCTCACCCGCACTGAATAAGTTGACGATTACTTCCTTATCGCCGTCTAAATCCGTACTGGCCTCCAACTGCAATTCCGGAAAACCATCATTGTCAAAGTCAACGAAATCATTTCCATTTGATTGATTAATGACATTTCCCGTTGCGGTAAAAGACTTATGAATTCCCATGTTTAACATGCTGATATCTGTAACGGGAAACTCATTTTGATCATAGGCTTTCAATTGGAGATAAGCTCTGACACCAGCCTTAAAGATCAACTGTCCACCGGGTATCTTCAAATCTCCGATTTCAACCTTAGATACAATCGGAATATCTCCAACGATGAACGTTTTACTTGCTGTCTTGAAGCTGCGTTTTTCCAGCATCGAAACGATCACTTTGCTGCCCATTAATTCTTTGCTTAAATCAATGGTAAAAGCATTATCACCAGGATAAAAGTCTACTTTGCGATTCTGAGCTCCAACTGTGATATTCAAATCACTTGCCGACAGAATCACATCCTCACCATACTTATTTGTCGCTTTGAACTCGATTCTTACCTTGGATTTAGGAAGCTTTTCTGTTGAGGTAACAATTTCCAATTTTTGAATCTGTCCGACTTCAGAAATGAACTCAAGTTTATTCTTATCCATGCTGCCAGCATCCAAACCTGATAATTCTACTGTATATTTGCTATACGTTAATGGATCCATTTCGAGCGTGGCGTTAGTATTGTCATCTGCCCATTCGGTGCTGGATGGCAATGCTGTATCCGAGCCGTATTTCGTAATATTCAAGACGGCTTTGTTCACATCGACATCTCGATTAAGTCTGACGGATATTTTACCTGTCCCAATTAACTTGACTTCGGCAATAGAAGCTTTAGCAGGTTTAGCTGTTGTCTTATGCAGTTGCATAGCATCATACGCTGCTAATGCAAATACTTTTTTAGAAACAGCGGTATTTCCGCCGAATTTTCCATCCGCCTGGTTCATCATAATTTTTTGTTTAATTGCGTAGGCAACATAGCTCTTATACGCAGTGTCAACAGATTCGTCTTTACTTGGTGTCTCTGCCTGAGCTTTCTCATCCAAACCAAGTCCTTTGATTAGCAGCATGGCGAGTTCTTGGCGGGTCACTTGTCCGGCAGGATTATACGTATCTTTTACATCATAGGTGAGAGCCGAGTTCTTCAAAGCTTCGATATAAAGAAGCGCAGGATCATTCCATTGTACGTCAGTGAAACTCGAAGTTTTGACCATGCTATCTATACGTAATCCTAAAACGATGGCGACGGTTTTCGCCAGTTGCTCACGCGTGATTTGTTGCTCTGAACCGAATGAGGTTTCAGATGCTGTTTCGATCGCTTCGATTTTTAACAAAGAAGTAATCTTTTTCCTGTCATCCTTCGAGCTGCTTTTCAAGTCTGCGAGCTGGTCAGCCAGAAACGTATCTGAGGTGACTGACGATGTAGGAGCTGTTGTTGCATGCGATGTCGCAGGTGTAGTCACTGTAGATGGCGTCGCAATTGTTGCATTTTGCGATGTTGCTTCCTCCGCATAAGCCAATGGCGTTAAGCAGTAACAGAAGAGTAACAGCGATAAGAATAGTGCAAGTTGTTTATTCATTCGATACATGCACCTCCCGATTAATAAAACCTCTCACAAAACTAAAACGCTTACATTTTTGATAAAGCACTGAATTATCTCTAGACACATCAACCCACTCTCCGATCTCAAATTTACTTGCATAACCTTACTATATGGCAAAAAAGAGAACTTTCCATGGGGGCGTTTATGCATCTTTATAGGTTGTTTATTTCATCCTGCTGCTGGAGGTAGAAGGACGATTCTCCCCTCTTCCAACGTTACTTGAACCTTTTTCGTGTTCTTCACCCCGATCGAATCCAAGTAACCCGGAGGAATTTGCAGTCGACCTGCTTGGTCCAACACGGCATATTCGACATGGGACTCTTCTTCCTGGTCTTCGAACCCGTTTTTAGCATCCAGTAGTTCTTGATCGAACGATTTACGCCGCAAGATTTCCGACGACGTTTTCCCGTCTCGAATGGCAACTACGCGATCCACTTTTTTGGCAATCATCGGATCGTGCGTGACAATAACGATTGTAAGTCCTAGACTCCGGGTCAAATGCCGGAATAAATCAAGAATTTGGTTGGCCATGTTCGTATCGACCGAGCCAGTTGGCTCATCTGCAAGCAAAAGCTTCGGATGATTTGCCAGCGCGATCGCGATAGCAACCCGCTGCTGTTCACCACCCGAAAGTTGATTCAATTTGTTTTTTAGCCGGTGGCTAAGGCCTACGGCTTCCAGAAGTTCCTGAGCTCGTTCTTGCTTGCGCTTGCCCTGTAGTAAAATGGGCAATTCTACATTCTCCTGTGCGGTCAAATAAGGAATTAAATTCCGCGCATTATTCTGCCATACGAAGCCAACAGTCTCCCGTTTGTAACTCACAATGTCTCTCTCTGACATGCTTAATAAATCTTTACCATTCACGCTTAATTTGCCTGCTGAGGGGCGATCAAGCCCCCCAAGCATATTCAGCAAGGTTGATTTGCCACTTCCGCTGTTACCGATAATCGCCATTAATTCACCGGCCTCTACGTGCAAATCCAAACCTTGTAAAGCAACTACCTCCAAATCAGCCATTTTATAAATTTTGACCAAATTTTCACAATGAATCATACTAGTCCTCCCCCAGTTTAACCGCTTGATGAATGCGAATTCGAGATACGAAATAACCGAGCACGCTCAATCCAATCGAGATCATCACCGTGACAATCCAATATAGTCGGACTTGATCACGAGAGTCAAAGGTAACTTCAAATGGCGGAACTTGCGTTTTCGGATCGAACGATAACTCAAATAAAGGAACGAACAAATGACTCGCTACGTTACCGGTTAGAATGCCGATAATGATCGCAGCACCCGAAACCAAGATTTGCTCGCCAGCAAGCATCCCTATTAACTGATATAAGGAAATGCCCATCGCTCTTAAAATGCCAAACTGCAGCGTCCGTGCGAATAAGGATAGCACCCAATATAACAAAAACCCAAAAAAGCAAATGAAAATCGAAATCAGAAACCCAAGCGTCATCACACCATTGATGGCCATTTGGAAAGGATCTTTGATCGACTTGATCTGCTCCTGGTTGGCATCACTTAGAGATTCGATCTCATAGCCGTGATCAACGATGGCTTGATAAACCGTTTGGCTGCTTGCCCCTGGCTTCAGCTTCAGCCAAACCTCATAGGGCTCTAGTGCCAGATTGTTCTGAATATACGGCAGTTGGCCGATTACAAGCTTTGGTTTATTAACTTTCGTGGTGGTGCCCGTCTTTGTCGTAGTTGTTAATGTATCATTAACCCCTGGATTTGGATTCCAAGATGGCCAATAATCAATCACACCATACACAGTAAATTGGGCTCCTTCCACACCATCCCAACCTAAAGTTAGGGTGTCGCCGGCTTTCAGGCTATATTCTTCAGCCATCGATTTCGAAATTAGAACAGCAGAAGGGTTGCGAGCAATCAAGTTTAAATAGTCATTGAAATGATGTTCAAGTAATCGATCTCGCAGCCAAGCGGTTTCACCAAATTGTTTGCTTTCAATTCCCATAAGCTGAATCTTTTCTGTTGTCTTTCCATGCAAATAAGTCGCATCTTTTTTATTAAACACCTTTGCGGCGTGTTCCACACCATTCAGTTGTGTAAATGGTAAGAATGAGGGCTCCGTATACTGGGTTTTTACTGGAGCTTCGGATCCCGCCTCAGAATCCGACTCCTCCTCTTCCGACTCTTCAGATAAACCAGTTAAAATAGCCGGAGGAGCGTCATTCTCCCAACGAATTTGCATCGTAATATCGGCGCCCGCGGAATAAAGGATTTTATCCTCAGTATTCTTGTTGATTGTGCGTGTTGCACTGGCACTGAATAAACCTGTTGCAATCGTGATAATTAGAAAAACCATAATAAATTGATATTGGATGGTTGAACGGCTGACTTGTATAAATGTGCTGTATAGTGAAGGAGGCCACCATCGCCTGCCAACCTGAAATACCAAACGCATACACCAAGGATAGATTCGCAGAATGAGCAGACCCATCCCTAAGATAAACAGTGCGGGAATGAGAAATAGCAGTGGATCTACCTTCAAGTCGCCGGATTTTAAGCCGAGTGACAGCAGCTCCTTTATTCGCGTTTTATAATTATTCAAGCCGTAAAGAGCTACCCCAATCAACACGACATCAATGAAATACGTATGCCAGAAGGATCTTTTCTCCTGTCTGGCCGACTGCTGTTTTTGCCCAACAATCGTAACACGCATGGCAAGGAATACCGGACTCAACGTCATCACAAGTGAGCTTACGACTGCAATCAACCCATATAAGAAAGCATCCTGATTCACTTCAACTTCAAGCTTGGCCCTCTGTACGAATTCCAGAAATCCGCTGGAAGCCCCTAATAATTTAGTCAAAAGGGCGCCAAAATACGGTCCAATCATGAACGCAATCGTACCAAGGACTAATCCCTCCACAACATAACTGAGAATGATTTGCAATCGACTGGCACCACGACTGCGTAATACAGCGATCTCCGTTTTCTGACGATCCGTGATCAAGTTTGCAACCATATACAAATAAAAGGCGAGCATGAGCATAACAGGCACATTCAATGACCAGAGCATGAGCCTTAGATTGGTTTCTTTTACGTAATAGGCAGCAAGTGTTTGTAAGGCTGGCGCATTCATATTATGCGTTTCGTAACGTTGATCCATATATGTCGTGATTGTACGATGGGCATCAATGAAAGTGTTCGTGGATGCTAACGACATTTTGCTGTAATCAAGGGCCAAATACCAATAGCTAGACTGAAGATTAAGTTTGCTGCCTGCTGTGAACTCTTTTTCAAATAAATTAAAATCAATCAGAAAGCTGTTCTTATAGCTGCTTGAGATGTTATACCAGAACAAATCCTCGTAATCCTTACGATCAAATACACCTACAGGCTTAATGTAAACGGGTTGTTTCAGCTTCTCATCTTGGATTGTAAAAACAGTGTTAATCACCATGCCGAGCTCTGTCAAAGCTTCCTTTACAACAAGCGCTTCATACACACCATTCACCGGTTCTTTCTCCGGTAGTCGTCCGTCTAACAACCGTATGTGTTCCTCCATACCATCAATGGCAGAGAGATCCGCCGACCGCTGTCTGTTAATATCGACTTTGTCTGGTTCTGCCGGAGTTAGACCATATCGCTGCGTTGATCTTTCACGTACAAGCTGCTGAACAGGGATACCAAAGTTCTTGCTTGCTTTGTTCAGAAATACATCGGTTTCAGAGATCTTTTCGTTCTTTTTCTGATCTTCAGGCGCCATCGTTGCTGACAGCCAGTAAATGCCGGGATACTGACTGCTGGTAGTTTGCAATTGCTGCAGCTCTTTAATCAATAATCTTTGCAAGATAGCATTCGTATATATCGGCATTGTACTAGCAAGAGCCACAGATAACACCAATCCGAATAGCAGGCTAAGCTCCAGCCATTTATTATTGATCATTTTGCGCAAGATCATGATAAATAATGCCAATTTCTTAACCTCCTAATTATTTAGAATAATCTTCTGCCCTTCCGTTATACCTTTGCGTATTTCCACTTCTCTTGCTGCAACAATCCCTTTCTCCACATCTATTTCTTTCCTGCTTTCACCTTCCATGATCTGAACGTAGTCCCGCCCCATGTAGCTTCGAAGCCCCGATCTAGGTATAACCAGCACATTCTCTCTCTGTTCCGTCACAATGGTAATATCTGCTTGGGAACCGACCGACACTTCTGCTGGAAGTTTCGGAACATTAATAAAAAGAGACTTTGAATTTTTATCTTGAATCGTTTTATTATCGCTAATCGGAGCGGTCATTGGCGTTTGAACAACTTTCCCAACATACGACTTGTCTTTTATTTTGACGTTGACATCCATGTTGATCTCTACGCCGACCAAATCATTCTGACTGGAGGCCGTATACACAAGTTTCATACTATTCGGGTCTGAGATCGTCACTAGCTGTTTGTAAGCCGATACTTGATCGCCAAGTTTCATCGGTTCAATGTAAGTTATGATGCCGTCGACTGTTGCAACAAGCGTCGATCTCTCCAATTGGCTCCGCAGCGACTTTAACTGAAGTTGGGCGCTTTCATAATCGAGCATTTTCAAACGAACATCAGGATCATCACCGCCCTTATCGGCAATTACTTGTGCCATTGAAATTTTGATCTTTTCGATCGCTATTTCCTGCAGACGAATTTTCATTTCCAAGTCGCCCGTCTCTGTTGAAGCTACGACATCGCCGGCATGGACTTTGTCTCCTAATTTCACATTGAATGATGTTAATCTACCACTGGATTCTTTATAAAATAAGTAATCCATTTTATCGGATGCAAACGTCGCAACTCCCGTAATTTGCTTAGTTATATTAGCTTTCTTCGCTTCAAAAAGTGTTAATGATTCTGTAACAGGTTGAACAAGCGGCGGTTTCAATTCTGGTTCTTCCATTGGGAGCAAAGAGCATCCTGTCAAGGTTCCTGCCAAGCAACAAACCCCTAACGCCGGAAACAGTATTTTACTAATCTTATTTAACAATTTGACCATCCTCCAATGTGTATACATGATCGGCAACGCGCATGATTGAGGGATCATGAGTCGTCATTATAATGGTCATTCCCTCCTGTTGAACCAAATCCTTGAATACTTTCATCACCTGAAGGCCCATCCTACTGTCCAATTCTGCTGTCGGCTCGTCTGCCAGAATCAATGCAGGCTTATGTGCAATCGCTCTGGCTATCGCTACGCGCTGCTGCTCTCCACCGGACAGCTCATAGGGTCGATGCTTCATTCTCGTTTTCAACCCTACGAAATCAAGCGCCCTTTCCGCATAGTCCTTATAATGTACGGATGGAATGCCGGCAATTCGTAATCCGAACTCCACATTCTCGTAAGCCGTCATCAGGGGAATTAACGCAAAGGATTGGAATATTAATCCCATGTGTACACGTCTTAACTCATTGCGTTTCTTTTCTGAGAATCCGCTAATTTCGGCATTCTGAAAGTACACTTTGCCTTCCGTTGGCCTGTCAAGAGCTCCAAGCATATTCATTAACGTCGTTTTACCAGAACCAGACCGGCCTTTAAGAGCGACTAGCTGATGTGGGGCAATTGTTAGATTGGCTCCCTTCAAAGCGTGTACGGCGGAAGAACCTCGTCCAAATACCCTTGTAATACCTTCCGCCTTCATAAGAGCTGTGCCACTTTGCTGAAACTGCTCGATCGTCATGATAGTCACACTCCTTCATCGCAATTGTATCTATGAGAAAACCTCTATCGAGGCCATCCAAAGATGAGCGACCGCGTATAGAGGAAGGTTTTATCGCCAAATAGAAAGACGGTTTTCGGGAACCGAAAACTTATACTTTCACAAAGAGGAAACAGGATTGTTTCCTCTTTGCGAACGCTTACAGCTATGCAATTATTGAAAAGCAATCTGTTCAATTTTCGCTTCGCCGTAACCATTATCCCAAGCACTGACATCTACATAGAAATACAGCGGACCCGTGTAACCCGCTGGCAGGTCGATAACCGTTTCATAATTAAAATCACTGCCGCCATTTTTCGTGATGTTGAACAAGTCTCCCTCATATGTCGAAACCGTTACGGAAATATTAGCGTCTCTTTCCACATAATATGACCAACCAAATGAAAGTTGGGAAATATTCTCAACATTTATCTCACTTCTGGATACACCTGCACAATTTTCGGTATCACTGTAACCTGCTAATGTTAGACTGCCTTCACTGACATTTGCCGAGGAGTAGCAATGATTATAATTGGAATCACTGCTTGATATGTTCGTACTCCATTCTAATTGAGGGGGCGTTTGCGCAATGGCCGGCTGCGATAAGAAAAACAATAAGGAGCTCACAGACAGCAGGCTATAAAGCTTGATCTTTTTCACACGAACCACTCCCAAATTTAGATTTGTTAAAAAAAACTCCAGTTCACAAACTGGAGTTTTCGACATGTGAAAAAATACTAACCATTTTGCAAGGTCCATAAAAATAGAGCATCCATCATCGTCCATGCATCATCCGTGACCTCATCCGAGTCCCCCGAAAAGAAGAAATAGGAAATTCGGGCTTTCACTACATATCCGTTATCGGCTTTCGTACCTTTATCATAGTAATAAATGGTACCCTTGTTTTTGTCGCCAGGAACGGTCGCAATTACCTTCGCCTCTTTACCAACAAGACCGTAACCGAATGATCTTTTGGGATCAGCTTCTTTAAATACATCCACATTACCAGAGAACCCGCTAGCCACTTTATGCTTACTGTCAACAATACTAATCGATTTTCCGTTTGCAAATTCGGCGTTTTCTTCTATGGAAGAAAGACCTAGATAGTACATGCCGTGGTTTTTCCCGTATAACGTCGGAATCGCAACATCTTTCATGACTCCGCCTTTCAGGTACTTGGAGTTAATCGTTGGACTGATATAAACCAAATCATAGCCTTCCAACTTTTCAGGAGTCAATTTTCTTTCACTCAAATAAGTAACTCTAAATCCAAGCGCCTTCAGACGATCGCCAACCTTCGTATCCTCTACAGGAAGAGGAACGGATTCCCGTCCGATAATCACGACTCTTTTACCTTGAGCAGAAATTTCACCAGTAGGTTCAGCTGGTGTGTCCGGCTGAGTTGCAGGCGTACCTGGCTCAACTGTCGTTCCATCTGCCTCAATCAAATTCTTTGCTTCATAGCTTGCGAGCGCTAACATTTCACGAGTAGCAGATTTCGAACCGCCAAACGTTCCATCCTCTTGGTTGGTCATCAGATTCTTTTCAAGCGCAAGCGCGACATAACCTTTCGCCCAAGCGTCTACGGAACTATCTGAGACTGGCGTTGCGTTTTTAGCATCTTCCTCTAAGCCTAAACCCCTGATCAGGAAAGCCGCGAGTTCTTGTCTGGACACGGCGCCAGACGGTTTGTACGTTTTCCCCTCAGCGTCATATCCGTTTGTTAGCCCTGCCTTCTTCAGCGCCTCAATATAGGGAAGTGCATAGGAATTTGCTGGATCATCAGAGCGAACATCTGTAAAACTAGAGCTTGTAAGCGTTTCATCAATTGTCAATTTAAAAATGATGCCAGCGACTTTGGCGAACTGCGCGCGATTCATTTGGGCATCCAAACCGAATGTATCGTCCGTTAACCCATTAAACACTCCGCTTTGAATCAGTGAATTAAATTTGTCTTTTACATCCTGTGGAAGATCCTTTAAATCTTTAAAATCATCTACGGATTTTGTGGAAGCCGAATCCGTACCTTCTGCAAAAGCTAATGGAAGCAAAGAGAAAGATAACAGAAAAACGATTAATAACGAGGATATAAGTTTTTTCATAGAGATCTCCTTTAATGTTAGATTCTCAAAGAAACAAGCATATGTCAGTTAGTAAGTACCAGGATGAACTAATCGGCGAAAACAGTTACACCTCCCTTTTAATGACATTCAATCACTATCCCTACCTTAATATGAATTTACGAATCTATTATAGGGGCTTTTACTCATGTTTATAGGTCTTTAAGAGGCTGATTATTTCTTAGCAGCATTATCAACAGCAGATTTTTCAGCCTTTTTCGTTTCAATAGCTTTGGTCGATTGTTCTTCGATCATGCGCAGTGCCGTAACCGAATCCTTGGACTCTTTAAAAATCAAAGGACCGAACACATTTTGCATCGGGACATCGATATAAGTTAGGCCTGTTGCACGCGCCGCAGGCGGCATAGCTGTTTTGCCGTGGAAAATAGCTTTCGTGTTCTTCCCTTTCATTTGCGCCAAGTTTTGTCCGAATGCTTCCTGGACGGCTTTGGTTTCGAGCGGTACAATGACACCTTCTTTTGCCAAGTCGACTTGATGCTCTTCAGAAAGAATAGCAGCCATTACTTGAAAAGCTTTATCCTTTTTGGTGGATTGTTTCGAGATATACATACCGTAAAGGTTCGGTTGATACCTCGTATCCGGAACATCACTAAAAGAAGGTACCGAAACAACGTCGAAGTTCAAATTTTTGTTTTGCTCATGAAATGAAACGATATGGTCCACTGTCGCCACAGCCATAGCGATATTCCCTTTCGTTGCGAAAGTTTCGACGGTGTCAAATTGATTGGCTGGAATATCATAGAAACGTCTTAAGTTGTCAACAACCTTTTTCCATTCCGGTGTGTTCAAACTCGCCTTGTCTTCCGCTAGACTAAGCGGCGAAAGTGAAAGCTGATTGTAGTTCATGTAATGACCTGGGTTTTGAGAAAATCCTTTATACGTGATTTCACCCTCCACACGGGTTAGCCTTTTAGCCATTTCATAAGCTTCATCATAAGTCATACCATCCTTCGGATAGTCGACGCCGAATTTGTCGAAAATGTCCTTATTATAAAAGAGCACAAAATCATTATTGTTGAACGGTAGACCATAGAGTTTCCCATCGGGTGTCATATTTCTCATCTGAGCCATATGGGCTGGATTCAATTGGTTGGTATCAAAGTTGTATTTCTTGACTAAATCGCTGATGTCATACTGAAGGTCATTATCAATAATGTATCTTTGTGCATTCATTCGGGTATTGTCGAGGATAATGTCCGGTATGGTGCCCGCCGCAATCAAGTCCTGATATTGTCTGCCTGGATTATCCCAATGCACATGCTTAATCGTCAAATCTGGAAACTTCTTTTTCAGAAATTGACCGATCTGTTTGTCGAAATTTTCCTCTTTTGCATAGAAGGAAGGCCAGACCGTGTAAATAAACAATTCATTTTCTGGACTTGAATCCACTGGTTTGTTCGCAGTAGCGGCAGTACCTGAATCTAGACTGCTTTCACAGCCAGTCAAAAGTGTGAACAAGGATACGATTACAAAGGTGTTCTTTGCATATTTTTTCATGGGTTTAAGCAACTCCTTCGAAGAATAATTGCCCAATCTGAATGCTTTTATATGCATTAGCCGTTTTGCAAAGTCCATAGGACGATATTATCCCATAGCTTCCAGCCCTCATCCGTGGATTTATCTTGCATACCGTTGCTCCAATAGTAGAAGGATAACCTCGCTTTAACCGTATATCCATTATCAGCTTTGGAACCTTTATCGTAATAAAAAAGTGCAGCCTTCGACGAATCTCCTGGGATTGTTGCAATCACTTTCGCTTCTTTGCCAACAACACCATAACTAACACCATAACCGGTATCGGCTTCTTTATACACATCAATGGTGCCTGATAATCCGCCAGCTATCTTATGCTTGCTGTCTACGATTTCGATCGATTTAATTTTTTTAACCGTGGCTCCTTCCTCAAGCGAGGATAAGCCTAGATAAAACATACCGTGGCTTTTCACATAGACGGTAGGAATCGCCACATCTTTCATGACGCCATCTTTCAGGAACTTTGAGTTTACGGTTTGACTGAAATAGAGCAAATCATACCCTTTAGTTTCATCCACAGTGAAATCTTTATCGCCAAGCCTCGTAACAACGAAGCCCATGCCCTTCAAACGATCAGCCATCACAACATCTTCCGCTGGAACAGGAACTTGTTCCCGTCCAACAAAGAGCACTTTTTTACCTTTAGGTGAAATGTCAGGTTGAGGTGTTGGTTCGGGTTTTGCTTCAGGCGTTGCAGCAGCCGGTTCTGATGACACGATAGCCTTGGGAGAATCCTTAGGTACAGTCGTTGCAGAAGCTTTGGTTGAATCTGTTGATGCAGGAGTCACAGTAGCTGTTGAAGATGCCGTAGGTGCAGCCGTTGCAGAAACAACTGTAGAAGCACTTGGGGCAGGTGACGGTGAAGCCGTTGAAGATTCCGTTGGCGATACTGACACCGTAGGTGCTGGCGATACAACAGGTGCTGCGGATTCGGTGACTTTAGGCGAGACACTCGTCTCCGGTTTTGTTTCCGATGAAGAGCAGGCGATCACGGTTATCGTCATCAAAGCGATAATAAACAGTACGAGAAAACGTTTCATTAAACTTATTCCCCCTCAATTGTTGATTAATTCCCATCGGACACGCTTGGCACTCCTTTATATCTTTACTTTATTACGAATTAAATGCGCTTACATTAGGGGAGGAGTTCTATTTTATAGGTTGTTTGTTGCATCTTTCCGTTTGTTAAAAACAAAAATAGGCCCTCCAAAGCGGAGTGGCCTAATCAATTTATCTTAATAAATGAAGGATCACTTGCTGCCGATCGCCCATTTTACGGCGGCATCGAAGAGCTTCCATCCCTCGTCGGTTTGGTTTATTTCTTCTCCACTTACCAAATAAAGGTATACTTGGCGTGCCGGTACAGGCTCGTTATTCAAGTTTTTCATACCTTTCTCAAACGCGCAAATAACGGCTCTTTGGTCATCATCAGGAGCTGAAGCAATAATAACAGCTTCCTTGCTTGGCACAACAAAACCGATCTTCCCGTCTAGATTATAGATGTCCACATTGCCTTTTAACCCAGCTGCCATCGGATGTCCAGAGTTTTGGATTGTTATCGTCTTCCCGGTGAAATCACCGTTATCCGTATCCGTTTCTTTACCCGACAAAGCCACATCACCTATATTTTGAGATTCGGCATAAATGACGGGGATCGGAGAAGCAATCAATTTGTTGCTAACTCGGCCGGAGTTTACCGTAGAGCTGACAAATACCAAAGAATATTTCAATGCTTCGGCGGCGGTAAGTTCTTTATCTGTCATCACTGAGACCTCGAATCCAAGTGTTTTCAGATGCTTAATTGAAATGCCATCACCACCGCTCTCCCTGCCTACAAAGAGTGCTTTCTTGACTTTTCCGGACAGCTCTGGAGCATTCCCCCCTTGACTCGCCTCAGGATTTACCTGTGTTGTTGCTGTGCATGCAGTAGCGAGAATCAGGGTTAAGGTAATAATGAGCAGGCTCAATAATCGCTTCATGAAATCATCTCCCTAGCAGTAAAAGCTACTTATTACCTGCTGCCCATTTAATTGCAGCATCAAAGAGCTTCCAGCCATCGTCGGTTTGGTTTATCTCTTCACCATTGAACAAATAGAAAAACACTTCGCGTACGAGTACAGGATCACCCTTTGCGTTTTTCACGCCCTTCTCATAAGCGAAAATAGTTGCTTTTTCCTCATCATTCGGAACCGTAGCCACAACGATAGCTTCGGCACCTGGGGTAGCGTAGCCCATTTTCCCATTGGCTTTATAGACATCTACCAGGTTCTGCAGCCCAGCTGCAAGCTGATGCTTACTGTCTTTCATTTGAATCGTTTTTGCCACGTTCCCTGCATCCAATTTCCCGTATCCCTCGGTAACCGTCATCCCTGTATCCGAGGTAGATTGCGGCTCGGCATAGATAACGGGTACCCCAGATTTTAAGAAATTATCTCGAATTTTACCGGAATTGACGGATTCGCTTACATAAATTAGCGTAAACCCCTTTGCTTTCTCGGGACTTACTTCTTTGTCTGCGATTGTTGTGACTTCATACCCATGTATTTCTTTTAGTCGTTTGGTCACAATGGCATCCCCACCGCTGTCTCTTCCGACAAAAAGAACTTTTTTTCCATTACTTTGTGTCTTGCTCTGAGCTGTAGGTTGATTGGTCACGCCATCCAATTGGACCGGTGCAGCTGTACAAGCCATCAGCACCGTAAACAGCAGTAAAACGGTCATCATGTTCAGTATACGTTTCATGAATCAAATCCCCTTTACTCAAATAGTAGTAAAAGCTTTTATTACTTTTTACCATTTTGTGCAGCCCATTGGATCGACGCATCAAAAAGCTTCCATCCGTCATCCGTCTGATTCATTTCTTGCCCGGAAGGCAAGTAGAAAAACACCTGACGAGCCGGAATAAGCTCATTATTCATGTTTTTCGTTCCCTTTTCATAGCCGAAAATGACAGCTTTCTTATCGTCGCTTTGAGCCGTCGCTATAATGACCGCTTCTTTGCCTGGAATCGCATACCCCATATTACCCGTGTTGTTATAAACCGTTACCTGATCCTTCAATCCGGCTGCAAGTGGATGTTTACTGTCTTTCATTTGTATGGTTTTCACATCATTCAGTTGTCCATAATCCAGAATTCCCGTCATGCCAGCGACGCTAACCGACTGTGTTTTGGCATAGACAACAGGTACAGTGGAAGTCTTCAACTGAGCATCTAACTTCGAGGAGTTGACCGTATCGCTGATAAATACCACGCCATAGCCTTTCGCTGCTTCCACTTTAAAGACGCTGTCTGTTGTATCCATAACTTGATAGCCCAGTTTCTTCAAATGACTCATGATAACAGGATCGTTAGTGCCTTCGTTCTTTTTAACATAAAGCAGTTTTTTGGCATTTGTTGGCGCAGTTACCGTCTCTGTTGATGAACATGCCATCAAAGAAACTATAACTCCGGTAGTGATACAAAGTGCAAGTAACCGTTTCATTACCATTCTCCTCCATTTCCACATGGCCTTATTCCACTAATCCAGTTCTTTCTACGCCTTCAACGAACCAGCGCTGCGTGAACGTATACAGAAGCATCGGCGGAATGATCATCATGAATGTGGTAGCCATTCGAATCGCTTCATCATTAACGGAAGGCCCGTATTGTTCGGCTTGCTGCCGGAGTGCTGAGGCTATGCGTGAAATACCAATGGACAGCGGCGCGGTTTCGATATCTGACAAATACATGCTCGGTAAATAGAAATCATTCCAGGTCCAAACAAAGGAAAATAGAAATACAACCAGAATGGCAGGCTTGGCGAGCGGCATCATGACCTTATAAAAGATCTTAAACACATTGGCGCCGTCAATTCTTGCTGCTTCCTCCAATTCCTTCGGTTGTGTCGAGAAAAATTGACGATAAATAATGACAAATAGCGCTCCTTTTAAGCCAAGACCGAAAAACGCAGGAACAATAATGGGGTAAATCGTATTGAGAAGCCCCAATTCTCTCGCATAAATGATGTTCGGTAGGATAGTTACTTGCATCGGCACAATAAATGTCAGCAATAATAGGAAAAACATCAATCCCTTAAAAGGGACTTTCAATCTTGCGAAGGCATATCCGGTCACCGCGCAGGACAACGTTTGCAAGATGGCCACAGATAGAGAAAGCGTCAAGCTGATGCTGAAAGCTTTAGGATATTTCAACCAATCCCAAGCTTCCTGAAGATTTCCAAGATAAAGTGTCCGCGGAAACCAGTTAACAGAAGGATCCAATAGATCATCCGCGTCTTTGACCATCGTGGTGATCATGTGCAGGATAGGCTTAAGATAAATATAAGCCGTATTCAGCAAGATCAAATAGATAAAAAATTTAAACAGCAATCCTTTATCCGCTTCTCTGCCAATGATCGTGTAGCGAGCTTTATTTAACCAAAGCAGAAATGATTGTGATTGTTCTTTCTTGATTTTTAATCCGATCATAGCCTCACCCCAGCCTAATTTTTTTGGGTTACATGTTAAACCGTCTCTCTTTGCGACTTTGTTACTCTGTTGAAAATGATGAAAATAATTGCCAGGAAAAAGCTGATGATTAAGAAATATATCCAGATCAATGCGCTGTATGACCCATATTCACTTTCTCTTACTTTTCCTAAAATCGGATTTGTCGGGAACGTAAACAAATCGACGACCGTATAGATCAGATTAAGAAAAATAAATGGCGTCATCGCTGGAAGCGTAATTTTCCAAAACGTCTCCCACGGACCGGCACCGTCTATTCGGGCCGCTTCATAAGCCGAGTTCGAAATCGTCTGCCTGCCTCCGAGGAAGATCAGGATCTGTACCCCTGAATACCAGAGAATCAACACAAAAGAGTCGAGAATCTTAATGAGCGGCCCGGACCATGTCGCCGATAAATTTGCAGTAATGAGGCCGGAAACGTTGTACTTGGACATAAAGCCCAAGTCACCCTCGCCTTGCGTCAGGAATTCTGCAACAACTTGACCTGTTGCCAAGATGACGGGAAGAAAGAATATCGCGCGGAAAAATGTTCGACCTGCAAACTTTTGATTTAGCAAGATGGCAATCATCAAAGCGAATAGGACAATAATTGGAATCATAAACAAGGCTTGCCGGAGAAACGGTAATAGATCGTTGTACAACAATTGTCCGTTCTCGAATAGAATATACCGGTAATTCGTCCAAGCAATATACTCAGTTGTCGTTTTCGTTGCCGTTATCGTCACTTTTTGAAAGCTCATATATAAAGAAAAGCCGATTGGGAACGCCATGAAAATGAGAAAGCCGATAAACCAAGGAGCAATAAAGATCGCGCCTTCCAAATATTCGACAAGGGATGAATTTAATCTGAACTTTCGTTTCATCATTTATCCCCTCCTCGAATCACAACGAAGTTTTGTGCTGGTACATCTAGATCGCCGCTGCGGTACGGCTCCAAATTATAATTGACGATAATCCGAGTACCATTCTCATAAGTTGTTTCCTTCACGTTGGGGGCTATCGTCTTGTGATTAGCAATAAATTGATCTTGTACGCTTCCAAGAGCTTCATTGTATCGCTTATACTGATTCACAGCGAAAGTTTCCCAGTAAGGAAAATAGGTGTTGTAGTACCGAACACCGAACGAATTCACATATTTTTTCGATTCTGCTTGTGTGAATACAAAAGATGGCTCTGCACCGTATTCGATATCACGTAAAAAGTCGTGCACATCCTCTTGTCGGTTATTCACATATTCTGAAGAATAGGCGACTAGCCCATGAGTAGCAATCTGAACGAAGGGAACCGCCTCATCGGTAAATAAATCATAAGAATGATCATACACCAGCGATTGAATATAATTCATTTGGGGCAGGACATACAAATTGGCAGATTTCCCTTCTACGCCGCCTAACGAATCTTTGATCGTTTTTAAAATTCGTTCCTGAACATCCCGAGCATCATCTCTAGTCGAACCGAATCCCGAGTTATAATCACTGAACAGTCTTTGTCCGAGTATGTTGACAGCGATTCCATCCGCACCCATGGTTTTATAGTGTGCCAAGTCTTTCTTGACCATTTCTTCTGCAAATTTATAACTTACCGCAGGAGTTTGTTCTCTGTTATATAGCGCACTTACCGATTGATTGCGCCCTGCCAGATTGACGATGGCATGATATTTCTCATCGAAACCCGATGCCCCCGTGTTGTTCAACGCATATTCGGCCTCCAGATAAACCGGTATTCCGTAACTGTGGGCATTGTCGATAAATGCTTTCATCCCTTTATCGCCGCCGATACGGGAATCTACGGGAAACGTGTTTCCAAAGGCGCTGTAGCCACCCTTTTGCCAACCCTTAAATGTTAGGGACATATTGGCTATGCCTTTTTCATGCAAGGTATTGACCATTTGTGTGGCATCGTCCGTCGTGGTCAAATTGAGATATCGCGAGGTGACTAAGCCGTCCTCTTGATCCCCCCCGATAAAGTCTACATGCATCGGTATATTAGGATTAGTGACAGTAACGGGCTTCGCTCCCTTTTCTTTTATCAGATATTGCCGGTACGTTTGAGCCATACCCACATAATCTGACTTTTGACTGTCTAGCAGGTAATAACGCACAATTCGGTCACTGCCGAACACTTCATCTCTGTTGTAATCGATATACCCCCATGAATCGGGGACATTCGTATTTCTCGTAGTAAACTGCAGGAAACTCGATCGGAAATTCATTTGAGTCGTCACCCAGTTATAGTTGCTGAGAACCCCTGCAGGGGCTGCAACGATATTGGCATATTCATCTCCGTCGTGAACGATCGCAACAAAACCTTTGGAACCCGTCTTCATACCGAATACCGGCATCACAATTTTGTTCCGGTTATTACTAAGTCCTGCGAATGTGTTATCTTGACCGTATACAGACTCATCATATATTTTATTGACATTCAGTTGATTATCTTTGAACCGCACCAATGCTCCAGCGCCGTCTGGTATGAATAGATAACTGTCCTGCCCCGCTGCCGTATATTCGGCACCGAAGAAGGGGAACAATCTGGCCCAGACGAGACCCATGCTCGTTTCCTTAACGCCTTCGCGTATAATCTTCGTCTCTACATAATCGTTTTCGATTCTCACTTGGATTGGGATCGTAAATCCGGTCGCAGGCAGTTCATACACCAGGGAGAATCCACCGGGAATCGATTTGATCTCTTTGACTCGTCCTCCATCCGCTGCCAAGTTTGTTTCCTTCGCTTGCAGGATATTTTTCGAGAAATCGACGTATTGGACCATCAACGGTGAAGCCAGATGCTTTTTCCAGGTCTCGGAAATCTTCTCCTTATCCCAAGAATCCGGGTTTGGAAAAGAGCGATAAATATTTGCGTTCCGTTTATCTTCCACAACAAAATGACCGGTTTTTTCATCCATTTTTAAACGCAGAAGATCGGTTTCGGCAACTTGTTTAAAGTCGCTCTCCTTTGGCAATTGAGAAGCGGCGCTCTTCACCGCAGCAACACTACTTCCCGTCTCTGCCGGCACAATAACGCGATTTTCCGTTGCTTTGAAGGTTACTTTGATATTCGTCACTGCCAAATAAATGGCGACCAAGAGCAGGATGGTTATGACTGCTGCGGTTTTACCACGTTTGATTATCCCTATCATCTCAAGATCGCCTCCTGATACATTTCTAAGATTAACGATACCAAATCATTGGTCAGTCCGGCTGTAAGAAAGAGGAGAACGCCAATGACCAGCATGGTGCAAAGCGTAAACAAGATGTTTAATAGTGTTTCTCCTACACTGTAATTATGAATCCATTGGATTTTCCAAAAGATCAATAAACCGATCCATACAATCATCCCTTGTTCTACATAATGATAAATGGTGGATTCCGACATCGTCATGACGTTCGAAATAAAGGCAAGGGGTATGCCAATTATGATGTACGGTATGAGCGCATATGCGCTGGCGATAAAGATATCTCTAAACCTTCCCTCTCCTCGGTATATGGAGCTAACGAGATAGTTCGAAATGACCCACGCAATCCATACTGTGAAAAATTGTGTAAATATCGAGTAAATATCAACATGAGTCGAAGCATTAAATGAAAAACTGGTGACAAGCCGCTTGATCACTAGTGACGCATATACGCAAGCTAAGATGATAATCGCACTCAAATAGCTGCCTTTACCTTCATACCTTATCGCGATAAAACCATCAATCGGATGTTTCATCATGTAAAAGACATGCTTAAAATTCATAAAAAAGCTAGTTTGTATCCGCTGCCTATTGCGCCAGTTATCACTAAGCCTTCTTGTAAAGGTCCATTTACTAAGCAGCACGTACAATAGTCCGCTGAAAAAAAATAAGCTGGCAATCCAAGAGAAGTTTTGTTGCAGCCAACTCATTCTAATTTGCCAAAAGGCGTCCGAGTACCCTTCCTGATTCCCTGCCTCCTTAAATAGTCTTAACGCATCAGGATACTGTTCCTTTGTAAATGCCGCTTGGGCTAATCCCATGATGGCGGGTGTAAATTGCGCATTCATTCGAAGGACTTCCTGCCAGGATTTTTCACTATCTTGATATAACCCAGCAAGCGTCTGTTGGTTCGCTTGATCTACCTTTTGACCAAATTCCGATAAGCGAAACACTTGAACGATATTCTCCTGGTCATCCAATACGTATAATTCATTCTTACTGTTCACATCAAGCGCAACAGGACTTTTCAAGAGGCCGACTTGGGACGAGCCGACTGCTGAAATGCCCCCCCAAAAGTACAACAAACGACCTGACGCATCATAATGACTAATATATTTAAATTGCTGATCCACTACGATCATGTTGCCGCTTTGATCAACGGCCACATCAATCAGCTGCGGACCTGAAGTTACCGGCCCTATCGGCACATCCCCGGGAACGACTTCGCCGAAATTTTTATTGCCGCTGCGAAGTAAGTTGTTCCCTTTAATATTTAATTTCTTTAATTGGTCGCTCTTGGTCATACCGCCAGTGACCGTATAGATATAGCCATTTTTATCCGTAGCGACACTGTTAATCGTCTCTGGTCTCTTTGCGACTTCATTGGCGTACATTTTTTTGGTGTACAACATGCGCTTGATAGCGTCTAGCGGGGATAGTGCCGTTTTGTTTGCTCCGAAAAAGCCCTGAAATTTGCCCTTTGGATCAAGCAGAACGATCCCCTCGTAACCTCCATGTACCACGATATACATGAATCCCCGTTCGTCTACCATCACTTTGGCTGGATCGTAGACGAATGTTGCCGGGATGTATTTGGATTCCGGTCGTTTAAATTCCATTTGCAGCTTACCGGTTTTATCCAGCTTTACGACCCTTTTGTTTCCCGTGTCTGCAATGTAGATATCGCCTTCCTTGGTGACAAATATGCCTTCTGGCTTAATGAGAGGACTTTCATTAAGCGTTAAATAACGAATCAGTTTCCCTGTTTCCGTCAGATGAACGATCCGGTTGTTCCCTGTATCTACAATGTAGACTTCGTTCTTCGCATCGATAAAGATGTCCTTCGGATTACTAAGCGGTGAAGGGATTTTAACGGTTGGCTGCTTAGGATCCGTTGTATACAAATCCTCTCCGATTACATCGAGCGGAAAGTAGGCAGGTTGAAGCCATATTTGATTATTGTAACTGTCCTTCGTATAAGTCTTATATTTCACTTCGGCATGTGTAGTTGTTGGCAACAGCACCGTGCACAAGATGATCAAGGAAAGGAATAGCCTCCACCTGTGGCATCTTATTTTCATGCTCAAACCTCCATTTCTGTCTCTTCCTTCCATTAGATACGGTACAGCTTGATCTGTCCAAACAAACCGTATGAACGCAACTTATATTCTGGTGTATAACCGTCGCCTTCTTTGCGGAAAGAGGCCCAATTGGTCGTCGATGGTTCACCAGACATTTGGTGAAATGGGCCGAGCATGTTGCGCGGGCTTCCCATTACTTCAATTTCAATTTGGTTATCTCCCTCGTTAAGATACGCTGTCAGGTCGACACGGTTGGCAGCCTGCCAAGGCACATGCCCCGCCGTTTGCCCGTTTGCCCGAACTTCAATCGTTACCGCGGAGTACTCACCAAGCTCCAACACTGTCCGTGCCATTGAATGGTTATCCCTAGTGACATCGAAATGGTAGATGATACTGCCGCAATAATGAGCATATCCTTGCTTGCACCAATCTCCGAATATCAATGTAGCAGGCTCTGTCACAACATTCCTGTCGGCATCAACACCGAAATCACCGATCAGGTACATATCCTCCACTTCCATACGGTTATGGTACTTACAGGATATTAGCAGCTCATTCTCACCTTGCTTCAATTCAGGAAGAATCACCTTATCAAACGTTCGGTCGAGAAACCAGCCTACAGGAAAATTGGAAACCGTTTCACCATTGAGCGCAATATCGTAATAAGCCGCAGATTCTATAACAAGATACACATCTTGAGTCGGCACATCCGACACTTGAAAGGTGAATCGGAATGCTGCCGATGTCCCGTTCTGCGGATGAGGATCGTCAATCCATTTATACCTTTGCTCAAGGCCGTTATAATAAATCTGTCTCATATCCAATGCTTCACGAATTGCCCTTTGAGCTTGCCATACACCAGTTTCTTCTGACCAATCGCCACCCCGTAATCGATATGAGCAGGTGTCCAGCGTCAATACGTTAGGCATCGTGCGTGTGAAATGGCAAATCGGTCCAAGTTCACGTACCGTCGAGGAAGTCTCATCCGCCCTCCAGCGAGATTCTTCCGCTAGTAGAACAACTGCAGATTTAGACGTATCCATGATAAACAGCTTGGAATCTGCCGGACCAAACACAGTATCAAAATGAACGTACCCTTCACGGATGTCGATCTCTATCTCCTTCACATCACCTGTCAGCGCATCCCATTCTTCCACACATCCTTCGCCTTCCATGCGAATGGTTATAGGATGTGTACCCGCGCGGTCGTTATTCACGACAAACAAGGCTCGGCAATCGCCTATGTCCCTTAACATATATAACATTTCAGGCGCTTCTTTTGATTGCCTGTTCGTCAAACTGACTCGCCGTGGCAGAATGCCCCCCAGGGCCGAAACTGTATCTTCAACGTCACCTACGACGGTCATATTCACATGCTCGTATAGCTCAGAGAGCAGGTCTGATTGTCTGCCCTCGATCATCGTCGGAGGTGGTCCGACAGCAATCACTTTTCCCCCTGCCTCCAGGAACGCTGACAGAAGCCGAAAGGTGCTGCTTAACATCGTCCGTATAACTGGAATGACGACGATACGATATGTCACTAGATTCACAGCTAGGTTATCCCCGTGTATGTCCCCTGTTTCCGCCAAAATCGTTTCATCGCCGAGATCGAAATCATAGTGCGCACTGAGTAGTTTGCCTAGAAAAGCGTTAAATTCATGACCAAATGTATTCGTTGCGGAGACATCCCTATCTTTCCCGCGGGCAGGGAAACCGTAAGGACCTGTCCCAACCATACTCCACGCGGTGGAAGAAGGATGCAGGACAAGCACATCGCGAATTGGCCTGCCTTCCGTCAAAACTGAAGCTAATCTGGCAAAATAATTTTCCACCACATGATTGTACTTCCACCAGCTCGTATTGTAGTTGAATACAGGAGGATAATCCCTCTTCCTGCACCCTTTGATCGAATAAAGCGTCAAATGCTGCGACCTCATATTGACACCGAGCACATATTGAAAATCTCCCACCCATTTTTGTCCCTCGAAGGTGAACGCCCAACCGGTGCATCCATACGTTTCGGAGAGAACGAACTTTCTACCGTATTGATTCGCTACGCTTGTGCATTGCTTAACCGTGATGTATTCGTTCGTCTGCTCGTTTAACATATCGATTCCCGGAACCTGCTGATACCTGTAGTTAGGCATAATGGCTCCACAGACGCGGGTGGCAGTGCCCATATTATTTTCCCAAAGAAAATGACCAGTGAAGTCGATGCCGTTATTCTCGCACCATTCACCCAGTTGCTTGGAGTACGATTCGCTGAATCGTTCGGTGAGCGTCCACCAGTAATCATGACGCGCTTGCGAGGAATACTCGCCATTGAAGTACATGTAGGGGATTACATCCAAGAGATCATAACCCCGTCTTTCTCGGAAAAAGTCAGGAAATGTTAGGCTCCACGGGAGCCAACCGCGGCCAGGAGTAAACTTACAGTGGCTGTCGTGCACGCTAGGTTCATCCGTAAATACGCCGCGAATCGTTTTGCCAAAATGGTCCCCTACCTCTTTCTTGTAGGCTTCATAAGTGATGTCAATAAAGGCCTGAACTGTCTCCGGATTCAAGTTATCAGGCGGCGCTTCGTTGTTGAACCAAGCACTGCGCTCAGAAATTTCTACGCGAAAGACCAGTAAGACTTCATCCGCATTCAACGCGATATATACGCCATCATGCAGTCTTTCGCAGCGAACCAAGTTTCTTTCGTCGATGACAGCCTTAAACAGCGCCACGCTATCTGTCAAATCCTGCGAGCCGATTTGCTGGCATACCTCCATCGTCAAACCTTTGGCACGGAAAGCGTCCCCGCCTCTGTCCTGCACAAGTCCGCCGGCAAACCCGGAAGGCCAGCGGTCCTCGTCGTACAACCACACCTGCATGCCGAGTTCTCCGGCTGTTTGCACAGTTTTCCGGATGTATGCCATCCACTCGCGACCCATGTAATCGGTTTCCAATCCATCGCGAGAGTGGATGAAAAATCCGCCCATTCCCTGCTCCTTCATCTGGTTCACTTGACGAACCAGCTCACCTTCTTGCAATTCATCATTCCAAGCCCAGAATGGCACCGACCTGCATTCGACCGATGGATGGTCGAATTTATGGCGTAACTGTTCGCTTACTTCCATCGGCATCCGCCTCCTTCTCTGAAACCACCTCTGTACCATGGTCATCTTCTAGGCATTTTACGCCTGCAAGATCAGGATACTCTTGGGCTCTAGCTCAATATCACCGCTGATGATTAGATCGCTCAGCAGCTCCTTCTGAACGCTGCTGCCTACATTCATTTTTTGAATTTGTTCGGTGTGGTTCATTACAAAAGTAAAGCGATCTCCGTCTTTCTCGCGCTGCGTAACCTCAACTCCCGGCGGTGCGTCGTACAACTTAGAAATCCCTTTCCGTTCACACAAAGCCTTGATCCATTGCTGCATAAATTCTCGACTCGGGTCTGTAGCAGCATACCATGCCTCGCCCTTTCCGAAATGATGATAGGTCACGCACGGTGATCCACGGTAGAAATCACGGTCAAATTCTGCGAGCGATTCCGCTCCTTCCAGATGAACAATTTCGCATACTAAACCGCATTCATACGATGCTTGAAGCTGTCCAAACTTCTGTTTCATGACCATACCATTTCTTTGGTCCGGAAAAAGAGGATCGATTTCTTCTACCCAGATGCCTAGAAGCTTACGCAGTTCACCTGGATAACCACCGGGTGTAACCAAATCGTTTTCGTTCACGATCCCGCTGTAAAAAGAGGTCACAAACGTCCCGCCACTCGCTACAAAATGTTCCAGCTTTTGCGCGTACCCTGGTTTTACCATATAGAGCAATGGGGCCAGTATCAAATCGTATTGACTTAATTCCGTATCTACATGGATGAAATCGACTTGAATATGATTCTCGTAAAACGCATCATAATATTTTTGAATTTGATCTAAGTACTTGATATGAGCAGATGGTCCACCACCAAGTTCTACAGACCACCAATTATCCCAGTCAAACAAGAGACCGACTCTGCTCTTCACTCGCGAATCCAATAGACGATCGCCTAATTGCTGTAATTCCTTTCCGAGCTCCGCACATTCCTTGAAAACTCGTGTGTTCTCGTGACCTGCGTGATCAATGACAGCTCCATGGAATTTCTCATACGCGCCAAGGGAGCGCCGCAATTGAAAAAACATAATGGATTCCGCACCTCGGGCAACTGCCTGATAGCTCCTGAGCCGCATGACATCTGGGCGCTTGACGGGATTCACGGTTTTCCAGTTAATTACACTAGGACTTTGCTCCATTAACATAAAGGGTGCTCCGTCTTTCAATCCGCGCATGAGATCGTATCGGAGTGCCATATAGCTTTCCGGTGTATGATTCTCGGTATAGATGTCCAGCGCTGCAATGTCTAAGTGGGGCGCCCATTTGAAATAATCAAGCGGCTTGTAAGTCCCGTTTCCTTGGAAATTAGTCGTCACAATCGCATCGGGTATCTCAGCTTTGATGGCATTGTATTCGATCAGATAACAATCTAGCCAGCTATCGGAGTTAAATCGGTAATAATCAAGCGTAATGCCTTGAAAAGCCGTTTGATCGGAATTTCCGCCTGACAAACCCTCGCTTAGCGCGCTAGGGAGTACAATTTCATCCCAATCGTAAAATGTATGTCCCCAGAAGCGGGTATACCATGCTAGATTTAAATGCTCCAAAGTGCCGTAACGTATTTTCAACCAATCTCGAAACGCTTTCTCGCAATTATGGCAGTAGCAGCGATTACCTATTTCATTGTTTACGTGCCAGAGTAGCAAAGCCGGATGATTTTTGTATCTTTCGGCCAACTTCCTTGCCATGATTCCGGCAAAATGACGGAAGGTCGGGCTGTTCGGGCAAGAATTATGTCTTCTGCCGTATGTTCTTTTTTTCCCATCAGAGGTCACGGTTAGAATATCCGGATATTTCCGCGCCATCCAAGCCGGATGAGCAGCCGTACTTGTTCCCATGCATACTTGAACGCCATTGGCATGCAGCATATCCATCACTTCATCCAGCCAATCGAATCGGTAAATCTCCTCATCTGGTTGGTTCAAGGACCAAGAGAAAACATTGAGTGTTGCGATGTCGATACCGGCTAATTGAAACAGCCGCATATCTTCCTCCCATATTTCCTTCGGAAACTGTTCGGGGTTATAATCACCGCCAAATACTATTTTTCGGAACTTGCGGCTGATCATAGGTTCACCTCCAGTTTCATAGCATCTTGGAACCGCAAACCATTATGCAGGACAAGCGCTGTCACCCAGGATGGGTTCCATTTATTGCTGTGACCCCGGTGATGCCAGTAGGTTTGGAAAAACCCTTCCCCCTGTTCGCCAACAATGGTAAAATTCCATTCTCCGGGCTTTGTACATATTCCCTGCCCCATTGCATTGAACACCATTCGTCCTAATTGCTCATATTGCGTCTTCCCAGTTAACTGACCGAAACGCCAGAATTCGAAGGTCGGGAAGAAAACGTCAAGATGATGATTTTGCACACTGACTCCCGGCCAGCCTGTGGCAGTAAATCCCATGTTCCTGAACTGTGATCCCCGATCAAACACCGGGTTCCACATATATACAAAAGTAAGGAGCCAATCCGCCGATATTTCGGCCCATTCACAATAACGCTCATCATTGGTAATCACAAACAATTCATAAGCAGCCAGAAAGAAGTACATGCCAGCTTCCTTATCCTCGCAGTTCGCATCGAGCGTAGAACGAGCAAATGGTCGTTCAAATGTCATGGCATGCTGCTCGTAATAACACTGCATCATCTGCTCAGCTGCCTTCAAATACTTGATTTTACCTGTGACACGGTAAGCCGTTACAACAGCGATCAGACAAGGCAGTCCGGCTGCTGTAATCCTATCTTCCGCCGAACGGCCATCGGGCAGCCAGGCTGCCGGATAAATACCTGACGGCAGGGCGGCGCTAAGGAAGAAGTCACTCGATTCTTCAAGAGCCTCCACCCAAGAATCTGGCACTTCTCTACCCATTTCCCTAAACAAAAGGATGATTTCCGCCAAATCGGATATACTTTCCCCGAGAGCTCGGCTAGAGACAACAGTCTGCTTATTCCAGTTGAAGTCATCCCATTGCCCATCCTCTACTCGGTAAGAACTGTGTCTTATTCCGGGAATCTCAGTCCGGCTTCCGCGCAAATAAAAATGGGTGGCCTGCACACAACGTGAGATTCGTTCTTCCTCTTTGTGCATGAAACCTAGCTTGGCGTCGCACCATGCCAGCTTCAAGCATTGTCCAGTCCACCCGTACATATAGTGAAGCGGACGTTTAGAGGCGTTACCGAACTCATTCGAATCCGTAAATTTCACGTATCCCGCGGCGCCAAGTTCATTTGTTCTCCATCTATCATCCATAGCATTCTTCTTCAACTGGATCATCTCTTCGAGCGAATGCGGATTTGCCCCTTTCGGCGCATACAGCTCCAAACTTTTGCGAACAATTTCGCGAAAACCATGACCAGGATGAGCGACAGATCCCCAATCAAGCGCGTATTCTTTCGTTAAAGAAAACCCGGAAATGAAGTCCAAATAACCGTCGAGGTAAGGTGCCGTTTTGTTTTTACCGACATAATACATGTCTTTCTCACCATTAAACATCAGAACACCGCTCATGGCAGCCAGAATCGTCCTCTGTTCCTCTTGAACCGCCCCAAGTGACCCGTAGTGCACAACGCCATCCGCTGTTTCCTTGTACGCAGGTACCGAAAACAAAGAGAAAAAGCGAGCTTCTGCAGCTTCGTTCCACGCCACATTTACACAAGGGATCGGTAATCGATGTTCCTCGCATATTAAACCTTTATCTTTACCTAATCCAAGTCGCGGAACAACACGACTCGGATCTGAGGAAGGATTGTTGTTGTAAATGATATGAGGAATTGTAATCATTTCATCGCTCATCTTTGGCAGTGTGAATTGAAGTCCTATCGCAACATCACGCAGGATCACATGCGTCAGATTTTCCCAAGTCGCATTTATTTTCAGTAAATGATGCTCATCGAAGGTTAACTCCATCGTGAACGTTAACGCTTTCAAGGTTCCGCGAAACCGAATCAAGTTGGGTCCAGCAGTGATTTGCACACCCTCTAACCCTACAAAATCTGAACGCCACGGTCTTCCAGTGGAAAAGCTCAGCATCTCATTCAAATATCCTGAGAAATGAGGGGACTGTTCACCCTTGTTTTGCAAAATAAGCTGAATGCCTTTAGGCGTACGCGTTATAGCTGCCCGTTTTTGCTTATCTCGGCTAACAATGGTATACATGTGTCGTCCCCTCCTCTCTCGTTTAATATAGAAATCAAGAATCGATCCAGTGTTGGGTTGAAACCGACTCTACCCGTTAGCGGCAAACAAACGAAGTAGAACTTCCCTTTACCAAGCGGTTTCACTCCAATTACTGGCAGCTTTTTTTTGCCGTTTGGTTCTCCATGAGACTCATAGGCGAAAGCAATTGGATCAAATCCTTCTCCTTGCAAATAACAATTGGTTAGTCCATCTATCCGGTCGTTCGTCAAATTATAAAAATATGAGAGATCATCTACTTTCATCCACTGCAAATACGGATTCTCGGTTTGAGAGGCTAACGTGTACAATCCGCGTAATTTATGTGTTCGAACTAGCGTATTTTCGATCTCCCAAGCGTCACTGTCAGGACCACGCAGAAGCAAAACGGCCGTGGCTCCATGACGGACCTTCTCGAGTATGGATGTCTGATGACGTTGGAATGCTGCCTTGGAAGAAACAATAAGCGAGCCTTCTTTCTGTGTATCTCCGTCATACGATTTGCCTTCTATGTTTAGCAGGGAGCAAATCAGTTCGGATTCGGCATCTAGAAAAGCGATCTGCTGCGAATTCGGATTTATCGTTTTTGCAAACGCCTCAAAGGAAAATCTTTCCTGATTGATCAATTCCCCGTTTTCATCCAGCAATACGACGTCCACGTACAAGTTCTGCCGATCTGGTACCGATGGTACTGAAAAACTTATTGTTCCTGCATATTTGGAAATCGCCATAGGTACAGAGCCTGTCATTTCGTAATTGCCGTAATCCCGATTATCGTCCCGAAGCGTAGCAATGAAACGGCACCGGTCATAATCTTTGGCTGTATCATTCAATAACCAGGCTTCGATTTCCAGCGTTTCCCCTTCATACACCTTCCAACGGTCGCACCTTAGATGGATCCTTACCGGTTCCAAACTTTCTTTATAGGTGAAGTACGCTGGTTTCGGAATACGATCAACACCAACGAGGGCTTTCATCCAGCCTGCAGGCCATGCGTCAATGAGCAGATGAATGGCGGTTGAGACCACCAAATCGGCCCTTCTTCGCCATGCGTCTGTCATTAACTTCGTTGCCAGACATTGGTGTCTCTGACTCGCCTCGACCCATTTATGAATCGTAGTCTGTTCAGCATACCAATCTCCATGCAGACCATAGGTTTGAGCTCCAGTGATTTTGTTTGGCAGCCAATGCTCCTTCTCTGAGGTGGGAAGCCATTCTTTCGGGTAACGGTTCATCATCAATTGGACATGATCCAATCCTTCCGTGCCATATTCTCCACATCCGGCTTTCCATCCCGTCCGAATCGAAGGAAGAAAACCTTTATACATTTTACCTACAGAAATCGTATTGTTCGTATACCACATGTTATAACAATGAAAATCGGGCAGTCCTTCATGGGTGGGAGGATTGTAATCCCCATCCGCGTTTTTGACTACACGATCCGGATTTTCAATGAAAATTGCCTGTCTAGCGGCAACGAAAAATGCTTCCAGTTCGTTCCGATGCAGATGACGGTGGCCTTTACGCCTCTTCTCCGTTCGCGAAGGTTCATTAATCAATGAAACCATGACCGACGATGGGTGACTGCGAATCAATCTCTCCATTTCCGCTGCTTGTCGGACTCCTTCTACAAATTGATTGCGGCGAATGAATCCAAATGTTGGAAGATCACATTGATGCATCATACCGAGCATATCGAAATAGTCATATATTTCTTCCTGAACAGGACGCTGTGTAATACGGTAAAAATTCAAATTAGCATATTTTGCGATCAAAATATCATCAATGAGCTGTTCGAAATCGTTGTTCATGACACATTGCTGCAAGTGCCCCATTTCATTGGCGCCTCTTAACATAATCGGCTGGTTATTGAGATACAACGTTCCTTTTGGTGTGTCCGTTTCGTCCATATGAAATTTGCGCATCCCGAAGGTGCGGTCTTGGGTATCCAAACATTCTGTACTATTCTTTACTTGTACACGAGCCATATATAGAAATGGTGTTTCCGGTTCCCACATCCAGAATGACGGAAAATCCACCTTGTAGCGATAATAATTAAGACCCGGACCGGCGTAAGCAGCTTGAAAAGAGATCGGCCCTAATCCTTCACCTTTAAAATTTTTCGGTAAGATTTCAAGATTCAATTCGAAGTTTTCCTTAAGCTTATTCGTCGTATTAACGACATCAATCCATACTTCCACGAAGCTGTCATCGATGTTCGGCCGAACAAAAATGTCCTGAATAAATAGCGTTGACCGCTCTTCCAAATACACCGAGTTATAAATACCGGCACCTGACGGACAATGGCTCCATCCGCTGGATGAATCATCCCATCCGGGACCAGTTGCTGCGTACATTTTATCACCGTCCAGCTTCGTGCCGCCTACCCCCATCATTGGAAAGTCGTTTACCACTTCAACGACCAATGTGTTTAGGTCCTGCAGCAAGTCCGTCACGTCGAATTCAAAAGGTGCAAAGAGTCCCTCATGGCTGCCTATACACTTACGATTGAGATATACGGTCGCTTTATAGTCAACCCCTTTGAATACAAGGTAGACTCTCTTCCCAACAGGCACGGCTGAATAGGAAAACTCACTGCGGTAAAACCCCGTCCATTTACCGTTTTCACCCGTCGGCCCGCGGAAATCAGGAACCAGCACATTTTCCCAATCCCCAGATCCTTCCAGCACATTCGTGAAATTAGCATCCTCAGCTGCTTGATACCGAAATTGAAATTCCTTACATATTTGCCGTTTGCGTTTCATCGTGGAGGATGGAGCCAAATTTCTCATAAAAGGGCTGATCTTCTCACGAAGCAGCTTCAAACCCTCATTGAAATTCGCGATTTGTTCCTCATAGGAGAGAACAGTAACGTTCTTCGCTTTTTCCGTACCCGGCGTGAAATATTTTCTCTCATAAGCCACGGGAGGAATCTCCCGCAATCCGTCTTTATTTCCGGGATGTTCGCGGAACGCAATCTCCGCAAACGGATCCTGATGTTTGATTGGCTCCAAACTTATCTCCCCTTCTGCGGAACACATACCCGCTTAGATTCAACTCATAGAGCTGTTATTTCAAAATCGAGTGTGTACCCATCCTTGTCCTTAGGGTACATTCTTACCTCTGTCGTGCCAAAGCGCTGTATCCAGCAGCGTTCTTCGCCCAAAAAGGGTTCAACGATCTCTTGTATTCGTTCATCTAAGAAATGGTTTGTGACGTTCCAGGATCCTAAGCCCATTTTCCCGCTCTTTCTTAGTTTTACCGGGCAATCCTGCGGCAGCAGCCATTCTGCGATCACAACGACGCCTCCATCTTCAGCTCTTTTGACTACCGCCAGTAATGTTTCGACGGAGAGCGATGAGCCTCCAACCATAATCAATTTCGGACTTCCCAGCTGATCTGCGCTCACTTGATCATCAAAGGCAATGACATTTCGAACAGGATAAAATAACGGATGAATCTTTTTTTTGTTGCTTGAAACATACCCTTGTTCTAAGGGAAATTGTTCGTATGCTATGTTACTTTTCAATTCGTGTCTCGGAAAGTCGTAACCTGGGATATGCATGCAGCTGCCATGAGCAGGTATTGCACCTCGACTGAGCAGATGCCAGATATGAAATACGCTCATGGAACCACCTAAATCCGTGAGTGACCTATTGCCGAACAATCTTTCATTTTGACCGTAATTGCTGTCATCTGAATGAATGATTACGATATCCGGATTTGCTTGTGAATGATGCCAAGACAAGGTATGTTCAGGTATGAATTTATGAGTGAACTCTTTCCATACATCACCGAACTCAGTTGTTTCAAAACCCAAATGGCTATGTCTCATCAGGACATCGATATTTTCCACGAACAGATGGGATGGTCCCATTAAGTATCCCAACCTTAGTGCTGATGCGAATTCCTGCGGAGAATGCCCAGGGAATCCATGAAAGCGGGTAAACCACTCTCCCGTATCCGGCCCCCACAAATCAGCACATATCCATAGCGCTCTGCCATATTGTTTGGCCGCTCCCAAAGCGGTGCACAGCTGCAAGGATTGAAATGACTCCTTCATGATCTTAGGACAAATGTCCATTCCCGCTCTGGCAAACGTATGAAACATAGTTGGAAATACATGCTCAGCAATCAATGGCATAGATGTGCGGGATGCTCCGCCTTGCTCTAAGACGTTCTGTACATGCTGGACATGTGACTGAACCGACCGTTCAACCTTGGCGCGCGACTCTCCCAAACTCCTGTCATCGGTGCTGCCCCAATGTGGAAACCAGCCGTCATGCCGATACTGTCCGGCGTTTATTTGTAAATGTTCAGGTTCATCATACAGGAGCCCGATACACCGTCCCGAACTTGCAGCCTGCATAATCTCCTTATCGGGCAGGTCGTACCGGTTCGTTCCTTCCGTCCAGGGCCCATTTATATTTCCGTATTCATTGCCGAGGCAGATGTCTAATCCCGCGTCCGCGATATCCGTCAAGAGTTCTGAATACCCTTTCATTTCTGGAATCACATGATGAACATAAAAGTCCGCGTCTAACTCTTTTAGGGCTTGAATAAATTGCTCAGGCTCAGGCTTTGGATCTTGAGACGGACAGATATTCCCCGTTCCAGTCCTCATTATATGCTCAGAAGCATCTCCTGCCCATGAATCCTGCCAGGCAACAACAGGACCCTGTATGCCTAATTTTGGTTTATGCGTCATAGACATTCTTCACGTCCTAACTGCGCTCTCAAAGGATTTGCGGATCAAATCCAAACATTCCGCTACTTCTTCCGGCTTTGCATGTTCGAGAATCAAAGGAACATCCGGCAATCGACTGGCAAGCAACGCTGCATATACATTCCAGTCCGTTTGCCCCGTCCCTACCCTAGGTGTCGTAAATACGCCGTCATGGTAAAGCGTGTCTTTGGCATGCGCAATCGGAGTATAGGGAGCAATGCAATCGAAAATATTCGACATCGCTGCTTCCTGTCGGCTCAAATCTTCTTGCGTCAAATAATTGAAAGGATCCATAATGAGCGCCAGCCCTTCGGTCCCAAGCTGTTCCATCATGCGCACCCCTTGTTCAGGACGTGCCAGCACATTAAGCGCAAATCCTTCAATCACTAATACCGCATTTTTCTTCACTGCTCGATTCCGTAAACGGTCAATGATGTTCAGCAGCTCATCCCAGGCTTCAGGAGTCCGGTTTCCTTCAAAATCACGCCAAGCATTGGTAGGGTGAAGACTTCCCGTTTCAGTCGCGATATACCGTGTACCATATGCCGAACATAGGTCGATCATCTTCTCTAGCTGCATTAACTTATCTTCCCGTTTCTGAAGATTCGGATTCAGTAAATTGGTATATGCCGACAACCCCACGACGGATATCCCTTTATCCTCAAAGATGGCTCGAATTTTTTCAGCACGTATCAGAGAAAATGGTTCATCGTCCATAACCTGCATGGATTGCTTAGGGTCAATCTGTACATATGTCAACCCATGTTTGCTTGCGTCTTCGGCGATTGCATTCGCGCTCCAACCTAGGTATATGTAACTCATAAAACCGAGTTTGTTCATGCTTCATCGCTTCCTTTCAACACATCACTTCTTTCCACTACACAACCTTCTTGACTGGAAATAACCATTGATGACGTCAAAGCCACAGTTTGTAAATTATCTTCCGGAGTAACCGGCGGACGCTTGCCTTCCTCTAGGGCAGTCATGAATGCAAGCATGGAGCCTGCGAAGGCGTCCGGGAACCATGTTCCTTTCAGCTTAATCTCGTGAACGACGTTTTTGTGCTTATTTAGCGCCATATAGAGCGTATCTTGCGTACACCAGAGGCTACCTTCCGTCCCATCAATCCACCATGTGTTGCTATGAGAACGGTTTGCTTTGGCAATATTGTTAAAAAGCAGCGAAGCCATAAGCGGGTTCCGTCCCCCTTTTGGACCAAACTCGACATTAGCCGAGTAGATCAGCGGGTCAATCGCGTTTTGCTGCTTCAATTGTGCTGTCGTGCAGTGTACCCGGGACCACTCTTCATCAGGATTTGGGTTGAAATATCGGCATAAATCCACATAGTGGACACCGTGATCGACAATATTGAAATTTTGCATTTTCGTCCACCACTTGCCTGCTTGATCTTGGAACGAACGCATCTCATGGTGGATACTGTATACCTCACCGATAAGATCCTGCTCAAGAACCATTTTCAGCGCTTTATGTGCTGGTGCCCAACGAGCTTGCTGGTTCACGCCAAGTACGATACCAAGTCGGTTTACTTCTTTACTTAGCACCTGAGCGTGCTCTAAATTCAAGGCTAATGGCTTTTGGCATAGCACAGGCCGAGGGGCCTTGCCGATCAGTTTCAGCACTTCAAGCCTTGGTTCTGGGTGAATCGCCAAATCTATGAGACCAACTTCATCATTTTGTAATAATTCATTAACATCAGTTGTCCAATGCGGTATATCAAATTTTTGCGCTGTCATGCGAGCCGCTTCCTCGTTGACGTCGCAGACAGCCGCTATATGCAAGCCATATTTACGATAAGCGGGCAAATGCGCTGTATTCGCTATGGTACCGCAGCCAATTAAACCGATTCCGTATTTCTTCAAGTCTGGAATATGCTGCTTTCTTGGCAAATAATCTTCTGGTCTAATGAATTCCATGGTATCACCTCTTAATTACTACATTACATCACAACGAAAAAACATTTATAGGCTGTTCATGCTTTCTTTAGGGAGCATTCAACCACATCGATAGGTTCGTTTACTCGTCAAATATCTTCCTATGATCCCATGTCAGATAACACAGTGGCGCAGCCGTAGGCAGAAAAAAACCACCAAACGCTATGCGCAAGGTGGCCTACTCATTTTAATTAATTGGATGGAACATCAATTGTGGAACTGCGTTTACAATCATGAATGACGAACCAATTTCCCTATTTGCGCATTGCTTTTCTTCTCCGCAATCAGCAAGTATGCCTTCCCCGCAACCGCATTAAACTTTGTTAAAAACTCCGACGTAATGGTTTCAACCGGTTTTCCATCCGTTTCCACAATAAGAGCCGATTGCGGGCGTCTGCACGTTACAGTACACAATTGGCTTTTCGTCGCTTTAATGACGCAGTGGGTTAGTTCGCCATCCTCCCACTCCATCTCGATCTCGAAGCCGCCACGGGCTCGAAAACCACTGATTCTACCGCGCTGCCAAGCCTTTGGCAATGACGGTAGCAGCGCAATCTCCCCACGGTGCGATTGCAGGAGCATCTCGGCAATTCCCGCTGTTGCACCAAAATTTCCATCAATCTGAAACGGCGGATGATTGTCGAATAAATTCGGCAATGTCGAGAGGGAAAGCAGTAAGCGAAGATGCTCATAGGATTGTTCCCCATCCTCCAAACGAGCAAAAAAATTAATGATCCAAGCTCGGCTCCATCCTGTTTGTCCGCCACCATTCTCCAACCGGCGCTCCAGTGTCCGTTTGGCCGCTTGTGCCCACTCCGGCGTGTGCCTTGGATGAATGATTTCTCCTGGATGGAGCGCGAACAAATGAGAAATGTGGCGATGGCCCGGATGAACTTCATTCCAATCCTCCACCCACTCCTGTAGTTGTCCGTGCTTGCCGATTTGCGGCGACGGCAGCTTGCGCAGCGTAAGTTCCCATTTCTGCCGAATCGTTTCGTCCGTTTGAAGTATGCCCGCAGCTTCCATACACGAACTGAGCAATGTATAGATGATTTGGGTATCCATAGAAGGACCTATACTCAGACATCCTACGCTTCCGTCAGGACCGATAAATTTATTTTCAGGAGAAGTGGAAGGCCCGGTAACGAGACGCCCCTTCTCGTCTTCAAACAAGTAGTCCAGGAAGAATTCAGCCGCTTCCTTCATTACCGGATACGCCCGTTCACGAAGAAATTGTTCATCCAAGCCGAACCGGTAATGCTCCCATAGATGCAGGGATAACCAAGCGGCACCCATTGGCCAAATTGAACCTGGAATATGATTCCCTTCAATTTGCGTGGATCCCCACATATCGGTATTATGGTGAGCGACGAATCCATTGCAACCGTATACCTTCTGCGCTGTTTTCCTGCCATGTGGCCGCATACGATCGATCAAATCAAACAACGGCTCATGGCATTCGGACAAATTACAAACTTCCGCAGGCCAGTAATTCATCTCCGTGTTAATATTGATTGTGTATTTTGATTCCCATGGCGGTGTAAAACTTTCATTCCATATGCCCTGTAAATTTGCAGGATTTGAACCAGGGCGGGAACTAGCCATAAGCAAATAACGGCCATATTGGAAAAACAGAGAAATAAGCCCTGGATCTTCGCCACCGTCTTTGTACCGTTGAAGTCTGACATCCGTTGGTAGTACTTCGATTTCACTTGCATCTTTAGGACGTCCTAACTCCAGCTTTACTCGACCAAATTTGGACGTATGATCCGAAATGTGATCCTGTTTGACCCGTTCGTATCCCTTACTTGCCGCATGAACCAACTGTTGAATACACTCGGCTTGGGGGTCCTCATGACGGAAGGTTGTTGCTGCCGAAAGATAAATGGTAACAGCTTCCGCCTGTTGAACTGTGAGGAAATCACCGATGACTTCCACCGTTCCGCCTTCCGGTACGGCTTTCACTGCCGTGCAGTATGTCACTCCGTTTTTCCCGCTTTCTCCACTCATCACCAAAGTATCGTTGTCGATCCTATGCGTACCTTCGTCAAAAGGTCTGCGACTCAAATGCATGCGGAGATTCAAGGTTGCAGGTCGATTGCAGGTGATCCTGAGCACCAACACTTGATCGACCGCACTGCTGAACAATTCCCTTTCATGCAAAACATCGTTGAGACAATAGTTTACATGGGCGATACCTTGATCAATGTCCAGATCCCTATAATAATTGGAAATCATCTTTTTCTCCCCGTCGTGGTAGAAGTGCAAATCACCTAACGGCTGATACGGACGCAAGGACTTGGGATTGGACATGAGTCCCATTTGTGCCAGTTCTTCTGCTTCTATTTGTTTCCCTTTTAATAACAAACGGCGTACTTCCGGAAAATATTTTCGACCGTCAGGATTATCTCCGTTAACCGGTCCCCCGTACCAAACGGAGTCTTCGTTCAGCTGCAGCCGTTCTTGATTCACTTTCCCAAATACCATTGCACCCAGACGCCCATTTCCAATAGGCAATGCATCGTTCCATGTTTTTGCCGGCTTTTCATACCATAGCTTTGAAGTCTTTGAAGTACCCGTTGATTTCCGTAATGGTTCCAATGACATCTCTCCCTTATGAAGCTATTTGTAAGACGTTTCGGTCATCTTGCGGATACGCAGCGCATAATAAAGCTTTGCAGGCAAATCAATTCGGAATCGACCTTCAAATGTCCCTGTAAGAGGTGTGATGGTCATGTTCCATGTATCGATCAGATCTACTTCATATTTACCATCTGGCAGTGAAAATTCGCGATAGGCAAATCGATGTGGGCCAAAGTACTGTAAATAATATTCGCCCCTCACCTCCAACGTTGCAGCATCAAGTCGATCGCTGCTGTATGCCATATGAGCCGGTGCTTTATCTAGTATTTCGCGCATAAATTCGATTCTCCGAACACTTCGTCCTTGTACTTCCCCTCCATGAGACAACCAGAGTACATGCTCCGCATTTAAATACGTTTCTCCGTGTGTCACATAGCCTCCACGACAATTCCCTTCCCACATCCGGCAAACTAGCTCTTCAGGCGTTAAACTGCCCCACCTTGTATTCAGATTCCCTTCAAATCCACATTCATCAATGATAACCGGCTTTCCGAATTGTTTGGTGCATTCCGATACAACTCTTACGTCCGTAGATTTGATACTCGCATGAGTCACCCACGGTACGCCGAAATCGTACCAAACCCGACCATTATGAATGGAGCGTAAATGTCTTCCATAATCGCATTCCTGAATAAGTCGAAATAAGCGCTTCCAATCCTCACTACTTTTATGTGTCATGAAATCATAGTCATTCGCGAGTGACCACCATACATTGTGTTGTGCTCCAAGCCGTGCGATGACATATCGCAGATAACGGTCATCCTCATCCGAGGACATATTATCGAAGCCCCAACGGCCATTGTCATATGGATGCCACAAAATGAGCTCTGCTTGTACGCCGAGTTCTGCTAAATCCTTCACCTTTTTCTCCAAATGAGAAAAATATTCCGGACGAAGACGGCTATAATCGAATCCTTGTTCAGGCGTACCTTCAAACGGGTAGTTATTTGGCTCCGCGTCACGAAATTCATCGTTTGTCGGAAACACACTCATACGAATTTTGTTAAATGGCGAATGCTGCAGCATAAGCAGCGTTTGCTCCTGAAGTTCCTCTCTTTGCAAATGCCACCCATAAGAAGTTGTGCCAATTGGAGTGAATCGCTTTCCATCCGCGTATTGAAAATGAACAGTACCCTTTACCCGAACCGGTCCGTTATGTCCTGATGTTGGTCTGGTACACGCGAACTCTCCCGTTATTCCATCTAGCTTCGAACAATTGCTTGACGTTGAATACGTCCACACACCTTCTTCTTCTGGCATAAACCGGATCCGATAGTTCCCGTTACCGTCGTAAAATCCTTCAGCTTCCGCATAGGTTCGTTCTTTCTTGAAAACAGCGCAGAGACGTATGTCTGTGAACGGGTTTCCATGGCTGGGACCTTCGAGTGTCAATTCAAACACACCCCAACGCTCCACTTCTTTGGTTACTCTCAGAGAGACCTCCTCCTTCCCATTCATGGTTCAAAGCTTCCAAATTCGCAATGCAAGATTAGGTTTCCCGGGGAGGTCAACCTTGGTGCGTCCGCAAAACGTGCCTTTAACAGGCGTTACGGTCATGTCCCAAGTATCGATGATCTCTAGACGGTAGGAAGCATTGTCCGAAAGCTCAACGTAGGTATAAGCATGCTGATGATGGCCGAAATATTGAAGCCCATACTCTCCTCGCTGCCAAGCTTTTATCCAATCTGAAGGACCTTCCTCCATCAATTTACGCAAAAAAGCGATTCTCTGTGTACTCTCTCCATACAATTTTCCACCTGAAGAAATCCAGGCCCTTGTCTCCTTGTCGATAAACGATTCCCCATGCCCGACAAACCCGCCTCGAGACATGGCTTCCCAAAACCGGTGGGTCATTTCCTCACCCGAAATATTTCCCCAACGTCTGGAGCTGTTACCTTCATAAGATATTTCGTCAATGACGACCGGTTTTGCGTTCGCTTCCCGCCAGCTTGTCGTAAGCTCTGCATCCCAGTGCTGTATGCTCTGATGAGTGATCCAGGGTTTTGAAAAATCGTACACCCAAGAGGATTTGTACATCTTCGTTCCGTTATGGATCGAACGTAGATGTTGATAGGGGTCATGATGCTGTACGAATTGGATCAGTCGATCCCAGTCCTCAACCGTTTTGAATGTGTTAAAATCGTACTCATTGCAAAGCGACCACCATACATTTCGAAAAGAGGAGAGTCGCGCGATCACGTAGCGTAAGTAAAAAGTATCGGATGCCGCGTCCATGTTATCAACGCCCCAAAACCCTTTATCATAAGGATGAAATAAGACCAGATCGGCTTCTATACCGAGATCCATCAAATCGGTGATCCGCTTTTCAAAATGGTTGAAAAAATCAGGATTAAACCGCGTTTTATCCACATCTTCCGGACACGAACCATCGAAAACCAATCGAAGGGGTGCTTTCATATCTCTCGTTGGCAAAAGACACATCCGCACTTTATTAAACGGAGATTCTTTCAAGGATTCGAGTGTAAGCTCCTCAAGCAGCTCATTTCCGTGATGTGTCCAGTGATAGCAGGTAGTGCCGAACGGCATATACGGCGTACCGTCCTCAAAAGCGAATACATACTGATCCTTTACCCTTACAGGTCCATGGTTTTCACGCGAAGCCTCCACACACATGAATTCACCGTGTTGACCATCAAGATCATTGTGATTGCTTTGCGTGACATAAGTCCAAACACCGACTCGGTCGGGCATGAAGCGGATCCGGTATGTACCGTTTCCATCGTAAAAGCCATCTGGTTGAACAATGTAGTTTTTGTACTGAAATCGGGCAGATAGCTGAACTTCCTGAAACGGATTCCCTTCCGACGGTCCCTGCATCGTCAGCTCAAACCGTCCCCATTTCTCTATTTCTTGGCTGTTTTGTTGAATGCCCATCATTATGTTACGCCCCCTTCATCCGGTTTGATCCCTACTTGATGCCGGAATGCGCCATTGTCGCAATAACCTTACTTTGGAAAGCTAAAAACATGATGAAATTCGGCAAAAATAGGATCAATGCAGCAGCTGCAACAGCTCCTTGCCTGGATACACTGTTCGCTAGACCGGAAGTTAAAGTTTGAACATAGAACTGAAATGTTTTCAGTTCTTCATCTTGAATGAAATTTTCCGATGCTTCTGTGCTGAGCCATGTCGAGTTAAATGCGATGATACTAACTGTCATGATCGCAGGCATAACAACAGGAATGACAATTCTTAAAAAAAGTGTAAACTCTTTGGCTCCATCCATCCGAGCGGAATCGAGTAACTCATCCGGAAGTTGATCAATGAACTGCTTCATTAGAAAAACACCTGTTGGTACGGCTACAAGTGGAAGAACATGAGCCCAATAGGTATTAAATATGCCCAATTGGCTGATGATCAAATATCTCGGGATCGAAACTGTTTCAGGAACGAACAGCAGAGTTAGCAGAATCGTCGCAAATATAAACTTGTGCCCTGGAAACTTATGCTTGGATATCGGATACGCGCACATTGCACTTGCAATTACGATGGCTACAACGCCTAGAGTTGTGGCAATCACACTGTTAAACAAGTACCGCGTGATCGGGACTGCCGTACCCTTCGTGATGGACGCTAATTCTAAAAAGCTTTGAGTAGTAGGATGCCTCACGAAGATATTCGGCGGATAAATGAACAGCTCTTCATAAGGTTTAAAAGCATGATTAAATATATAGATCAGAGGCAGCATCAAAAAAATACTCATCAAAATAAGAATAAAAATCGATATTTTTTCCATTAGACTGAATCTGCGCAGCCGTTTGCGCAGACGCCATGAATCGAATTTCCGAAGAGTTCCAGCGACATTCATTTACTCGCCCTCCTTCGTGCCAAACAGCTTCTCACATAGCTTATTAGCAAAGTAAATAAAAATAAGGAGAAGTACAGATAACGCCGTCGAGTAACCGAGCTCAAAACGGGTGTATCCATAGTCATGCATGTGTGTCAAGAGAACATGACCCGAATATTGCGGTGTTGGATTCATCCCCGATAACGTCTGACCTATTTCTCCGGATTGAATCGCCCCGACGATCGCCATCACAGCTCCGAACAACATTTGGGGCTTCGTGGAAGGGATGGTAATATACCAGATTTCTTCCAGCCTGCTTCGAATGCCATCTATCCTACCTGCTTCGTATAGTTCCGGATTGACATTCAAAATACCGGCCAGCATTGCTAAGAAGCCAATCCCCATACTTTTCCACAGCGTGACAAAGACCATAGAACTCATCAAATACTCTTTGCTGGTAGCCCACAATAATGGTTCGGTAATGAACCCGAATTTAAGAAGGACACTATTCAAATAACCTATTCGATCGCTTGACAACATAGGAACCCATATAATACCAATCGCTATCGTGCCTGCCAAAGATGGCGTATACATAGCGAGTGTAAACCATTTGCGATATATACTAGGTAAGATCGAAATTAACCACGCTAGTAAGAAAGCGGCTATATATCCACCCGGACCTACTAGTAATGCGAATGTTATTGTGTTCGGCAGCGCATATTTGAGCAGGATCAAATCTTCCGACACCATGTAACGGAAATTATCCCAACCTGCGAAGCGTGGAGGTCCGATGGAATCGTAATACGTAAAACTGAGTACGATCGCAGATAGCACAGGAATGAAGATAAACAGAATGAAACAGATCATAAATGGCGCTATAAACAAATAGGATACACGGTATGACCAAATTGTTTGCAGCAAGGTACGATCCTTTTTCTTCACTCGGTTTGTGGACATATACGAACTAGGGAGCGTAATCGGCTCACTTTTTAACATACTTATCCACCCCTTCCCAAGGTTTTGTAATAACCGGTAAATCCAATGAACGGACCAATTTTCCATTTTCGTCGATAAATTTAAATTCCTGTAGTTTTCTCTTCACTTCGCGGTCCACTTCTTTCACGGCCAGTTCAAGTGATGTCCTGTAGTTCATCCCGTCTATGACGGTTCGATTCCATGCATTTTTCATTTCGCGCTCCATTAAATAGCTGCCGCCAGGTACGTTCGGCACTTCCCTGTACCATTTCCATTGCTCCAAAATCGCTTGGAGATCATCTTCCTTCCACGGAAGCTGCGTGAACGCTTCCATATTGGACGTGAACCATCGGAATGTAACGCCGTAAAGCGTTTCCAGCTCAGTACCAAACCTGCTCTGAACGTCTGCTGATGTCCACCATTTCAAAAACTCCCAGCTCTCATTCGGATGTTTGGCGTTTTTCATAATCATCGATGAGTACATGTTTCCGCCCATCCAACGAGCTACCGAACCATCCTCCTGACGTTCACCTGGTACCGGAGCAACCCCCCACAAACCATTCAATTCAGGAGCCGCTACATTTAATTGCAGATACGTATTCAAATCAGCAATACCAAGGGGATACGACCCATCCTTGAAATGTTGGTAGAAGCTGTCCATCTGTTGATCAATTGCATATTTGTTTTGCAATTCGGTCCATTGTTTGAACGCATTCAAACTTTTCTCCGAAGACAGCCCCGTCTTTGAACCGTCTTGCAAATAGTATTCCGCCCCATGCATCTGCAGGAATATACCGTGGTCGTTAACCGGTGTGAAGTTCATTCCGTTCTGCTGCAGTACAGGGAGCATCTTGTAAAGATCGTCCCATGTGTCAGGTACTTTTAAGTCTAGTCTTTTTAAAATATCTTTCCGATAATACATGGCACGGAACTCTTGTGTTTCTGGCACCGCGTAATAACCGCCATTATAATAAAAAGCTGGCCACGTACCTGGGGAAAATTGCTTAGCGTACTCATCGAAATCCGGAAATTGCTTCAGATTATAGACGCCGCCCCGAATCGCATAATCGAAAGGAATCGACTGCTGCAAGCCTAATGCAACGTCAGGTGCAATTCCTGCTGCGTTCATCATAACAAGCAGTTTTTCATCTTTTAGCAGATTTACCCTAACTTTAATGCCGGTTTGCGGTGTAAACATCTCATCTGCCAAACCTTGCAGCATGTTGACGTAATCCCTACCACGCAGCATCCAGACATCAAGCACCATGTCATCCTTATTCGTTGTTCTTTTTGATTTAAAGGAGTCGATAAAGTTGATGAGCCCGCCTTCCAACTTCTCATAAAAGGTCGGGAGCATTTTCGGAAGCGGCTGCTGGGCTGGCACGACATAAATGCGATCCAACTGAAGAGGCTGATAGGTGAGCTGCTTGATCTGTTCGGCCACCTTGCCTTGAAGCCTGTTCAATATACTTGCATTATAAGGAATTTCATCTGGATCTTTCAGCAAACCTTCCAAATCTTTCTGCACGGTGACAAGCGCTTGCGTAACGGCATCTGGTCGGCCATTAATAGCTGCCATCCGTTCTCGCACACCATTCAAATCATCATGCACACCTTGCATTTGTTCAATAAATGAAGGAAGGTCATTTTTGAGATCCCAAGTCCGGTTTTTGTCGTCAACATTGCCTGTTAATGTTCTCAAATCCTCGGATAACTTAGATAATTCACTGATCGTCTGTTCCAAATCCGATGAAACTGAACCCAACGGAGCCCAAGTGGCACGCATCGAGATCGTATTGCTCCCTTTTTCCAAGTAAAATTCATATGGATTGTTGTGTTCATCGGCCAGTGTAATACTTTTCCAACCAGTTGCGTACATAAACCGATAGGCTTTCAGCTCATTAAATGGTATTTTGCCGTTAATCATAATCTGCCGGAATGACGAGCGGTTAGATACATAAGACTGTTCCGCGCGCATCGCAATTTTGTAGTACCCGGTTTCCGGTACATCAAAGTTCCAGCTAATCTCTTGGTTATTCGAAGACCACCGAGCTCCGTCTACCACATTGTAAGTAATATGTCCGCGTACACTAGGCGTTGACGCAATATCGTTATCGAAGGCCAAGGTGATGGCTGAATCGTTCTTCCATTGCATCTGCTCAGCTTCAATCTTGATCGGGTCCGACTTTACAGGAGGTGTATCGGTTGGCCACTCACTTCTCACTTTTTTATACTCGTCTGGTTGATGAGGCGCTTTTAACGTTATAGTCTCGAGAGCAAAAGGATCACTGCCCGACAATCGAATTCTGTGCTTCCCAGGTTTTAAATACCACGTCAGCGGATCCTCGTATGCACCTGATATATCGCGAAGTTCCCAAGTTAACCAGCCTGATTTGTCCTCCGCCGATGGTCGAATCTCATCGCCTTTGTCATCTTGACGAATCGGAAACTTATCCTTCCATTGTCTGTATAACTCGACTGATTTCGATTCCAAATAAGGGCTTGAACCATCAATGGTCAGATTCAGCGCAATCGGCTTTCGGTATTTCGTACCGACGAAAGGATTATAGGTCATTGCAATGGTATACAATCCACCTTGCGCCACATCCACCTCATATTCAATCCATTCGTCCTTTGAAGCGCTCCAGATCAAAACGTTATTTTTTACATTATAAGTCCCGGTAGAAATATTGGCGTTAGCCGACTGGCTGGCCAGCTTCGCCCCAGGGATAGTCAAACTCCCATTATGATCGATCGAAGCGCCTTCCTTTTTCCACTGTTCCAACTTCTCCGAATAAGATGGATCCAGATGCTTGGAAGAATTCGCTTGCTCTTCCATATTCGTTGTCTTTAATTCTGTTCCCAATGAAGGACTTGTATCCGCTAAACCGGGAAGCGTTTGACTGAGCATACAGAAGAGCGCCAGCATCGTTGAAATCCATACCCGGGTTCGAAAAAAAACCTTCAATTTCATCCCTCCGCTGTCTATTTAATACATGAGATTTTCCTTTGAATCTTTATCGAAAAATAGTACTTTCTGCATATCAAGAGATAGAACAAGCTTCTCATCTTCCACGAAGTTGTGATCAGCACGGGTTCGAACGATCAGTAAATTGGGCACACCAATGTCCATATACAGGTACATATCTGCCCCCATCAATTCATTGATCTTTTGAACCCCGTTAATTTGAGCGTGCTGGCCAACATCTGTCTCTGGATGATTTACATGTATATTCTCACACCGAATTCCTAGAAAAACGGATCTATTTACTTTGTTTTTCTTTTTCAAAATGCTCGACTGCTGTGAGGGAATTTCTAAATAATATCGATTGGTATGAAACTCTAGTTTGCCGTCCGTGCCTTCCATAATTTTTCCCTCAATGAGATTGATCGGCGGCGTCCCGATAAATCCGGCGACGAACATATTTCTCGGATTATTGTAAATCTGTTGCGGTGTATCTACCTGTTGGATAACGCCGTCTTTCATGACAACAATGCGATGCCCCATGGTCATGGCTTCTACTTGATCATGTGTCACGTAAACCATTGTTACGCCGAGCTGCTTGTGAAGCTTAATGATCTCTGTTCGCATTTGAACTCTCAGTTTTGCATCCAAATTTGACAGCGGCTCATCCATTAGAAAAACCTGGGGATCACGGACAATGGCTCTTCCTAAAGCTACACGCTGACGCTGACCGCCAGAGAGTTGCTTAGGCTTCCTATCGAGAAACGGTTCAATTTCCAGTATTCTTGATGATTTTTTTACCGCTAAGTCGATCTCATGTTTGGGCATCTTCCGCAAGCGCAAACCGAATGCAATATTTTCGTACACACTCATGTTCGGGTATAAAGCGTAATTTTGAAAAACCATCGCAATATCCCGATCCTTCGGCGGCAAATCATTGACAAGCTGATCTCCAATATAAAGCTCTCCTGATGTGATATCTTCTAAGCCAGCAATCATCCTGAGTGTTGTTGATTTCCCGCAGCCAGACGGACCTACCATGACAAGAAATTCTCCGTCGTGTATTTCCAAATGGAAATCTTTCACTGCATATCCGCCATCTTTGCCATAACGTTTTTCTACGTGATTCAAAAGAATGCGCCCCATTTCGGCACCTCCTATAGTCTGTTTCAATCATCCCGATGATAACGGTTTCAGTTCATTATACATCCATCAACTTTTTCACATATAGGTGATGATGGCTTACTCTATAGGTGAATCATGCTTTCAACTGCCTAGCTAACCAATCGTAAGACAGTCGCCCAGATACTTCATGTTTCCCTGGAAAAAGATCAACTTCTAAATTCGAAGCCAATCCTTCAGAATGATATATCTCTTTAAGTTTAGCTACAGCTTCTTGAACGGAAGCAACTGGGAATAGCGGGTCTTCCCTGCCTGATTCGACAAATAGTGCCCGCGGTGCGATCAATCCAATAAGTTCTGGAAGCTCCGCAAAAGGAAGAATCGAAGGCAAGTAATTATCAATGCAATGATTCATGGCTAATATGCTTCCGCTAAACGAGCTTGTAAACGCACAAAGAACAGTAGCCTGAATGCGTTCATCCAAAGCGGAAGAAAGCGAAGCTATCAGACCGCCACCGGAAAAACCCATACTTCCGATCCGATTAGGATCAACATCCGCACGAGTTAATACATAATCTACCGATCTTATTGCTTCATAAATCCTCAGCCCGGCTAAAGTTTTACCATAAAGCAGCAAGCGAGAAGTTAGCGCTACACAGGAACTGTTTTTCTTAGGGTCCTTCCCCCTGTCGACTGACAACCTACGATCACCAAACCCAATGATTTCAGGCGCTATGACAATCATTCCTCTTCGTACAAGATGCAAGGCAAAATGTTGATGAATGCCGGGAGGGTCGTCATCCGTGGTTCCGTCTGGCCGCAAACCGACAATTTCCCTACTCCCATAACCGTGTCCGTGCCAAGCAAGTACGGCTGGAGCCCTGCCCGTGAGCCCTTTCGGAATCAACACGAAGGCAGCTATCTGAAGGTTTACATCTGTTGTGTAAATAACACGCTCTAAATAATGATCCCCCTTATCGATCTTCTCGCCTACAACAGGGTTCAATTCACTTAACCCTCTGGGGAAATCCCCCAAACTTGCAAGCAGCTTTGTCCGCACATCCGCTTTTCGCTCTCTCCATGGTTGTACTCGGGCATGATCAGACGTCTTATTCAAATCGCTGTAAAGCTGTACGAAATACTCATCCGGATTTAACATTCAGTATCCCACCCTTTTAATAAATAAAAAAAAGCTGCTCCATTGCGATATTGCGATGGTCAGCCGTAAACCTCTTAGTATGTTAATGCCTTATCTTCGAATTCTTGGAAGTTTTGTCGATATTGTCGAGGGGTTACCCCCGTTTTTTTACGAAATAGTGCATGGAAAAATTTCATGTCCTGATATCCCACCTGATTGGCAATTTGGTAGATCGGAATATCTGATGACTTCAGCAGTTCACAGCATTTTTGTATACGCACGTTCTGTAAGTATTGTGTGAACGATAAGCCCGTTGATTTTTTAAACAACCGTTGAAAATGGCTGGCACTTAAAAAAAAGTAATCCGCCACATGCTGAACCGTAAGATTATCGGTGTAATGCGCTTTGATGAAATGAACAACTTCCTCAAGCATTCGAAACGGAACCGCTTCCGTTTCATTTTTCAATTCAAAACGCTGCAGCATCACCAACATTTGAATCAGTAATGCTGTCAAAATCGTCTCAAAGCCATTGCTTCGTTTCAAATATTCTTGATACATCGCGTTAACAATCGTTGAAAACGTATCATGTTTATCTTGAAAATGCAGCCAGCGCTCGGGGCACTTGCAAGGAAGCGTGATGGAATTGTAGGTCAGGCATTCTTCCTGAAGCATATGCATCCAGTTTTCTAATAACTCTACTCTAAAAATACAGTTATAAATGACGAGCATTTTATCCTGCGTCGGAGAGGACGGCCGAAACACATGTGATGTTCCAATCGGAATCACAAACAGGTCTCCCTGTTTAATGGGAATCACTTGATCTTCAATGTAATGATAACCGCTTCCTTCCCCCACATAGCTGATTTCAACAAAATCATGGGTATGTTGAGTAGTTGTAAACGATTCCAATTCGCGATTAATAAAAATATTCATCTTTCCATCAAAAAACATATCCCCACTTAAATGTCCAATTCTACCATTCATGTCCATCACCTCCGGCGCAAGATATTAACCCTCATGAATCCATTCTTCCGTTAGACAAACATGTTTGATACCTTTACGCAAATAAGAAAAAGCAATATGTATCTTGCCATCACGCGTGGAGATAATCGAGGGGTAGGAATACCCGATCTCACTATCTTTGTATTCCAAATCCGCCATCTGTATATTCTTGTAGTATGGCCATGTTTTTCCTTCGTCTTCCGAAATCGCTAAGGTAAGTGGTGTACGAAGCGGTTTTTTTCGGAATTCTCCCTTCCTTTGAACCCACCTGAATTGGTCCCGTTCCATGGAGGAATTGTTATAAATCAAGGCCAAGTGGCCGTTTTGCAGCTTAATGAACTGCATCGAGGAATTATTGTTGGGCAATTCGCTCTTGACCGGAACCGTCCAATTTCTCCCGTTATCTTGAGAGATACTTGTATAAATGCGGTCTGCCTGGCGGCTTCGAAACATGGCAAAAAGCGTACCATCAATTCGTTCAACAACATTCATTTGAACCCGGTGCGTGCTGCCCTGCACTTCGTATTCCTTCCATGTTTTCCCTTGGTCGGAGCTGATTTGCACAACGCTGTAGTGCCCGTCAAGCTTGCAATAATACGTCGGAAGCAGCCAATCGCCATTTTTGAGCACGAGCAGCGGATGCCTCAGAAATATGCCCAAACCGTCAAACAAAACTTCAGTCGGACCCCAAGTAAAGCCATTGTCATCCGATATGCGGTAAACAATTCTTGATGTTTTTTGATTGTGGGGCTCGTTGGACGTATGGAACAGCCAAAGTTTTCCATCGGGCGCCTGGTGAAGGATCGGATTTTGTTCGGATCGTTCGATATCACCTGACAGCTGCATTGGAGCAGTCCATTCATTGGATCCGGCAGATAATCTCGACATCAGTACGTTGGTATCTGGATTGCCTTCCCCGCTGCCCGAAAACCAGACACAGAGAAGATCGCCATTGTCTAATTCTAGTAAATTAGCGGCATGGTTGTCATTCGGGTACGGAATAGGAAGGTATGCTTCCCGTAATTGCGAATCCGTTTCCGACTGTACAACAACTCCATTGAAACGTTTCATTAAAACACACTCCTTGTCCGATTGGGTTATCAATTTACGATATGGTCAACTCTTTCCAAGTTAACTCTGTTCGACAAAGTGTTGGATTGGAGAAAATAAGTTTGTCATTTACATATAAACGGTAGCCATCTTCGCTAAAGGGAATCTCCGATGACACACTCGGTTTCCGATATGAGATTCGTATTTCCATACCCGCCACCTTCACGCGATCCAGACAAAAATAATCTAAATCCACATTCAGAGGATCCAGAACAATCCCATCTTTTTCAATCGATAATCCTGCCACATGTGAAATTAACAAATCGATATAGTACGAATGATTATATTCCTGTTCGTCGCTTAACGGTTCACCTGTTGCGCTGTTGTAATGCTCAACTAGACCGGGTTGGTTTAAATCTCTTTGCATAAAATGGAGAAACGAATACTCGCGTAGATAATAGGCAAATTGACGATCAAATTGATGATTTCTCCGCTTGCTTTCCTTGGCAAGCGCATCAAGCGCGATCGAATTGGTATAAGGCCAGGTTGGACCATCCCAAACGCAGCCGTTCCGACCTTTGACAAAGTGTCCCATCCAACCGCCTTCTTGTGAATAGGCAGGAGAATCGGCGGAAACAGACGGGAACGGGCATTTCGTACGAAATTCCTGTTCATCGAACAGATGCTCGATCATTCCATTGAATTGATCATCTAGGATTTCTGCCCACCCGGGATAGATCCCGACAATATTTTTGACAAACGCCTTTTCATCTGTTTGATAATGTAGATCATAGAAGAACTTTGTATCTTCATTCCACATTTTCCCAAGTATATCCTGCTTGATTTCTTCAGCTTGCCAAAAAAAAACTTTCGCTTCCGGATCACCCGTTGCCTCGCAAAGCTTAGCAACGCCTAGCGTGTTCAAGTAGTGATACACAGCGCGATCCACCCTCTTAAGATGGGTATAGGTAGCTTTGTCCTTCGGATTTTTCGGGAATTGGTGAAAATACCAATAACTTGGCTGATATTCTTTTCCCGTCCGTGTATGTTTATGTTCGATCATCAAATGATCCTGATCATTACCGTTCACACGTTTCCATGCCGAAATATTCGATTTCATGGCAGGCAGTAAGTCAACTATCATTTCGGTGTTTCGATGCACAAGAAAGAGCTTATATGCGGCCCAGCAAGAGAAGTTGGCAAAGGAATGCAGGATGGAATCTACCGTCAAGCAGCTAAACATACCGTCTTCACCGGGAGCGCTCTTCATGTTACGAAGCGGACCCTCACTATATACGGGATCGTGATACCATCTAGCATCCATAATATGTAAAGGGACGGACAGATTAATTAGCTTGCTGAACTCCCATCCCCCCTTACTAAAGGGCTTTTTACTTTTTTTATGAGATCTGCCCTCGTAGAACAATGGATAGGACAAGTGACCGTACTGCGGATCGGCCAAATTGTGCCGAAGCAGAAACCAACGATAGGTCCACGTCTTGTTTAACACAGGGTCGCTGCTGGCGAATGTAGGTGTTTTCTCAAACCAGATTTGATACTCATTACTCTGATTTACTACTAGTTGATCAACCGTGTAACCGCTTTCCGCATAGCTCGATGCCCGTTCCTTCAGCAAGGCGATATCATCCTGACCGGAAATTCCGAATGCTGCAGCGACAATAATTGCTTTGGTTTCACCTGGTTTCAACCGTAGCTCTTCGAATACAGTGGGATCACTTACGGCAATAGCACCTGAGACATTAAAGCTGTAATGCTCGATATTGAACAATCCATACAGATAATTCTCTATGCGCTCTGAGAACGAATCGCCATAGGTCTCCAAACGAAGGATTAGCTCCTCATCGCTGCGATTCGTCCAAGTTTGGCACGAAACCGCACAATCATTCCAAGTTATGAATTTGCGTTCTTCCAATGAAAGACGGTTGCCTGTATAAGCCATGAGCAAGTGACTTGGAAACCATTCCGTCTGACATGGCTCTAAGCTTTCTGCCAAATTGTTCGTTATCTTAAACAACAAAGGAATATTCACTTTGTGAATAAAATCGAACCTTCCAGAAAAACCAGGTACGGGATCCAAATAATCGGCCCACAACCGCGCTCCGGTCGAACCGAGCAAGAGTGCACCGGGGAGCGTGCGAAGTGCTTTTTTTCCCGCGCGCAATGTTTCGTCCAATCGGCTGCCAGCTGGCATGGATGACCTCCCAGCCCATATATACTTATGGGTGTATAATATTACCATAATTATTATATCGAATTCATTTGATGCGTGAATGGTGGTTATCGTCTCAATCTATAGGTCAATCATGCTAAATCGGAAAGCGTTATTTTCCAGAAGGCAATGCGTTCGCGCTTCCAGGTATAGGTCACATATAGATTTAGTCCACCTGCAACAATAGCAGGGTAGGAATATTGCTTTTCTCCTTCATCTAACAGAAATTGATTTTCCCAAGTCATTCCGTTGTCATGCGAAAGTCGAATGACAAGCGGCGTTCTCGGCCCCTTTTTCATCCCTTCTTCTGGACGTGTGGGATTATAAATAAGAGCAATTGTGCCGTTATCCAGCTTCACCAGATCGATTCCGCTATTATTGTTGGGTAAATCAGTGGGATATGCTGTACACCACGATTTCCCCCCGTCCTTTGAGTCGCTGCGATATATATGCCCTTCGCTGCTTCGAGTGAGCATGTGCACATTTCCATGGGTAGATTCCCATAAGGAAGGCTGGATAATGCCTGAGCCTTTCATTACGCTGCGGTCCAATGGAACGATTTCACTTCGAGTCCAGGTCTCGCCTCCGTCGCTCGAGAGGTCAACGAATACATCCCAGGCTGGTTCCAATGAGGCAGGAGCTGCTATCGTACCGTCATACAGAACAATAGGCTTGTTTTTGACAGGACCCCTTCCTCCCTTATCCCCCTTAACCAAGGGAAGCGGAGACGTCCATGTGTGTCCATCGTCTGTTGAGCGAATAACCATCGTTTCCCATTCGGCAATCATGGTTCCGACTTTGTAATATAGAAATAGAGTACCGTCATTGGTACGAAAAAGGACGGGATTCCAATGCGGAATATCCGCTTGATCCGCTACTTTAAGGGGCGGCGTCCACCCCGTGACTCCCCTGCGTGATAGCCAAATAGCAACATCTCCGGCTTTCTCACGTGTTCCGCCAAACCATGCGGCTATAATATCGCCGTTCGGCAGCAATTCCAATGTGGATGCGTGGCAGCTAAGGAACGGTCTATCATCCTCAAAAATAAATTCCTTCATGGTAGTAACATATTTCATCTCAAACCTCCGATACAGGAACAATTTCGTAACAGAATCCCACGCCAGTTTCAAATGAGGAATCGACTCCTGTTGAACAAATGAGTTGTCCATTCAGGTGAACTTGAACCGGCTGAGCGCTCAATAACCGGCACTTCTTTCCGGCAATTGACCTGATCCAGGCGCGTGTAAGTCTACCTTCGTTCCAGTCCATATCGATTTCAAATCCGCCTCGAGCTCTCAATCCCTTCAAGCTTCCGCGCTCCCATTCAGGCGGTAAAGACGGCAGAAGTTGAATCATTCCAGCGTGACTCTGCAGCAGCATTTCCGCAATGCCTGACAAGCCGGCAAAATTACCGTCAATTTGAAAAATATTCATCTTCACCTTCGGATGCCGGTGAGCATTCATCATGTTGGGGTGCAGACCTGCCAGCAAGTCATTTAAAAATCTATTGGCGTCTATTGGGTTTCCTAGTCGTGCCCAAAAGTTAACCGTCCAAGCGCAGCTCCAGCCCGTGTGCGCTCCGCCGTGAGCAAGACGGCGTTCGAGCGTTTTTTTGCAGGCTTCAAACAGTTCGGGCTGTCCATGACGTGTCACTAGGTCCAACGGATGAAGAGCAACTAAATGCCCAATGTGTCGGTGGCCCGGTTCCAACTCCTCGAAGTCTTCGTCCCATTCCTGCAGCTGACCGTATTTCCCAATACGGAACGGGGGGATATGACTTAATGCCGTTTCCAGATGGCCCCTAAACGTGTCATCTAGGTCTAGAATGAGGCTAGCTTCTATACAATGGGCAAACAAACTTTTGATTAAAGCCAAATCCATCGTCGTTCCTTTGGTTACACTGCTTGGCTTCCCCTCAGGGGTAATGAAAAAATTTTCAGGGGAAGTGGACGGGCACGTAACCAAATATCCGTCAGGATCCTCGATAAGCCAATCCAAACAAAACAGCGCTGCCTCTTTCAATGCAGGATACGCTTGTTTGAGAAATTGTTCATCCTGGCTAAACGCGTAATGCTCCCATATATGTTGGCATAACCAAGCGCCGGCCATCGGCCAAAAGGCCCAACTGGGCGAGCCGCCGACAGGCGTCGCGGTACGCCACAAATCGATGTTGTGATGAGCGGTCCACCCCCTGCTTCGGTAGTGGACACTGGCTACTTTCCGGCCTGTAATTCGTAAATCTTCAATTAAATCAAACATCGGTCGGTGGCATTCCGCAAGATTGCCCACTTCCGCAGGCCAATAGTTCATTTCAATATTAATGTTTGTCGTCCAGCTGCTGCACCACGGAGGTTGGGTTTTGTCATTCCAAATGCCCTGCAAATTGGCAGGCTGTGTACCGGGACGAGAGCTGGATATCAGCAAATATCTCCCGTACTGAAAGAACAACGCAGCAAGACCAGGATCATCAGATCCATTTTTGACTGCCTGGATGCGGACATCCGTAGGAAGAATGCTTTTGTCTTCACCTCTACCGCCAATGTCAATTGAAACTCTGTTGAACAGTGCGGCGTAATCACACATATGCCGCTCTTTCACATGATCGTAACCCAGCCGAATGGCATTCGATAGCGATGACGCACACATGTCTGTTGGATTTCTACCTAGAACAGCCGGATCTTTTTCGAAACCATTATAGCTTGTAGCAGCGGTCAGCAGTAAGGTTACCGCACCTTTCCCGCTTACGAGAATGCGCCCACCGCTGACTTCCACTTTACCGCATTCTGCAATCGCTTGAAGGTGGATTTCAAAACCTATTCCTTTCCCCTCGGCATAGAGAACAGGATCAATGGATTTGACTGTGTTAGGCAAAACGTGATACGGGCAGCGGCCAGTAAGCGTTATCCGATCTGCACCTGTTTTGCGTACCGAAAACTGCAGTGGACTTTGAAGAGTGGCGGTAAAACTGGATTTCCTCTCGCTATTCAAACGGATCGCCATCACTTGATCAACAGCGGATACGAACACTTCACGCGTGTAAACAGCGCCATTTTGATTGTAACGCACCCTTACAACACCTGCTTCGAGATCCAATTCCCTGCTATAATCCGAAATTCCGCCCTCTTCGTCGTAGAGAAGCTCCAAATCCCCAAGCGGTAGGAAGGATTCAATATCCGGACCTCCCATGTACTGCTCGATCATCTGCTCGGCTACCGCATATTTCTTCGAAAATATCAATTCACGCACGGGTCCGAGATACCGCTCCGCATCATAGCGGACTGTTTCTCGGGGTTCCCCCGACCAAAGTGTGTCTTCGTTTAATTGAATATGCTCTCTGTTCGTGCCGCCATACACCATCCCTCCGAACCGGCCGTTGCCAATGGGAAGCGCTTCAAACCAATTCTTGGCCGGATGTGCATACCAGAGTGTGGATTTCTTATCAGTCATAGACTCTCTCCCCATCTGTCGCTTACTTACTCGTACAGCCAATCCAGCGTGTTAATGCCATCATTTTTGTGCTCGACATTTCTTGGTCGAATTTCGTGATCAGCAGGTATGACGCCCAAAATCAAGTAAGCTCCCTTGCCTAAATCAAGCGAATGCCGCCCTGCTTCATATCGAAACGTATGCACATTGACAGATGGATACGCATACAGACGTAATCCTTTTTGCAATACTGGCGCATATCCGCCCAAATCATCTGCATGTGTATTCTCTTCCAAGCTTGGGACTTGAAGCCACTGTTCATCTTTCGAATTGAAATATCCAATTAACACTTTGGAGGGGTGATGCAATTCAATATCGATTGTCACTCCGCTTAGACCCGCTTCCATTTGGCTGAATCGGATACCGGTCAAGCCATCAAGTTCCTCCGCGCATCCGACGATGTGAATATCCCCATCCACAAACACTTGCGCTTCCTTCTCAACTCGGTATGTTTCCGCGTTTCCTGACAGTAAAGTGAACGGTACCTCTTCGTATGGAACAATGGGATCTTTCATATTCTTCAGCGCCTCAGGCAATGTACCTGACTTTAACTCATTAAGATGGAACTGAAAACGTTCCAACTCTAACTCGTAAACTGGCAAACACGCCGTCCAATGCTTGTATTCAAGTCCGTTTCGAATCGGCACTTTCCGCTGCGGCGTTTGCATACTGTTGGCGAATAAATAGGTCTTTTCCGTTAAAGTCGTCAATGCACGGTAGCTTTTCAAGCTGCTCTCTAGCTGCCCAGCGGCCTCTTCCAACATTTCCAACTGTGTGAAATACTCCCCTTGAACCCTGCCTTTGTAAGTCAAAATGAGCAATGCCGCTTGAACTTTATGCACAAAGACATTGACCATGAGACGAATGGCCTGCATGTCATCGAATAAGCGATCAAATTCATCCCAGTTTCGTTTCACCAATTTGCGAGCCTTCTCGATCGCATGCACCGCGTCTGCCGCATGCCGACTGACATCTGCGATAATTTCCGAAGGCGTCTCACCGACGTGCGGTTCGCCTTTCAACTCGCGGATCACATAGTCCTCCAGCCTTTCCCCCTGAGGAGACTGAGATTCCCATAAATCAGGCCATGGCATGTGCCGATCCGGATTCGTCAATTGACTCATCGTCATTCCCAGACTCATCGTTTGACGATTGCCTTCGGTAATGCCGAAACGCCGCAGCAATTTAGGCGCACATTCGCCGGACGCTTCGTACGCGTCCAATATCGCTTCACCTGCTTCTGGACTGCCGAACCTTTGGCCAAGCACATCGATCCAGAAATTCCGTTCTGCGGCCGGATCGCGGTCCGGATTCCAAGCGTAACGAAACCAAGCTGCGAACCATATCCAATCGCGGTCCAGTTGTTTAAGTCTTGGCTCAGCCAAATCCGGGGAAAACGGCCAATCCCAGAAAAACAACGGATACAGATGAAGCCCATTCGCTTTCAGCCGATATTTGGCGGCCTGCATACATTTTTGGATAAACGAAGGTGCCCCGTAACGAAAAGGCTCCAGGTTAGCAAGAATATGTACATTCACGATATGAATCGTCTTTAGTGAGCCGAGACGGTTGTGAATGTCCTGCCATTTGCCTCGTGGTGTATACGTGGTCAATGATTCTCCGTTATATTTGGCCTCTGTATACAAATTTGGATATAGAGGCAGCGCTGCCTCAATGACCTTTTGCGGTTCAATCGCATGAGATCTCAGAATGATTGGCGGCTTTTCCTTCACATTTGAATCCTTAAGCCCTTCCAGCAAGCCCGCTAGAATCGTTTCATTAAACCATTCCACGCCGTATATTTGTCCCTGCAGCGCTTCCCCCAGGCAGACCATCAACCCCACGTTAGGGAATGAACGTACAAAGGAAGCAATCGACTTTTTATAGTAATCACTGGTTAACGGAAGCGGTTTCGGTTGATGCAGCTTCAATCCGTGCTTCTCTGCAAATGGCAGCGGAATATGAATGTTGTAAAACTTCAATACGAGCCATATGCCTCGACGATCCGCTTCTTGTGCCACCCAGCGGAACGTTTCAACGTTCAGCGCGAACTCTTCTTCTGTAACTTCAAGCGCCTCAGGGTAATCCGCCAATTTCACTAAAGAGGAAAAGGGATGCCCAGACCACAAATAGACGATATTGCACCGTTGTTCCAGCAGCATATCTAGAAATTCCTGCCACAATGTCCGGTCGTAAAACCAAGGGAAGCGTGCCTCGGTAATCGGATATTCATACGTTTGACGAGGCGGTTCGACGGTTGTTTTCTGCAATCCGATCGCCGGTCCTCTCAGTGAAAAACGTGGAGCGTCTCCAAAGGCGATATCTTCGGGTAAGAAACCTACGGCGCTGACACGCCCAGCAAGCTCTAGACAGCCATAGAGTACGCCAGAATCGTTGCCTCCGGAAACGGATGTCAGATTTCCAGGGCAAGTAGCTATGTAGAATCCTTCTCCTTCCGGAGCCTGTGTGTGATACAGCAGGACGTCTCGTTCTTCCAGCTGCTGCAGCAATTCAGATTCATTGCGGTTTCCCACAAAGATTTTTCTTTCCTGTACGGACCGGTAACTGTCCCACGTCCAGGACACTTCTTCCGCATTTACATCATAGCCACAATCCAGCAGCGCTTGTTTTAGCAACCTTATGCCATTTTCAACCCGCGGGGCAGGATTGGGCGCGTATCCAAGGGTAATAGCTTTCATCGTTTTGATCCAACCTCCATTCGATTCGTTTATTTCAAAAATAGTTCGATAACCGGAACGGCCACATTCGGTTTTTTGACAGGCAGCGATAGCGTCACGGTATGCTCATCTCGACCTTCTTTGAAAGCTCCGTTTTCAATGCCGCTCGAAACAAAACCTTGCTTAAATCTGATTTCGGACGCATCGTTTAAGAATTGTGCATACTCTACTTTTCCAGCGAAGCCGTGAAGATGGATATTTTTGAACGGCCAACTGTATACATGTACGTACATGCGATTCAATTGCGGATTGTAAGTTAACCGACAATCGTCGGGGCAAACGAATGTTTCCGGTGCTTGTGTGCATCCGTAGATGGAGCGGTTGTGCCGCTTCATCCATTCCCCCATTCCCTTCAACCGATCTATGGCACGCTCATCGAATTCACCGCGTCCAGTTGGGCCGACATTCAATAAGAGATTGCCACCCTTGCTGACAGTATCAATCATCATTTTGATCAACAATTCGACACTCTTCCATGACTCTTCTTCCCGGTGATAGCCCCACGAACCGCTAAAAGTGTGACAAGTTTCCCATACGACACGCTTTCCGTTTACCTGTACCCATTTGGTCGGCATATATTGTTCAGGGGTTGTGATATCGCCCCCCACCTGTAAGCGGTCGTTCAATAAAATGTTCGGCTGTAAGGTGCGAATCATTCGGACCAGCTCTTCACTGCCCCAATCGTCCTTGCCTTTGCCCGCCAAACCGTTTTCTTCAGGGAACGAAAAATCATAAAATAACAGATCTACTTGACCGAAATCCGTCAGCAATTCCTTCGTTTGTCCATACAAATAGTTTCGGTAGTTGGTGAAGTCTATTTGTTCATTCCCAGCGATATGATTGGGATCAAAGCGTAGCGGATGTTTAGGATCAACCGTATAATGAGGGTGATGCCAGTCGAGCAAGGAATAATATAAACCTACCTTCATATTACGTTTACGAAACGCATCTATCATAGGTCTTAGCACATCACGCCCTGCGGGAGAATTCGTTGCTTTATAATCGGTAAGCTTACTGTCCCATAAGCAAAAGCCCTCATGATGCTTTGTTGTCGCCACGAAGTACTTCATGCCCGCATCGGATGCGAGCTGAGCCCAAAGCTCGGGATCGTATAAATCCGGATCAAATCGTTTGAAATATTTATTACTGTACTGTTCCCCGCTCAATTTTTCGCGGGATTGCAGCCATTCATGTCTAGCTGCTAACGAATATAATCCCCAATGAATAAACATGCCGAAACGGTCATGTGTAAACCATTCACTGTCTCCTGTGGTTTTCTCAACTTCAAATGTCATCGTCTCTCTCCTTTATTCGGAATAACCGTCCTGGAAATAAATGTATAGCTCCCTGAACCAGCTCTGTAAATGGATTGATTGTTTGCCGTTCCTATTTCTTGCAGTCCATTTGTTACGTACCTAGCCTTATTCATGACAGTACCTGGCACATAGATCGTGGCAGTTGTGTTCACAGGAATTTGGACTCTCATAACGAACAAAGACCGTTCCCATGTCCACTCTACGCCAATCCTGCCATAAACAGAATGAAATTCACCTTTAGCGAAACGGAGCCCACCGCCAGGACGGGGGTGGATCACGATATGCTTATATCCCGGACTATACTCATCGGAGTTGATCCCTAATATATGCTGATACATCCACTCACCGACTGAACCCAATGAATAGTGATTAAACGAATTCATACCGGGATTCTGGAATCCATCCGATTCAGTCCAAGCATCCCATCGTTCCCAGATTGTCGTAGCTCCATGTTTGATGGAATAAAGCCAGGAAGGGAACGTATCTTGATTGAGTAAAGTGTACGCAAGATCTTCTCTTCCCCCTTCGGTTAATGCGGGAAGCAGATACCCGACGCCAAGAAAACCTGTCGTCAAATGATTGCCGTGGAGCTGAATATTTTCCGCCAAATAGTGAACCGCAAGTTTGCGTTGCTCATCTGTCAGCAGGTTCATCTTAAGGGCAAGCACGTAAACAGTCTGCGTATCTCCTTTGATTCGTCCTGACTGATCCACAAATGCTTCTGAAAATGCTTGTTTGATCCTGTCAAACAAGTCCGCGTATTTACGCGCATCTTCTTCATGGCCGAGCGCCTTCGCTGATTTGGAAAGCAGTGACGTACTGTATGCAAAGTAAGCGGTATCAAGCACGTCCTTTGGCGTATCCGCATGGATAGACAACCAATCTCCATAATTCGAATAACCCGGTCGAATCAAGTTCACCGTGTTCGCTTGTAAATAATTCACCCATCTGACCATCGCCGGATAACATGCTTCCAAATTTCTGAGATCGCCATAAACCTGGTAAACGGTCCAAGGAATAATAACCCCTGCATCGCCCCAGCCGCCGTTATCCGGAGCATGCCAGTTCAATTCCGTTTGGTTGATCTTAAACTCTTCCCATCCAGAATCTGGCGCGACATCAGGAAAAGCTCCTGAAGGACGCTGAGCATCGATAACATCGATCATATACTTATTAAAAAAGCGTCCGACATCCATATTGTAACTGGCTGTCCGCGCAAAAATTTGTGCGTCACCCGTCCATCCAAGCCGCTCATCACGCTGCGGGCAGTCCGTCGGCACGCTGAGAAAATTACCGCGTTGCCCCCACTCGATATTGCTGAGAAGCTTATTCAACATGACGTTGGAAGTTTCTAACCACCCCGTTTGCGGTGTTGCCGAATGCACCACTCTGCCAATGACTGTTTGAAGCGTCGGCGAACTCGTCAATCCCGTTACTTCCACATATCTGAAACCATGAAAAGTAAAATGAGGTTCAAAAGATTCTACACTATCGCCTCTCAAGATGTAGGTCTCCTGCTGTACGGCTTCACGAAGGTTTATCGTGTATAAGGTATTGTCTTCATTCAACATTTCTGCGCAGCTGACGGTAACGAGTTGACCTTCTTGTCCGTCTTCAATCTGAAGACGCACCCAGCCGACCATATTTTGTCCCATATCAAACAGGTAGGAACCCCGCGGTGTTTTCTTCATGCTGACTGGCAGCAGCTCCTTCATGACTTGAACAGGAGGATCTACTTGTGCGATCAGAACCCCATCATATCTATCTAAGATACAAGGCGACTCCCACGCATCATCGTCAAAGCCTGGCAAGCTCCATCCCTTTGGCTCCAAACGAGCATCAAAGCTTTCGCCTTTAAGTAAATCCGAATACAAGATAGGACCTGCCATTGTCTTCCATGACTCATCGGTCACGACGATTTGAGAGGAACCGTCTTCATATTCGATATGCAGTTCAAGGAGTAAATACGGATTATCGCCATATCTGTTGGGTCCAAACATACCTACGTTGCCGGCGTACCATCCCGTACCTAGGATTGCACCTAGAGCCATAGTTCCGTTGCCCAGATACGATGTTACATCATAGGTCTGAACCTGCACTCTGATCTTGTAATCTGTCCATCCGGGGGCAAAATAATCTCTGCCTACCCTTTCACCGTTGATGTGCAATTCGTACAAACCTAATGCGCTTGCATAAATGAAAGCCTGATGTATCGGCTTATCAATTTGAAATGTTTTCCTCAGATAGGGAGAGGGTAAAAGCTCCGAATGCTGCGGTTTTGTTCTGCCAACCCAACGTGCTTGCCATTCGTTCTTGTTTAGAGGACCCATCGAGAAGTAGGCTGGCCCGCTCCAGTCAGACACGATATCGTTTTTATCCCACACCCTGACCTGCCAATAATAGACCCGTCTTGCTTCTAACGGTTTTCCTCCGTAAGCAACATGGATCGATTGATCCGACTTAACCTTACCGCTGTCCCACAGATCGGCTTTATTTTCATTCAATAGTTCCATATGCGATGCAACCAATACTTGGAAGGCCGATTGGTACTGACTGTATTCTTCCGATTTCAGGATCCAACTTAAACGTGGAACGGTCGTTACTATTCCTAACGGATTTTCGGAGTATTCCGTTTTCAGATCAGAAACTTTCAAAAACCTCATCTCCTATGGACAGATTCCCTACACCGGGATACTTGAGTCCAGTGTATCTAAAATTCAACTTTCGATTATAGGGCAAATTCACCTATTTTATAGGCGACGCCCTCCACCTCTTCATGGTATTTATGTAAAAAATCATGAAAAAGACTGCAGCCATGATGAATGACATGCAGTCTAAAGTTTATATAATCATTTGCACTAATTCCTATTAGGAATGCCAGTAACCGCCTTCAGCCAAGTTGTAGCCATCAACATATCCCCAAGCGTGTTCATATGTACGCCGTCCGTCGTTAAATCCTGCCCTGTTTCACAATGAAAGAAATTTAGGAAGGCTTCATGTGTCGGCACAAGGATACCATTGAATTCTTCTGTCAGTCGATTGACAATATCAACATAAGGCTTAAGTAAACGGGTTCCTGTAGAATCAGGATACTCCTTGATGACTGTAGGCTGCATGAGGATCACACGACAATTAGGTAATTGCTTCGTTTGTTCCAATAGGCTTCGATATACAGTTTCAAACTTCTCGGGGTAGACTTGTTCCGCATCCGGTGAATCCAACTGTCGCCAAACATCATTGATGCCGATAGAAACTGAAATCCACTGCGGCTGATGATCCATGACATCCATTGTCCATCTTTTTTCCAAATCAATCACTCGGTTTCCTGATACACCTTCATTAATTATCTTTAATGACAACTTAGGGTATAACGCTGTGAGATAATCATGCAGCAGGCGTACATAGCCTGATCCCAGTTTTAAGGGGTCTTTTTTTCGGCCTTTGTCCGTTATACTGTCACCGATAAATACGATTTTGTCCTTCGCTTTAAATGGCAATGTAGCATCTCCTCTTTGTGATCAAACAGTTACATTCTGTTTTGGCTTTAACTGCTGCTTGAATAACTGATACAGCTGATCAAGCTGCATTACTTCCGACTTTTGGTTTTCTCTGAAAGTACCTGCATCTCTTGTGCGGCAGTGCATCTCTAGGGATAAACCTATTCTTTGCAGATGATATTTCGCATTAACAGGATACATCTGAAGTTCGATTAATGACGCCGGTCCGATAAATGCCTGAATCATTTCTGCGGTTTCAGTCTGAAAGTCCCCGCACTCCGAAAGACGTACATACAAGTCAGGGTGAAAATTGGCCATCACACCGCTAAAGCCGGCCACCCCTAAACGTAACGATGCTAGTAAGGTAGCGGAATTCGCATTGAATATTTTCAACGGACTTCCTTTTACAGCATCGATCTTCTCAGCAATCTGTTTAATATCGCAGCTCGTGTCCTTGAGAAACCCAAATCTGCCTGTATCCGCACACCATTTAAGCAGTTTCGGACTCATCAGCCTTTTATACGGGTAAGGGCATTCGTAAATACCAAACAGCACATCCGGCACTCGATTGAGCAGCTGTTCTGCACGGTTCAACCATACCTCGTCTGATTCTTCCGGACCAGCAAATCGATTGCTAACCAGCACGACCGCATCAACCCCGGTGTCGGCCATCCGCTTAAGCTCATTCACTTGCTCTTCGAATTCGTCTGAAATATGGCCAGAAGCGATGACGGGTACACGGCCGTTTGACTTTTCTTTGACGAACTGTGCGATTCGCACTCTCTCCTCTAAAGTTAAGTAGAACATTTCACTCGATTGACAGACTGCAAATAGGCCGTGAACACCTTGGGCAATATACCATTCGACCAACTGACCCAAAGCTTCGTAATCCACCTCGTTAGTAGTCGTAAACGGGGTTAGCATCGTTGGCCATACGCCGTTCGGAATGTTAACTTCCATTATCATCAACACCTCTTCCTGATCATTTAATGACACCTTCGCTCACATATGGATCCATCACAATTTTCAACTCCGCTTTAGCAGTCGGAGAGAGAGGTTGAACCGGCAGTCGCGGGTCTCCGGCAGGCATACCGAGCATGTTCAAAACCTCCTTCAAAACGGAAGGCAGTGTTCCCAACGAGAAGCTACTACGCAGCGCACGCAGCTTACGCTGCGACAATTCGGCTTCTTCCGGTTTACCTTGCAGCCATAAATCGTAAATGGACCTGACGACTTCCGGGAATACATTGGCCGTTGCTGCGATAGCCCCATGACCGCCTGCCATCAGTGTCGGCAATATGAGTGAGTCTGTCCCTGCCAGTACGGCGAAATCTGGATCGCACAGTTCCAGAACTTGCAAGATGTTATCAAAGCTTCCGCTGCTGTCCTTAATGCCGACAATGTTAGGTACTTTACTTAACTCCATGACCGTCTTAGGTAAGAGGGTATTGCCGGTTCGCGCCGGAATGTTATACAGGAGAATAGGCAATTTCGTCGCTTCCGCAACCGTTCGGAAATGTCCAATCAACTCTTGCTGTGTAAATGTTAAAAAATACGGTGTAATGATGGATAAAGCGTCGGCCCCCATTTGTTCAAGACGTGCAGCTAACTGGGCCGTTTCCTGCGTTCCTACGCACCCCGCGCCTACATAAATTGGAACGCGTCCCTGAGCCTCCTCGATGACAATTTCGGCAACTCGCAACTTTTCCTCCATTGACAGCGTAAAGAACTCTCCATTGGTGCCGAGGCAAAACAGACCATGAACGTTAGCAGCAATGAACCTGCGAACGAATAGTCGCAATGCTGATTCGTTGATATTTTGCTTGTCATCAAAAGGCGTAATCATAGCGGGGATGATGCCTGCTGGCTTTAACATATATCTCTCCTTGTTTGGAACGGATTTTAAATTACCACATTACATGCCTTAAGAAAGGTTATCTATCGGTTTAGGCGCAAGCTCAACCGCAGCGTGGATCGCGGCCAACATGCTTCTTTCATCCGCTATTCCTATACCTGTAATGTCAAATGCCGTCCCATGATCGACAGAGGTGCGAATGATTCCACCGTTCAAACCGATCGTGATATTCACGCCGGCTTCAATACCAAGCACTTTGATCGGTATATGTCCTTGATCATGATAACAAGCGACCACAATGTCAAAATCCCCCTTCACAGCTCGATAAAACAGCGTATCAGCCGGATAAGGACCCGTAACGTTGATACCTTCTTCTGCTGCTGATCTGATACCTGGCATCAGTTTGTGTTCTTCCTCTCCGTACCCAAACAGACCATTCTCTCCGGCATGCGGATTAATCCCGCAAACGGCAATACGCGGTTTGACGTTTCCAGCCCTCTGTAACGTTTCATGGGCCAGCTTGATTACCTTGTACGTCCGCTCCGGATTGATCATCTCAATGGCCTGAATCAGTCCAACATGTGTGGTTAAATGTATGACTTTCAGCTTTGGAGCAGTGAGCATCATACTATAATCTTCGGTATGTGTCAGTCCGGCTAATATTTCCGTATGACCCGGATAAAGGTGACCTCCCTTATGCAGAGCCTCTTTATTTAAAGGAGCGGTGCATATGGCGTCAATTTGCCTAGCCATAGCCAATTCCACTGCTTTCTCTACAAACACGTAAGCAGCGTGTCCCGCTTCGGCGGATACTTTACCGTATGCAAGATCAGGGGCAAGCAAGCGCAAATCCAAACAATCAATGCTGCCGTATTCGTAACGCCCGTCCTGAGGGCTCGATATGATATGAATGGAAGCTGTACCTTTCACGATTTGAAGTGCTCGTTCTAACATGATCGGATCTCCAATCACTAGCGGGCGGCAGCTTTCGTATACTTGAGAATGGTGCAGCGCTTTCACGATGATTTCAGGACCAATGCCTGATGCATCACCCATTGTGATTCCTATTATTGGTTTCATCTTGTCCTTAATCCTCCATTCAACGATTCCAGCGCTCGCAGCAATACTTGATCAGATCCGAATCCCCCCGCTTTGGTTACCACTGGAAGATGCTCTTCTGAAACAAGGAATCCAATCGGCACACCGGTTTCAACCTCGTCAAACACTCGAAATTCGTTTGCTTGAAGGGATGAGCAGACTTGTCTTGCCGTATCGCCGCCGGTCAATATGATGCCTCCGATCCTGCAGCGATTTATCAAACGGAACGCAGATTCTCCCAAAGCACGAGATATCGTATCGCTAACTTCTTGCGCAGTCATGCCATTCTGCGCCCCGACACGCTGGGCGAGTCGTATAGCTTCCCGGTCACCCGACGAATATAACACCGTATGAAAGTTTGCATTTATGGCCTGTGCTGCTTCTTCCACTGCATTCGCCAATTCGTGCTCTGTTTCGGCTTTACCAGATATAAGGCGATAAGCCTCCATCCGGATGCCCTGCACATTCGGTTGGCTGAGAAGGACGTCCAATTGACGGCGTGACCGAGAACTGACACTGCCGATCACAGCAAGTATCGGACCGTTTGGTTGAACTAATTTCTTTGGCGATGGCTGCGTTAAGGATTCATATTGAACTGCCAGTTGTTGTGCCAAACCTGCTGCACCAACCCAAACAACCGAATACGATGTCTCCCCGAACAGGGAAACGATACGCTTCAAATCATCATCATTGTCAGAATCTACAAGCAAATAACAAATACCTTGGGATAGACAATTTTGCAATACGAGCTCCAACGCGCTTCTCCCCTCCGCTAATATCTCGGAAGGGATGACCTCGACAGGTCGCTTCGTCTGATGACGCAATAATTCTGGGATATAGGATTCGGTTATAGGCGTTTTCGGATCGCTTGCGAACTCGGTTTCATGCAGCGGCGTTCCATGAACATACAATCTGCCTTCACGGACCAGACGTCCCGCTTTGGGATAAGCCGGGGCGATGACAACGAAATCGGGTCGATACGTGTCGTACACGGCATCCATTTCCGACCCCAGATTTCCACGCAAGGTGGAATCGATTTTCTTGAACACAACATCCGCTTCAAAAGCTTGAGCGCATCTCGATGCCTCAACAGCTCTCTGGTAAGCGGCTTCGGCATTCAGGGATCGGCTGTCGGTATCCAGTACGAGCACATCCTGCTCTGACACCGCTTCCATTCCCGCCCTGAACTGTAAACGTATAGTTACATGCAGCCCATGCTTGGCAAACTGTGCGCCTGTATCCCCTGCTCCCGTAAGATCATCGGCAATAACGGCTACTTTCAATTGCGGTAACCTCCTTAGCGTTTTGATTCGTAACACGTGCTTCGAACACGCCTATTCCAGGCAGACACATTCCCTTTATCAAGGGAACAGATTCTGATACACGGTTTTAATCGACGCCACGTCCATCGGCTTCGGATTATTAGTTAATAACCTAGTAACCTTGGATGCAGCGATCGCCAGATCATCCACATCTCCTTCCGAAATGCCAAATTCGCGCAAGTTTTGCGGGATACGCATCTCTGAAGTCCATTCGAAAATCTGCTTGATCACCAGCTCGGAGGATTCTGTCCCTCCCATCTTCCCAGCCTGCAGACCCATGGCTCCAGCGACATTCCTAAGCCGATCTGCTATGGCATCCTGATTAAAGGCCATAACATGAGGCAGCAGCATCGAATTGGCAACTCCATGCGAAATATTGAACTTGCCCCCGAGTGGATATGCAAGCGCATGAACGGCCGCTGTGCCAGCTGCGCTCAACGCCATACCGCCGTACATGGACCCGAGCAGCATTTTCCCCCTCGCTTCAAGATCCGAACCGTTATGATAAGCAAGAACCAGACTTTCTGCAATCAAGCGGATGGATTCCAAGGCAAACATATCGCTTATCGGATTAGCCTTATTAGATATATACGATTCCAAGGCATGGGTGAAGGCATCCATTCCCGTTGCCGCCGTGATCGGTTTTGGCAAGCTTATCGTCAATACAGGGTCAATGATAACCAGCTTGGGCAGCAAGTGCCTGCTTATTATTCCTACCTTTAACTCTTCTTCCGGAACGCTTACAATAGCATTCGGCGTTACTTCTGAACCGGTTCCTGAGGTCGTCGGCACAAGTACTGTAGGAATGCCAGATTGCGAAACTAGATCGGTCCCAATCAGACTCTGCACGTCAACTGGATTCGTCAGCAAAACGGAAAATATTTTTGCAGCGTCGAGAACACTTCCCCCTCCTATACCAATCAGCAAATCTACAGGCTCGGCAGAAATGCTGCTGAATACGGAGCGAATATTGTCAACCGTCGGTTCCGGTTTCACTTCTGTTATATAACGACTGGATATACCGGCTTGTTTTAGCTCACCTACCATTTGTTCAATTACCCCGAGTGCTACGATCGAAGGTTGCGTTACGATCACGGCGTGCCGAAATTCGCCTAGCAACTTGATGCGCGGAATCAACTGATCAATGACATTACGACCGACGACAATGCTGCCGGACGTCTGAAACATGAACGGATTGGATGCATAACCGTCTTTCATAAGAGTCCACCTTCCGAACAAAATTTCCACAATTTTCCCTCATCCTACGCCCGCTTACAATCGATGTCAATGCAGCTGTAGTTTGAAGATGCAATCGACCTATATATCGGATTCAATCCCCCCCTGAGTAGGAATAGGTGTGATAGTAATCTTACAATATGTGGCATCTAACGTAAGTTCTAATAATCATTAAGGAGATTGAAAAACATGCATATTGAGCCCTATGTTACGCCTTATAAATTGGGTAAACCGGTGCTTATCGGATCCGGAATCCCCGGTCACTTTGATGAACGAGCCGTGGATTGCCCCTTCGTCTTTCAACATAATGAAAAGTTATACATGATGTACGTAGGATTTGACGGTACGGGTTATCAAACAGCCTTAGCCACCAGCACAGACTTGTTAAACTGGGAACACCTTAGTGTCATTCTAAGGCGGAATGAAGGTGCAGATTGGGACTCGAGAAATATAGCAGGAACATGGATTTTAAAGGAAAATAAGATCGATGCTCCTCCGGTGCTTAAGAAATGGAACAACAAATACTGGCTGCTCTATCACGCCTACCCTGATTTCGGTTACGAAGAAGGTTCGGCAAAAATCGGAATCGCATGGTCGGAAGATGAACAACTACTGGAGTGGCACAGATGCGTTGATCCAATTTTAACCCCAGAAGAAGGCGCAGATTGGGAACAAGGCGGTTTATACAAGGAATGTCTTGTTGAACATGACAGCACGTTCTACCTGTTTTATAATGCCAAAAACACAAATAAGGGAAAATGGCTCGAACAAACGGGCGTTGCTTTCTCAACTGACCTCATCTCGTGGCAGCGATACGAGCATAACCCGATTCTTCGTGTCTCTCCGGAAAGATGGGACTCCGGTTTTGTCAGCGACCCTTGTGTTTTACAAGATAAAGATCAATGGATCATGTATTTCTTTGGCTATAATTACAAGCAAGCACAAGAAGGAATTGCCTTATCGAAAGATCTTTTACATTGGGAAAAATATCCAGATCCTATTATTCGCGTAGGTGAAGAAGGCATGGTAGACTCTATTTTCGCCCATAAGCCTTCCGTCGTTACGCATAATGGCGTGCTTTATCACTTCTATTGCTCCTGCCGACCTTATAAGGAAGGCGATGCGACAAAAAACTGGGGAAAAGAGTTCCGTACAATCAGTGTGGCTGCCTCGCATGATGTTTTCAAAGGAGACACTACCCATGCAACTGGATGAAATGTTTGTGGAAGGCAAAAGATGTCCTATCGGGATTGATGTGACACGCCCTGCTTTCGGCTGGAGTTACAAATCCAGTCTTACTCGCTCGCAAATGCAAACTGCCTATCGGATCACAGTGTCAACCTCTGAAGAAAATGTGCAGCACATCGTATGGGACAGCGGTAAAATTGTTAGCAGGAAAAACGTGCATGTTTTATATGAAGGTCCTCCGCTACAATCTCGCATACGTTATTATTGGAAGCTTCAATTTTGGAATCAAGACGATCAGATGGTAGAAAGCCCAGCTTCGTATTGGGAAATGGGACTTCTTCATGAGTCAGATTGGGCAGCTCGCTGGATTGGAGAACCCGATGGAGAGTCGTTCGAACGTAAGGCGCTTCCGCTGTTCCGATATGAATTCAAACTAATGAAAAGGGTGAAAAGATCAAGAGCTTACATCTGCGGCTTGGGGCAATACGAGCTTCGCTTAAACGGAAACAAAGTCAGCGATCATGTGCTAACGCCGGGGTGGACAAACTTTAACAAGACCTGCCTATACAACGTCTACGATGTGACGGACGAAATGAAAACAGGTGATAATGTGGTGGGTCTGATGCTCGGGAACGGATTTTTCAATGTCACTGGTGGCCGTTACACGAAATTCAAACGTTCCTTCGGTACCCCCACATGTTTGGTACAGCTGGAAATCACCTATACCGACGGTACGACGGTCACAATTGCCAGTAATCAGGATTGGCGGATCGCAGAAGGACCTATCACCTTTTCGTGCATTTATGGGGGTGAGGACTATGATGCTCGACGTAATCAATTGAGTTGGGATCTGCCCGGTTACACGGAAAGTGATGATTGGAGATACGCAGCCGAAGTTGTTCCACCCCTTGGGAAGCTTAAATCGGAAGCACTTTCTCCAATGAAAGTAATGCAGACCTTTAAACCATTGAGCATAACGCAACCTAGTCCAGGCGTATTAGTGGCGGATTTCGGGCAAAACTTTGCAGGGTGGATTGAAGTATCTGTGATGGGCCAGGAAGGTTCAAGGATCACTCTATCCCCTGCAGAACTGTTGAAGGAAGACGGTACCGCCAATCAGAAGTGGACTGGATCCCCTTACAGGTTTTCCTATATTTTGAATGGAGACGGAGAGGAAATCTGGTCACCGCGTTTCAGCTATTACGGTTTTCGTTATGTACAAATCGAAGGCGCTATTCCTGTCGATTCGTCCACTCCCCTTACAGAGATTCCCTCACTGCTCCGCTTGGAGGGACAAATGATCTATCCAGATACGAGATTATCAGGTCATTTTGAATGCTCAGATGTTATGTTGAACCGGACGCACGAAATGATTAATCAAGCGATTCTGAGCAATATGAAAAGTCTTTTTACGGATTGTCCGCATCGAGAAAAGCTCGGATGGCTGGAGCAAATCCATTTGATGGGTCCCTCTGTAGCATTCAATTATCAGGTAGAAGCCTTGTTAACGAAAGTCATGGAAGATATCAGTGATGCCCAACTGCCGAACGGAATGGTGCCGACGACGGCACCTGAATATGTTGTATTTTCCGATAAATGGCGTTGCTTCCGCGATTCTGTTTCTTGGGGCGGTGCGTACGTGTTGACAGGCTGGAACTTATATCGGCTGTACGGCAATACTCGGATCTTGACCGAGCATTACGATGGTATGAAAGCGTACATCGATTATGTGACGGAGAACTCCGATCATTTAATCGTCCTTCAAGGGCTTGGAGATTGGTATGATGTTGGGGAAAATGGACCTGGGTTCGCCCAAAACACACCTGTCCCCCACACGGAAACAGCGATGTATTACCATCTCGTTGATGTTTTTGTGCAAATCGCAAACTTGTTAAACAACAAGCAGGACGCCATCAATTACGCTATCTTGCGAGATAAAATCAAATCGGCGTTTAATGACGCATTTTTCAACCGGGAAACTTCCCGATATGCTACTGGCAGTCAAGCCTCCAATGCCATGCCGCTATCATTGGGACTTGTGGATGATCACTTTAAGGAAACCGTACTCTCTCATTTAATTGAAGACATACGACTGCATGGTTATCATACGACTGCTGGCGATGTGGGACACCGTTATGTGCTGCTTGCACTCGCGCTGAATGGCCGTTCGGACATCATATACGAAATGACCCGACAAACGGATCATCCAAGCTACGGCTATCAAATCGCACATGGCGCAACGACATTAACGGAAGCCTGGGACGGTCCAACTGTTGGCAAATCACAAAACCATTTTATGCTCGGTCATCTGGAAGAATGGTTATACGCTGGCTTAGCCGGAATCGATTATCGATATGACCCCGAATTCCAAAGCTTTAAGTTGACGATTAAACCGTCAATACCTGGCGGCTTGCAAGAAGTCAAGGCTCAGCACCGGTTGCCTGTCGGATCTATGGGTGTTGAATGGAAACGCAATAATCAAACTCAATTGACGTTAAACGTGAGTATTCCTGCAAACTGTACGGCCGATGTCTATGTCCCTGCCTTAACCATGGATAGGATGACAGAAAACGGTGCAATGATTGAAGCAGCCTCAGGCATCGAAATCATCGGTTATGAAGCTGGATATGCCATACTTCGCGTTACTTCAGGACATTACCAATTTGTAAGCGAAGTCGCAGACTTACCCTTAGAGCGAAATTAGTCCAACAAAAAAGAGCTGTCGTCACATGTATTGACTACATGGTGAGCAGCTCTTTTTCTATACGCATTTATGGATGGATCGACTCGATCTCATAAGCCATACCTGAAGTTGTGTTAAACACGACCACTTGATCGTTGATCGATACATTTTTCAAGGGTTCAACCCCAACTATACGAATTTCGCTACTTGTCCTAAGACGGCAAATACCTCCAAGCAGCGAACGTACCACTGCACTTTCGATTTTTCCGCTCTTCCACTTGATATCTACCTCAAAGCCCCCTCGTGCCCTCAGTCCCTTCACTTCTCCGTCAGACCATGCCACCGGCAGCGCCGGAAGCAGGTGAAGCTCACCCGTGTGACTTTGCAGCAGCATTTCCACGATGCCGGCAGTCCCCCCGAAGTTGCCGTCAATTTGAAACGGCGGGTGGTTATCCAGCAGGTTCGGCAGCGTCGATTTGCTTAACAGCGCCATGATGTTCTCGTAGGCTGCTTCGCCGTCTTCCAAACGAGCCCAGAAATTAATGATCCACGCTCGACTCCAACCCGTATGCCCGCCTCCGTTCGCAAGTCGGCGCTCCAGTGTTTTGCGTGCAGCCTCAGCCAGATCAGGTGTCCCCCTGACAGTCACTTGATTGCCAGGATGGAGGGCGAACAAATGAGAGATATGCCGATGGCCAGCCTTCTTCTCTTCGTAGTCCTCCAGCCATTCTTGAAGTTGACCGTAACGACCGATTTTCGGTTCTGGAAGCCGGCTGCGGACATGTATCCATTCTTCCCGTAGGGAATCTTCTGTTTCCAACAATTCGCTTGCCCGAATACACGCTGTGAATAAAGCATGCAAGATTTGATTATCCATGGACGGTCCCATCGTGAGACAGCCTCGTTCCCCATTTGGCATCACGTAGGTATTTTCTGGAGAAACAGATGGGCAGGTCACCAGCTTGCCGTCCGGCGTTTCCATTAAGTAGTCGAGGAAGAATAACGCCGATTCTTTCATCGTTTCATAAGCGCGCTGCAAGAATACGCGGTCGCCCCCAAATTCGAAATGCTCCCACAGGTGCAAACAAAGCCATGCTGCTCCCATCGGCCAATACGTTGCTGGGATATAGATGTCCTGTGGGGCGGTATCTCCCCAAATATCCGTATTGTGATGTGCGACGAACCCACGGCAGCCATACATGGATTGTGCGGTCTTCCTTCCGCGCTCCCGCATTCGTTCAATAAGATCGAACAATGGTTCATGGCACTCAGATAAATTACACGTTTCTGTAGGCCAGTAGTTCATCTGAGCATTGATATTTATCGTATATTTGCTGTCCCAAGGCGGCTCAATTTTATCATTCCAAATACCCTGCAAGTTAGCGGGCAAGGAACCGGGGCGGCTGCTGGAAATGAGCAAATACCGGCCATATTGAAAATAGAGCGGAATGATCCCTGAATCTTCGCTGCCTTCCCGAATTCGCTCCAACCTCTTGTCCGTCGGTAAATCTACTGCCTCTCCTAATCCGGATTGAAGCTTCAAAGAAACTCGGTCATACAAACGTCCGAAGTCTTCTAGATGGTCGACTTTTAACTGCATGTAGGGTTTCCCTGACGCTTCCTCCACCCGCTTGACGCATTGAGCCTTCGGGTCCTCGTAACGAAATGAGGTCGCTGCCGCCAAGTAAAGTGTCACACTGTCAGCTCGATCAATGATCAAGTGCTCGCCGATCACACGGACGACACCTCCTTGGGCCTCCGCATGCAGCACTGCACAAAATTCGGATCCGCCGCCTCCGCAATTGCCGCGAATCGCAATAGCGTGATCGGACAGCTTGCCAATTTGTTCCGCATACTTGTTTTTCTCGCCCCGCATGAGACGAGCGGTCAAGGATAATGCGCCGGGCGTATCTGCTTCCAGCTGAACTGTCAATACCTGATCGACGTAACTGGACAGCATCTCGCGTTTATAACGAATACCGCCCGTCTGGTAGATTACGGTGGCGATCCCCGTACTTAAGTCAAGTTCACGGTGGTACTCTTCAATCACTCCGGAGTGCCCTTCGAAGGCCAACGTCAAATCGGCAAGCGGCATATAATGGCGCTGCCCCTCTGGGACGCCGGAAAGTGCCATCACCGCAAGCTGCTCGGCATCGCGAATTCGCCCTTCCATAATCCATTGGCGAATTTGTGGAAGATGCTCAAGAGCATCCGGATTGTTGCGTTCCTTCGGTCCGCCATACCAGACCGAATCCTCGTTCAGTTGAATCTTTTCCTTGGCAGCCTTGCCAAAAATCATGCCTCCGAGCCTGCCATTCCCTATCGGCAGCGCTTCGTTCCATTCAGAAGCCGGCTGCTGAAACCAAATTTTATCCATGATTTCGGACCACCTCCCTCAGTTCTTCGTCATGTATCCCTGTCTGCTCCGCATGATCTGTAATGAAGAGGCATTGGGGGACACAGTCATATGTTAACTTTTTCATAAGAATTCTCCTCTCTAATGTGATTAATCTGGCGACCGAAACGTAGTTCAAGCCTAAGGGACATTCCCTACTTTTCAAATCCTGGGAGCAATTTGGTTTTACCGTCTTTCTCATAGTTCGCAGAGAATTCTTGAATGGTCTGATCCACATCGCCGCTGATGAAGAAATTTTGCAGTAATTTTTGGAAATCTGCAAATGTTGGCGTCAGACGGTTTTGCACATTGATCTTTGCCTTACCGGCATCGATCATGTTTTTTACCGTTTGCTGCGCGGGATAAAGTTCACTATTCGCATCAACGAAGATTGGAATACTGGGCTGTGTTTGGTAGTACACGTTCACCATCTCAGGTGAAATCATAAATTTAATAAGATCAACTGCTTCTGCTGCATGCTTAGTTTTTACCGGAACCATTAATTGGTTCGGAGGTGTAATCATCGCTGTACCTGCATCCGTTGCCGAGGGGAATGGGAAGAAGCCGATGTGGTCTGTTACAAATGGCTTGCCAAATTTCTTCTCCAGCTGTGGAATTAAGCCATCGAGCATGAATGACATGGCGACTTTTCCTTCGCCCAATTTATTCTGCATGTCGTCATAGGTACCAGCAAGCACATTTTCTTGATACAAACCAAGGTCCTTCAATTCTTTATGTTTCTCAAATAAATCTTTCATTTCTGGAATGTTAGCAAGCTTCAATTCATTCGTCTCTAATTTCTTAATACCCTCGTCTTTGACGACGGGGTCAACATTAGTTACCCACCCTGTGAGATAAAAAATTTGAGCAGGCCAGCCATCTTTTACACCTTCATAAAAAGGAATTACACCAGCCGCTTTAATTTTCTTAGCGATCATTAACAAATCAGCATAGTTTTTCGGAGGCTCAACACCGACATTTTTAAACACATCTTTGTTGTAGAACACACCGTACATACCGGTTGCCCCGAAAGGTACGCCAAAGATTTTGCCGGATGCCGTTGTCTGGAACTCTTTCATCGATGGAATGATTCGCTTCCAAACGTCAGCATCGCCCGACCATTCGCGAAGTGTTTCTTCCGCTCTCAGCTTCACGTTTTGCTTAGTCCCTGGTTGCATGAGAAAGAGATCAGGAAAATCGCCCGTTGAGAATCGCGTCTTAATCATATTATCGAAATCCCCGCCTGGCAAAGCTTGCAGTTCAACTTTATTGCCCGATTTGGCTTCATACGATTTAAAGATTTTGTTGAAAGGAGTTGCATCTACCGTGTTGGCCATTACAAAAGTAAGTGTAACGGGATTTTTCGCTTTGACTAGTACGGGTGTACCACTCGCTGCAGTTGGCGACCTGTCTGTATTACTCATACTATTACCGCATCCCGCGACAGATAAAGTAATCAGACATGCCGCTGATACGCTTAGCGCTGTTCTCGTTCTTCTCATTGCTTTTACCATCCTTATAAATCACTTACAAACTAATTTAATGACATCACTTACAAGTATCCTATTATGTAATAACGATCACTGATGGGAGGCACACCATCCAACCAACTTGAGCAAAAAAGTCCTTGAAGTCTCTCCCGACTATCTTCAGGATATACGGAAATACGACTAACAAGCTCATCCAAGTTAGGTATTCGAGAAAAGGCAACAAAGGAGTCTCCTTCAAATGAGGCACGAGTCGGCTCACTCCCCTTTTCTGCAGAATAAAACAAATGATCCCGCTGTTTTCGGTCCTGGAAAGTCTCATCTTTTACAACCAAATAACAATCAATATCTGAATCCTCGCGTGCGATTAGAAACACATCCCAAAAAAAGATTTGTTATTCTTACCTTACATCATTTTTGTTGTTAGTTTGGGTGGTATTCATAACATATCTATAGGTGGAAAATGACAAAAGCTGAATCATTTCCAAAAATACCCACAAAGAGAACGATACCTCCGAACAACCAGGTTAACTACCAACCCAACCAATTAATTATTAAGTAATTTCAATCGATAACTAACTGCTTCGATATAATAATTATGTAATCTTCTTTCTTCATTATATTCTAACTTAGAGAGCAAGTAGTTTGGAAGAACACTATTAAATACGTTAGATTTTCAATTTATTTATTATTTTGTTTATTGATTGCCACTATGGCCTTTTGATAAAATTCTCCTTTTACTTTTGTTATCAGTAGAAAAAATCCTAGAACGTAGATGTTCTAGGATTTTCTGATTGTATATTTATACAAAATTGCGCATATGAAGATTCCTTAATTACTAATCGTCAGGCTCAGAATAAAAAGTATTAGACTGACTCGATTTTTGAATCAACGGCAGCCCTAAACTGATAAATAAAGTATTAGACTGCCGCACTGATACGATCTCATTCGGAAAACACTTATCTAAAACGGTGATTGAAAATATCAATGCCCAGTTTATCGAGACGTCCAAGATAACTCCTGAACCCTAGACCCCCATCTGCTAGTTTTTTCGATGTCACACACAAACTGGTCTGTGTCTAACGACAAGCAAGTATCCCCATTACCCCTCTACTGCACCAAAACTCCTAACTCCACTTACATAACTCCGATCTTCACAATTCTGTTTTCCAGTCGGGAACACTCTGCGGAAAATCCGATTAGATGCCCATAAATGGATTTCTCCAAAGATGTGCTTGATATCGACGGGTTTTCCCCCCGCAGAACACGTACGAAATCATTCACAAGCAGTAAATCTCCCCCACCATGACTGTCGTTGGTTACATTTACGGTTACTCGCTCCTCTGTGTATTCATGTCCAGCACGAGCATCAGGATGTCTGATTACAAATGAACCATCTTCCAAAGTTCCCTGAATTTCCCCTTTTGTCCCGATAATGAAGATAGTTCTACATGGCTTGGAAGTTGCCCCAACCATATTGTGCGTAGCTGTAGCGCCATTCTCGAATTCCACAACAACGGATTGGCGATCGACTACATCATTGTCACAATGCCATACGCATTGCCCAAACGGACTACTCGTACGCAGGATGTCTATCTTCTCCTCCTCCGTCGGAGCTATCCCCAAATAATCGTTTTCCCATACGTAAAAGCCCCAACGTCCCTGTTCGATGTAATGCTTCCTTGCTGAATAAGGACAGCTTTCTTCAATCTTGCAGTCGACCAGACACCGTTTTCCCGAGCCTTCCGGCGCATTTTCTGGTTTAAAGTGCACCAGACCACCGAAGCTGCTTACTCTCGTTGGTCTAATTCCACCCGTCATCCAGCTTATAATATCCAAATCATGACAGCATTTAGCCATGAGCATAGAGGATTTGCATGTTTCTTTGGAGTTCCACTTCCCCCTAATAAAGGAAGCCGCCATGTGATGATAACTAACATGTTCTGCGGTTTGAATATTGACGACTTCTCCGATATCGCCAGCCTCGATTCTTTTGCGAACTTCCACATAGAAGGGGGCATACCGTAAAACGTGACAGATCATCACAGTACGATTATGCTCTTTTGCTTTTTGGTGCAGCAAATACATCTCTTCTTCGTTCGTTCCGATCGGTTTCTCTAAAAGAACATGATAGCCGGCTTCAAGTAACGGGAGCGTCGTTTGGATGTGAAGATGGTCCATGGTTCCGTTGATCGCTGCTTCCGAAATCCGAGGCTTCGTGACCAACTGCTCAACTGTTTCAAAGCAGCATTCAGACGTAAGCCCGAATTTATTAGCGGTCAGTTCTCTTCGGACAGGATCAGGTTCAACGATCCCAACGATTCGTAATTGATCAGGATGTTTCGTCGCATAAGAAGCATAAAGCAAGCTACGATGTCCGGCGCCCACGATTACCGCAGTTATAGGCTGACCATTCGTGAAATTCTCATTGAGCTGATTGGTATTATTCAAAATGATTACCCCCTGCTTATTAAAGATGCTCCCTCCATCTTAGGAAAGGAGGGGGAGGGAGCGATCAACTTACTTTTTATTTTTAGCGTTGTACCATTCCGTTGCATCTTTAATTATTTGATCCCCACCACGCTTTTTCCAATCCTCTACGAATTTATCAAAGCTGTCGACTGGGTCTTTGCCGGTCATGATTTTGGCTGTTGTCTCCATCCACAAACCGTTTTTACCAAGCTCTGGCTTCGACTGCAAGGTCGGCGGTATCGGCATATCCAGTCCATCGTCTTGCCGGCCTTCTGCTTTAGCTATTTTGATCGCATTTGCGATTACATCCCCATCCTTACGACCCTTCATAAATGATTCATTGGCCAAATAAGATGGACCTGCAAAGCGAAGGAACATGAGATGCATATTTTCTTTGTTGATCTCATCCGCATTTGTCGGATATTTATAATTCACTTTGCCATTTTCTAACGAATAATCTTCGCCTTCCAAGCCGTAATCAAGGAACTTCAGAGCTTCTTCGGAATAAAACCAGTTCAAGAACTTAATGGCTTCTTCTGGATGTTTGTTCGATTTTGGAATAGACCAAGCCATATTGACCGGAGAACCGATCAGCATGCCTCCTTTACCATCTGGACCTGTGGGAGCAGGAATATTAACAACATCTTTCAAATGAGCACAATGCTAAAAATGGATAAAACGCATATTTCTTCAGCGATTGAAAACTTCCCCATATTAAAGGATCTAAAATGCGTGTTATTAATCAACAAAAGCGACAGACAATTCATCACAACTGATAATCCTGTAACGAAATATAACCAAATGTATGTACAAAGAAAGTACACTCTACGGGATACGGGCTGGGCAACATGGGAATTCAAATATCCTGTGGGCTCCATTCCGATTATAAGACTCATTAATCGGTGTTTCTGCTGTAATCCGTCGATCCACCGTTGTAATTTATCGAAGCCCTTCGATGGTGTTTTTGAAAGTAAGATGCCTATTAGAAAGTACGATCCCACGAAAGTTCGTAGCTTGGGCTACGTGGACTTCCTTCGCTATATCAATTCCTACAACAAGAAGGGAAGTGGTAATTCGTTCTATCCGTTGATATTGTCCCTCTGATTGCTTAAACTTCATAATAAGAGCGCCTCCTTGATGGTGTTGTGGACATACCCATCATACCGAGGCGCTCCTTTTTTGACAAAGCCCATTTCACTAGGTGGTATTTCTCCCGAATTTCCTTGTCGCTCCAATACTTCTAATAAGCTCGATGCACTTCTGAAAATAGCTTTACTTCTTTGCGTTTGTTCAACCCGTGTTTTCAGTAATTCAATAGATAAATTAAAGTAAACAATAATACTTGTAAATCCCTTTTCATGAAAATAACTGAGTACATTTGTTCGTCCTGATTTATTTAGATTACAATTGCTCAAGATGATGTGAAAATTACTTTGTACAGCAGCATATTCAACAATCGCATTGGTAATAGAGAATTTTAGTGTGTTAAGCCCTTCTATAGGGAGAAGTTTCTTATAATGACTATTAATAAATTCAGCATGATTGTCCTGACCAATGACTACATTGTTGTAAGACAGATTCCAATTCTTTAGCGAAGGTAGTTTTTCCACTATGAAATGATTGAACTATCCTGCCCGTCCCTCAACGAATCCAAGAAGCAGCTGCCCCGAGGCAGTCAGCTCCCTAAATATTACGCTATCAATCCTCTTTAGCTTAATATACTGTGTCAAGCATTAAACAAAAAAGATTGGATAGTCTCAACATTTGTGTCTTTAGGTATAACTATATCCAAAATTAATTCTCCCTCAAAAAACTCTGGACCCAAATCCTTATAGTGTTCTTTTAGATCAGTTAAATTAGTTATTAATTGGTTAGGTAACGGATCGATTTTATGCTTTACACTGTACATTATACTCTCCTTATGGAAAGTCAGCTTTCCATGAGGAGAGTGAGTGCTTTGAACAACCATTTAGAAGAAACCCGCAAGCAACGCGGAATAAAGCAAGAAGAATTGGCAATGGCTCTTGAAGTGTCAAGGCGAACGATCGGTTCGCTGGAAAACGAACGTTATAACCCATCGATTCTTTTAGCGTTCAAGGTTGCTCGTTTTTCGGTATGAGTATCGAAGAAATCTTTATTTATGAGGAGGATCAGCATGCTTGAGATGTGCCAAGAGGCTTTCTGATAGCTATGCATACCGGTTTGACAAGATAAACAACAAGCTTCGAAGACCGTTCATGTACCGCTGTTGTTTCATGAAGACTCACAGCTCATCTTATTCATAATCTTGTTCGCTCGGACTTAAGGTGCTGCTCTTGTTGATTCGGACGCCTGCCGGTTTCGCTACCCGACCTGTGAGCAACGGGTCATCCGTCTGCTTCATCCAACTTGTCAGTCGATCCTGCAACGACTGGTGAATCACGGAATACTCCGGTCGTCCCACAAGGTTAACCCTTTCCACCGGGTCCAGATAAAGATCAAACAGCATCTCCTGCTCACGAGTCTCATCGAGAAATCCATGCTCCATCAAGAAGGTCTTGCTTAACCCATCGTCGATATTCGCTGCTACATGCCGGCCATGATCCTCGTACAGTCTGATGTACTTATAGCGCGGAGTGCGAATACAGCGCATGGGCTCATAGGCGGCATGATAGGTTACCTCGGCGTAGATCTCCTCCCTGACCTGTTCTACCGCGTCCGTCAGCACCGGAAGCAGGGAGACGCCCTGAAGCCAATCCGGCTTATCCAGTTCGAGTAGCTCGCATATCGTGGGAAACACATCGACCTGAGAAACCAGGGTATCGACAGCTCCCTGCCGGGGAAATGCGCCGGGATGCTTCATGATGAGTGAAACGCCAATGCCGGTATCATAAAGCTGGCTTTTCATGTGCGGGAAAGCGATGCCATGATCGGTCGTATATAGGATCAGTGTATCGGACGACCGTCCCGATTGCGCTAAAGCTTCCAGGACGATCCCGATGCTGTCATCCATTATTCTTGCCGAAGTCATATATCTTGCCATATCCTCGCGGTTGTCCGGATGATCGTAAAACATCGCGTGAGGCATGACATAATCCGCTCGTATATCGGGATCCGCTTCCGGAAAAGCTCTGTGCGTGTTGAACATCCCAAACGATAGAAAGAAAGGCTGCTCGGATCGGTAGGCTTTTATATATTCGGCCGCAAGGGTCGCATTGCGTCGATCATCCGAGCCGGATTCTACTGGCAAGACATCTATATAGCCAAGGTCGGCAGGATCTTTGGCTTCATGTTGGACACCGCACAATACCGTCTTGAAGCCGTTCTCCCGCAAGTACGTTGCCAGATGCCGCTCGGGGTTGACAAGTGAAAATCCTCGATGCGCCAAGCCCAACATTCCGCAGGAATGAGGTGACATGCCGGTCAATAGGGCAGCCCGACTCGGCGAACATGTCGGAGCCGCACAATACGCGTGCCGGAACAGAACCCCCTCCTCGGCAAGCTTCATTAAGTGAGGGGTCGGCACCTGATAGCCGTAGGGCTGAATATAACGTCCTGTATCATGAGAATGCAAATACACAATATTCATGTTGTCATCATCCTTTAGGGCCGACTTTTCTTATACGCAGTAGTAAATTCCTCGATTATTTTCTGACCGCCGTTCTTTTTCCACTCCTCTATCGCTTTAGCCCACCCTGCTTCATCGATTTCCCCCAGAATAAACTTGATCTGGGTATCCGAGATGATCTTGTCAAGCTGTGCTCTCTTTTCGTTATTGGTAGGGGAATCCAAGGTCAGCGCAAGATTGACCACGGCTGCTTTCTCATTTTCCGCATTCATCTTAACCGACATTTCATGAAGCGGATGGAGAATTCCGGGCGTTGAGTTTTTCACTATATCTCCTACAGCGATTTGACCATACGGCTGAATAAGCTTCGAGTAGGCGTCACCCTCTACATACTTGGCTTTTCCATTTTCGATGGTATACGTCCTATCCTTGATGCCCCAGTTAAACAGATCGGCCATTTCTTTGTCCATTAATTTATCAAAGAAAGACAGCACCTTCTTTAATTCCGCTTCCGTCTTGACTGCTGATTTCGAGATGAGGAAAAATCCGTTGCTCCCCCGTTCCGAGTAGATCGAGGTGCCACGCGGTCCTTTGAGAAGAGAAACCATGCCGATTTGAGCTTTGGGATCTATCTTCTGTGCCTCCTGCTGCCGCACCAAGCCGTTTGCGGTAATTTGACGCATAGCCCCCGCTTTCCCCGATTTCCAAATATTAAACCAGAGATCACGTGACGTGATGGGAAAGTCCTGATTGATGAGCTTCTTTTCATACAGTTTGCGGTAGAACTTCAGCGCTTCCAAATAAGCTTCCGTTGAAAAGGACGGGATGAGCTTTTCATTTTCAACCCCCCACTGATTAGGCGCTCCAAAATAGGCGGCGATCATATCCAAATTGAACAAACCATCGTTCTCGATAAGCCCGTAGGTATCATTCTGCCCGTTGCCGTCAGGGTCCTTGGTAGCGAAGGCAAGCAGCATGTTATAGAAATCATCCACGGTCTTGGGCTCCGGCAGTCCGAGTTTATCCAGCCAGTCTTTGCGGTACACGAACGTATTCCTTGCCAGATCCCGAACTGACGGAATTCCGTATATTTTTCCATCGACCTTCAGATTATCGTAAACGAGCGGGTTAATGGAGGACAGATTCGGATAATCCTTCAGGTAAGGGCCGATCTCCCAGAAAAGCCCGTTTTTAATGGCGTTGACCTCGGCCACCGTATAAAAGGCTTTGACAGCAGTCGGCAAATTGTCCGAAGCGACCATGACATTGAATTTCTCCGAACGCGTGGAGTCTGGAACCGCTTGCAGATCCAACTTCGTGTTGGTGTAATTCTCAATGATTTTCACAACCTCAGAATCGTTCTTCGGGGGGGCAATATCATAGTTGAACATCATGCTGATCTTGTAGGGAGCATCTGCCTCATTTCCTTGATTCTGAGTGGTGTCCTGTGTTGTCCCATTGGTGCTGCAGCCCATCAATCCCAACAATGACAGACCTGCGACTGCGCCGGTGAACCAGCCTTTTTTTCTCATGTTCATAACCTCCCATTTTTAAATAACCCCTCGGCATTTACCGAGGCAGATGGCACAAAGGGTTCCTCATACCATCGCACCTTCCATCTTTTCATCGGGGATATCGTTGTATCCAAAGCTGACCTCGTTTTCAGTAAGATCGATCGAATGTAAGCAACGTTTTAACCTTTGACGGAGCCCAGAAGAACACCCTTGGCAAAATGTTTCTGCAGAAATGGATATACGAGCATGATTGGAACGGTGGCAAACACGATCACGGCCATTTTAATGGACTGCGGAGGCAGGACCGTTTCATCCGATATAGAAGAGCTCTCACCGACAGAACTTTGGGACAGGATCACAATCTGCCGCAGCAGCACCTGGATCGGCCACTTCGAACTATCGTTGATATACATGATCGCTTGAAAATACATATTCCAGTGACTGACTGCGTAAAACAACGCAAACGTCGCCATAGCGGGCAAAGATAACGGCAATACAATGCGAAGCAGAATGACCATATCGTTGGCACCGTCGATCTTGGCCGATTCTTCCAACCCTTCCGGGATTTGCTGAAAGAAGTTTTTGAGAATGATTAAATAAAATGCACTGATCGAGGTTGGAATGATGACCGACCACAAGCTGTCAAGCAGACCCGTCCACTTCACGACAAGAAAAGTAGGAATCAACCCTCCGCTAAACAAAATGGTGAAAATCACGAGCATGAGAATGCTTTTTCTTCCTAACAGATGGGTCTTTGATAAGGGGTAAGCCATTAAACTGGTCATGGCCAGATTGACAATCGTACCGCCTATCGTAATCAGGATTGAATTGTAAAGGCCTCTCATTAAGGTATCCGTGGAAAAAATATATCGGTATGCCTCCAGGGACCAGCCCTTCGGAAAAAGAATCAATCCGCCTTCGGCGATCGTCTTCTCATCCGAAAAGGACAGTGCGATGATATAAATAAACGGAAATACCATAAGAATGGCGATAAACCCTAACAGCCCAATATTGATGACATCAAACCCCTTAACTCCGAGGGAACGCCTCGCCATATCAGAACACCCCCTCTTCACCTGATTTCTTGGCCAAATAATTCGCAGCCAGTACAAGGATCAGGCCTACAAGCGACTTGAACAAACCTACTGCGGCACTGTAACTGAAATTCCCTTGCAGCAGCCCTGCCGTGTAGACATAAGTATCGAACACTTCGCCAACCTCACGATTCACCGCATTCAGCAGCAGCAGGATATGTTCAGCGCCTTGTTCCATAATGTCTCCCAGCTTCAGAATAAACAAAATCACGATCGTACTGCGCAGCGCGGGCAACGTGATATGCCAAAGCTGCCTCCAGCGGTTTGCCCCGTCAATCTTGGCCGCTTCGTAGAGCTGAGGATCCACTCCGGCAAGCGCGGCAAGGAAAATGATTGTTCCCCAACCAGCTTCCTTCCAAATGACTTGAGTCACTTGCAACGGCCTGAACCAATCGGTACTCATCAAAAAATTTACTTTTTTTAGACCGAGCACTCCGAACAGTTCATTAATAAACCCGCCTTCGGGCGTCAGGAACAAATAACTGATGCCTGCGATGACTACCCAGGAAACGAAATGCGGAATGTAGATCACCGTCTGGACGAATCTCTTGAACACCTGGTTTCTCAGCTCGTTCAACATTAAGGCAAGCACAATCGGAATCGGAAAAAAGAAGATGAGCTGGTAAGCGGACAACAGAATCGTATTGCGAAATAACATCCAGAAAGTAGGCTCGGAAAACAATCGGTTGAAATGCTTTAACCCTACCCACTCGCTCTGGAACAATCCCAGTCCGGGGGAATAATTTTGGAATGCAATCACCACACCCCACATCGGCAGGTACTTGTAAACCAGAAAAAAAATAATGCCAGGCAATAGCATAAGATACAACCAACGATCTCGAAGCAATTGCTGTTGCCATCGACGAGCCATTGACACGTGCTGCATGAGGTTCCCTCCTTCTCGTTTGTACCCTCACTTTAAGCCGCATCATTGTCAGAAGTCTATATGCACCTTACGCTCACATTCCATGTAGCTTCTTGCATATGCCGAATCGCATAAACATGCCCTTTGCCGCAGCACAGTGCATCATGTTACTCGGGCTTCGGGTCATCTACTGCATACGAAGCCTTCCTACAAGGCGAAGCGGCGCGGCCTTCTTTGCGACAAGGTACGTTTCGAGCAACTGGATCCTGACACGCCTAAACGCAGCTTCCGCCTCTCGCTCCCGGTTATCTGCCGCTACTACTTGCTATCCCTGTAGCTGGAAGGGGTCATGCCCTCCATCTTTCGAAAGTAACGAATAAAGGCTGCTGTACTCTGATAATGCAGTATTTCTGCGATTTGTTGAACTTGCATATCGCTCTCGGTCAACAATTGCTTGGCCATCTCCAGCTTGATGTTCGCCATATAGTCGCTGAAGCTCATTCCCACTTCCTTTTTGAACACTCTGCTTAGGTAATTGGCATTAAAATTCATGAGATCCGCAATCGCTTCAAGCGTAAGATTTTCCTCGAACCGTTTATGAACTACATCTTTGATTCTTTGAGCCATTTGACTTTGGTGTGACTGTTCGCGAGCAAGCAATAGATGAAATAAGGGTTCCAATCCCATACTTGTAAACCAGTGCCCCAGTTCCTCAAAGCTTGTGGTACGAAACAAGGTTTGGACATGCTCCACATCCAGGAGCATTTTTTTCAAGGTCTGCTTATCTCTTTGAAGTAAGCCGTTTAATTTGACGAACAACTGATAAAATAACACCTGCGCTTCGATTTGAGTAAAATGTCTTTCCTCAATTTTCTCTAGGATGCGCGCTACGACCTCATTCGCCGCTGACCGATCTCCGCTTTGAATCGCTTCCAATAATTCCTGCTCTTGGCGCGCAGGGTATGTCATCTCTAGCAAACTGCCCGGATCCGCTTGCTCCGACCGCATCACGCCGCGATAGCCGGTTCGCTGGCAGAAGTGTAACGCCGCGGTCGAGTCTGCAAATGCAACGGACGCTTGCTCCAGCTCTGCATGAAATCGACTGACGCCCATTTGAATCTCCAGACCAATAAACGTTTGAATCTTTTCTTTGATTTCCTCACAGAGGTGCATTAATCGATCCTCTGCCGGCACTATACCTGCAGAAGAATCCACAACGATAGCCACGCAGCTCTCATTCATGATGACCGGCTTAAACGGTTGCACCACTGTTAAAATCTCTTCCATTATGTTCTTCACTGCATACAAGATCAGCCCCAGATCCCGTTCCTCAAACCGGGATCCATCGAGAGAGTACACTCTAAGCGTCAGGACACTGGATCGGCTCCAGTTCTGGACAATATCAAACATCTCGATGTGCCCTCTTATTTCCTTGCTGCTTAATTGACCCAGAAGGAGTTTGATCACAAACAGCTCATGCAAATAGGGAAACTGTTTCTGAAGTTGTTTCTGAAGCTCCAATTTATTTCCAAGCAGCCCTTGTATTCCTGTACGAATATACTGAATCTCGTCCGTAGCTGCCGACGAGACTGATTCATGATTCGAACCGGCGACCATATCTCGTAATAATCGGATCGGAGAATAGAACATTTTCGAGCCTTGCCAGGCCAGACCCAATGTAATCAAAATGATCGTTACACACACAGATAGCGTAACCCAGCCGATCGCTTTAGACTCTTTAGTAATCTCGGACAGATGGACCAGGGAAACATATTTCCACCCGTTATAGCCCGAATTCTGAACCGTGATCAGCATAGGAGCGCCGTCCAACTCGATGTCGATATCCTGCTGCTCTGCGGACTGGAGCTTTAATGCCCTCTCAAGCTTCGCTTGCTGCTCTTTCGAGCTCAGGGTTTCCGAATTGCGGAAGATCATTTCTAGGTTTTCATTGTAAATCACGGTGTCTCCGAAGCTTTCACTTCTAACCAGTGAGTCAAACAATCGAGGGGAAAACTTTAGGACAAGTGCCGCTCTGGGTGGCGATTGGCCAGATAGAAAAGGCAACGGCTTGATTAAGCAGACAGACCCTTCCTCTGATCCCGTTTCCCACTGTGCAGGATGTGACAATGAAGCGGACCATTCAGAGAGAGCGCCGGTCTCGCTCAGCCGTTCCAATCCCTTGTAACTGACGAGCCACTCTTTTTCAAGATTTACGAAATAGACACTTTCCACAAAATCAAATACCTGAAATGCCCTAATGGTCTTCATCAGGTCGTTAACCACCTCGAACTGGTACCTGTTCAAATCAAGCTCCAGGGCGGAGACGGCCAGCGTTGAATTGGCAAATTGGGTGGCCATGATATGCGCGGTTTCCAGCTTGTGCTCGATGCTGTTCACGGCCCGGTTTAAAATTTGTCGATTAGCTTCATCAACCTTGTGCTGAATGACCGTCGAGGCGCGCTGATAAGAAAACACACCCATTACGATGACAGGCAAGGCTCCCAAAATTAAGCTATATATAAATAATTTTTTCAAGTAGCTGTACTTCATCATACAAAGCATTCTCCCCATACAATAATGTAGTAGTATAATTATAGGGATCTTGCATTTGAGACGCAATAAGCATCAGTTGACCTAATAAGTAGTCGTTTGCTGCATATATTCCTAAAATGAGTATTTCGCAAGTTCAGGTTTCCACTTGCACCGGCCATGAATCTAGCAGAACGAAGTTCAGGTAAATACAAGGGGAAAATTAAGCTCATGAAGGAGGTAACTCACTATTCGTGAGCACTTGTATTTCACTGTGTTTCACCTATTATCCCACGACCCTACATTCCAAGCCTTGCATGCACACAATGTTGAAGTGAAACGGATGACGAAAATGCAGTCCGTGTAATGATACCATCGCCCTTCCAAACGATGAAGTTCAGATAGGAATACCTTTAGAATATTCTCGAGCTATTTTAAACACAACTCTCAGGCATGGATATATTAGTGATTCATTACCTACTGGACAATTACTATTTAATATTGGCGCACACGCTTCTATTGGTTCAAGTAAAGCGATTTTTGCCAATGTCACTAGACTAATTTATAGGTTATTAATTCTTAGATCGTGGAGAGTTGAGTGCTATTCTCGAAGATCATCTGCGCACATGAAAGCACGATTTTTATTTAAGGGTGAAGTCATGGAACATAAGAGCGATAGAAAATGGAGATTAGAAAAGCTTTTACAAAAGCATAAGTCTAAGCAGAAATTATCATATGGCGTATTATTTGAGGAATGTTTAGACGCTTTGGGTGAAGGCACTATCATTTTGTCCGAAGAATCAAGTGAAACAATGAGGAACGAATTAGTTAATGCTTACTATTTTACTCCTTGGGGAAGAATTGATTGGGATAAAATTTCTAAGAAAACCGAAATAAAAATAGCAGCAGATGTATTATACACTTTGAAATCCTTAAATATCGACATAGGAACTCCAATCTATATTATATGGAGTGGAAGCTACCCAGTTTTGCAAACTGATTTTCAAAGATTCATAAATGCACTTGATGATGTTTTAGCAGTGGACTTTGATACTTACGTCTACTGTTCTTCACATTATGTTATTGAATTTTTCCATGATGGTGAGATAACTTTAGGTTATCTTTAATGAAAGAGCAATTTTATTCATCTGAATTTTGGAGTGATGAAATGAAAATCCAAGTTGATATAACTGAGAGTAAATTTGATGATTATTACGATACTGTTGACTTTTATGATGGAAAGACTCTTTTCTTTGACATAACGACTAAACTCCCAAAGAATTTGGAAATCATGGTTTGGGGTGCTAGTCTAATGCCGAGATTCAGTTGGAATAAGTACGTAAGTCTTGAAAGTGAAACTCGCCTTAGGGAGATTGTTGAAAGAAGTGAAAATATAGCTGTTCAGATTCAAGGGTTCGGCAAGCTAAGTTTTAAAGAAGTTATAGCAGGGAAAATAGAAGTTTCCCCCTGTGATATGTCTGTGAAAGGAAATTACACTTTTTTCAAGGATAGACAAGGAAAAACGTTGTCTTTCAGAAAAGAGTGGAATATGGACTTCGTGGACAATGATTGTTATGAATATAATATTGATTCCAATATAGCTTTTCCTTATGGTCATTGTGATTTGAAGTTATATGCAAAGGGAAAGGTACTATTTGAATTTGATACTGATGATTGCGTTCATTACCACGATTATTTGTTGAATCCAAACAGGCAAGAAACCTTTTTTGGATTTGTAAAAAATAAAGAGTTGTCTACTAATACTTTTGATGATTTTGAGATATGATGAAAAGAAAAGTACAACAACAACAACAACAACAACAACAACAACAACAACAACAACAACAACAATACAATAACAAAAAAAAAAAATACTGATAACTGTAACTTGTTTTGTCGTTTTTACTAAACTAATTTCGGTGTTTTTGTATCATGGTTTTGGCGCCTTCTGTATCATGATTTGGCATTTCGTATGGATTTTGTAAGATGAAATGTCGCAAAATCATCGTTTCAGCACAAAAAAACACGATACCAGATTGGCTCGTGTTTAAATTTTCATCAATGTGATCCTAAGATGCCTTTAAATTGTATAGTACGCTTCTTCTATAAATTGTTTTGTATTATTCATCTTCTAGAAGTGGTTGAAACGGAATTGTTCCTAAGTATAAAACTTTAATATTGGTCTCGTTCACGAGCCATGACATAAACAAGAAATGCTTCATCATATGCTTATTTGAAATTAATAGATTTTGTGAATCATCAATTACTAGATACTTGCAATCCTTGCAATTTGATAATTTTCTCAATAAAATTGTTTTTAAATCTGCTGTAGGTATATTTCCGGAAAATACTCCGTCTGCTCTTAATAATGAAATGATAAACTCTCTTTCATTATCGATATAAGGAGCTTGGGTAAATAAAACTGATATTTCGCCATTTGTGTATATTATTAAATTCGCTCATTATTTCCTTTGCAAAAGTTGTTTTTCCAATTCCCGAGTAACCATCGACAAACATAAAACTTGCAGTTGTACAATTAAGAAAATTCTCGAAATTCAATTTGAAAGATTTCAAAATGCTCGTGTACTGACTTTCAATTTCTTTACAACTTTATCTAGAAAAGGATACCCTAAAAGTTTAATGTCCAAAGACGAGTCTGCTGGATCTATGAATAACTATATGGGGTCAGGCAATCCAGATTTCTCTCAGAGGATTTGTCAAATGCTTTATGGACGATGGAACCGTATGCGATTATGAGACAACCAGGTTTACCGTGAAGGCTGCTGAGCATGTCCTGCGCTTTCTTCAGAAGTATCAATGGGATTGAACATGGGGATATTGTTAGGTGCTGAAAGGGCAACATGCAGAGAATCGGACGAAATTAGCGTAGGGTCACGCCTGTTTCTACCGCCCTACCATTTAAGCCACCTAATTCGCCCATTATTAATGCTTTTCTTATTTGTAATGTAAGCTCCTAGTATATCTATATGGTATTTGATGAATACCTTAAAACATTTCCATCCTCAGGAATACCTTCAAAATAAGTGCCAATACAACCTGTTGTACATCATATCTTCGACACCTCTATACACGCTTGAATAAGGAACTACTCCAACCATCTTAACTTCACCTTTCTTAAGAGTATCAGCCACTCCTAAGTCAAATACATCAAGTCTATTATCAATTATCGGATGTTTGGTAATGCGGATCTAAAGAAATTGTTATCTGCACATGCTCTGTCTAAACAACTCGCTGAGGTCATAGTAATATAATTTCACACCAAATCTTTGTTCATTTTAGATTGATTTGATCTTTGTTGAAGTGCTTGATTACAACATTTTTAAAGATCGCGGTGCCGCCTTCCGAAAAAAGGGTAATTCCTTAATCGTTTAATTCCGGGAAAATTTCATTGAAAAAAACGATGGTTCCATCATCCATAAAGACTTCAATGCTTATTTTATCGACGAGAATCTTCAAGTGAACGTTCTTCTTACTCACATCAAAGGGTGCCCTGCTTTCAACATATTTACCACTCTTGTCGGGCTGCCCTGTAAAAGCTCTATTGACATAAGAGTAGAATACGTGCAGCATTTGGAATGAATTGGGTGAAACAACTCCACCTCTGTTCCCGCATGCCTTTTAACGACACATCCTAATATATCTGACTATCTTTCCATTCATCATCGGAACCTAAAGGATGAAATCCTGCGAATAGACGAGCTTACGTGAGGAAATTAAATTATACCGAGGGAGCGGAACAACGAAGATTATTAAAATTGTTTCTGTAATTCCTTTATATTGAGTTCATTAAAATTAAAGAATAGCATGTCGGAACCCTCCATGTTTTCTTTTACATGGCTCAATCCCTTAAACCCAAGACACTTCATGCCAGCTTTCTTAGCAGCAATTTTTCCATTTTCTGAGTCTTCAATTACCAAACATTCAGCTGGTTCAATAGCAAGTTTTTGGCTCGCCAAAAGAAATATCTGAGGATCGGGTTTAGATGCCGCTACTTCTTCGTCACAAACGATTTCATCAATAAGTGTGTGGAGCTCAAATAGATGAATAACAGCATCCATTCTTTTTTTAGATGCGCTAGTCGCTAAAGCGGTCTTTACCTGGTTACTTTTAATATCATATAGAAATTCTTTTACTCCTGGGATAGGTTTCATTGATTTGTAGAGTTCTATTTCCCTGTCTTGATTGTAGCTATTGATCAATAAAGAAATATCATGTGGTAGGTTGTATTGTTCTTTTACTTTTGTCCAAAACTGCCTCGAACTAAGACTTCCCCAGGTCTTGATCTCCTTACTAGTTAAGTTGCAACCAAATGTATTAGCTGTTTCACATAAAAGCTGATAGGCAACTGAGTGAGAGTCAATAATGACCCCATCCATATCGAAAATGACCGCTTTAATCATACATTTCTCCTCTCGTTATAAGGCGAGTAGCTGCTGCATCTTCAAATATTCGTATGATATATTTTAATTCCTTTGACCGGAAGTTAAGCTAACCTGCCCGGTAGTTTAGCGCGCTCTTTTAAAGAAGTCGGCAATCGGACAATGGTCTTGTCATCCGACACTCGTGCAAAACCTAGTCTGATTACAGGAAAAGCGTTGTGACGTCCCACGATCCTCAAGCGAAGCCCCTTCTCTAATTTTCAGAGTAAGGGGCTTCCTGAGCATTACTATTTTTTTAGAAGCACTTTATTAATCATTTGTGCAGCCTCTGCACGAGAAGCAGTATTCTTAGGCTTGAAAGATTCATCTTCAAAGCCGTTGATAATTCCTGCTTGTTGAAGCTCAGACACTGCCTCTGCTGCAAAACCACTAATCGCAGCATCATCCTTAAATATGTCCTTAGCTACCACAGCAGTTAAAGGAACTTGAGCAAGCTTAGATGCTTTAGAAACCATGAAAGTCATTTCTTCTCGAGTAATCGTCTGATCGGGTCTAAATGTACCGTCCTGGTATCCACTGACAATACCCAACTTCTGAGCAGTTGCAATCGTTCCTGCATACCACTGATCAGCTTGAACATCTTTGAACCTGATTTCCGCGGAAACATCCACAAGATCTAACGCTCCTAATAGCATTTTCAGGAATTCAGCGCGAGTAACTATTCCTTGGGGATTAAATTGCTCAGCACTGTAACCATTGATCACTTGTTTTGCCGATAAGGATTCGATTGCTGCTCGGGCCCATTCCGCAGAACCTAAATCAGTAAATGTAACTTTCACTTCGGCTATTGCGTATTTACTGAAATGGTTCGTAAAGAAAGTAATCCCACCTGTTGCGGCATCATAGGTTCCATTCTTGATTACTTCGAGTTTGCTATCGTCACGAAGATAATATACAACAATTGTATAAGGATTCTCTCCTGGCGTAATGGTGTATGGCATAGTAATCATCATGGATTTTTTAGAACCAAATTTGCTTATTGGAGTTCCGTTAACACTGATGTTGAAATCATATACAGGTTTATTACCAATTTTCTCTTGCTGTTTTGCATCTAAAATGGTTGGATCTACCCTTGTAATTGACAAATTAATTTTACCGTCGTTTGTTCCAAGTGCATCAGGAGTAATCGCTACCGTCCCAAATTGACTCTTAACCGCAATGCGGTCAATACCTTTGTCATGAGCCTCCTTCAAAACATCCGTATGAAAGGATACATTCACAGACAGTGCCGAGTTGTTAGCAGGTATCTCAATCGTCACAGTTTCATTGCCTGTTGCTGCAGCATTATTAATGGCGTTTTGCAGGTCCTCTGTCTTAACCTCTGCATTCAATCCCCCTCCGGTATCAAGTGAAGGCTGAGTGATTACCGAAGCACCCTTTACAGGTCCGTCTTGGTTACTAACTGGAGGACTAGAAGGTGGGGGTGTATCATCTGATATAATAGGCTTTTCCACCTGCACGATTTTCCATTTTTGGTTATCGCGGTCGTTCCTGTCGGCAAGCTGCACCGCTCCGTCGGCTTCAGCTTCCAGCGCTTTACTCGGATCACGTTTTGAAACGATCGTTACCGTTCCGTCTTCATGCTCGATCATTAGCCACCGTTGATTATCATAATTCAAAAATGGATACAAATTAATAGCATTCTGCCCCATATCCCAATCCAGCGATTTGTCGCTGCTGGCGGATCGTATCGAATACGCATCGTCTGTGGTCTTATAGTAGATCCAATTCTGATTGATGGATTTGTTATTAGGTTGTTGCACTTTGACTCTAGTTGAGTTGTTTTGATCATTCACGCCCAGAACTTGGCCACTATTCCTATTTACAAAATGATAAACGTTCAAATCGATGGGTGTCGTGTTCGTTACGTTCACATTTTGATAATACGCCTTACCACCAAACACGTTTAGGCCGAAGTATCCTTGTCTGTACAAATAATCGGTAACATCGATCACCAACTGGTTGTCAAAATAAATTTGAATATGCGGCCCTGAAGCAACGATTTTGGCATGATAATTCAAGCCTTTCTGCAGAAACTTCGGCACTTTGGCTAAGATTTGTCGATCGTCGAATTGTCCTCCCGCTTTATAGAACAGCCGAAGCACTTGCAAATTCGGATCAACGTTGAAATAATAGCCATTGGAGCCATCCGCGCTCGCCCGGAACAAGATCGAACCAGCCCCGCCGTTCTTCGATATCATCAGGTCGGCTTCATAGGTGAAATCGGTCGCTTGATTGCCAGACATGCTATTCGAATCCGTGTCGAACGATCCGCGGATCCCGTCCAATGTAGGTACCCATTCCGATGCAGGGTAAACGTTCCATCCGCTCAAATTCGTCGAGAATGATCCGACACTGACATCCATGGATCGGAGAACAGCGCCGTTTGCTGTTTTGACTGTAATGGTTGCCGGCCCTAAAGATACGGCCCTCAATATCGCGCTTGTGTTGTCCACTCCCTGCACCTTTACAACGTTCGGATTGCTCGTTTCCCATATCAACGTTTTATCGAGCGCCGTATAGGGCTCCGCATCTGCATAAACACGCTGCTCATCGCCGACTCCGAGTTCCAGCAATCGGTGATCCAACACGATTCGCTGTACGGTATTACCATCTAGCATCGAACTTTTCGATGTATGATTCAAAGAATACTCGTGTAACGTTTTCACGACAACCGTTCCACCGGATGTATAAAAGCTCATCCCACTGCTAGTGGAATTCGGTAAGATGATGTCCGAGAAGACAACTGCCCCGTCGTTGCCGAATACCTCTATAGAAGACTCATCCACTAAGATATGCATATGGACCACACCGTTAACGGGTTGTACGACCGCCTCATGCAACGTCGTAAAATTGGTAGTAAAATCCGTTCTGCCGGAAGCGGATCGATCGACGAACATCTTGTTATCGGTACTCCGATAGCCGACAACTGTTTTCTGTTCCCCGCCCTCTCGCAATCGGAATCCGAATTCGGTAGCCGCTCCGGAATCGGGTAGCTGGATTTCCGCTTCAATTTCGTATGCTGTTCCTTTGACCGCTCCGAGGATGTTGCCGGATTGCGGCGTTACCGAAACGTTGTTGAGCGAAAAATCGGTTCCACGCAATGAAGCCAGTTCGCTTATCGGATTCTGCGCAAGGATGACATTCCCGTTTACGGTCTTTAACGAAAGTTCGCGGGGCATTGTCATTTGACCTTTCCAACCGTCGGTCGGGAAGCTAAATGGGTAATCCCAATTTGTCATCCATGCCAGCATAATGCGCCGATTATCTGGCGTGTTGTAGAACGATGTCGATGCGTACGCGTCCTTCCCGAAGTCAGTAAGCAGTACTTTTCCTGCCGGGTTGTCATTGACGAATTTCCCCTCCGCCGTTATCTGACCAATGAAATATTCAGCCGAAGAGCCTTGCGTATTCGGGTTGGCGCCGGTACTAATCATCAGCACCCATTTCTTATTGTTAACATTCCCGTCCACCGCGAGTTGGAACAAATCCGGGCACTCCCACACACCGCCACGTAAGTACGGGCCATATCCGAAATTGTCGCTCCACGACCAATGAAGCAGATCCGTCGATGTAAAGAATTCAATATGATCCCCACCTGAAACCACCATAATCCATCGGTTATTGTCTTCATCCCGCACGATTTTCGGATCGCGGAAATCCCAATCGCCATTTATACCGCCGGGGTTATTCACTACGGCGTCGTCCCCGTAATATTCCCACGTGCGTCCCTTGTCTTTGCTGTACGCTAAACCAATCTTCTGATTTCCTCCCCGCTTGTCCGGATTGTATGACGTATAATAGGCAATCAAACCTTTGCCCCCTGAATCCCCAAACAACCCTGAAGCGTTGGATACATCCGCAACCGCGGATCCCGACCAAATATGACCCAATTTGTTCCATGGCAACGCAATCGGCATCTGCTTCCAATGTACAAGATCGGTGCTGATGGCATGAGCCCATTGGCCTCCATCCTGGTGAAACAGATGATATTCACCCTCAAAATAAACCAGTCCGTTCGGATCGCTGACTGATCCTCGCTCCGGCGAATAATGGTATTGCGGCCGGTACGTTTCTTCGTAATAATTGCTGTATGACGTAAGGTACACATTTTGGAAATAGGCTGTCCCGTTCGTCACCGTCATTCCGGCGTATCCGCTCGAAAAGTCGGCATCATTAGCTGCGAACATCGAAGCCGAATACCCATCGACATAAACCGTGAGGTTTGAACCTTCCGCCGTTATTTCAATATGGTGCTTGTTCCCAGCGGTCATCGGAATGCCGGATACCGATTGAATTTCCGTTTCGGCGTCCCCGTGTTTTTTGAGTAACGTGACAGTATGATCGCTCGGATGTATCCGAAGCATATATCCGTTCGTACCTTCCCTGTCGGAACGGAACATCAACCCTGCGACCGCTTGCGGTGCCCCCGAATCCACCGTCACGTCGCCCTCAAACACGAAATCACTTGCCACACTGTCAGCGATACGAGTCGATTCCGTGTTCGCAGGCCCGACTCCCTTCACACCATTAAGATTCGGCGTCCACTCGCCCCTTGACGTCCAACCCTTCAGATTCGAAATCAAATCGCTGGTCATGATATTTTGGAACTGAACCGAACCATTAAATACATGAAGACCAAGACGACCACTACTGTATGTTCCGTCATCAGCAACGATCAACGGATCGTATTTCCCGTTAAAATACACTTGAATATGCGATTTTTCCGCCTTGACACGCAAATGATAGATCTGATTCGCAGCAAGAGTCACATTCTTCTCGATCCACAGTCTGTTTGGATGCTGATCATTCGCATCAAGCAATCGAATTTTCTGTGCTTTTAGATCCAGCTGCACCAAATATCCATCTCGGCCGCTGTCATAGGATCGGAATAAAAGCGAGCCTACGGCATTCTGGCTTTTCAGCATGAGATCCGTCTCATAATTGAGATCATCGCTCATCGTTTCTGACAAGGCCATCACATTCACGTCCGACGAGAGCAGCAAGCCTTCCTTATCCGAAGTCACCGAACCGCTCTCCCGTTTTTGCCACCCGCTCAGATTACTATTTACTCCAGGGAACGTTAGACTTAGATCATTGACGATGATGTTCTGAAACAGCATCGAGCTGTTCCAAACTTGAAGACCTAAATAACCTCCGCTATAAGCAGTATCATTCACCTCGATCACCGGTGTTGCATTGTTCCCCCAGTAGACCTGAAGCGTCGATCCAACAGCTTTCACTTTCATATGATAGGTGGTGTTGGCCGCAAGCGAAACGCTGTACACACCAAGCTCTCGGTCTCCGTTCGCATCCTTCAAGCGAATCCGACTGCTTCCTGGATCGATCTGCAGCATATAAGAGCCCCAGCCGCTGTTGTTGGAACGGAACACCATTGTGCCTACCCCTTGGAATTGGCGAATGGTCACATCCGATTCATACGTGAAATTGTCGGCAGTCGTTGTCGATAGATCAAAGAAATTACCGCCAGACGTGAGTAGCATCCCGTATGTACTGTTCGATACCGTCCCCGCATCCCCCGACGTCGCCCAGCCACTTAGGTTCGTAATAACATGAGGGAAAACCGCACTCAAATCGTGGACAGTGATGTTCTGAAACAGCATCGAGCTATTCCAAACTTGAAGCCCCAAGTAGCCATTGCTGTACGCGGTGTCACTCGCCTCGATCACAGGGGCAGCATTGTTCCCCCAGTAGACTTCGAGCGTCGATCCCACCGCATTTACTTTCAGATGATAGGTATCGTAGACCGCAAGCGAAACGCTGTACGCGCCTAACTCTCGGTCTCCGTCCGCATCCTTCAAGCGAATCTGGCTGCTTACCGGATCGATCTGCAGCATATATGAGCCCCAACCGCTATCATTGGAGCGGAACACCAACGCGCCTACCCCTTGGAATTGGTGAATCGTCACATCCGCTTCATACGTAAAATTGTCTGCGGCCGTAGCGGACATCGCAAAGAAATTGCCACTGGACGTGAGCAGCATCCCGTCTGCACTGCTCGTTGACGTCCCCTCATCCCCCGAAGTCGCCCATCCGCTCAAGTTCGTGTTCACGGTTGGCGTATTCGGAGTGGTTGATTCTGGCGTCATTATGATGTTCTGGAACATCATTGAGCTGTTCCAAACTTGGAGACCTAAGTAACCTCCGCTGTAGGCGGTATCATTTGCACTGATCACCGGTGTAGCATTGTTCCCCCAGTAGACCTGAAAAGTCGATCCCACCGCCTTCACTTTCACATGATACGTTTCGTTCACCGCAAGCGAAACGTTGTATACACCCAGTCCTCGATCATTGTTCGCATCCTTCAAACGAATCCTGCCGGAGCCGGGATCGATTTGCAGCATATAGGAACCCCAACCGCTATTATTGGAGCGGAACACCAACGCGCCTACCCCTTGGAATTGGTGAATCGTCACATCCGCTTCGTACGTAAAATCTTCGGCAGTCGTTGACGACAGCGCAAAGTAATTTCCAGTGGATGTGAGCAGCATCCCGTCTGCACTGTTCGTTAACGTCCCTGTATCCCCCGACGTCGTCCAGCCGCTTAGGTTCGTGTTCACCCCAGAACCATCAGCCGCTGCTCTTGTAGCGTTACCTGTCCATAAAATTGGTATGGCAAGCATCATCACTAGAATGACCTTTACCCAATAAAACATACGATTCCCCAACATCGGTCATCCCTTCCCTTTCATATTGGATTGAGCAAATGATAATTTATAAAACGATATGAACAATTTTCGATAATTTTCCCGGTTGTTCATTTCCTCTAACGAATTCATTTCTGCAATCAAGGTATCTTCATATGTACGCTGGATCGCCGACTCTGAGTTCCAGCAATCGACGATCCAGCACTATTCATTGTACGGTATTGCCATCTACATCTAACTTCTCCATGTATTTTTCAAGGAATACACGTGTAACGATTTCACCACAACCGTTCCACCGGATGCATAAAAGCTCATCCCGCTGCTAGAGGAATTCGGTAGGATGATGTCGGAAAAGACCACTGCCCCGTCGTTGCCGAATACCTCTATAGAAGACTCATCCACAAGGATATGCATACGGACGACACCGTTGACGGGCTGCACGACCGCTTCATGCAACGTCGTAAAATTGGTAGTAAAATCCGTTCTGCCGGAAGCTGAACGATCGATGAACATCTTGTTATCGGTGCTCCGATAGCCGACGATCGTCTTCTGTCCCCCGCCTTCTCGCAATCGGAATCCGAATTCGGTAGCCGCTCCGGAATTGGGGAGCTGGAGTTCCACGTCAATTTCGTATGCCTTTCCATTGACCGTTCCAAGGATATTGCCGGATTGCGGTGTTACCGAAACATTGTTCACTGAAAAATCGGTTCCACGCAATGAACTCAGTTCGCTTATCGGATTCTGCGCAAGGATGACGTTCCCGTTCACGGTCTTTAACGACAGCTCGCGGGGAATTGTCAATTGCCCTTTCCAACCTTCGGTCGGGAAGCTAAATGGGTAATCCCAATTTGACATCCATCCCATCGTAATGCGCCGGTTATCTGGCATGTTGTAGAACGACATCGAAGCGTAATTCTCTTTCCCGAAGTCGGTAAGCAACACTTTGCCCGGAAGGTTGTCATTGACGAATTTTCCTTCCGCCGTTATCTGACCAATGAAATATTCCGACGACGAACCTTGCGTATTCGGGTTGCCGCCGGTACTGATCATCAGCACCCATTTTTTATTGTTCACATTCCCGTCCACTGCAAGTTGGAACAAATCTGGGCACTCCCACACCCCGCCGCGTATATACTGGCTATACCCAAAATTGTCGGTCCACGTCCAATGAAGCAGATCCGTCGATGTATAGAAGCGAATGTGATCCCCGCCAGATACCACCATAATCCATCGGTTATTGACGTCGTCGCGCACGACTTTCGGATCGCGGAAATCCCAATCGCCGTTTATGCCGCCGGGGTTGGGCACTATGGCGTCGTCCCCGTAATATACCCACGTGCGCCCCTTGTCTTTGCTGTACGCAGCCCCGATCTTCTGATTGCCGTTCGGTTTAGTCGGATGGTGTGAAGTATAATAGGCAATCAAACCTTTACCGCCCGAGTCCTCGAACAACCCTGAAGCGTTGGTTAAATCCGCAACAATGGACCCCGACCAAATATGCCCCAAGTTGTTCCATGTCAACGCAAGCGGCATCTGCTTCCAATGTAAAAGGTCGGTGCTGATGGCATGAGCCCATTGGCCTCCATCCTGGTGGAACAGATGATATTCACCTTCAAAATACACCAGTCCGTTCGGATCGCTGGCCCATCCTCGCGCGTCCGTAAAATGGTATTGCGGCCGGTACAGCTCAGTATAATAATTGCTGTATGGCGTAAGATACACATCTTGAAAATAGGCTGCCCCATTCGTCACCGTCATTCCGGCGTATCCGCTCAAAAAGTCGGCATCTTGTGCTACGATCTTTTCCGCTGAATACCCATCGACATAAACCGTAAGCTTCGAACCTTCCGCCGTTATTTCAATATGGTGTTTGTTCCCAGTGGCCAAAGGAATGCCGGATTTCGATTGGATTACCGTTTCGGTGTCCCCGTGTTTTTTGAGTAATGTAACGGTATGATCGCTCGGCCGTATCCGAAGAATGTATCCGTTCGCACCTTCCCTGTCGGAACGGAACATCAACCCTGCGACCGCTTGCGGCGCCCCCGAATCCACCGTCACGTCGCCTACAAACACGAAATCGCTTGCCACACTGTCGGCGATAATAGTCGCTTCCGCGTTCGCAGATCCCACTCCTTTAACAACGTTCAGATTCAGTGTCCACTCGCCCCTTGACGTCCATCCTTTCAGATTACTATTTACCCAGCCGCTTAGGTTCGTGTTCACAGGTGGAGTATCCGGAGTTGTTGAATCCGGTGTCATTATGATGTTCTGGAACGACATCGAGCTGTTCCAAACTTGAAGACCTAAGTAACCTCCGTTGTAAGCGGTATCATTCGCACTAATCACTGGGTTAGCATTGTTCCCCCAGTATACCTGGATCGTTGATCCAACAGCTCTCACTTTCATATGATAGGCTGTATTGGCCGCAAGCGAAACGCTGTACACGCCCAGCTCCCGATCTCCGTTCGCATCTTTCAAGCGAATCCGGTTGCCTGCCGGGTCAATCTGCAGCATATAAGAGCCCCAGCCGCTGTTGTTGGAACGGAACACCAATGCGCCTTTCCCTTGGAATTGGCGAATGGTCACATCCGCCTCATACGTGAAATTGTTGGCAGTCGTTGTCGATAGCGCAAAGAAATTGCCGCCAGACGTGAGCAGCATCCCGCCTGCACTGTTCGTTGACGTCCCCACATCCCCCGAAGTTACCCAACCACTTAGGTTCGTGTTCACGGGTGGAGTTGGAGTTGGAGTTGGAGTTGGAGTTGGAGTTGTTGATTCTGGCGTCATTATGATGTTCTGGAACAGCATCGAGCTGTTCCAAACTTGAACACCTAAGTAACCCCCGGTGTAAGCGGTATCATTTACGTTAATCACGGGGGTAGCATTGTTCCCCCAGTATACCTGGAGCGTTGATCCAACAGCTCTCACTTTCATATGATAGGTTGTGTTGGCTGCAAGCGAAACGCTGTACACGCCCAGCTCCCGATCTCCGTTCGCATCCTTCAAGCGAATACGACTGCCTACTGGATCGATCTGCAGCATATAAGAGCCCCATCCGCTGTTGTTGGAACGGAAAACCAATGCAGCTTTCCCTTGAAATTGGCGAATGGTCACATCCGATTCATACGTGAATTCGTTGGCAGTCGTTGTCGATAACGCAAAGAAATTACCGCCAGACGTGAGCAGCTTCCCGTCTGCACTGTTCGTTAATGTCCCCGCATCCCCCGACGTCACCCAGCCGCTTAGGTTCGTGTTCACAGTTGGAGTATTCGGAGTTGTTGATTCCGGTGTCATTATGATGTTCTGGAACAGCATCGAGCTGTTCCAAACTTGAAGACCTAAGTAACCACCGCTGTAAGCGGTATCATTTACATTGATCACAGGTGAAGCATTGCTCCCCCAGTATACCTGGAGCGCTGATCCACCAGCTTTCACTTTCAAATGATAGGTTGTGTTAGCCGCAAGCGAAACGCTGTACACGCCCAGCTCCCGATCTCCGTTCGCATCTTTCAAGCGAATCCGGCCGCCTACCGGATCGATCTGCAGCATATAAGAGCCCCAGCCGCTGTTATTGGAGCGGAATACCAATGCGCCTCCCCCTTGGAATTGGCGAATGGTCACATCCGCTTCATACGTGAAATTGTCTGCGGCCGTGGTGGACAACGCAAAGAAATTGCCAGTCGATGTGAGCAGCTTCCCGTCTGCATTGTTCAATAACGTCCCCGCATCCCCCGACGTCACCCATCCACTTAAGTTCGTATTCACCCCAGAACTATCGGCTGCTGCTCTTGTAGCGTTACCTGTCCATAAAATCGGTATGGCAAGCATCATCGCGAGTATGAGCTTTACCCCATAAAACATTCGATTCTTCAACATCAGCCATCCACTTCCATTCATTGGATTGTGTAAATGATAATAAATATTCTCAACTTTCACACCTAGAAAATCAGATTTACCAAATCAGTAGCCTGGAGTTGTGCTCTGTTGAATTGTCAGCTTAATAACATAGAAAACACCACTTCGATTGGTAAAGTGAGAGTATCGAGCAATCACTACCATATCGAAGAGGTGTTTTCTCTACGATAGAACAAAGCAGTCATTCTATCTACTACCAGAAGAAATCAAACCGGCATTTACGGAAATCCATGTGCTCAATCACTTAAATGGTGACGGTTTCAAGAGCTGGTTCTGCAGGGTGGTCCCTCCTCGATGGCCTACCATAATTCTAAAAAGGAACAAGCATTGTGCTGAATACGAATTGACTTACTCGATTAACTCCCCCATTCTTGATTACCTTTGTCCCTTACGAAATCATCGTATCAAATGAAAGAGGCCATTAATTTCAATATTCTCTGTTTCATTCTTTTAAAATGTTTATAATCCACTTGTACGTCACCTCACCTCTATGCCTTCAGCTTGATCAACAAATATTCCATGACGAACATGTTGCATGACGCAAAAAAAGCCCAACTGGGCTTCCTCCTCGTTATTAAATCGCTGCACCTACTAATGGAAACATCGACCATGTCTCAAAACGGTTTGGATATCCGTTGTTGTATGGCTTCGCCGGCACATAGATATTCTCAACCAAATCCTTAATACTATCGATCTCATGCGGGGAATCATCCACGAAAGCAAAGGGCTTCATTTTTAGAACAATGGCACGTTTATTAAACGTACATATTACTTGCCCTTGAGGGAAGCCATTCAAACGAAGCCAATGTTCGGTGAGATTCCTAAACCATGGAGATCTAGTAGTCACGTATACAACTTTTGAACCCGCTTCTTCAAGGCGCCGTAGGGCCTCTGCAGAACCGATAAAAGGAGCTGCTCCCAAGAAAACATCCGGGTTATCCTCGAAAAAACCAGAAGGAAGCGGAAAGGGGTATAGCTTTGTGCCAAACCCCTCCACGCGTTCCTGAATTTTTTCATTCGTATTAGCTAGCGTGTTATCAATATTAAACACCCACAAGTTTTTCTTCATGGCCAACATTCTCCTTATAATCACTAAAGCAATCGTCAGCAGTGGAACTCGGCTCAAATGGCTCCAATACGCAGCATCTTAATCTACTTCCTTTTCTGCATGTGCTTGTTCCTACGATATTCGTCCGGTGTCACACCAAATCGACGTTTAAACACTCTATAGAAATATTTGTCGTCCTTAAAGCCGACTTTGGGAGCAATTTCGTAAACTTTCATGTTGCTGTTTTGAAGCAGTTCGATCCCTTTCTTAATCCGCAAGTTGGTCAAATATTTACTAAATGTCATACCCAAATGATTTTTGAAAATAAGACTCAAATAATTGGGGCTAAAAAACAAATGATTAGCTACCCTATCGAGCGACAAGTCCTCCATATAATGCATCCCCAGATAATGGACACACATTTCAATAACGGATTCGTGCTTATTGGAACGGCTCTTTTGGATAATGTCCATAAACTGCAGCAGCATATCCAGAAATCGCCTTTTACATACCGCAAAATCGCTGCTGCTAGTCAGCATGATCTCGGCCTCAAACTGGATATCTTTATACTCCTGATCCGTCACAAAGTCTTGAATCGCAGTGGCTACGCTAGACATCATACGAATTACAGCTTTATTCCATTGATCGGGATAAGGCAATCCGTTTTCTATGATACGCTCAAACCATTCATCGATAAGTTTAACGATCTGCTCGCTCTTTATTTTACGGATGGATTCCTTGAATAGCTCTTCTTCTTTCAAATAATCATAATGCATAGTGCGAATAAGCCCGCTAATATCCGAAAACCAGATCACGTTCTGTGTATGTAAAAAATAGCAAAAAGAAGCAGCTGTCATCGCTTCTTTGCAAGAATATCTCGCTTCCTGAAACAGATTGTTTCGTTCCTCTCCAATTCCAATCGTCAAAGTCATCCCATATTGTTTGGACACTTGTTCGGTGAACTCTTTTAGCAGCCTCGTCAGCGTATCGATTTCCAAAGCATATGGCCGAACCATGGTCAGCACCGTGATCAAAAGGCTCTTATCCTCGCCGGAGAAGAACGAGACGGAAGGGCCGATGCTGCTGCAACGGCCTTCGATACCACTTAGCAAATCGATTTTCATGCGATCCAAACTGTTCAACGATTCTGTCAGCAGACTTTCATCGTTCAGTTTAGCTACAAGCACTACTCCCCTACTCTCTAGGAAAAATTGCTGACGAATCTCTGCGCATTTGGACTCGGTTATTCCTCCCACAACCCAGTCGGAGAGAATACGCTCATAATAGACGGAAAGTGTACGGTTTAATTGCTGCTTGATTTGTTCACTTTCAAGCAGATTCGTTTTTTCTTTTCGAATGCTGCTTTCTACTTTCTCTAATATTTGAGATATACTTTCCTCTTTCAGTGGCTTCACCAAATAATCAAACGCCCCCAATTGAATCGCCTTTTGCGCATATTCAAAATTACGGTAACCACTAAGTATTACCACTTTGATATCATGAGAAGACGCATTCATCGTTTCAATTAATCCTAATCCGTCTAGAATCGGCATCTTTATGTCTGTGAAAACAATATCGATGTCATCACTATGGATGACCTCTAATGCCACTTTACCATTCTTGGCCTCTAGCACTTTACAGTAAGGTCTGGCCTCCCTGATCATTTTGGCCAAAACCCTTCTTTGTATGACCTCATCATCCACTACCAGTATATTTTGCATGCAAGCCTCCTTACCTCTATGACCAAATGTTTGCACTGTCCAATAACCCGAGCCAGGCTACCCTTTGATCCCGGTGCTGGTGATGCCCTGTACATAGTACTTTTGCAGGAGCAAAAAGATTACGACAATTGGCAAGGTTGTAAATGTAAGCGTCGCCATAATTTGCCCATAGAATATTGGAGGAAGTGTAAAGAATGTTTGAATACCGAGCTGAATGTTCCTTAATGATTCTCCTGTGGTTACCAGTATGGGCCACATGAAATCCCCCCAATGAGAGATAAAGTCCAGAATGAAAACAGTCACAAATACGGGTCCTGAGAGGGGAATGACTATTGAAAAAAACGTCTTCAACGGAGTTGAGCCGTCAATCGCTGCCGATTCTAGAAGTTCGTTAGGAATATCCATGAAAAATTGACGAAACATGAAAATGCTGAAGCAGTTCGCGATAAATGGGATGATAAGCGCGAACCAAGTGTTCACCCAACTCAAGCCGTTGACGACGAAGTATAGCGGCATCACAATACTTTCAAACGGTACGATCATTAACGCAATGATGGCGGTAAGGATAACATTTCTTCCTTTAAAATTGAGCTTTGCCAGCGCATATCCGCAGAGAGAGTTAACCCCTAAGCCGCTTATCCCGATAACCGAAACATAGAACAAACTGTTAAATAAGTATTTCATCATGGGAATCCGGTTGAAAGCTTTTATATAGTTATCCAATGTTATATTCGTAGGAAGTAAAGACTTGATCGAGCCTAGATCCGCAAAAATTTGATTTTCTGGTTTGAGTGATGAAACGACCATCCATAGTAGCGGGATAATAAAAAGCACCGACATGATAATATTAGACGCATAGATAAGTATTCTACTCTTTCGTTCAGCCATGAGCTCATCTCCTTCCGATGTTATCTGTCTTTTAAAAATTTCTTCATGGAAAAGGAAATAACAACTACAATCAGGAAGAAAATAACGGATATAGCGGATGCATAACCTGCATTCCTGAATTGGAATCCTTGCTGGTAAATGAGCAGTGCAAGCGTTCTTGTGGAATTCTCCGGTCCGCCATTCGTCATCACATAAGGTTGGGTAAATAACTTCACTGCTTGAATCGTAGTTATTGTTAGAACGAATACGATCACATTGTACAAGCTTGGAATCGTAATATATTTGAGTTGTTGGAGCTTATTGGCACCGTCCATAGACGAGGCTTCATACAAATCTTTCGGAATACTTTGAAGACCCGCTAGAAAAATCATCATTTGATATCCCGCTGCTTGCCATACGGACATGAAAATGATGGAATTCATCGCCTGATCCGCGCTTCGCAAAAAGGGCTGCTTCGGTATGCCAAACAGATGTAAGGCGGAATTAATCAATCCTTCATTTGAGTTGTAAAGAGATATCCACAAAATAGCAATGACCGTCATGGATGTAATAACCGGACTAAAGTAAGCAATCCGAAATGCATTTCTCAACTTAAGCTGATTGTTGACCAATAAAGCCAGTATCAGCGCCACCGCCGATTGGACGGGAACGACTACGACTGTGAAATACATCGTGTTATACAAGGATTTATAAAAGAGCTTATCCTTAAAAAGGATCACGTAATTGTCCAGGCCTGTAAATTTAATTTGATCCGGCCGCAGTAAATTGAATTTGGTGAATCCGAACAGCACTGCCAGCAAAAAAGGCAGCAGCAGGAACACAATCAGTAGGAGAACGGCTGGCAGAATGAATGAATATCCTGTGATAGACTCTCTTCGCTTCTGAAGCCTAATTGATGTCGCTTTTGACTTTGTGCTTGTATGGACTTGTGTACTAACGTTCTGCATGTATCAATCATCACTCCTCTCCAAGATTAGTCCATTCTAAAGTCTATCTTTTTAATGACCGCGTGTAGCGGCATCTGGCCGATATCGAGCATGTCCTGATGCCGCACCTGCGTTTTCACTGAGAAGATTTAGTTGTTAAAGTTTCGTTTATATTCATCATCATAAGAAGTGGCTACACTATCCAAAGATTTCTTCACATCGGCCCCCATCATAATGTCCGTCAATGCTTCGGCGAACTTTTGCGTCAGCACCGGATAGGCTGGTGTTACAGGTCTTGCATGGGACACCGTCGTCACTTGCTCCTTAATAACTCGCATTGGAAGATCCTTATACTCCGGCAGACTATCATATGCCGACTTCCTGCTTGCCGGCATGCTGATTGCTTTGGCAAGCTGAGTGGAGCTGTCCTTGTTCGTCATCCACTTCACCACTTCTGCCGCTTCCTTCGGATGCTTGCTGTCCGTGGATACGCCGATAGCCCAGCTGCCAGATGGAGAAGTTACGCTTCCGCCAGCTTGCTTAGGGAAAAAAGTTATACCCCATTCCAAATCCGGATAGTTCTTGAAGCCCGGAATGTTCCACGGTCCGCCCAGCTTTGTTGCAGCTTTGCCTTCTTCAAACTCGGTCGGCTTCGGATCAATGTTAAACAATTTTTCTTTCGCAAGCTTTTGCAGGAAGTTTGCAGCTGCAAGTCCCTTGTCGCTGTTAACCCAGCCCTGAGCTTTTGTGCCTTCTTTATTAACGATGTCCGTTCCCGCCGAAATCCACATTTGCTCGAAGGCGTACGTCATCCATTCGCCTTTGTCATTGATCATGTTCGTACCGAACACATCGTTCTGTGCCGTCTTCTTCATCACGTCGTACCACTGATCCCAAGTCCAGGCATCCTTAATATTCGTTGGAGGTTCAATGCCATACTGCTTCATAATTTTCTTGTTGTAGAACAGGACAACAGAAGACTCGTTTAGCCCTACGGCATAAAACTTGTCTTTATAAGTCCCTTGCTGAATGATGGAAGGAACGAAATCGGTCAGGTCATCCTTGGCATAATACTCATCCAGCGGTATGATAATTTGGGATGCTGCGTAGTTCGCAACATTCGGACCGTCCATGGCAAGCACGTCCGGAAGCGTATGGGAGGCTACAGCTGCATTAATTTTATCTTCAAATGCAAACGAGTTCCCTCTTGTAATCGTCTCCATTTTCAATCTGATTTTCCCTTGATAAGCCTTATTGAACTCATCAACTTTTCTAACGAAGAATTCGTCTTCCGGTCCGCTCGCTTGTGGCCTCCAGTAGGAAATTTCCACTTCCTTTTGGGCTGCTTGGCCATTGTCTCCCGTAGAGCCACCTGAGTTCGTTTGTCCACCTGTGGAACATCCGGCAAGCAAGGATAAAGTGAGTAAACTAGTGACCGTTATTAGTCCTTTTTTTCCTTCTTTCATTCAAACCCCTCCTTGAACGTTATCTTGTATTTGTTTACGCTTTCATCATATCGTGATACTTCAGCCGATCCTACTCTAAAAAACGTGAAAAAGTGGACTTTTGTACCGAAAACCCTTACATTGATTTTCACAATGAAACATCCACCGTCGTAACGGTGGAATGTCCACTTTTCACCTCATCATCAGTTAGCAAACAGCGGTAAGGTAATTGTTATTTTTGTACCTTTATTCCCCTGGGATTCAATATCTACACCGTACTGGGAACCATAGATGAGCTTTATCCGCTTGTTTACATTGGCAATACCGATCGATTTACTCATGCTAACTGGATCGTCTATTGTCGCTAGTACGCGCATAAGCGTATCCGGCTCCATGCCTTTCCCGTTATCTTCAATGGTAAACACCCTGGTTTTGTCTTCGATTATCCCGCTTACCCGAATCCGCCCGCCTGTTTCACTATCTTCCAAAGCATGAATCAGCGCATTCTCCATGAATGGCTGCAAGAAAAATTTGGGCACGGTATAACGGTATAAGGCGGGATCGATATGATATTCGATATTAAACTTATCTTCAAACCTCATCTTCATAATATAATCATAATTTTGTAAATATTTCACATCTTCACTAAAAGCCACTTCGTCTGATTTTTTAGTCGTATATTCAAGCATCTCCGATAGCTCCACGAGCATATTACTGATAACCGTCTGCTTATTTTCGATTGCCAAATAATTAATAATGTTGAGTGTGTTATAAAGAAAATGCGGGTTGAATTGAAAATTCAGCGCCTTCAATTCCGCCTCCATCTCCTTCAAATGCGTCTCATAATTTTCCTCGATCAATACTTGGATCTTATCGTTCATCTGATTAAATTTATGGATGATTAGGTTTACTTCGCTAGTGCCGTAAGTTTCAATCCTTGTATTAAAATTCCCATCTCCAATCTGTTTAATTCCCCACATCAGTTTCTTAAGCGGCATTGTAATTTTGCTTGAAAAGAAAGAGGCAAGAAAAATGGATATGACAAGGATCAACACGGTGGAGTAGAGCGTGTAGTTGAGCATATTTGGCATCGTTTTCAATAGATTGTCATACGGAATGAATACCGCAGACAACCAGCCTGTCGTAACAATCACATCAAAGCAGACGACCATCTTTTTCCCGTCTACTTGCACAAATTCGGTACCGCTCTTCTTCGTTATGGCACTGTTGATCCATTCTTGAGTTACAGGTCGGGAGCCGGGGCGATTGGAAGTTGACACGACCTCACTGTCTTTCGTCAAAACGTAGTAATAAGAATCCTTAACAACAAGGCTCTCCTTGAGAGCCCTGCTAACCATGGATTCTTGGAAATTAACGAGAAGAATCGGCCTTTCTGCATCTTTATCCATAGATCTCAACAAATTAATCGAAACAAGTGATAAGTTAATCAGTCTGGTAGCTGTAAATACATACTGATTCTTAGTGCTGGATACCACAGAAGAGGCGTAAAATTTTTCTAGTAAATTATAAGTTGGAAACCATAATGTGTGATTTTTGGAATTCATACCAATCTGGTAAATATCAGAAGCGGAAAAGTCCTTTTTCGGGAGCCAAAAATTAGGATTTCCTCCAAAAGTGTAATCTTTTGTCGCCAAATTGACCGAATATACATCCTCTGAGGTAGGGAAATATTTCTGTAGGACCCGAGTTATTTTTCTGTCGTTTTCATAATCCAGATATTTCTTTTGTAAATCGGTTGTGTTAAATAATTCGAATAAATCTTCATCCAGATGCATGTTAATAGCGCTCTGCTCTACACGCGCAAACTTCGCATCCAAGGACTGATTACTGCTTCTCACTAACCCCAAATACGTTCCGCTTGCGTTCTTCAAAATAACTTCCGAACTCTTCACATAATAACCTACGCCTAGTACTGCAATCGAAACGACGATCAGTGCGATATAAGAAGCAGTTAATCGTACTCTCAGACTTAGATTCGCATATAACACTATAGCTGATTTCATTTCACGCACTCCTTACTTCGTTATCCATCCTCCTATCTTGGACTATAGTCAAACAAACTCCGTCCAGTAAGAGTTCGAGCCATTTCTTATGAGGCCAAGTCTGAAATTCGCCGTTTCCGAGCTTTGAACATTGTGGTATCGATCTGCGCCCGGAGTCTGTAAATTGTTGGCATCATTGTTAGGTGACAAGTAAGTTTTGAAGTGAAAGAAGCCAGCAAACACAAGGGTTTGCTGGCTTTTCCTTATAACCGTCTCCAGCCTTAGATCGCGCCGCTTCCTCTTTCCCAAACCCCGTTCATACTATTTATTTGCAGGGAAATTACCTTAACAGATCCGCCGACTGCATACAGTTCAAGTCCTTGACTTTCGTGATCAGGAAAAATCAAATCTGTGATAACGGCACTACCATCATTGCCGAATAGTTCTATGTTCGATCCATCCACATAAATAGTTAGTTGAATCCGCTTATGCTCCGGCTTCAGCGGCGCGGTGTGTTTAGCAACGAAATCCGAGTGGAAATCCACCGAGCCGGCATTAGTTCGATCAAGAAACATGGCTTCATTCAAGACATCGTAGCCGATGACGGTTTCCTGGTTGGAAGACTTGCGAACTTTGAAACCAAATTCTGTCGCGGTGCCGATTTCGAATTCCCCGATAATTTCCGCTTTAAGAGCAGTAGCTCCCGATAAGGGGTTATCTCCTAGTTTCACGACTAGATCCTTCAGGGTTGTTACTGGATTTCGCAGCTTGTTTATTTCCGTCACTGGCTGTTGAATCAGGCGAAGTCCTTCCGGATACTTTTTGAGCTGAATTTCTCGGGGAAGTGACATGTTTCCGCGCCATTCCAACGATGGCAATACAGTCGCATAGCGCCAATTGTTCATCCAACCGATCCAAATGACTCGCCCATCCTCATTCGGAATCCCGTTCCAGGTGACCGCTGCGTAAAAGTCTGATCCATAATCAATCCATTGGATATCGTGAATGGACGCAATGGTTTTGTCGGGCATAAACGAGTGACCGTCGAAGTGGCCTATAAAATACATCATGCCTGAACCGCCAGCGGGCGGCTGCGGATCGTTCATGTTTTCCCCGTTCTGGTCCCCGACACTCAGAGCCAAAACCCATTTTTTATTGTTTGGATCATTGTCCACAGCTACCTGGAAGATATCGGGACATTCGAATACGCCCCGATGGACGAAGGGCAATGTGGATCCGAACTCGCTTGCAAAGCTCCAAGCCTTAAGATCTTCTGATGTATAGAATTCTACGCGATCTCTTGCGGCCAGCGCCATAACCCACCTGGAAGACTCTTCATGCCAGAATACTTTGGGATCTCGAAAGTCCGCTGTTTCACTGGCAGGAAACAGAACCGGGTTCCCTTCAAACTTTATCCATGTCCGTCCTCGGTCTCTGCTGTAAGCGAGACTTTGAACTTGCGGTTTGCCAGACTGAACTTGATTTCCTTCGTTCGTGTAAATGGCAACAAGACCGGATCCTTCCTGATGAAAGAAGCCGCTTGTGTTGTTCAAATCCGCCACTGCGCTTCCCGAGAAGATCGCTCCGTCCTCGTCAGGTGCAATGGCGGGCGGGAGTTCATCCCAATGGATTAAATCCTTGCTTACCGCATGGCCCCAATGCATGTGTGGGAAGTCGGGAGTGGTGGAATTAACCGTGTATTGATAGAAGAGGTGGTACTCGCCATCGTAGTATACCAAGCCGTTCGGATCATTCATCCAGTTCTTCGCGGGTGCGAAGTGGAACTGAGGTCTGTATTTTTCTTTATAGGAGCAATTGCGAGCGTCCTTTATGATTTTATTCTCTTCTGGTTTGTACATAATAATATTTTTCTCCTTTTTCATTATGAAATTTATGAGCCTAGAACAATTTCTTTTCGAATAGACTCAAATTTCCGTTTAATCAGTAGAAGGTCGTTACGATACAATAACGTGCTGTTTTTAGACCTCGAAAGGTTCTCTCCATGAGATTATCTTCGTTTTTCGTATACCCGTACTACCCTACATCACCCAAATTCATAATCATCAACTGCGTCATAATACATTTCGGCTTCCAGTATTTACGTCCCTACCTGATGACTCATCCGCCCTCAGTTATCCTCCACAACTTCATCAATTTGTATCTATTTCAAACCTCGCATTAACGCTTGAATTTCCTCTTTCGTACCAAGCGACGGAATCGCACCCTTCCGAGTTGTCGCCAGGGCCCCAGCCGCATTTGCAAAGCGCAATGCTTCTCGCAAATTCTCTTCCTGCCAAGCCTGCAATGGCTTCCCCATCGCCAAAACTTCATGTAGTAAAGCCCCGAAAAACGCATCCCCAGCACCAGTTGTATCCAGCGTTTGAACAGAGTAGGTTTCTACCTTGCCCCACCAATCCTTCATATGATAAAAAGAACCAGCCCCTCCTGCTGTGACCAAAAGCAAGGTAATCCCATACTGTTCAACCAGGTGTCTCGCTGCCTTTTCCAGATCCTGCTCAGCCGTCAAGAAGACGAGCTCCTCTTCGGAAAGCTTCACAACATCCGAGAGGCTCAAGCCTACGTGGATTACGTCTAGAGCATGCTCCTCATCTCTCCACAACGAAGGCCGCCAGTTCGGGTCATATGAAATTAGTGCACCAAACTCCTTCGCCACCTGAACAGCCTTTAAAGTCGCTGTGTACGCAGGCTCCACCGTCATCGAAATCGAGCCAAAGTGAAAAATACGCGTCTCCGCGAGCATCGTGAGGTTTACTTCTTCTGCTCTCAACAACTGGTCAGCACCCGGATTTCTTGCAAAATGGAATGATCTATCTCCATCTGCATCCAGCTGAACGAAAGCCATCGTCGTATGAGCTTCATCTGTCGCAACTAACCCATGATCAGACACACCGACATCGAGCAAAACTTCGCGCAAATACACACCGAACGGGTCACTGCCCACCTTCCCGATGAACCCCGTTTTCTTGCCGATCTTCGCCAAAGCAGCTACCACATTCACCGGTGCTCCGCCCGGATTACGCTCAAACAACGGCTGTCCCGCTTCGGAATGACCATACGGAGTGAAATCAATCAAGTATTCCCCAAGCGCAACTACATCGTAGTTCATGCCGTAAGCCCCCATTCATTTGTATAGATAGATCCTAGATCTGTCTTATCCCTTAATTCCCGACATTGTAATTCCTTGGATATAGTAGCGCTGCAAAAATAAAAATAGAAGTAAAATCGGAACGGTAGACAACGTATTCGCCGCCAACACCTTGGACCAATCCGTCCCCTCATTCGAGGAAAACGTGGAGATTCCGACTTGGATCATCTGCATTTTCTGATCATTGATCACGATGAGCGGCCACAGATAGGAATCCCAGTTCCCTAGGAAAGTCATCAGACCGAGGGTAATTAACGCAGGCACGGCGGCTGGAAGCACAATAGCTACAAAAGTTCGCGGCAAGCTCGCTCCGTCAATACGGGCGGCCTCCATCATTTCATTCGGAACCTCCGCAAAAAATTGCCGCAGCATAAAAATGCCGAACACGGACAACATCGAAGGAATAATCAGAGCTTTGTACGAATTCAACCAGCCTAAATCATGCATCAACAAATAGTTAGGCACAAGAGTGACCTCACCCGGAATAACCATCGCCGACATAAATAATGCGAATATGATCGTTTTAAAAGGAAATCTAAGCTTCGCGAACGCAAATGCCGCCATTGAATTGATGATCAGCACCATCGTCGTTACAATAGTAGCAACGAGCAATGTATTCCAGATATAGCGCAGGAACGGATTTCGTGAATTGAAAATGACGTTATGAAAGTTCTTCCATGTCCATTCAACAGGTAAGACTAAGTGAATATTCAGCGATGTGTATTTGAAAAGCTCCTGGTACGGCCGAAAAGCGCCAGTAACCATCCATAGGATCGGAGCGACAGAAATTAGTGCGATAACGATCATCACGATCATTGTGACGATGTCAGTTAACCTTTTCACAGCGAATCCCTCCTAAATTTTAATCATTGTCTTTACTAAATAGCTTCATTTGAACAAGTGAAATCGTCAGTACAATCGCGAACAACACAAAAGCCGCTGCCGTCGCGTACCCCATCCTCATTTGCGTGAAAGCTTGCTTATATATATAGAAAACAACTGTCTCCGTTGAGCTATTAGGGCCGCCATTTGTCAGTACGAAGACTAGACCCGAGAGCTTGATCGCATCAATCGTCGTCATGATGACTACGAAGGCCATAGTCCGATTGAGCAGCGGAAGCGTGATTTTGAAAAACTGCTGAATTCGCGATGCGCCATCTACTCTAGCTGCTTCATAGAGATCAGGTGAAATATTGTTCAACCCTGCTAGGAAAATGATCATAAAGAACCCAGCACCTTTCCAAATCCCGAGCACAATGACGCCGTTCATCGCAGTTTTCGGGTCGGATAAGAAGCTTGTAACTGGTAAGTGCAGCGCTTTGAGCACACTGTTCAGGAGACCGAATTCTTTGTTATAAATGAGCTTAAAAACCGTAGCTGCTACCGCTGTTGAAATAATTACTGGGATAAAATAAAGCGTTCGGAACAGTCCTGCAGTCGCAGTTTTCTTCTGAATTAACAACGCTAGCCCAAGGGCTATGCTCGTCTGAATCGGGATCACAATAATTGCAAAATAAAATGAATGCTTCAAGCTATTAAAGAATGCACGATCCTTCATAAGGTGCACATAATTGTCCATTCCAACGAACACATCACCTGCGCCGACTAAAGAATAGTTTTTGAAGCTGATTAAAAAAGCTTGCAGCATGGGATAGAACACGAAGACTAGCAACAAAGCTATCGCTGGGAAAATAAACCAAAATGCAGTAGCTTGCTCATGCTTGCGAAAGCTTTGTGATTTTTTTTTGCTTGAGATAACAGTTTTCACTGTTTCCATCGTTTCTACAGTAGCCATCGATCATCTCTCCATTCCACTCTGTTACTTGCCATCGAAAACATATACTTGAACGCTCGACACGATATTCCCATCCTGGCTTGTCGCCTTGATCTCAGCCTGCCCAGCCTTGACACCCTTGACCTGTGCACCATTGTTCGTCACAGATACCGTCGCAATTTCTTCATCACTGGACGTCCACTTTAACTCCTGCGGTCCGCTGAGCGGAACAACGGAAGCCTCAATAGACTGACTGCCGTAAATCGGCACGTCAAGCGTAGTTTTGTTCAGTACCACCCTTTGCGGTGCCATGCCATTCACATCTTCCTTGCGCCACACCGTCCCCATCGGATAAAACTGCGCTTTATCTAACGTGACTTTGCCTTCAGATGCGATCAGCTCCAGTCGATTGCTCGTTGGATCAGGGAAGATAAGGCTGGATACAACCGCCTCGCCATCATTAGCAAACACCTCAAGGCTGGCTTCATCTACGAAAAAGCGGAGCTTAAGCTTGCCATCCTTCAGCTTCAGTGGCGCCGACATTTGTTCGGCAAATCCCTTCTCGAACAAGGTGACGCCCGAGTGGATTCGGTCTATCGTAAGATTTGCAGCTTCAGCATCGTAACTAACTTTCGTTACTTGATCGGTTCCTTTGCGCAGCTGGAACTCCACTTTGCTATTCGGCTGAACTGTAAGCTCCGAGTTAAGTTCATAAGATGTTCCTTTTAGACCATCAAAAGGATTAACTCCTGCTGCCAATTGCTGCTTCGGCACCGCCACTTCTTTACCGCGCAGCGTCTGCAATTCTTTGATCGGCTCCTGAATCAAACGCAAACCTTGATTAGGAATATTCCTCAACCCAAGCTCGCGCGGGACAGACATATTACCTTTCCATGCACCCGTCGGCATCGCGAAAGGATAACGCCAGTTGGACATCCAGCCTAGCCAGATGCGACGTCCGTCTTTGGAAGGAATGTCAGAATAGGAAACAGCCGCATAGAAATCCTTCCCGTAATCCGTCCAAAGCACTTCCGAGGTCGGATTATCATTCTTGAATGATTGTCCGTCGAACGTGCCGACGAAGTATTGGGCAGTTGACCCTTTGGTCGTGTTGTTGCTGCCGATGCTGATGGTCAACACCCACTTCTTCGTTTTCGTGCCTTCAACGGGCAGTTCAAACAAGTCCGGACACTCCCAAACTGCCGCGTGCGAGCCCTGATCGCTTCCGAACTCACTCGCGAGCTTCCACGTTTTCAAATCCGGAGAGGTATAGAATTGAACACGGTTATCTGCTGATACCACCATGACCCACGATTTCGTCTGTTCATGCCAGATCACTTTGGGATCGCGAAAATCCTTCAAGCCGGGATTCGGAATCACCGGATTACCTTCATATTTGGTCCACGTCCGGCCTTTATCCCTACTGTAAGCAATGCTTTGCGACTGAAGGCCGCCTTTAAAATGCGTAAAAATTGCGACCAAGCCCGCTTTGCCGCCAAAGAACCCACTTGTGTCCTTTGTATCCACAACCGCGCTTCCCGACCAGATTTCGCCGAGCGAATCCCGCGCCAGAGCAACCGGAAGGTGCTCCCAGTGAATGAGATCTCGACTAACCGCGTGGCCCCATTGTCCGCTATTTTGATAAAACTGATGGTACTCTCCCTCAAAATACACCATCCCATTCGGATCGCTCATGTTACCGGACTCCGGTGATAAATGATATTGCGGCCGAAACTTTTCCGTATAATAAGTCGGATCCTTCGCATAGGAGAAAGCTGTTTCCTCCGCGGAGTCCTTCGATTTGCCATCACCTGTTACCAAAGTCGTCACCCCCCAACCCAGAAGTACGACCGCAGCCGCACCGACCACCCATAATCCTACCTTTTTCCGCATGGTTCCTCCCTCTGTTCGCTGTCTATTTTGATGTATCGTTATTGTACCGAGTCAGATGGGCAAATGATTTCAATATCATTGGGAGTTGTCTTTTAAAATGATTTGTAGAACAGTGCACAGTTGACTTCGTCAGCACATAAAAAAAATACCCTCATCTGTTGAATGAGAGTATAGTCGAAAAAGTAAATAATAGAATTAGATAGGACCACATTTATTTTTCATTGAGCCCCAACTCATCTCTTCATAGCATTGGGGCCTCTTTCACATTTCTCTCAGAACGTAGTTCCTCTCGGTATTCCTTCGGCCCTTTACCATAAAACTTCTTAAACGCAGTGCTAAAATAGCTCGAGCTAGAGTAGCCAACCAACGTAGCGATTTCCGTTAGCTTGAGTTCACTTTCTTTGAGCAAAACTAAGGCCCTGTTCAGACGCAATCTAGTGACGTAGTCACTAAATGTAACACCGACGTTCTGCTTGAACAGTCCAGACAAATATGTTTCATTGAGGTGAAACATGTCAGCCAACGAGGCCAACGTGAGCTCGTAGGAAAAGTTTTCCTCCACATAGTTCCGAATGGCTTCCATCATTTGCTGTCCGCTGGAGAACCTCGTTTTCCTCACTTCGTCCATGACCAATTGCGCCATATCATGAAGCTGCTCCAGTACTTGTTCCCTAGAAGAGTAGTCTCTCACAGTCATCTGGCAGTTCCAGAGATATCTTTGCAGAGACGCATCACCCAGCTCAAACTTCTTGGCAATCGCGTTAAACAAGAGAATAATACGCAGCGTCAAAAAGGTGAATACAAACATCGGCGTATCTCGATTTGCAGAGAATATGGCGTGCAGCTGCTTCGTAAAGGCAAGCATATCGAGATTTTCGATCGTTTGCATCAGCTTTCTCTCAACCTCTTGTGAGAAGGTGTGCGTCATCGCCAACATATTCTGATTCGGCTGCGCCTTGTCCAAGTGGACTGTACCCTGACTCCAAGCCAACATGCTCGAGGCATAGCCATCCTTCAGCTGCTTCAACCCGTTGATGTGCTCGCCAATGCCGAGTACACTATCTACTTTGAGGTAGGTTTGGATATCCCGCTTCAGTTTGCGCACGAAGTCGGCAATGAAGCGTTCATGCTCATCATTTTGAATCAGAATCAAGTAATGCATCATTGCAGGGTGACTTATCGCATAAAAGGGATAGACATACTCCCACTTCTGAGTAGACTCCCGGCAAAGCAACTGAAAAGCCAAGTAGAGCAAGTCTTTCCGGTCGCTCCAATCGTCTAAGCGTCCTGGCGGAATGCGCATCTCCACCGTCACAAATTGTGCATGCACCTCATCAATGGCTAGATCTGACAGCTGCAGTTGCACCATTCGCTCTTTCATTGTGGAAACGCTGAACCATTCATCCTTCACCAACTGCCACAGGAGCTGCTCCTGCATCAGACCTAGTTGTTGGTGATTTTTGATTTCCTCTTGGTCCTGCTCCCGGATGCGATTTCGATCTTCTTCCAATTCCGCGGCTAACTTCCCAAGTAGTGCTGTTAGTTCGCTCCGAACCACCGGCTTGAGCAAATAATCCTTCACTCCAAGCTGAATCGCGGCCTTCATATATTCAAAATCCGAGTAACCCGAAAGTACGATAATCCGAAGCCCGGGGTACTTTTCCTTACAAGCATTTACGAAGGCAATACCGTCCATTTGTGGCATGCGAACATCCGTGATGACAATATCAGGCAGCGGTTGCTCCCCCAGAAGCTGCAGTGCTTCCAGCCCATTCGCTGCTTCCAAAGCAATTGCGAATCCAGCGGATGCCCAATCTATTTTGGCTTTAATACTGTTTCGAACACCGACCTCATCATCAACCAGCATGATTCTGTACATCTCGTTAGTCAGCTCCTTATCAGCGGAAGCATCAGGTTCAGTTCCGTCCCTTCCCCTAGCTTGGAATGTAGCTCTAAATCAAATTGCTCACTATAATTCAGGCGACAGCGGGATAACACATTGCGAAGTCCGATGCTCTGCCCTTCGGTACTGAGAATCGCTACAGAATCTCCTGACTTGAGCTCTTCGAGTAGATTTTGTACTAAGTCAGGGGACATGCCAATGCCATTATCCTTTACGGAGATCAATAATTTATCCTCCTGCCGCTTCGTCCTTAGGGTAATCTGTGCGACGCCATCCTTCTCCAAGCTATACTTAACCGCATTTTCCACCAATGGTTGAATGATGAATTTGGCGATCATGAAATTCGCTGCCGCGGGATCTTCCTCAATCACCACTTGCAATCCGTCTTCATGTCGCAAATGGTGGATGAATAAATAATCCCGAATATAGGCCATTTCCTCGGATACTCGAACTAAATCACTACCAAGGTTAAGTGAGTATCTCATCATTTTGCCCAATGCTTCCGTCGCATCCATCACGAGATCTTCCCGCTTCATGGCGGCCAGACCACTAATAATCTCAAGCGTATTATTATAAAAATGAGGATTAATTTGCAGCAGCAGCGCCTTGTATTCGGCATTTTTCCTGCGTAAGTTCGTCTCGAACTCCGTCTCGATTAAAAAGCGGAGCCGGTGCGTCATCTGCTCAAAAACGCCTGTCACATAGTTCACTTCACTATGGCCATCACCGACCTTCGGCATCACATGCAGCGCTTGATTAAACTCACCGCGTTGGACATGTTTCATCGCTTTCCCCATTACGCTCAGCGGCTTGGTAATGCCGGCGGACAACCAGAAAGCTGTCAATATCGCAAGAATAAGCAAAACAAGCGTAACGACAAGCATCGTTTGGCGAATGTGCGTAATTTTTTCGTACAATTCAGCCTCTGGAACACTTCCGATAATGACCCAGTCCTGTGCAGGCAGTTTCCGGAAAAAGAGTAGATTCGTCTCTCCCTTAGCCTTCAACGGGAAAATCCCGTTAACCTCTCCATCAAAGCGAGCATCAATTTGTTGAAGACCCTTCTTGAGCATGTCTCCATCCTCGGTCAAATTTTGATCCAGCACACTTTGGCCTTCATGCGTCAACAAAATGACCTTTCCCGTTTTCCCTACATTAATCTTCTCAATGGCATTACGTAGCAGAGTTGTCGGATAATTCACCTTAATGTACCCCATATTTTTGAGCGACTGAAGCTGTACCAATGGAAAAAGAAAGCTATTAATCGATCGCGCTCGCATGAATTCGTCCGACTGATCGATATCTTTATGTGCGGTCGTCCAACGCTTATTTTCCGTCATAAAAGCCTGAAACCACGCGCTGTTCTTGTATGTTCTGTCTTGCGTCCACACGCCACCGGAGTCATCTGCGAATGCACTAAGGGAAATGCCACTGGAGTTGTTCACCGCATAGGACGAGAAATACTCCCGTAATCGCTGCTTTGTGAGAACTCTCTCCTGAATCGTGCTATCTGGATTCAAGTGAACGGATAACCAGTCCTGCGTAATTCGGCTGCTCACGACCTGATTGCCCGTATCCTCCACCTGCGTAAGCAGCGTGCCCACATGTGAAGCGAACTGCTCAATCGTTTGTGTGGTTGAAGCTTCGATGGAAGACTTGATTGTTTTCGTTGCTTCCTCACTAAGAATATAGGCCAAGGTGGCAAAAGGGATGAGGAGCAAAGCCGAGAAAACCGCCATAAGACGGCTCCTCAATGAAAAAAACATAATATTCCCCCGTTATCTATGGTATGAAAAAATTAGCTTACGAGCACCATCAACTCATCATACCTCTCAACCTTCAGAGGAAACAACGACAAAGAGACGATCATAAAAATGATTCGTCTCACTTTGTCTGGAGCTACTTACTTTTTCTGCTGTGCTTGGACATCGGCATATGCCTTATCAATCGTTGTAACGGCATCTGCAATGGATGCGTCAATATTCCGTTTACCGATCGTAACATCCTCAAACATTTTGTTCACAGCATCTGACATTTGCGGGAAGATCGGCGTGATTGGACGCGGTCTGCCGTACTTCTGATTTTGAATAACGAAGATGTTCTTCGGATACTCATTCAGCTCTGGGAATGCCTTAGCAGATGAATAACGGGATGGGATATCTTTCGTCATTCCTGCATACGTTTTCTGACCTTCTTCACCAGTTACCCAGTTAATAAACTTCCAAGCTTCATCTGGATGCTTACTTTTCCCTGAAATACCGAGGGCCCAGCTGCCGTTGGCTACTGCTTGTGCTGTTCCTTTTGGCAATGGGGCAATATCATAGTCTTCACCCAATTTGAAATTAGGGAATTTCTCCTTCAAATTAGCCAAGGACCACGAGCCGTCAATTCGGGAACGGATCTGGTGGATACTCCAATGCAGATACTTTATCTTTGTTGTACAAATCGGAGAAGAACTGTACGGCTTTTTTCGTTTGTGGTGAATCTAGATAGCCTTTGGACGTTTTACCGTCGGGGCTCATGATCTCGCCGCCGAGCTGCCATATAATTGGATATTTGAAGTAAGCTGTTCCACCTGCGTTGCCAAAGCCTTGTGCAGGATCGATACCGAAGATTCCATTCGCAGGATCATTCACTTTCTTCGCAGCATCCAATACTTGATCCCATGTCCAAGGCTCATCTGGGTTTTTAGAAGGAAGCGGAATGCCTTTCGCTTGGAAAAGTTTTTTGTTATAGAACATCGCAATGGAAGATTCCGTCAGCGGTGCCATGTAAATTTCATTTTGATACGTGTAGGTCGCAAGTGTTGATTTCGGAACATCATCCATATTTCCGTCTGCTTTGAAGTAAGCGGTCAATGGTTTAAGTGCTCCCGCGTTGGCATACGAACCGACGGTTGGTGCATCTAGCGCCATGATGTCCGGTGGACTTCCGGAAGCGATGGATACACGCAATTTGGTATCATAATCCGAGTATGGAATCGGTGTCATTTCCACGGAAATATTCGGATATTTCTGCATAAAAGAAGCCACTAATTTATCGTAGGCCGCATTCTCCGTATCATTCCCCGAGTTTCTCCAGAATGTGAGTTTTACTTTTTCTTCTTTTTTCAGAGCTGCATCTGTTTGCTTTGGTGCCGTTGAAGATGTGCTGGATCCGCTTCCACTATTACTTTGTGAAGAACATCCTGCCAACAAACCACCAACTACGATAGCGCTTACGACTGTGAAACCGAGTTTTTTCATTTGATGTTGCCCCTCTCATTACTCTATTGTTGTTCCTGACACAATCTTATCAAAGTGAAAGGGACACTACATTCAAAATGCTCTGCTTCTAACTTATAAAATTATTATGCCCTCTTATACTTGCATTTCTTTAATAACTGTATCTTCATACCATTCAATGCTTCGAGACCTCTCTCTGCGCTCGAAATGGGTTGCTTAAGGTCTACAATGGCATCCCATAATTCTAGATAAGAATGGGCAAAGGGGTCATCTACCACATCAAATGCATAATTCTTAATGATTTCTGATAAGGAAGCGATACGGTTATCTTCAAGTACCGCATATTGACCTGGCCGCAAGCAACCTTTACTTCCATAGACCCAGACTCCATCTGCTTTCTCTCCATGAGCTGCTGTGCTGCACATCCAATGACCCAGACCTCCATTCTCAAATCGAAATACTGTAACAGAGGTATCTTCTCCAGTTGGATATATCGTGCTCTCACCATTACTCAGTTCCTTCTCAAAAATTCGTGTGTAGGCAAATACTTCTTGGATGGGGCCATTTATCTCTGTGAAAAAATGAGTTCGATGGATACCATGGTCATTTATCCATCCGGTGCCTGCACGGCCCTTCATATGACGCCAAGGGGTTCCCGCGAAAAACGTTCGTCCAAGTGTAACTGTTGCGTAGTCCATAATCATATAAACGTCCCCAATCAAACCGTCTTTGACAGCCCGTGCCATAGCGACGTTACCTGCTCCCAATACACTTGGTTCTGATAGGGTTAACACTTTGTTATATTTTTTCGCATCAGCCAGCATTTTTCTACCAAACATTGGCGAAATTGCAAGGGGCTTTTGCATTTGAACGTTGACACCAGATGCAAAGCAATCCTCTGTCACCTTATGATGAAGATCATGATCAAGCAATACGGAAACTGCATCCAGATGTTCTTTCTCAAGCATGTGACGATAATCCGTATACACGATGGGTCGCTTCCCTAATTGCTTCTCCACTTCAGTGGCGAAAGACTCCGCTCTATTCAGGCTCAGATCGCAAACGGCAGACAATTCAAATGTCTTCCTGTTATCATCCCTTAATTTCTTAAGACCTTCCAAATGAGCCGTAGAAATGACCCCGTAGATCCAAACCATTTCTTTTTTACCGTAGACCCCATTCGTGCAACATCTTGAGAAAAAGATTGCAGATTGAATATTATACCAAAAACCATCGCAAACTAATTTCAAAAGTGTTTTCCGATATGTTAAGGTTCGGTTTTATGGGTGACATAAACATTGATGCTAGATACCACCAATTTCGCTACTTGTTCCAAGTTATAACCTCCTGTGCCCCGAACTTTATTGTTACATTTGAACACTAAACTTTTACGCATTAGTTTGAAACAAAAATGAAAGGGTTTTCATTTCTTCGTTCTGTTTACAATTTACACCCTGGAATAAATTTAGCCAATGCAATTTCGCAAAATAAAATATTGTTTTTGATCGCAATAAAATGTTCATTTGGTTACTTTGCGCTCATTTTTCTAGTCATTTTATACAATTTCCATCAAAAATATTCGCGAGATTTGTTGTATCATAAAAGTTTAATGAAAAAATAATAAATGAAATCGTGCATTTTGAACATCAAAATATGTTCAATTGTTTACAGCTACCACTTTTCGATCCCCACCAAATCCAAGATTACAAATGTACCTTTAATTATATTTTTATTTACATTTGCATTTTTTTATTGCTCTTTCCTTTGAATTGTTATACAGTTACCCTATAGGCCTTCATCTGATGTTAATACCCATTCAACGATGCTGAGATCTATTCGTAAAGGGGTAAATCATGCGCAAAGAAAAAATTACCGTGCAATCCATAGCCGATTCATTAGGGTTATCCAGAAATACAGTTTCCAAGGCGCTTAACGGCAACGAAAGCATTCCGGTTGAAACGCGAAATAAAGTATTAAAGCGGGCGATTGAACTCAATTACAAGCAGTTTGCCTATGTCGACACGGATAGCGTTCTCACAAAAAAAACAGGAACTATTGCTCTGCTAACTTCGAGCATACCCACCAATTCTCATTTTGGAGCCTCCTTATTAAGCGGACTTGAGAAAAGGGTCAGTTCCGAAGGTTATAATTTATCGATCCACATTGTACGTGAAACGGAGATCGAGTCTCTCCTTCTTCCCAATAATTTTGATAGAAACAAAGTAGATGCGATTATCTGCATTGAATTATTCGACCTGAAGTATATTCAGTTCATTGATCAGTTAGATATTCCAGCTATTTTCATAGATGGTCCTGCAGACATGATGTACACCGACATGAATTCTGATATGATTTTGATGGAAAATGAACATAGCACATTCGTCATGACAAAGAAATTGATCGATAAAGGGCTACACAATCAATTAGGTTTCGTTGGAGACTATAATCATTGCAAAAGCTTTAATGAAAGATGGGCAGGCTTTAACCGAGCGCTGGTTAGCTCCCATCTGCAAGTTAACCTCCCTTATTGCATTGTTGACGAAGACCGTTTCATATGCGATGTCAAATGGCTGGAAAAAAGGTTGGAAGAGATGAAGCCGCTCCCCACCGCTTTTATTTGTGCCAATGACTTTATTGCTATTAATGTCATGAAGATTTTAAAAAGTAAACATGTAAAGATTCCTGAAGATATTACGATCTGTGGTTTTGACGATTCACCTGAATCCGAGATTGTAGAACCGCATCTTACGACTGTCCACATTTTCAGAGACGAGATGGGGATTATTGCAGCAGAATTGCTGCTGTCACGGATTAATGATCCTGACAAGCCACCTCAAGTCATTCACATTAAAACTACCCCCATTTTTAGAAACACTACAAATGTATCTCTATGAAAAGTTTTAAATACCTAGTTCTCCTCCCTCACGTCGACATGAAGTTGACTTGAGGTTTTTTTGTTTTGTACTACGGTCAGGCTTTTGGGCATCAGAATACTGCTACAAGATTCATCAAAAGACGGTAATATCTTAATATGAATAGTAACGCAAATCCAATATTCTTCAGTCTTTTCCTCTTATGAACAACGGAAAAGGGATTGACGGGTAGGTACTTAGGGGAGGGCTCGTTATGTCTAGTTCTGTGTTAGCTGATTTAGTTGGGAATGATACGCGGATAATTTACTCGAACGATCATGATGACATTAAATATTTTAAAAGCTGTGTCTCTATACACAATCAAAAAAGAAATCGAATGGGATCTAAAAATGCAAATTAGAAAAAGCGATAAAAAATGCCCGACCAGCAGGTAGCAAGTCAGGCATTTTGTATTTACTAGATTCCTTTTTTAACCCACTCGGCAACTGTAATTACACGTTTCGTTCTGTTGAAATAAAGAAGGTGGAGACCTTTTTTTTCAGCCCCCACCTCAAGTCGCTGAGTAACGGTTTTCAGACCCACTAAATGGTTCACCTGTACGTTCGAACCTTCGAAGAGCCTCAGCGGTAGCATTTCCAATGTCAAAGCATTCTCCAGTTGAACTTAGATGTCCGGTACGATACCATTTCAAATACCGCTCCATTTGATCCATCGGATCAAACCCTTTTTTTAATATCAGGCTTTCAGCCAAGCATAAGGCCATGGAAGTGTCGTCGGTCCAGCTACCTTTCGGTAGTTCGAATACACCTCCGCCAATCATTTCTGTGACTTCCGAAAATGTCCTGGGTTCCTTAAACTCGACGGTCGTACCGATGGCATCGCCAATTGCTAATCCAATAAGGCTACCTTGAAAAAGATTGGTCATTCAAAGATAGTAGAGGATGCGGGATATATTAAAATAAATAAAACATTCCTTGGCCGCAGACCTAATACGGTTTTAGTTAGTACTCCCGAAGGGCATGCTGCTTACTTAGCATACCTAAATCAGTTAGAGTCGATATTGAATATAGTTAAAAATCAATCGGAGTGAATTGTTACATGTTAATACTTGGAAGTCGTTCTTAGCTTTAGAAATGGCCCTCCTGTTGGATGGCTATTAAACTTGCCGTTACAGACAGTTCGGAAATCCGTACAATAAGTCCTGTTATCTTTCAATGAAGCGTTCCAAGCCATACATGCGCACAATACCGAAGTGAAAAGAATGACGAAAATGCAGTCCATGATGAAGCTGATTGGGAAACTGGCCCGGATGCTAGTAGCCATGGCAAAAGAAGGACAAACATTCTCCATAGATTATAAAGCACAACTACCGTTAGCAGCATAAAAAGTATATCGTTACCCTGACGCGTAAATTGGCTCATTCGCAGGATCTCACAAAGAAAGCACGGAGTACCGAGATTTTTACGCTTTAGGGCATAGACACACCTTGGATAGATAGGACGAAGGAATGTGAGGGCAAAGACCCGTCGAGATTTGGGAGAGTGAATCCCCAAGGACCTTGTGGAGAGAAGCGTGCAGTATACCTTTTTATGGAAGATGTTGTAAAAACGTTCAGCACCTTCTGTTCCCGCATGCACTCTAACGGAACTACCTGCCACACACTACCTAAACACCTGAAATCCTATTTACCATGCATATTGAAATCCTGCGAATGAGCGAGCATTCGTGAGTAAATCCTTATTCTCTGAGGGAGCTTAATGAGGCTGCACTCGTTTTCGCGGAGGCAGCCTCTTTTTGTATTTTATTGAACTACTAACGTTATCCCTAGTAGAGAAATTAAATCAATTCATGAAATTTTCAAGTAGTATCTTTATTGAAGAACGATGTTTGTTCAGCCAGTCATTTCTTGATTGAAATTGGCTTAGGATATAATTGAAGTTCTGCTCGATATTATTACCAGAATAATGTTGACCAATGTAAATATGAAGTACAGCAATATGGTAAATTTGAGTCAAAAGTTGCAGTTGATTCATTTCTTGATAAGTAAATTTTCGGAATTGAGAGTAGCCTTTAATGAATGCCTCCGTCATTTCCAATGATCCATTTGTCAATTGTATGACGTGATTAAGAGATATGGCAAATTCCATAAAACTGATATCAAGTGAGGTAAAATCAAAATCCAAAACACCATGGATTTTATTCTCTTTTGAGAGTAAGTTGTAGATTAATACATCATGATGAACTAGTTGCTTAGGCAATTCCATCAATTCAAGTTTATTTTGCTCTACAAAAGAGATCATTTCTTTATAAAAATTAAGGGCTGTTTGAGAAATTTCAAAGGGTGGGGACTTGATAAAAGATGCAACAGCATAATAATCTGCTAATGGATGCAGACTATAAAATTCCGTGAAGGGAACTCCTTCGAATTTGCAATCTACGTTGCATTGACTTAGAGCTGAACTAACTTCCCCTACAATAGAGCCAAAGTCTGTAGCTTGTTTAATACTGGTTATCTCTGGAACTGACCCTTCTACAAACGAAACAATTGCACCTAATGTTCCATCGGACAAGTGTACAAACTGTTCGTCGACAATTGTATTTATAAATATGGGCACGACAAATGAAAGATTCTGTTTACTCAAACACGATGTTATTTGTGCTTCAAATTTAATACTCTCTACATTTTTAGTATGACGGTTGTAATTTCGAATAACATATTTTTGGTCATTCAGTATTAAAATTTTCGTTAGATTAGTCAAACCGAATGGTACGGACTCGATCTCGTAAAATGAATCCTCAAAATAATTATGGACGATCTCATCAATTATTTCTTGCATTATAATCCCCCGATCCTATATCCACTCTTTAAGCAATCAAATACTCTTAACAGAGTATCACAATTGGGTAATTCAGGTAATGCCAACCAGGTTCTACTCCCGTTACTTTAACGAAAGCAGGGAGCAGTTGCCGTGTGGCTGGCTGCTCCCTGCATATTCCGCTAACGTGTCCCGTTAGGTCAATGCACTCGACTTTTCAACAGAAAAAATCCCTTGTTCAACACCAAATCTCTGGACTTTCCTTTCTAACTTCAGTCCAACCCGCTCTAAGAGTTTACACGAACTAAGATTGGCAGTCTGAGTCTCAGCCAGGAGTTTAACAATTCCCAACTCTTCAAAGGCATACTTAATAACCTGGCTTAATACTTCTGTTGCGTACCCTTGTCCCCACCAAGCTGGAAGAAATTCGTATGACACTTCTATGCCGCCATCAACATGCTTGTCTAAGGACACTAACCCAATAAATTGATTGTTTTTTAACCGAACAACCCAAAAGCACGTATCCGAATTATTGGAACGAGCTACTGTGTCATTAAACTTTGCACGGGTATGTTCTTCAGGAATGACACCACCAAGGTATTTTCTAACTTGCTCGTTAACGTATATTTTTTTCACTTCTTCAAAATCATTATCGGTAATTTCAGTTATAAACCATCTCAATGTATCCAAAAGCGATTCCTCCGACAAGTTTTCGATACTTCGATTATTCGCTGTAAAGATTAAACTATCCAGCCCGTAATAAAGGCTGCTTCGTAGCAGACTTTCAACTATCGTTCCCAGATAGCTTAACGCTAGAAAGGGAGTGCACCGCCAGATGGTCCCATCTTAGCATCCGCCCCACGACCAGGTCCGCGCGGATCGAGTTCTCGACTTTTTAATGAATACTATTATAAATATTTTTAAATTCTTGAACAAAATCAATCGGCAGTATAGGGTCATCAGAAGCGGCTACTCGTTGTAGCTCTTTTAACCAGTTCAATGATTTTTCATCCAAATTTGACACATCGTTTGCTTGATGAAAATAAATATACAGCAATGCATAACGAAGTTTAATAGCATCTTGTAAATGTACTATTTCTACTTCTTGAATTGTATTTTCCTTCAGATATCCTTTCATAAAATGGCGGAAAAACATTTTATAATATTCCGCTTTATTTTCAAATTCCTTAAACGGATACAAAAGTGCATAACACAATGTAATCCCGATGTCGTTTATGAAATACGTATAACCGCAATCATCAAAATCGAATAAATAAATGTCTCCGTTATGCAGATAAAAATTACTTTGATGAAAATCAGTATGAGTCAAACCGTATGTATCTTTGGACTTAGTCAGAGAAGTAAGTTTTGTTAATCTTTCTTTTATAATTGAAATCATTTCATCATCAGGTCGCAGGTATTTCTCCGCCTTTAATTGAACTTCTAGGTCCCAAGCTTTTCGTTTAAACGCAGGATGACTCCATTCATAATCCTTTGTGGCATGGTGGATTTTTCCCAGGAATTCGCCCCATTTTTCATAAAGCGATTCATTCCAATCTTCACCCGACACTTCTTTTCCAGGAGACATTTCGTATGAAATGGCTAGAAACGAACCATTTTCTACAGCAATTTCTTCAACCATATTCCCCATGGTCGATGGTACAGCATTTGAAACTGCCAGTCCTGTATTCGACAATAAATTTATAAATGCAATTTCTCCCAGAATATTATTTCTTGATCTTCTAATTGTATGTGAGATTTTTAATATGAAAAATGCATTATTGTTCTGGTATTCATAAACAAAACTTTCATAACCGCCCAATAAACGAACAGTGTCATTATTAATGTCATATCGCTTTATAGCTTCTTTAAGGATCTCTTCAGTGAATTGCTCTTTAATTTCTCGTATCATTTTCAAAACCTTCTTTCATTCATAATTTAAGTAACTGCATAGCTTTTAAATCGAAAATTCTCGAAACTTCCCGTTGTCGTAAAAGCAATTGATCACAAAGAGCAACCAAGGCTAACGCGGTACGTCTTTTGTGACACACTCCTAATAATTTCTAGATCAGTGCATGTTATCCTTCAGCTCATTAGCGTAATCTGCCCTTTAGTTTAATAACAAAAAGAGACCCACAGCAACGGGCTGCAGGTCTAAGTTTATATTTTAAAGGGGGTCGGTTTTTATTATAACCTTTAATGATTAATACCAGATGAAAATAAGATTGCAATCGTGTAACATTTACTCAACTCTCCGTTGAACCTTAAATCCACTCATTTCCGTATTTTCGAATGAACTTAATCTCATTTTGATAATGTTCAAGGTGTCCTTCATCTATCATTTTTTGAAAAGCAATGTCCCCTTCACTGGCTTTTCTTTTAATGTATTTACATAATCCCTCTAAACGTAGCAATACCGTCTCCAAATAATCTTCTTCCATCCCATCAATACCGTAGGATTCAAAAAACAATTGAACTCTTTGTTTTATATGTTCGGCATCGTGTAATGGATTATAATAAACTGCCTCACCTGTTTCGTTATGATAACGCCTGCTTAAAGGAACGCAAGTGTAAAGAGTATAAGCTATGTCCCAAAGTCTTGGACCAGGAGCAGCAACATCAAAATCAATAATACCTACTGGTTTCTCATTATTAAAAATTATATTATAGATGGCAAAATCATTATGACAGATAATCTCTATGTTATTTGGGGTATTATCCATTGGTTTCCATTCATCTGATATTGGAAAATCACTCACAGCATCATGATATAGGCGGAGCATCTTCGCTATTTCTTTTAAAACATCATTAGACCACATGTATTCTTTTAAAGGATAATTGCCAGCTTTTCCTTCAATAAATGATAGTATCTCTCTACCTTTTCCATCAATCCCTAAAAACTTTGGTGCATAACTGAAACCTTTGTTTTCCAAATGATTTAATAGCTTATGAATTTTGGTACTGTCTGGCTTTAAATCGCGTCGAACAGTATCTGCCGAACGATATACGTTAGAGACATTCCCTCCTGTTAGCATTTCTTCGTTTTCATGGTGTGACATCTAAATATTCCTCCCTAATATGACTTTCTATAAAACTTAAAACAAATGTGCCAAGTCATAATAGTTCCATTATGCTATTTATTCCCAACAAAGGAAAGTGAGTAAATAGTTAAAGTTGAATTATCCTGCCCTACACGGAGTCGGCATTGTTTGCACTAAACTACCAGTTCAATGACCGAAGAGGAGCTAGCCGCGAAGCAAGCCCCTCAACTATAGTTCACCGTTACTTTAACAATAAATTTATTCAGAATGATCTTCTACTAGTCCAATAATCTCTAGAGAGTCGTATTTTTCTTTGATTTTTTCAGACAGGGACTTCACACCAAAAATCTCTGTGAAAGTGTGACTTCCAACGATCAGGTTCATTTTAATGAACTTTGCATATTGGATTGTGTATAAGATTTTCTCACCAGTTATATAGACATCACACTCTGAATTATGGGCATCACGAAGACACTTTGTAGAGTTTCCTGCCCCTGTAATAATCCCCACTCTTTTTATTAACTTTTCTGAGTGTTTCCACGTTTTTATGTTTTCACTTAGTACCGTACTAACCCGATCACTTAATTCTTGAAAGCTTATTGGGGACTCGAACTCCCCAATACCAGGCAGACTCCTACCCTCGATATCAATTGATTGTTGAATAACATTATTTATACCAATTGCCTTGAATAATGAAGTACACGTGCCAAATTCAGCATAATCCAATGGCAAATGCACAAAAAAATGACTTATTCCATAGGATGCGAGAAGTTTATGACACTCTTCTTGCATTCCAAAAACAAAATCCCATGCATCATGGTGGGTAACTATAAGATCAACTTTTTTTGTGCGGCTTGTTCAATAAGTTCGGGATTAATATTTGTCGCATACCCAATTCGACGAATTGAATCAGGACCATAGCTGTAATGTGCAAATTCCTTTCCATAATCAAATTGATTTAGGAGTCCACCAAATAGATTTTCGATTAATTCAGTAAATTGTTCTGTATTCACTCGTATCCCCCCAATAATTAACATTTCATATTAGTTACTTCTATTCGGTGAAATACTCAACAAACCTCCCTTTAGCTTAAATGATTAGTTATTGTGGTATATATCTACTCTTCTTTCTTAAATATCATTTACATTTTCCTCCCCACTGATGGGATAGGTACGTACTATCTCCACAATCACTTTCAAACACTCGCTACTCGATAGATCAGCATCATAAACATACCCTTCTATGTATTTCCGCAACTTCTTTATAAGAAACTCTTCTGTCTCCTGGTATTCCATGCACGCAGCTCCTTAACAGCTAATATTATATGATCATTACAAAATGGCACAGAACACCTAAAAGAATCGACGATAAAGTTCTCTTCTACGCTCGCCGCGGAGCTGTGCGTATATTTGAGTGGTCGATGCCTTCTCATGTCCCAGCATGCCTTGAATGAAATCCAAAGGTGCTCCGTTGTCCAGCAACTGGCACGCATAAGTATGACGAAAACGATGAGGGTACACGTTGGTTGCGACCTCTCCCCGATCTGCAAGCCGTTTTATTGACCATCTGATCGTGGGAATGGCCATCCTGCGAATAGGATAAGTTTCGGTTACAAACAAGGCTTTACAGGAGTCATTGCGACTTGCCAGATACTTTTTCAACCAGACCTTGCACTCGGTTGTGAAATACACTTCTCTTGCTTCGATCCCTTACCATTAACGATTGCAGAGCAATTCTCCCAGTTCAAATCTTCAATGTTTATCTTTTGTACTTCTCCAACTCGGCAACCGGTAGTGTAAAGGAACTCTAGAAGAGCTCGTTCCCGCATGGATAGACAAGAGATCTTCAAATGGATCACATCTTCCTCGATTAAAAACATCGGAATAAGTTTTTCAATCTTAGGCTCTCTTAATTTTAGAGATGGATTTGATGTTAGGTAGGTTTCTTCGTAGGCAAAGCGAAACAAAGATCTAACAAAGCGTTGATATCTCCAAGTTCATTAACCAGCATTTTAAGCTGCAGGGCGTAGTCTTTTAGAGTTAGTATACTAAATCCCTGTATGCGCTTATCGGCCTCATACAGATTCCACAATTGACTTATATTCATAAATAAAACCTCCCATTAGTCCTAATAAATCTAGGTTTTCTACTAATGAGAGGTTTTAATCTATATGTATTGAACTAGCGTTCCCAATTAGTTGAACGACCGGGTAACTCATCAGATTACTGAAAAGCTATTCCACATGAATTGGGCTTCCGCTTGAAGACCCGTTTGGATTTCGTTATGGCTTCACCCACACGTCTCCGTCAAAACCTTGGATTAAATACCAATCAGTACCGTTTTGAGCGATCCACTTGGCGATACATTGCACTTCTTGCGGAGCGTAGAACCCGCTGTCATGGGCTACAGTCATACTATCAGGCATTTTGTAGCTTGCCGTATCTGCTGTAATTTTCACGAATTCCTCGCTCGAAACGGTTCCAATCGGTCTTACTTTTAAGGCCCATTCAGGATTAACCCATATTGCGCCTGAAGAGGTCCTAACATGTAACCAACCGAGCCATTCTTCGAAGGCCTTTATCGTTCCCGGTTCAACCCACGAAGACTCTCCTTCGAAATCTGGATGTTCATATCCTTTTGCACCGGTTGGAAGCTCAACGCTTTTATCGATATTGCTTACGTTAGTTAGCGTAAGATGTCTGGGATAGATCCACCGAGATCCTTGATCGGTTTCTATTTTGTACCATATGACCGGACGGAAGCGGTAGGCCATCTCTCCCGTGTCCCAAAGACTGACAACTTTGATCTTCTGCGGTTGAAGCATAGTCGTTACATTCTCCTGATAAGGTTGTTCGTAAAGCAATTCCTCGTCGGTCAGGGTCAAGGTAAGATCAACCTTCTCTTCTTTGATAAGCTCTTTAAGTTTTGGTTTATACAGCCATTTCTCGCCAAGCCAGGTCTTGACTCGGTACCACCCAGGCTCGCAGATTTGCGTACCGTTGCTTAACAGGTAACAGAACTCATTCAGTCCTGTCATTTGAATCGGTTGTGCCGCCAATTGTCCGTTTCCGAGGGAGTATATGCTGTATGGGTAAGGGGTAGGGGCATCGAAGAAGGTTTCCGTTTTTAGTGTGCTCACACTCATGTCAACCTCGGAAAAGCTGCCGTGCATGACCGATTCGTTGCCATAAATCCAGCAGTCCCCTAGCCATGTCTTGATTTTAAACCAGGAAGTGCCCTCCATATTATTTTCCAAAATGACCTCGACGGTCTGATTCGCTGATAGTTTACCGACAACGGTGCTATTGACGGCTTGCTCGGCGTACAGCGTTTTCTCCTCCACCAGTGTTATGACTAATGCGGCATGAGCCTGTTGGGTCGACATCCCTAATATGACAAATATCCACAACCCGAAGCAAATCAAAATTGCATTTGATTTCACTTTGTTCATAAGCAATCACTCCTCTGATAAATAGACGATTATAAATGGAAAAAGTTTCCTTTAACTATTCGATCTATCCCCTTACAAGACAACAAAAACCTTGAACAACATGTGTACAGGCGAAGCAGCATTTTCAGTCTGTGCTGGATCAGGTCTTTCAGACCAAATCTGCCCGTTAAATGAGCGAAAGGCTGCCGATCGTGACTGCAGCCTCCCATTGCTGTGTATTGAACAAACGTCCTTCGTTCGTAATGAGGGGGGAGTTCTAATCAATTCCAAAAAAACCAACATCGCCAGTTTCATACAATATTTCACCTTTTTTATTCGTTGCCCGAATAGTAATAGGCATCTTCAAACCGTTCTCGACAAATGAGTACCATATTGAATATTCGCCATTATTAATAATTTGAGCTGTCTTATCTCCCTCACTAATTAAAAGAATCTGAGTTATTTCTGGATCTTTAACAACTCCATAAAGCATATGAATATTAAATTTTTGATTTTCTGAACCATGCCAGCTTAAGACCTGATCTGTAAACATTGGACTTATTTTCATATATTCACTTAATTCATATCCACGAATTTTCTTCTTTAGTAAAACAACACCTAATTCTGACCTATTATTTATATAAAATGCCATTGTCCGCTCTCTGTCAGTATGTATATGAATTAATTCACTATAGCCCGAATCAGATTCTGAAATTACTTTTTCAATTTGATCATACAGAGGTTTATTTTGTTGAATTAACCATATCAAAAGAATGATCGAAATAATGAAGACTACAACGAGCGGTATATAAATTTTATTTATCTTCACTTGTCCTCCTCTAACAAAAATGCTACTTAATTTATATTCGCAGAACGACATCATATCACCTTTTTATGTAAAAGCTTACTCAACAACTCTGCCCAATACTTGAATGTTTGTAGTTGGTTCCACCACGCATAACTGCCCGTTACTTCAATAAACAAAATAGGATCTGCCGCGAAGCAGATCCTAAACTATAGTTTCCAGTTAGCTCAACTAATTATCAGATCTTTCGCCAAAAGTGTTTGATTAAATCCTTATGTCCATCATCTATCAATACCGTGTTAATTACTTCCCTTAATTGTTCATACACCGGTTTCCCAGTTAACCACAGCTCGCAGAGAGACACGATAGTTTCCCCTTGTTTATGTCTTGACTTCAACCAAATACTTTGCCACTTTGGATAAGGATATGGTTCTTTCTGTGATAGAAAAGGTAAAGACAATGCCGCTTCAATTGTTCTGGTCATCATTATGTTTTTTCCCAATGGTTCTCGCGACGCAGAAATCGTTACTCCAGTGCGAAAATCTTTATAGTAATAGATCTTAATTTATTGAATGGAATCGCTCAGTTGCGTCAGCTAGAAGCATCGAAAGAAGTTGGTCACGATCCTGAATACAAATAGCATGTTTGTATATCCAAAGAACTTCGGGATCGCTTCCACTCAAACGATTTTGTAACCAAGTTAAAGATCGAATTTTAATATCCACTAAAGGACGATTAGTTTCATCGTGAACTCAGAGATGTTGGACCCCGCCAGCCATTTTAACTAAAGCAGTGTGTGATGTATCGGGGATTAAGAATTCAATATCGAGGTCAGACGATTCGTTAGACATTCCAAATGAATAGCTACCAGTGACAATTATTAAAGCAACATCCAAAGCTTTAACAATAAAAGAATACGCAGATTGATGTTTAAATGGTCCGTTAAAATAATCAGAGACTAGCTTTTGAACTTCCAAACTCATAACTATTCCTCCTAAAATAATCCGCAAAGTAACGATTTCTACACTCTAGCACTATTTTCCTTTTTAAGGGAAAGCTCCAATATATTACGTTATCCTGCCCAGTTACTTGAATGAACAAAAAAAAGGAGCTGCCGCGATGCAGTCTCCTCCGTTATAGTTCCCTCGTTAGCGTAGTTCAATATCTTGCTCCTTACACCATTCAATTACTAATTCCTTTATCTTACTTTCTTTGTAGTTATACCATTGCTTATCGACACCATGTTCTATGATCCCATCTTTAAATCTCCGAAATGCTCCTCTTCCTCGAATAGCTTCATACAGTTCTTCTCGAATATTTTCGTCCTCTAGAGTCCCAATAAAATCCTCTATGATGTCATATTCATTGAAATCATTTCTTAATGTGAAGTCAATGTAAACCCCGTCTTCATCCTCAACAATGCTAATGGCTTTTTCAATGTTCTCCCTTTGCCATTCAGGAAATTTTTCAAGTGGCTTTTCATCTTCTGCAGCCCCAATTTCTTCTCTAGTTAATGTAATAACTTCCCCTTTTGTAGTATTTATAAAGGTAAAAGTATCATCCATTTGCAATTCAATTTCACCAACTAGTTCATCCAATTTAACATGTTTCTTAGCCTTCATATTCTCTTCCGCTCCTTTAAATTGTTCCCTCAATAAACATCTTGTCCATAAAAACAAACATGCTTTCTTATCGGCAGCATCGAATTGATTAGATATTAATTTATTTCTACATGCACAGCCACACTCTCGTTTCTCCGTTAGCTTAACGTTAACTAATGCATTGAATTACTCGCTTTACTTGCTTATCATCTTTCTTTTCAATTAACGAAAACCACGACACGTCCTTTAATACTTGTTCATTTCGGGGTAACTCTGGATCAAAACCAAGTTTCGCTTCTTCTTCATCGTCAACGTTCACTAAAAAACAATAATCAGGACCATACGTGTATGTATCTTCAAAGAGAAGGCGTTCAACCTTTCCATTCAGATTTACTTCCTCATTTACTTCTCGTAGTACCGCCGCTTCAAGTGTTTCTCCCTCTTCAACAGCGCCCCCTGGAAGTGTCCAAAAGCTTCGATCCCCATGCTCTTGTAAAACCATTAATATTCGCTCATCTTTGATTATTGCGGCGCAGACCCTAGGTCTTATGGACACCATACCCTTACCTCCTTTTAACTTGGTCACCCAAATAATACCATCAATCGTTTCATGTAACTACGTAAACGGCCAGTTAGTTCAGCATGCTACAGGTCATTCTACTGCTTATCGGTAATCGGACAATGATCTTGACAACCGACACGGTTTTTGTTGACAAGAACTTGATCCCATTCCCGAAAAAAAAAGCCTCTGGGCCGATAGAACCGCGCAGAGGCTTTTTACAACTCCGAAAATTTCATTGATGCATTTATATATTGCTAACATATTTTTGCATATCCAAAACCCTACGGTTATCGCAACAGAGTTTAGACACCTCTTATATGCCGGGTTTTTATCCAAAGTGATCACGCGAGGTAATTGATTATGTGGAGAGGACATAGCCTTTGTAAAGAAACGCTTAACTGTCGGCAAATCACAATTTTCAGGTAACAAAAATCAATTGTATTCCCCATAGAATCAACTGCTCGATATAAATGCTTCCATTGACCTTTGACTTTGATGTAGGTTTCGTCCGTGCGGCACGAATCGTTTGAGGGTTTCAAATAACTGCGAATTCGTTTATTTATTTCGAGCCCAAATTCATGGACCCATCTCATGATCGTTGTATGGATAGCTTTAAACTCCGCTCGCTCATCATTTCTACGATGTCTCGATAGCTTAAACTATATTTTAAATACCATCTCACTTTTAGTAAATGATTGCTGATTCATATTGCTTCCATTTAAATAAATCCAATTTGGTTTCCTAAATAAGTTGCTCCATCCCATACTTCATTATCAATTACGTAATAATGAATTAGAGTTTTGCACCACAACCCGATTTGTTATCCAACAACTCGATGATCATATTCGCTGGCACCGGTTTGCTGATAAGAAACCCTTGAATTTGATCACATCGGTATGTTTGCAGAAGCTGAAGCTGCTCAGGCAGCTCAACCCCCTCTGCAACCACGGTTAACTGAAGCCTGTGTGCCATTTCAATCAATGTCGAAACGACAACCTGGCTTCGAACGTTTTCCGCGAGGTTATCGATCAGCGTTTTATCGAGTTTCATACATTGGATGGGAAGTTGACATACATATTTCATCGAAGAATAGCCCGCTCCAAAGTCATCAATGGAAATCATAAAACCCAAATTTCGTAATTCGACAAGGATGTTAATAACTTCTTCAAAGTTTTCGATCGCAAAAGTTTCCGTCACTTCCAGCTCGAAATGGCATGGCTCGACCTTTTCTTCCTCAAATACACCTCGAATCCGTTCAACAAAATTGGGCTGCAGTAGTTGGACACCCGATATATTGATGGCGATGATCAATGACATGTCCTCCATTCGATTTTGCCAAGCTACATACTGCCGGCATGCTGATCGCATGATCCATTCGCCTATCTCATTAATAATGCCGGAAGATTCAGCAATTGGAATAAATTCGTAGGGTGATACATATCCGAACTTCTGGTTCCTCCACCTGAGGAGCGCTTCCACCCCGGCAATTTTACTCTTCACGAGATCCCATTTTGGTTGATAAACAAGGGTAAGCTCTTTGTTGTCAATCGCACTTTTCAAGAATTGCTCCAATAGGGTTCTTCTAGTCCTTATCTCCTCAATCGATTCCGAGAACCAGCGGTAATTATTTTTACCGGTTTCTTTGACATCCAGCATAGCCACATCGGAATGATGCAGCAAGCTTTCCGAATCAGCTCCGTGATCCGGATACAGGCTGATTCCAATACTGGCGGAAATCGTAAAGTGATAGCCATTTAGCTCATAGGGCGCGTTGATTTTCTCAATAATAAACTTCGCCAGCTGTTCAATTTGTTTGGAATCGAAAACGTCATGGACAACGATACAAAACTCATCCCCACCCAATCGACAAAGAAATTCGCCATACTTCATACAAAGCCGTAATCTATTGGTAACCTCCATCAAAAGCATATCCCCCATATGATGCCCCATCGTATCATTGATCAATTTAAAACGGTCCAAATCAATAAATAGTACGGCAAATCGGGACTGGCGCTTGCGACTTTGTTTAATCATTTTATCAAGGTACTCGAAAAATGCTTTCCGATTAGCGAGCCCCGTCAAATTATCATGATTCGCTTGAAATTGAATCTTGTTTTGCGATTTTTCGAGCGACGTCATCATGTGATTAAACGACTTCTCAAACTGGGTAATTTCGTCATTGCCGGATTCCAGAATGCGAATCGAAAAATCTTGTTTCGTCTTGATCAAATTCATCCCGCTGATCGTATAGTCCAATCTTGTAAATATCGTTCGCTGAAGAACATAACTAATGATGAAAAAGAATACCAATCCGGAAAGTCCGAAATAGAGCAAGTAAAACATAATGCTTTTCTGGGCTTCCTTATACAATTCTCTCGGCTTTTTGAACTGTAAAAGGATGGCAGGCTTATTGTCGACATCCGAAAGTAAGGTGAAACCTTTTATCTCCGATTTATCAGACTCCGTCCAAAACGGCAAGGTCCGGCTTCCTGGCACCGTAATGGTGGTGGCTTGTTCAGGTGGGATATAGGACGGATCCACAATAGAAATCGTCAAAGGGATGTCCGTTTTTGCGGAAATATACCGAATGTAGTTTGCGTCCAAGAAGCGTGCGAAAACCAAAGTTCCGTGAACAGGCCCTTCATTGTTGCTCGTTAAAATGGGGTAAGAGGCAGCAATTAACGGCTTATTATCCACAATCAATAACCCCTGCTTTCGGAGTGAAGAGTTCGGTTGTTCAAAGAAAGATGCATACGCTTTCATTAATGCCTCAATCATTGAGCTTGGATAGGCGAGAGGTCGGTTATTGCTATAATCGTAAGCTTTTCCAAAATAGATTTGCTTTTGGCCATTCATTAGGAGGGTAATATTAAGTCGGCTTGATACAAATAAAGAATCGGTATAATTGACCGTAAGATAAGGATCGTTGTCCGCAGGAATCGCTGATCTATTAATAAAGTTGTAGGTATCGTCCCAACCTGCGTAGTTGATTGCAATTGCTCCGAGATTGGTATATTCATCAAAATAGGAAAGCAGGTTTTGTTTCATGTTTTCACGCAAACTATCAAGCTCCATCCGCTCATAATTGTGCAGTAGCGCCCTCTCCGAAATCAGGTATAGAAGCGTTAGCAGGCAAAGCGTGGTCACCCCAACGTACATAATAATTTTTCGGCGAAGCAACATGGCAGTATCAACCTCCGGTGATGTTCTCTGATTGTACGAGCTTTTAGGTTGAAATATTGGTACGAGCGCCAGAGTTCTACAGCAAGATTGTATTTTATATCAATTCAAAAAACACATAAACTTATGCAAGGATGTGTTTTTTTCTAAATTGATTATAAACAATAACTCAATAACTAGTAAATAAGAATTATATATTTGTTTGTGATTAGGTATTAAGAACTAAACCTGAAATATATGCTCCTTCCAACTTGTAATTACGTCTGAGACGGATATAGTCTCTAATTTCTGCGGGAAAGGGAATTTCCTAAGTGTTTCCATAAACTTCAAACAATTTTCGATCCAGAGTCTCCGAACGAAGTAACTATGAGCGGATTCAAGTACTTTGAAAAAACTATTCTTTCTTTTCGGCGATGTTAGCCAGCAAAAGGAGCCCCTATCTTTCGCAGTAGATTCCTAAAGTTTGTTATCGACGATATCCGAAACGGCTGGGACTTGAAGGAAGGAAAGGACCGCGGATTAAGCGAGGACATTATGGTTCAGTTTTTCGCTCCAGCATACGTGGGTATTGTAGAGTGGTGGTTTACGAACGGAATGCCATATCCCCCTCATGTGATGAAGGAACAAGTTGGTATTATGTTAGAGAGTAATCTGTCATAGATAGTACGTCTGCATGCTTCGTAAGTTCTTATCACACGCAGTAAGGTATGCATACTTTCAACAAAAATCTACATGCACACATGGAGATCTATCAACCAAAAGAGGCTTCCATTGATCTTGAGGCATCTTTTGGTTTTTCCGCGCTAAACTCCCTCTATGGAGAAACGCTTTGCTTTTAAATACTCTCGTTTTCTCAGTTTTTGACCATCAATACTTTTTAGGAGATAACATTTCAATGGTACGAAGTTGTAGATAAAGAAATTTATGGATATTCCAACGAACAATAAACTCTCTACCTAAACCATCAGATATAAAAAAAGGATGGTATGGTAATGTATGGTTGCACCTTTGGATCTCCACATGTGCTCATGGCGGTCAACCCTCCCACATCTCGCAGAGTCTACGCTCCCAAATTCCTTCATTCAACCTATCCATGAGGTGGAGGTCAGATATGCTGCCCGACAGGATCTTTGTCCGTAAGTTTAGTGCCTTTCCGACTCTTCCGTGCTTCTTGTTATCTTGCTCTGCTTTGGTCATCAACATAAAAAAGCGATCATTAAGCTGCGTGTGGTATCTCGGTTGTAAATCGAGGGATATCCCGGATCATCTTTTCTTCACTAAACTCATGGCCCTTCTGCAAGATACCGAAAAGGATTCGTATGAGTTTGTTACATAACGCGATGAGAGACTGCATCTTCTTTAATGGATTCACAGGTCGTTGCGTGTAATACTCGTGTAGGATTCGAAAGGCTGTATTTTTAGCGACTAGTGGCATCATCACTCTAAAAAGCAGAGCACGAGGGCGTTTCCTGCCTCTCTTGTGATCCTGGTTTGTCCTATATGAGTGCCGGATGAATTTGTTTTCAAATTCAGTCCGGCAAGCTTTGTAATCTGTTTTGGATGTCGGTACTGGTCAATGTCTCCTACCTCGGCTAAAAAGCCAGCGATCGTATCCCGGCCAATTCCTTTCATGGCCAATACTTGCTTTACATGAGGGATCTTCGCTTCCAATTCCTCAAGCTTGTTCTTAAGCCATTCGTACTGTGTCAGCAACAACTTTAGCTCCATTTTAACCAACTCTGAACCTTGCCTGATGCCAACAGAACAGCCGGTTGCTGCCTTCAGACTCTGTATTCGACCTAGACCAAGCCCGCGCTTTGCAGCCTCTCTTAAATGCTGCAGCAACGTCTCGTCTGGCACAGAAACAAGCTCATGAGGCAGTAGATGAAGGCTTAGCATTTGGATTGCAGACTTGCACTCCCAGTCCTTAAATACCGTCAGAAACTCTGGAAAATACCGATCTAGCCAATTATGGACACGTAATTGCACAACACAAAGGTCAGTTGTCAGGTGCTCGCGAATTTTCATGGCTTCCCTCAGTTCGGCATAAACACCTTGAGGAAGGCTCGGTACAGCGTATCTCCCGTCTTTGACCAACTGTGCGATAACTTTTGCGTCCTTAATGTCATTCTTTGTTGGGGAATTGTCATCTAATTCTTTACTTTTCTTTACGTGTAGTGGGTTCACTACGCCGTATTTTACTTGCTCTTCTTTAAGAAAATGGGCTAGGTTTAGCCAGTAGTGACCCGTTGGTTCCATACCAACTATGACGTCCTTGAACCCTTGATCCGTCGCAATCTTCCTGAACCAGTTCACAAATAATTCAAAGCCTTCTCGATTGTTTTCAAATGTAAGTGCCTTCCCGAACTCGACCCCGCGGAAGTCTTGGGCTCTCGCAACATGTCGAAATTTTGCGATATCGACTCCGATAATTAAGGTAGAAAAAGTGATTTGATTAATTCGATCATTTTGAGTAGAATGCATGTTGTAGTCTCCTTGATATTGTTATTGGATCTGTCGCTGGCCAGCAACTGGGATCCATAAACATCATACCAAGGAGTCTTTTTATTTTTCAATCCTCGTATTTCTACATAATAGGAATGCTGCCCGTTAGTGTAATGAAGCAGCCGACCCCAATGATCGGCTGCTTCCGTGTTTTTATTGAAACTATCGTTATCCATTAGTTAAACGCTTTTTCCTCGTTAAAGTAGTTCCACTCTACTTTCTTTGTTCAAGTAGCCAAGTATATAGTTCTTGGTTGCTCAATGTTGTTCGCAATATATCATGTCCCATATCAGGGTATATGGTAAGACTTACACTTCCTTGATGCTGTTCTACAGCGCTTACCATGTTTGTCATTTGTTCTAATGGGACAATTCCATCTCTGGCTCTATGAAAAGTCCAAATTGCAGTATTTTTAAGCTGCTCTGCTTTTGAAACTTGTCCGCCTGAACTCAATGGCACAATTGCAACAAACGTTTTCGGATTATGGATAGCTAAATCCCAAACACCATATCCCCCCATACTATACCCAATTAAATAAATACGTCTTGGATCTAGGCGGTGATTAGTTATAAGCTCATCTACCAAACCAGTAACTGCATCTCGCTCCATGTTCCAATAAGACTCACTTGGACATTGAGGAACTGCAACTACAAACGGTAGTGGTAATTTACCTTTATTAATTATTTCAAGCAGCCCATAATTCGATAATTGGGATAATTCCTTGCCCCTCATATCCAACCATGCAAAAAAATAATAAGTCCCCACTCACGAGTTGAGCCTTCATATCCTACAGGATGAGAAATGAGATAATCAATCTGTACCTTTTTTGTTATTTCGACGTTCAGGCTTCTAGGTTGTATTGTCATTCATTTATTCCTCTCATTTGTCGTCTTTTAGTTAAGAAGGCTTCATCCTGCCTAAGATCACTTATATTAAATTTTAATGCCAAACCTAAATCACCGCACTTCACTTTTATAATGCTATCAGATTTACAGCACATGGATAAAAAGAGTATAACGGTCGCTTTTTTAGATCCATTGAAGTCCAAGCTAATTTAAGAAAAACGCCAGCCGATCTCTTGGTCAAAATTAATCTTAAAATAAATGTGAGACTTAAAGGAAGTTCTTGATATTTGTCTCATCTAATTATCCCCTGTGCATATTGCTATGCTTTTGCAGTGATTTCATTTTGAGATTTACCAGTCCAATCCCTAAGATAATTAGAACAAGTCCCACCACCATCTTCGTAGTAATCGTTTCTCCCAAAAAGAAAACGCTGATCACTATTGCAATGAGTGGAACCAGAAAGTTAAACGACCCGATTTTTCCGGCTTCGCCTGATCTGACAAGCAAAAAGAAAACAAGCCAGGTTAGCGCCGTACAGAAGATCGCAATAATCAACAATGTCGAGATGAATTGCTGATTCCAAATAATATCCGTCCAATTCTCAACGGTTGTCCCCGCAACTAACAATACAATTCCACCAAAGATCATCTGAAGAGTAGTCAACCAGATCGCATCGACTTTAGTAGATGTTTTCTTCATATAAATCGTACCGAATGTCCAAGTAATTGTGCTGGCAAAACCAAGCAAGATGCCAAGGATCGAAATATTACTAGAGCCATTAGTTATGCTGATAACAGCAACTCCTATGAAGCCTAGAATAAGACCAACTATTTTGAAACCGTTCATGGATTCACCCAACCACAACCAAGCTCCGATTCCAAGTAAAACGGGTTGCATAAACACGATCGTCGAAAATATACCGGCAGGCATCATATTCAGTCCAAACGTTTGAAAGCCGAAAAAGAGAATAATATTTAGCAATGCGGAGATCAGGTAAATATGCCAAGTATCCTTCAAATTAATGTATTTATAACGTGGTAAAGCGAACAGAAGCAAAATGAAACCTCCGATCGTGATCCTCAAACCGGCGAAGAGCAATGGTGTTGCAAATTCGAGCGCATATTTAGATAACGGCCAGTTCACCCCCCACATCGCTACTAAAAACGTTAAAAGCAAAAAAGTATGTGCTTTTGAAAGCTGCATGAATTATCAGTCCCCTTTGTATAATGATGTTCACTTATGGTACAATACCTCGAAAAATAAATAAAATGCATTATTATCATTAAGGAGATATCAAATTTGTTATGAATATTTCTCAACTCATATTGTTTGTGAAGATCGTCGAGACCGGTAGCTTTACCAGGGCTGGGGAACAACTGCATATGTCGCAACCTGCTGTAAGCCGCGCCATCTCTACACTTGAATCAGAATTAGGAGTCATTCTAATGATACGGGAACGAAGAAACGGGGTTATTCATCTTACCGATATTGGCGCGCGCCTGATTGTCATATTCAGAGAGATTTTAAATGGATTTAATAAGGTTGAGCAGGAGGTTACCGCTGAAAAAGGATTTGAAGTTGGCACCGTTCGTGTTGGTGTATTCCCAATTGTGTCCGCGCACTTCTTGCCGAAAATATTGCGAATCATTGCGGAGAAACATCCGGGGCTAACATTCGAACTGTTTGAAGGGACAATCGAAGAGATTAAAAATTGGCTAGAATCCAGAATAATCGATGTCGGATGGATTATTTCGCCATGCAACGAACTTGAGACGATTCCTTTCTTTCGTGATGAATTATGTCTGGTCCACCGGGATGATCATCCATTGCAAAGTCGTCAAACAATTCATATAACGGATTTAGATAATGAGCCTATGATTGTGTGCCAAGGTGGATTTGTAACGCCGATTATCGAGTTATTCAAAGAATTCGGAACCACTTTGCACGCCAAATATAACGGCCACAACATAAACACGGCATTGAGTATGATTCAAGAAGGGCTTGGCGTCTCGATCGTTTCGAGAACATCTTTGTCACTATCGTCACTACCGCCTAATGTTCGCGTCAGGACAATTGATCCGCAACCCGTTAGAGAGATTCACCTGGCTGTTCCTTCTTTAAAGGAGTCCTCGCACGGGGTGAAACTATTCATTCGGACTGCAAGAGAGCTGTATTTATCTGAGGATCGGATCCAATAATGTGCATCTTGACGCATTACAGAATACTCTCAAAACATCGCAGTACCCCGAATAACTAAAGAAAAGGTATGATCAGTCGCCTTTAAAGTATACGAAGTAGAGATTGGCATCCAATATGTAATAGCCACGTTAACATTGGTTCCTTAACGGACAAACTAATCTGTCCGACAGATTACAAAAAATGAACAGCCTGCTAGCCTGCAGACTGTTCAATACAATTTGAATCAACAATTACCGTTAGAATTTCTGTAAAATGAATAATTCGGTTCTTGTCATGTCAAAAATAAGTGCCTCAATGCAACCGGCAACGTTTAATCGGATGAAAATATTAACCGCTCATTCTTAGTTTGAGTCTAAATTTTAATACTAGTTCGTTCAATCTGAGATTCTAAAACATCATATAGAGCAAGCTTATAATTTATTTTATCCAAATTAAAATAGAGATCCCTTATGCTTCTCTCTATTTCTTTTTTATGATAGAGCATCATCAATTTTCGTTCTGAAATTGTTGAGTCCCCTTCTTTGTATAAGTATACGTATTTCTGAATTTGAGCAATAGGCATTCCTGTTGCCCGAAGTGCTGTAACAAAGTATATCCAGCTTAAATCTTCTTCGTCGTATAATCGCTTTCCATTTTCGTTTCTCTTAACATGTGGGAGCAATCCCTCTTTCTCGTAATATCGAAGTGTGGGAGCGGCTATTTCCGTTATTTCAGTAACTTCTTTTATAGTCAGCATACTAAACTTTCATCGCCTCCTGTTAAAGTGTACTTCAAGTGAATTCTTCAATCTTTACTAATTGAATTTCTAGTTTCATGTCATAAAAGAAAAAAACTATTATTAAATCAAGGTATTTTATATTCTATCATACTCTTATTATTTATCAAAAAAAACCTTTGACTTAAAGTGAACTTCATATCTTATGATAGCAAGGTAATAAAAAACAATTTTCAATTTTTGAGAGGATGGTATACAGTTGGAAAAGAAAATTTTAGTACATGAAGCTTCACTGACAAATATTTCAATCGTCACTGGCGGCAGCCGGGGACTTGGTCGTAATACTGCGATTAGTATTGCACGTCATGGTGGCGATGTCATTTTGACCTATCGTAGCCAAGCAGAAGAAGCAAAATCAGTCGTTGCTCAGATCGAAGCTCTGGGGCGTAAAGCTGTCGCTCTACAACTTGATATAGCAAACCCATCCAGCTTCGCTGACTTTGCTAAGACGGTTGGTTCTACTCTGCAATCTACTTGGGGTAGCACCACTTTCAATCATCTGGTGAATAATGCCGGTCATGGAGAAATGATTAGCTTTGTCGAAACAACAGAGACTCAATTCGACGACCTGTTCAATGTGCATGTTAAGGGCGTGTTTTTCTTGACTCAAGCCCTATTACCGCTTCTTGCAGATGGTGGTCGTATTGTTAACTTCTCATCAGGCCTTACTCGTGTCTCTTATCCCGGCTTCTCAGCCTACTCTGCAGCTAAGGGTGCAGTAGAAATTCTCACTATCTATATGGCAAAAGAGCTGGGTCACCGCGGTATCACCGTTAATACCATTGCACCTGGAGCAATCGAAACCGATTTTCTAGGAGGTTCTGTACGCGACATACCTGCTTACAATGACACATTTGCCGCGATGACTGCCCTTGGTCGAGTCGGGGTACCAGAGGACATTGGTCCCGCAGTCGCCAGCCTACTTGGATCCGATAATCGCTGGGTTAATGCGCAGAGAATCGAAGTATCGGGTGGTCAGAACATCTGATCGCTAGTAAAGACAGCAAAGAACCTTCCTTATAGTTGTCAGAGGCCGCTGCGAAGAAATGCAGCGGCCTCATAAATTGTCTAAGGAAAGGAAAAATACAATGCCAATGATTATTGTTCACGCACCTGATGCTGCGTTCGATTTGAAGGCACGGCGAGCAATTGTCGGAGAACTTACAGATGTTGCGCTTGAATGCGAAACCTTGCCAAAGTCACCCTTCGTCAAAAGTACGGTTTGGACCTATTTTAATCTTTACGATCAGGATACCATCTTTATGGGAGAAGAAGAAGCGACAACGAATGTTGTCAGCGTGCAGATCTTCGTAATTGAGGGCGGTTTAGACAGCGACGCCAAAAAAAGGCTGATCGAAAGAGCTACCATAATTTTCGGACAACAACTCGGTACTTCTAATCTCATGCCCGTCTATATCATTATTCACGAAGTCCTCGAAGAAAATTGGGGGATCTTTGGGCGGAAAGCGGATTTAGTAGCTTACCGAACATCACCAATTGACGCGGCAGCTATGGTAATCATTTGAGCAGCAATAACAACTTCAATTGAGGCCCAACAACAATGCACCAGTTGTGAAGATAAATGTCCAGTTTTCGGATACGACAATCCCATTAATGGGAGTTTACATAGTTTTTTCGACCCCGATCGAAAAACTCCAAACGGAAGGTTTAGTGTAAGGAGCTCTGGAAAGTACCTCCGTTTACAGCATCATTGAAAGTTCTATAATGACGGTCCCACTGTAGGCCTTTTTGATGATCAGGGAGTCGTGCCTTGGTAACTAGAAGGAATACCGCAAAACGAGAGGAGAAGTTATTGTGAACCATTTAATCGTGTATGCCCATCCAAGAAAAGAAAGCTTTAACCATGCCATAATGGAAACCACCGTCCAAAGCCTCCGCCAAAAAGGGCACGAGGTCAACGTCCGCGATCTGTACGCGATGGAGTTCCAGCCTGTCATTAGCAGCAGCGAGATTCTGGGCAGCGTAGGTGAAGAGATCAAAAAGGAGCAGGAGTATCTAATATGGGCGGATGTGATTACCTTTATCTATCCGATATGGTGGACTGGACTGCCGGCAATCGTCAAAGGATACATTGAACGAGTATTTTCGTATGGGTTTGCGTATCGTTACGTAAATGGAGAACAAAAGGGACTGCTTAAAGGCAAAAAAGCCATAATTATCAACACGCAAGGAAAATCGCATTCCCAATATGCCGCAAGTGGCATGGACAAAGCTTTAATTCTAACTTCCGACATAGGCATTTTCGAATATTGTGGTCTAGAGGTGCTGAATCATGTGATTTTCGAATCCGTACCGAGTTCCGAAGAAGCAACTCGTACTGATTGGCTGGAACAAATCAAGGAGAAGGTTAACAAGTTGTAAGGAATAAACAAAAAAAAAATAATATACGGCACTAGGAGCAGCTCCTCAACGGGCTGCTCCCTGTTTTGGTTGAACTATTGTCCTTAGCAAAGTCTTTCGTTGCCGATTATAGATACTGTTTTGAACAGTAAACATATGCTTCCTATATGTAGATCAATGAGCTGTTTTGGTGGAGTTGGAGTTAACATCAGGGGTCCAGCTTTTAAAAATGTACAAAGCACAATAAATTCAACATCGATTTCTAAGTAGTCTGCAATAGTAATACGTGGCTTCCAATTAGAATTTTCATAGAGTTGTTATACATTACAACACCATATATTGGAACTATCCTGCCCGTTAGGTTAGTGAAGGCTGCCGATCGTGCCGGCAGCCTCCCGTTATTGTTTATTGGACAAACGTTCTCTCGTTAGCGCAATGATCCGTGCTTAATTTAATCAAGTCGTGATGCCAGCATCCACTTATCATTTACATATTCAATTCTTAGGGTCAATTTTTTATCCGGATTGTTAAAAAGTGTTCTATCCAACTCAACTTCTGCAACATTATCTATCTGGCTTATTACCTTTGCGGTATCAGTTAAGAAAGAAAATGCCCATCCGTGTCCTCCATTCCCTGTGTCATTATAAAGCTTCCCTTCATAATCCTTATAAAGTAGAAAACGGCCATCTGCCGGAGTCAAGTAACGAGAATAGAATACCGTTTGAGCAACATCTTTTGTGAAAGTTTCCTCCACCCAGTTTTTCAAATCCGCAATGGAAGTGATCTTTTCGTCGATTACCTGAGCGTAATCAGGTTCACCTGGAATCGTTTTTGTCTTATCGACTTTGAACGATCCAGTTCCATTAAACACTCCATAGAACTTTACTGCCTTCGGTATGAGCAGTTTAAGAATATCTTTTGCTTCATTGTCGGTAAGATTTACTGGATGGCTTTCGTCGTTGTTATAATTTATCTTTATTATCTGTGTACTTTCATCATACCCTACGGTAGATCCCATATTTTCTGCCACAAAACGAATCGGAACATAGGCATGACCGTTATAATTTAAAGTAGTGTATTCGTTGGCTAGTTCTTTACTTTGTCCATTAAATACATACTTAACTGGAAATAAGTACGCATTAATCGTTTCTGAAGCATACACAGCTGTCGTTGCGGTAAGAGCGATCCCGCACGTTAAACCAAGTAAATACTTTTTCAATGTCACCACTCCCTTTTTTATCTAAATGAATGACTCCAGCCTTCGTTCTCCCGAATCTATTGTACATCCCACACAATGATCTGTTAGTCATAAACTGGTATTGTAATTTCCCTTTAAAAATTAGTCTTTATCTATCCACAAATCATAAGAATACAGTAACAAATAAATCCAATCAAAATTGAACCGAATATTGTGTTTAATGTTGTCCCCTGATTCTTTGCAATTGGTACAAAGTTTATAAAAAACAAAATGGATGCGATAACAGTTGAAATAATCCAAAACAATGCAACACTATCCACTCAATAAAATCATACTCTCATCAACGTATAACTCCCTCTTCGTTATACCATATATTGGAATTTACTTGTGCTTTATCGCTTCAAATTTAACTCATAGTCGAGCGGTGAAAGTCCTATGAGCCTATCACCATTCAAACAACTTCATTTTGAGGTAACCCCCTGCCTACTGTTGAAGTCCGCAAGGCTAAACTCCCGTTACTTAAATAGACAACGGCAGCCGATCGGGTGACCAGCTGCCGCTAAATGAATAGTATTCAACAAACATGTCCCGTTAGCGGGGAAAACAAAAACGGTTGCCGAAGCAACCGCTGTTTCGCTATCGTTTTCCGTTAACGTAACAAACCGCGGCAACCGATTACCTATCCAGCTATCAACTCTACTTCAGAGTCTAACCCCATCCATTCGTCAAATCGCCCATTTACAACGGCTGCCTAGTTGTGTTACTCTTGTTTCTATAGTTTTCGAAATACATATGAAAAGGCGGTGAGAACCCATGGTCGAGGATAACGAGGAAGTCAAACAGGCAGTGAAAGTCTACAAAGCACTCGGAGAGCCGACCCGGATCAAAATAGCGATGCTTCTTACGGAAGAGATGAATCTCTGCTGCTCCGACATCAGCAGCAAACTCGAGTCCGTTGCCGGTTCCACGCTGTCGCATCACTTGAAACAGCTTACGGAATGCGGCCTGCTCACGCTTCGCAAAGACGGAACGTACATTTATTACAGCGTCAATAAAGAAGTCGCGCGAAAGTACGCCCCGTATCTACTGGGGTAGCCGTTTTTTTTGCCCTATATTTCGATATATTTAGAAATATAAAAATATTATATAGAGAGAAATGGATAAGGAGCTGAAACGTTTGTCTTACAATTTGAAAATTTATATGCTTGCTTTAGTCAGCTTTCTCGTCGGTACGTCCGAATTCATCATTGCCGGTATTCTGGATAAAGTATCTGACGATATCGGCGTCTCGGTCGCAGCAGCAGGCCAACTGATTACCGTGTTCTCCCTTGCATACGGGTTCGGGACGCCTTTCCTGATGGCGGCCGCTGCCAAAGTAGACCGCAAAAAACTGATGCTATACGCGCTCTCGGTATTCATCATCGGCAATGTCGCAGCCTACTTGTTCTCTGGCTTCGGCGCCCTCATCGTTTCTCGCGTTATCGTAGCGCTCAGCAGCGGCGTATTCGTTGTCACGGCGCTCACGGTCGCTGCGAAACTCGCACCGGTGGAGAAGCAGGGCAGTGCCATTGCCACGCTCGTTATGGGCTTCAGTACGGCACTGATCGTCGGCGTACCTCTTGGCCGGCTAGTCGCTTCCGCCTATGACTGGAAGGTGGTTTTCGGTGGCATCGGACTGCTTGGACTACTGGCGTTGCTGCTCATCGCCTCCACGATTCCGAAGACGGACGGCGAGCAGCCGGTACCGCTGCGCGACCAACTGAAACTGCTCAAAAATCCGAAAATCGTCGTCGCGCTCAGCATTACGTTCTTCTGGCTAGGCGGCTATTCCATCACCTACACGTATATTTCCCCCTTTCTGCTCGATATTACGGGCATGAGCGAGAAATTCGTCAGCTTCGCGCTGCTCGCGTTTGGCATTGCCAGTCTGATCGGCTCCAAGCTTGGCGGGTTCGGCACCGACCGTTGGGGATTCAAGCGCACACTGGTGACCGGCATGCTGTTCCACGCAACCTGGCTGGTCGTGATTTCGTTCGCAGCCAATTCTCCGGGGCTGATGTTCCCTCTGCTAATGCTCTGGTCCTTCTCCGCCTGGTCGTCCGGTCCGACGCAGCAGTACCATCTAATCTCGCTCGCGCCAGAAGCGACCAGCATCATGCTTAGCCTGAACAGCTCCGTCGTGCAGCTAGCTATGGCTGCCGGTGCGGGCATCGGCGGCGTCGTCGTGGAAGGCTCTTCGCTGACCGCCGTCACCTGGATCGGCGCCGCCGGCGTCGCCGTCGCCGCGCTCATGTCGGCCGCGGCCTTCGGTTACTTCCGCTACGGCGCGGCTTCCCGGGCAGCACACAAAGAGGCTCGCGCAGGGAAGATCAGCTCATAAACATTTCTCTTTTACGTCAACTGGGCAGCGCCTAATGTGCCAGACCCAAGCAAAACGAGAAGAAGCCTGCAGCTCCTGCTTTGACTAGCAGGCTGCAGGCTTCTTTTCGCAAACATGCTTCAGCCCTGGCCGTAGATTCGCGTTTCTCTTCTTCCAGCCAGAAAGAGATTGATTTACTTTGGACATAGAGGAATAATTAAATCATATACAATTTTAATAAGGTGGTGTTTACTAGTCTTTTAAAATTACATTCACACAATCACCCCTTATCGAAATTCTTACTACCACCAAGCTCTACTGCCCGTTACTTCCCTCGGCATTAAGGGATTTTCTCACGTTTACTCGCTCATTCGCAGGATTACATCCCTCTTGTAAAAGGATACAACGGTTTAGTAGTGGTGGTGACACAACCGAACGGCCATGAAGGCATACGCAAATAGAGGATAAGTCTTAATTTCCTCATAATTCCATTTACTGCACGCATTCTCCACAATGCCCCCGGGGGTTCACCCTCCCATATCTCAACGGGTCTATGCCCTTACCTTCCTTCGTTACACCTGTCCAAGGGGTGGAGGCCGATCAAGTTCAACGCGCGGGTCAGTGCCCTTAAGTAACGGGTAATCGGTACTACGTGCTTTCTTTGTAATCCTGCGAATGAAGCAACCTACGTAATATAGATTTACTTTAAGCTGCTACACAATCATGAATGAGTGCTTTGTCAGGAGAAAAAGACTCTCCTCGTTGAGCCAAACCAACCAGAATACGTGCTAATTTACCAACTACTCCAAATCTTTAACTTCTCGATGATTAGCCAGAGCAAATCTGCACAGAAACCCTTCTAACGATTCATCAGGATATTTATCAATTAAATTCGGTAAATTTTTCATTTAATATCCCATCCCTCCTTTATAACAAAACAAGGTCAGACGACAATTCATTGCCGAATGACCTTGTTTTGTATTTTTATTCATTATATTGCATATAAATTCATTCTGTGAATTGTAACTTGTTTTGTCGTTTTTTAATCACTGTTTTCATCTATTAGTACTTAAGTTTTGGCGCATTCTGTACTATATTTTGTCATTGCATAAGGCTATTGTAAGATGAAATGACGCAATGGTGTTCTTCTCCAGCGAACCGGCATTTATGTATGTATCGGAGATACGTTTACTTGTATGGATTCGAACCTAGTTCAGTGAAACTAAAAAGCCGTTATTGAAATACCAATAAGAGGTATTTCAATAACGGTTTTAGCTTAATCGGATGAAATGGCTTAACCAGAAATAATTTATCCCTTGACGAGATACCTGATATCCGGTTCCTGCAACTATGTGCATCATATCTTACGTAGAGAGCTACTAGGTTCTAAGTTTGCTTGTTTCTTTTTATATCTCATTTTTCGAAGAATCTTTTCGTGGATTTTTGATCTGGTAAAAACTTTTAAAACAAACGTAAATATAAGCTTTTTCAATACTAAAATAAAGATATAACTTTCATTGAATTGATAATTCTTCCAAACATCCTCGAGGGAGGAGTCTTTTAAAAGAATTCACACAAAGATTTGACAGTCAGTGAACGTTGAGTAAATAACATATCTAATTCTAAGTGACTTCCTTTTCAAGATACACAAAACTTTCTATTGCTTGAGTTAACTGTTGTTTATCGAAATACAATTTATTTAGCCCCAGTTTCCCCGGTTTTATATACACTTGTATTGCAGATTTAAATAAAAACTTGTAGTAGTCAATTAAAGTTCCTTTGGTTACTCTATTGAAATACTTTTGCGATTGATATAACAATATTAAAGAAAGCTCATTATTAAATACTTTACTTCTATGAATAATTAACTCCTCTAGCATTACTATAAAGTCTTTTTTAATATAGTAACTATGCCCTCGTTTTACTCTATTCTCTCTTGTTATCTTTAATACAGATCTGATTGAAATTTGTAATATTTCCGCAGCATCAGAAATATTTATATATCCTTGTTTCATAGCAATATCTGCTTCTAATTTATCTTTATTAAATCTAGGATTTTGCTGAATATAGTAATCTAAAGACTGCTTATCAATTAATATAATATTTTTAGATGGTTTGCAGATAATTTCACCTGCAATTAATCCACTACTAATTAGTAACTCGAAATCTATTGAACTCTTTTTCATTCCAAGCAATTGACTTGCTTGAGACTCAGTGATATATCCGTTGCTTACATTTGCTTTAAAATCTCTTAGTTCTGCTCTCCCATCCCAGATGTATTGTAGATAATTCTGATATTCATCTGTTATGAATCTAAAGCTAGGAATTTGACTTAGTTTCTTTATTTCATAATGAAATCGTCCAAAATCTTTTTTTATACCGTTTAACAACTGATCTTTCTTAGGTATTTCCCTGAATTCGTTCAAAAAATTATAAAATGATTGCGGCCAATTAGTAAAAATACCGAATGCTTCATTTACAACTTTATCGTTATAATGAACATCACTAGATTCAGTAAATGCAATTCTTCTATTATAAAAACCATGTGAAATTTTTATTGATAAAAATATTATTAAGAATAATATTAAATCAATCTCTAACTTCTCAAATTCTTCTGCAATTATATAAGTGATCCTATTACCCATACCAGATTTTTTTATTTTACTAGAGATTAGTTGTGCTAAATGAGAATTATCACACCCTACAATTAAATTACCCGATATTAAGTATCCACACTTGCATAATCCTCTTAATATATCTTGGTTTGTTAAATGTCTGTTACACTGGATACATCTGCACATTAATAAACAATTATGAATATGACATCTTGTATAAATATTTATATCCCAAATTTCCCTATAATAGATACTCTCTTTTAAACACAATGGACAAAACTGTTTTTTTATATTTCTAATTACAAATTGATCAATTGTATTTTGAATCACTGAGTTGGAATTTTTAATATTCAACGATAAGCTATCAAAAACAATTTGATCAATTCCAGTGATTCCCGAGAGAATTGATGTATCAATCTTTTCATTTCCAAGTTGAAATCCATGTGTACGTATTTTATTAATATCAATTCCTAGTAAGTCGTATACAATGGAAACATCATCGTAATAGTTTGCATAAGCTAATCGATAAATATAGCTTACTAAACTTTCATCATCACGAGGACTAGGACGAATTGGTAATCTTTTGGGATTGTTATTCAATACTTTTTTTTCAAATTCAATCTTCCTTACTATTATTTGGGCATAACAGAATTCAATATTCCCATTCAGACAAAATTATATACATATAAGTCAAAAGTCATCGATACTCACAAATGAACGGATGATCTATAGTTTAAGATTACATATAAATTGCTTAAATTAATTCTCAAACTTCACCCGTATTATCGAATTTTTTGAGGATGTGAACAACAAGCAACGTAAAAACACTGCCAATTACGGCAGTGTTTTATACTAATATGATATGTTTTTCCTATTTTAGTCACTATAATAATGAATGGAGGCCGCGTATACTCCAATCTCCATATCCTCCCATATGTTCACGGCCAAGTTTAGAATCTAACTAACTATATATTAACTATAACCGTTCCAATCTTTTTCCAGGTAAGAAGATTGTGGATGAGAGAAAAGTCATACCAGGAAACATCTGAAAGGTGGATCAGATCATATAATACGTATCCCCAACACGTATTATTTCAGGGCCACTATAGTCTGAACTCAGGATGGGATTTACATACTTTCCTTCCCCTAATCACCTTACGCCCCGGCTTTCATTCTTGTGCTCCCCGTCACTTCATCTACCTTACCACAAGTACAAATCATTTCCTTTTAACTTGAATATTGCCTCCAGCAAATAATAATCCCCGTAAATAATAGCGCTATGATGGTTATTACGATGATAGGCTTCAGAGCCGTTTAACAAGATACAATCGGAGTCTGTTGTCCAGTCACAGCGGTTTTCATCTAACACTTTCAACAATTTCAATGCAGCATTTAAATAGAGATCACTTTCACATGAATCAACAGCCTTCGCAATCTCAATCAATCCGCAAGCGGCAATTGCTGCAGCTGTTGAATCTTCATAAGCCGGCTCCTTGGGCTGTCTGAAATCAACAGGGATAATTCCGTTCTCAGGTGTATTTGCTATAAAATAATGCGCGATTCGCTTCGCTGTATGCAGATAGTCTTCTTTTTGCGTATGCTTATAACTCATCATAAATCCATAAAGCGCCCAAGTCTGGCCTCTTGTCCATGACGAGCCATCTTCATATCCCTGTCCGCCGTGAGTTCTTACCACACCACCAATAAAAGGATCAAATTCAACGATGTGATTGACGGAACCATCCGGTCTGACAAAGGCTGTCATAGCTGTATCCGCATGTTTCATTGCGATTTGCATAAAGCGAGGATCACCACTTTCCTCCGTTGCCCAATACAAGAGTGGAATATTGAACATGCAATCCACTATAGCCCAACCACGCGTATCTACTCCCTTAATGTCATTCCATGCACGAATAAAGCCGCCTGCTAAATTAAAACGACCAGCAAGTAAATTGGCGGCATGCATGGCTCTTTTCCTAGATTCAGGGTTACCTGTAACTTTATAATTAGCCACGGCGGTAGGTAACCACATAAACCCTACATCGTGATGCAGCCCTTCGAAATCCTGGAAGCATTTATCGAGCTTCTCTTCTGAAATTCGTGCAATATCTTGGTACTTTTCATTGCCGGTTTCATGATACATTAACCACATCATCCCGCCCCAGAAACCATTCGTCCACCAATTAATACCGTTATCTATCGTCCCTGAAGGGTTATCTACTGAACGATCATCATGTGTTCCATTTATCGTTGTATAAGGAATTTTATGCTTCGATTTCTCGCTTACCCAGTTCATCTTTGATGAAATTTTATCGATAACCGAGTTTAACCATTGTTGATCATTTACGTTTAGCATGTTTTTACTCCTCTTGATAGGATGATTTTGGTGATGACCATACGATTATCTTATCCTCCACAGTAATGCGCAGTGTAAGTCCGTCTTCACTTGATACTTGGAGCCTTCGAGCTTCTCTGTTCTTGGGATAGAGCAGCGTTAGAAAACCATCCTTAGCATCGGCGGTCGCTCTAATGTAATCCATCATGCAGACATCTGATTCATGTTCATTCTCGCAAATTGGCGTAGATCGTCCTTTTTCCAGCCAGACATCCTTCACTTTTGAGATGAAAACTGTCTCTAAATCAACACCATATACGCCCTTCGAGTAGACCCGCTTTTCTTCTATTACGGAATGATGGGAAACAACTGGTAAGCTAAATAATACTTGGCCATCGTAGTCTACAACAGTATCGCGAATCACATAGAGATCTGACTCTTTCCAATACCATACTTGGCGAATGTGCTTGCCAGTACCTTCAGGATTCATAATCTCAATCGTAATGGTTTCCAAATTAGTGCCAATTTCGCATTCTAAAACTCTACTTGTTTTAGGAACATCAACCCAACCACGCTCCAAGCTGTACGTTCCTGCTGAAAGGTTGATATATCCGTTCCCTTGTTTCTGAATAGCACTTTGTTTCGTAGCGAATTGCAAGCAAGCGTGAGAATACGAACTAAGGTGCCAATTTGTACTGGAGTTGAAATAACCCTGGATGCCCGAATCCATGACGATAGGCACTGAATTTTTATAAATAATGAAAGAACCTTGATCCAAATGACCATGACCGATCGGCGCGGGGCTGGACATGATTGCAAAATAGCTTTGATGAGACTCTCCAAAACCTTTTCTGAAAATCGTGATGCCAGCATCTCTATAATCTTGCGTTGAAGTCAGGCTAAGTGGAGAGGATGGCTTATATGACGTGCCTTTACCCAGCAGATTTTCAAAAGCAATAGCTTCCCCCCAGTAATGTTTGTAAGGCTTGCCTGCCAACTGCCATGTATGATGCATGTTGCTTGCTAATGTCTGATTGATTTTCGCAATATCCGTCATATACGTGCCAAAAACACTGAATTCCGAACCTCCACCCAAGGCATGGTCACCAAACGGAGGGGTTCCAATCCGTCCCTCAAAAAAGGTATACCCCGGAGTCTGCATTTCTAGACTGAAACCAAACATGCCTGCTAGCGGTGTAGTTGCAAACCAGTTGTCCCCAGTCACATTTTCCAATACCTTGGCATAGCCGCTAAATCGTTCCAGTGCTGCATGATGGTATCGGATGGATTCTGGCCAAGAGTGGTCGGAATTCACATTCCATTCCAATTGAGATCGGAGCACCATATTCGCGTTATACAACCATGCTTTTCGATTGGGGAAATCATCCAATACTAACATCATATATGCAGCTCCCGCGCACATGTCTGTTTGCCAATTACTACAAGAACGCTGTGCTTCTTCCGGTGTGAGTTCGGTTCTGTCACGTAAATCCAACATGTATCGCATGAGGTACTCAACCATCGCGTAAAATTTGGCTTTCTCCTCTTCGGTGAACACCCCAGCATTTTTAATCATTGAATACGTTACTGCAGTGGAACACAGTACTCTTCCGCCTTGCACAGCCCCGAAGCTATCACTGCCATCTGGACGTAATTGTTTAATCAGCCAGTGCTCCGCACCCTGACAGAAATCATGCAGGGTATACAGAATCTCCTTTTTGGCTTTCAGGGCATAGACCATCTCCTTAGTAAAAGCATATTGAATGGCGTCACACTGCATAGTCAAAAGAAAGCATGAATTTGGTAAAGACGATTTCCGGTTAAAATCATACTCAAACGTATCGAGTTCACAACCATCGACATCTTTAAATACTAGAATTAACTTCAAACCTTGTTTAAACTTCCCTTCAATCTTAGCGGCAAAAGAGATCGTGTACCTACTACCACTTACGATAATAATGTCACTATCATACTGCCAAGACCCTTCATCACTGCTGGTAGGATTACCAATGTACAGGGAATGATGCTTGAGACCATGATCCTTACCTTCAATTGACTGCTTAGAGTAAATACGGTCCCCTCCACCGCAATATGGATACTCTCCCTCCCATTTCATGTGGGGTTTTCCACTACGTGCAATTGGTGACCAATGGTCTGGTGATCCAACCCCTTCGTCAAAGCTGCTATTTATAATCACGGGGTTATTTCCACTCGCCGATTCAAGCTTAAGATCATCAATCCATACATGTCCAAAACCATCCTGCTCATTCTCCACGGCTGGAAGAACAAAGGCGAGTGATGCTGTAACTGCTTGATCTGGAGCTATGAAATTAATGATTTTATCTGTGTTACTCCAAAGATAGAACTCCTTATTAATTTCGTTGTAATCCCATTCTTCCGCCATTAGTTGAGAAGTCTTCTCTATATATGGCAAACTATATCGATCCGCAATTGAAACGATCTCGTTATACTGTTGCTTCACTAGAGGATCATTTTTCGTGTTATCTATAATCCCTTCCAAACCTTCTTGAGTTACATATAAAGTAGCGGAGGGATCCACATCCGTCCTTAGCACTCTCGAGAAACGGAAACTTCTTAAAGCATTGAACCCTGCTACAATTGCCAGAGCGAGTTCTTCATCACTGCCGATAGACCTTGTAATCGCCTTCTTTATCTGTTCAATAGCGTACGTTACTTCTTTACAGGCAGCTGCCGAGTAATTACCAATCTCAGTCCCGATAACGGCAGTGCTCAGTATTTCCTCCGTTTTACCTATCAGTAAATCTGATTTCGTCAGAAGACTTGCTCGACCACCAATCATCATATCTTGCTTCTCAAACCACGCTAATGCTGGCTCCAAGCCATAGTACGTATACTCATTTTCATCGTCTTTGTAGCTCGGCGTCATCGTAAAACGTCTCGTCGCAAAGTGAACTGCTTCATCTTCTCTAGGCGAATAGAATCTGCGGCTTCTCACAAAAGGAAGTTGGTACGTGTCCTCTAACGTCATGCAAGCGTTTTGAATCATATCGTGAATCGCCAATTTGGCCCCTTCTGTGAAGAAGCGACCTCTCGTTTTAATTAAGTATTCAGCTCGGTTGATTAAGTTCTGCAGCTTTTCTTTATGTCCCGGATCTTTCGTCATCTGTTATTACCTCATTATCATTTTTCAATGCTCATTCCTAACTATAGTCACGAATTGATAGATGATGAAGGCAATATCCTATCGACTTACAGGCGAAATCCCACTTTATTTATAAGGACGAGAAAAAACTCCCCTCCTGAAGTTAATACTCATAGGTAGTCTTAACTAATAAACTTCAATTTCGCTTGTTCTAAAATAAGTTTTTGATATAACAAAATGTATCGGTCTAACAACTGACTTACTGAAATTACTTTTTCATGTGTAAGACTTCCGTTTATTAAAGCTTGATTTATCATTTCAAAACGTAACGATTCAATTTTTTCTTGAAGAATAGATTGCATAATATCATTCTCCATTCTATTTTCGATTCTCATTCTCTAACTATAATCATGAAGAACGAGGTGTTAAAGGCAACATCCTATCGACATACAGGTTAATTCCTACTTTGTTAAATTATTATACAAACACATAATTTAAAGGAATATGCTCGTTCTACCGTTTATTAAATTGTTTAAGAGCTAAGCGCGCTCGCTTAGCCCTTTTCATTTAATTATTGTTTGTAGCTGGTCCACCAACTAGTAAACTACTTACTACTTCGCAAGCAATAGTTTGCGTTTATTGAATCAACTTAGCAACAAAAACAAGATCCGCAATATCAATGATATTATCACCGTCTACATCAAACTTTTTAACATCATTCCAGGTCTGACTTATCGATGTAATTCCATATTGAAGTGCCATTAAAGCTAAATCTCCGATGTCAACTTTACCATTGCTATTGAAGTCACCTAGCATTCCAATCGTAATTAGCTTACTGTGGAACTCATTTAATGCAAGGTTTAATGAATTTGCCGCTGCATCGACTTCAAGCTGTGACGCCAAGCTGTTCGAATTAACACTATTGGCTGCTTGAATGGCAGAATTCAATGTAAGCATGGCACCAGTTTGATATTGACCAATTTGATTTCCTTCTACTGCATGAATATATTCGTTATTTGCGTTTTGAATCGCACTAGCGAGTGCAACTCTATTCACAAAAATAACAGCCAATTGCTGGCTAGATGCTTCAGCCGTCATCAATGCTCCGCTTCCATCAGAGAGAAGCACTTGCGTCAAATTGATTGGTGCAGCTGTAGTCGAAGGTACTTGTTTTGCAATCCAATTCAACTGAATAATATCGGAATTTACGGAAATTGCCCCTGCAGCAGAAGTACTGACAGCTAAAATCCGTATCTTCCCGGGGATATCATTGTTTGCACTTACAAGCGTAAATCCGCTCTTTAAAGATTGAGCTGATTCAAATTGTAATGCGTCTGAATTATAGGTAATTTTAAGATCTACCCCATACACAGCGTTACTAACATTGCTAAAACCGATTGAGGAATGAAATGCCTCCGTTCCTACCACAGAGCTTGGTGCTGTTATAACAGCTGAAACAGTTGAGCTTGTGACTGGGGACTGTCCATTAATAACAATAAATGCACTTCCTTGAGTGCCAGAGCCATCCTGAACTGTTGCGGTAACTTTAACAACGCCATTCTTCAAAGCTGTAAGTAACCCATTAAGCTGTATCGTTGCCTTATCTGTTGCTGCAACACCACCAACGTCATATACGGCCCAGCTGACGGTAGGATATGTTGTACCTGAAGGTAGAATAAATGCATTCAGTTGAAGTGTACCGCCAACGGTCGAAATAGCTGTAGAACCCCCTGCTCCTGTTACTGAAAGTGAAGTAGCCGCAACATATGGTGTTGCATCGACTTTGGCAGAGCTAATACTCTCACCTTGAGTATTCGATGCTGTAACTACATAATAGTATGTTTCAGTATTTGTAAGGTTTGTGTCCGTGAAGCTAGTTCCCTCAATATTTGTCTGTACTGCACTGAAAGATCCGTCAAAAGACAAGCTTCTATTTACCGTATAATAAACGGCATTTGTAACCCCCTGCCAATTAAGTTGGACCTGAGCGTTACCTGCAACTGCCTGAATACCATCTGGAGCGGCAGGCTTCAGCTTCTTGAAGAACTCCAACTCCGCAACATTAGCATTGCCTTTCGGAGTATAAAATCGAATATAACGATAAGACGCGCTGTTGCTTATCGGAGCAAAATACCATTTAGCAGCAGTGATGTTATTAATCGTATACAAATCAACGAAAGTTGTTCCATCATTCGAACCTTGAATGACAGCAGCGTTTATTCTGCTAATATTGGAACTTCTTGGGTAGAACCTCATCGCACCTACAACTTGTTCGTTTCCTGCACCCAAATCAATCACTATCCAACTCGGATTAGTTGTTGTATCTGTTGCAGTCGTTGTATTACCGTCGAAAGCGAGCCAACCATTTGATTCTGGAGTTCCAGTAGTAGGCCAAGTAAGTGTCGATGCCTTAACCATCGAAGGAGTAATGACAATCTTTGAAAGCGTGGTTACGGTTACTGCATCACTTGAAGTGGTTTCCCCAAACACTCCGCCAGCCGTTACCTTGTATTTATAAGTAGTATTTGGGCTCATGCTCGTATCGGAATATGTTGTCGCATTGGAATCCGCTACTTTAACGTAGCTGCCAATAGACATATCCATTCGATAAATGGCATAATAGCTTGCTCCCTTGACTGGAGACCATTGCAGATCCGTACTCGTCGCACCTGTTACGTTTACCGTTAAGCCCACAGGCGCATGATTTTCCTGCTGTGAATAGATAATCAGTTTGACTTCTTTATCAACATAGTTTCCAGTATCATCCTGCGCATAAATATGAAACGAATATTCTCCCTGTGCAAGTGCAGCGGGTTTTATGGTAAGTGTTCCTCCGCCTTTTCCCATTAAATTGTTTTCCATAAAATCTTTCTGGTCGGCAGATACCATGACATTAACCGAATCCGGATCTTGGATTGCAACTTGCAAATCAAAATTGCTGCCATGTTCATAAGTCATAATTGACTGTATCTCGTCGCCCTTAGCCGTTAACAGCTTAATGGTCGGAGGAACCTGTACGGGATCAAGCTCCAATTTATCTAACAGTAATTCAGTATTTGGAATTGCTGAACTCATTGAAATAAAAACACTTTTAAGGTTTGTCGGATAGTCGTCAGGATTTACATATTTGCTCGAGATGTTTGTACTTACTTTAATCCACTGCCCCTTCGTATCTGGAATCCGAATTGTCGCAAATGGCACCGTAGTACGATCTCTTTGTAAATTAAGGTTAGCCTCTCCATTCGATTTTACCGTGAAAGAAACGATGTTATCCTTCGTTCTATCAGCTTGCAGAACGGCCTGACTTAAGTAAAAAATACTGCCGTTGGTAGCTTTTACATACTTGATTGATCCGTCAACTCCACTTTCAAAGCTACCGGAAATAGAAACTGCTTGGTCTTCAATTTGCAATGCATTGCTTGTTGTCGTTGATGAACCTAGCAAACGATTACGCTCAATATTTCTGAACGTCTTCAAAACGATTGGTGACGAACCTTCATATCTAATGGAAATATCATGAATTCCGGTAATTTTGGCAATATCAGCAGTAATAATTTCTGAAATAAATTTAATCATTGATCCACTTGTATTCGTCAAGTTGTAAGTAGTCACTAACACCCCATCGCTATATACCAACAATTTCCCGTTTGAGTCCGTTGTTTTGGCATTAAATTCTGCGCTATTGATACCGCTGTCAAAATCCATTTTACTAAACGAGATGGATCCACCATTTTCTAATTGAACACCATCCGAAACAAGTGTCGCTGGTCCGGAAAGTACCGCATTCGAAACATTGTTTTCAACACCTGCGTAGGAATTGGAGAGTGCAAACCAATCAAATGCAATTTGATAAGAAAGCCAGTTGTCACTACCATAGTATTTAAATGCTAGTAAATGCTTTCCAGTTATCGGTCTGCTAAGCTTACCGGATACGGTTGCGTAATTTGTCCACCATGCGGTATTAGGAACTTGCAGCGTTGCCAATACTTCACCTTGAGACAAATTGTCTAAAGTGACATTGGAACGATCAATTCCTGCTACATTGTCCAGTAGAATTACATCAACCTTCGTACCTACACTAGAATTACTTGCCGCTCTAATAGTAATATTATCGAAACTGTTTTCCTTAATGTCCAAGTCGTACCATGTAAATTGATTGGCGTATCGAACATCATATAGTACGGAACGTAATCCATCTTGATCTTGGAACGTATTTGTACTAGTCGTGGCACTCCTACCCAGGAAATCATAAGCTTGCATTCGACTATAAGCCAACTTTAATTCTGCATAAGTAGGCTGACTCAAGGGCTTTGGTGGACCAACGATTTTCCCCGTTGACAGATCTTCTGTTCCTTGCAGCAATACATAGGATGGAAAAGTTGCCAATCCTCCCAAACGATCAACCGATTGACTAAGATATTTTATTCGTTCATCACTTGGATTTAAGCGAGCACTATTCAGATGTGTATAATATCCATATATGAGCTCGGAAGCGGCCCCTAATCCTCGTCCATTATCTGTAATTGTATCTGCATAGTTACCAGTTGGTGCAGGATCACCAATAATTGCATTACTGATATTAACAGGTGTATAAGGGATTTCGTAACCTAAATTATATTTTGAAAAAAGATTAGCACCCGTCAGTAGGCGATCATCCAAAAATTCAAATAGTCCTACCCCGTTCGAAGCACTTGTTAACTCACCAAACGTTGCAGAAACTGGATCAGGATTCACCTTAGTTCCCTGGAGTTCAGTTAAATACGCTATCTTTGAAAGAGCTCCTAGGTTTCCAGAAGCATGCCCCATATCCCTAAACATTTCAACTAATTGTACATGGGGGGCTACAGGTGTCCCAGTTCTCTCATTTTGTGTTACATAGCGAATTTGATGAAAAATATCACCAGACTGCCCTTTATAGGTAGCCGTTTTGTTTACAGTAGCCCATTCTACCGCCTCTTGATACCAAGGCATATTGTCAGAAAAGATAGCTGCCATCATATAGGCAAGCGTTACAATGCCATGTTGATTCATCCATCTTCCGTTACTATGATAAAAACTACCGTCATAGAAAGCCATAAGAAAATTGTTGGTAAAATTGGATGTGTCTTGATCCGTCCATCCCCATTCTCCCACGCATTCGGTATACCGTAATAATTCCGCAGCTCTTACCATGTCGGACATGGCATCACCGATACTAATATGAGAATCCGTAAAACCAACTGGATTAGTAGGATCAATCCGGGACCACAGACGTATTATTTCCATTGCCTTCGCACGGTATCTAATATCTCCTGTCGCCGTCCAAATCACTGCATCTGCGATGGCAGCTGCTGCATCAACTTTAGCCTCTTTTGCTTTTGCATCATTATCAACCTTCGTGTATGCAGGCTTCGAGGGATCCAGCTTGCTTTTGTTGCGAATATCATAATCCAGCGATCCACTAGGGCTGTTTCGAAAACTTTCAAATGCGCTAACCCAAGGTTCTTCACCTATTGCTATCTTCTGCTGCATTAATCTCAAGGAATCGCTGCTAAAGCCGATAGAAGGATGAACGAAGCCTGCTGCGCTTACCGTATCGTTGATCACTGGTTGTTCAAAAATTGCAGAACTATTGTTTGTTTGCGTTGACGAACCAGAAGTAGAAGTGTCGGCAGCCTTCGCTGGCAAAGAAAGTACGGATAAAAATATGTTGGCAATTAAGAATAATGAACAAAATTTTAGCAGCTTGCTTTTACTTATCATTGCATGACCTCCAAATTAAGTTTCATAATTACCTTACTAGACTTGATTTTCTAAAGTGTACTTATTTAGCGCTTAATTTAAAGCGCTTACAGCATTGACATCATTCTCCTTTCTTAATTGAATCCGTTACCACATGAATACTACGCAGATTAAACTTGCATTTAAACCTGAAATCCTACTAAAAGTACATGGAATTTCCACTATTTTGAAAATAAAGTGTAATTTTCAACTAATTTGTATACACACGATACAGTAATACAGCAGCTTCTGCTCTAGTCGTTTCCGCTCTTGGATTAAGATGCGTCCCATCCCCTTGTACAATTCCACTTTTCACCAAATCTGCAATAGCGTTGAGCGCATAAGGTGTGATTTCCTTCATATCGTCAAATTTGCTTAAATCTGAATCCAAGGCTGAGCTGAGTTGCCCTTTCAATATTAATGCTCGTGATAAGAGAGTCATTAAATCCTGCCTAATAATGGGTTGATCTGGTTGCAGAGCCCCCATATCATCCCCCTCTGCTATACCGATCGTTTTGGCAACCCCAGCAGCTTCAGCATAGTACGCGTTCGTAGGAATATCATTAAAGTTACTTTTAACATCAGCTGTTAGTCCTAACGTTTTAGTGAGAAGTAATATGAAGTCCCCTCGACTAATTGATCCGTCCGGTTCAAATCTTGAATCCGAGATCCCTTCAATAATACCTTTCGATGCCATGACTTCTATTTGTTGCCGAGCCCAACTATACCCAACTAAATCTTCAAAACTAATTCTTTCATAACCAACTGTATAATAACTAAAATGAGTCGTATTGAAGGTCATCATCCCAGTAGCAAGATCATACTTGCCCGAAGGAATCTTAATTATTTTACCCTCGCCGTCAACATACCAAATTGCGATATGCTCAGGATTCTTCATTTCATCACGAGTTGGTGAGTATTTAAAAGCTATGTTAACCACAACTTCATTATTTTTCCAATTCAGGCGTTTACCATCTAGCAAAATATTAAATTCAATTACTGGTCGATTCCCAATTTCCTTTTGAACAGATTCATTAAAAACAGTATGGTCAACAGCAGACACGACAAGCTCAACTTGTGCAGCATTTCCTATATCTTGCGATTTCAGCATATTATCTGGAATCGTTATGGCTGCAAGCGGTGTCTGAATTATGAGTTGTTTCTTACCTTGACCCAATTGAAATAACGAAGATGGCATTGAAAGCTCATATGAATTTGCACTCGAGACATATGCCGCATTAATTTCTGCTTGAATCACGCCATGTTCATTTGTCTTCCCTTTCTTGAACATATCTATTAAAGCTGATTCTTTAATTTCGAACTTTGCTACTCCGTTAATCAGTGTAGGCGCCAGATTTACAGTTTCTTTATCTGTACTGAATTCACTAGATGATGGCGTTGTACCAGGAGTTGTGGAATTCCCAGGTGGTTGGTTCTGTGATGAACCCTCGTTAAGCATCAATGTTGTCGTAATATTTGGAGTACTTTTAATTTTTGTCGACGTCTCTGCTTTAACCACCGTAAGTGATGTCCAAGTTACAGCAGTACTTCCTGTGGCATTGCTTTTTACTTTGAATTTGAATGTTGCCAGCTTTATCTTCCCTGTCAGCCCCGGATTCTGACCTGTTCTAGAGTAGGCAAAAATGACTTCATTGCCAGTTGCTCCTTGATCCACTGTAAACCCATCGGCTATCTCTACCTTTCCACTCAAATATTCTAGCTTTGTAGCGTCAAAAGAAGCCTTGATTTCAAATCCGTACATATCAATAACTTCAGCTGTAGCAGTCAACGTAACACTTCCATCAGATTCGATATGACTTGCATTGAAAGTCATTTCTTCGGTGGCAAAAACATGAATGTCGTGACTGAATATTAGTGTAAGTAAAAGTGCCATACATATTGAACGCAGTTTCTTGAATTTCATTGATGAATACGCCTCCTTTTTTAATGAATTCTATCTGAATGTCAAGGATTGGAAAACATGAATTCCTACTTAAACAACGGGAATTTCAACTTTCTCAATAGAAAACAGTACAGAAACCATCTCTACCACTCTGAATAGAGTAGGGTAAGACGAGGGATTACTCCCTCGGACTCCCCGTCAAACCGTGCATGCGGATTTCCCGCACACGGCTTTCCTTCGTCAGTTCCCCATCTTCAGCCGTCAAACCGTGCATGCGGATTTCCCGCACACGGCTTTCCTTCGTCAGTTCCCCATCTTCAG